>JBDSKX010000178.1:0-18152 GCA_039916665.1 Chryseolinea sp. | reverse complement strand
TGCTTGATTCTATAACTGAATGTGAGGTTGATCTGACGTCTTCGAAACTGGTAATTTCCTGCTGTATAGAAATCTTCACCTTGTGTAATTGTGCGCATTTTTCTGGAATTGAACACATCGAGAATGTTGAGATTGAGCGTGCCCCGTCCTTTGAGGATGTCCTTACTCATTGAAAAATCCATATACGAGAGTGACTTGCGTCTTCCTTGTGCCGATTTCTGTGGTGCTTCATAATTCCCACGCAGCTGGACGTCTATTATTTTAGCTACTGTAAATCTTGATGTCAATCTTGCAAACCAGCTATACGTTGTAGCGCGGTATGAATCCATAATATTACTTCCGTCAATTTTCGAGTGGAAGAAGTTAAAATTGCCATCTATCTTCCACCATTTGACGGGTGTCAGGCTGCTTGTGAACTCAATACCGTAGGCTTTTTCTCCCTTGAGATTTTGTGGAAGGGTAGTAGCGAGCCCCGTTTGCGCATCCACAGTTCTGATGCGGTCAATTTTTCCGTCGGTATCCCGAAAGTAAACGGATGAAGTAAATGTACCTTGTTCGAAGTACTTGATGTGGCCAACTTCATATACATTACTGAACTCAGGATTGAGATCCGGATTGCCACTGAAATAGTTGCGACTATCCGCGTAAGTCATGAATGGACTTAAGTCGTTGTAAAATGGTCTTCTGACCCTGCGGCTATAACTTACCTGCAATGCATTCTGTCCCGGCAGTTCCATGGTGGCATGCACGCTTGGAAACAGATTGGTATACTTGCGTGGATTGACATCGTTTGTCTCTTTCAAAGTTGTTTTCACATCAGTCCATTCCGTACGCAATCCGGCTTGATAAGAGAATTTTCGGGTTTTGTTTCCAAGAATGGCATATGCTGCGTGGATGTTTTCGTTGTATACGAAGATGTTGTCAAGTCCGGGTAAAGGATCGAAACCACCTTGCTCATTTTGTCGGTACACGACGTAATCATTGACCATGTCGCGAAAGCTCGTTCGGACTCCAGCTTCGAATTTTCCATCTTTCCAAAAAGGTTTTGTATAATCCAGTTGAACGAGGAATTGCTTTTCAGATTCGTCGTTAGGAGCTTTTTCAATAGTGCCACCTTGAGGTGTTCCATTATTGGCGTAAATGGTTTGCGTAAAAGTTTGTCTTGAACTTTCCCAGTTGTCGAGATATTTCACTTCGCCAGTGAATTCGTGCCCTTTTTCCTGAAATGATTTTTTATAGATCAGCGAATACTCTGAATTTGGTTCCACCTCGTTTTCGTCCTGTTTTCTGAGCGTATAGCCCACCGGGTTGGTAATCGAATTGGTAAAATCTTCATACCGAATATGGGTAACGCGACCAGCATCGCTTCGTCGGTATAAGTATGAAGCCGTGAGAATACTCTTTTCGTTGAAGAAATAATCCAGCCCACCGCGAATGTTATTATTGAAACCTGTAATATATCCATCCGTTGTTTGTTGCGTAATTTTTGTAGTGCCATCGCCGCCGTATACCTCCTGATATTGAGAACCTCTGCTCGGCGTTTCGCGATAAGCGATGGAGTAGTTGACAAAGAAGTTTACTTTACGATGTCTGAAATTGACGTTAGCAGCGCCGCCATAGTTAATAGGGTGTCCTGCAATAACATCAAATGACCCGTTAAAACCTTCATGCCGGTCTTTCTTAAGCACGATGTTTATAATGCCGGCCATTCCCTCAGCTTCATATCGTGCTGACGGATTCGTAATCACTTCAACGCGTTCAATCATACTCGCCTGAAGTTGTTGAAGGCCGCTGCCGCCTTTAAAGCTTACGAGACCAGAAGGTTTGCCATCGATTAGTATCCTCACATTATCGCTGCCGCGAAGTTTGATCGTGCCTTCGGGATCGACAGAAACGGAAGGGATATTGGTCAGGATATCGGAAGCCGAACCACCTGCGTTGGCGAGATCCTGGCCGACATTGAAGATCTTTTTGTCGAGAGATAATTCCATTGAACTTTTTTCGGCTTGCACGATGACTTCATCCAACGTCCGGGCTGATACGCCTAACATGATTTTGCCCAGGGTTACCGTTGACCCTGTTTTCGAGACCATGAATGGCTTGGAACGTTGTGAATGATACCCCATAAAGCCGATTTCAGCGTAGTATTTTCCCTCTGGTACGCTGATTGAAAATTCACCCGCATCCGATGTGAGGGATCCACCGGCAAACGATTTGTCTTCAACCTTTAATATCCTCACGGTCGCGAATGCAAGGGGTGATGACGCAGTCGAATCTATGACTGTGCCCGATACCTGGTATTTTGCTTGTCCAAAACCAGTTTGAGCTGCCAATATCAGAAGCGATATAAAAAAGCCAATAGTAAAGGGCACACGACTAGTTGTCATCAGTTGTTGTGGGTTATCCAGAGAAGGGACCTTTGGAAGATTAAAAATCGGCCGGAAATTGTTCGTTTAACAGTATAGTAGGAGTGGAGGAAAGATAACCTGATGACCGGTTACCCCTCAGCAGGCTTCCGTCTCTTAAGGATTAAACTATCAGCAGGATATTGAGCTTTAAGCGTATCCATTTGTGCCTTCGCCCACTGAATAATGGTTTGTTTTTGTGCGTCAGTGAGTTTCGCTTTACCGTGCATCCCTAACCACGTGTAGGAGTTGAGTGGCATTTCATTTTCATCAAGCACTTCTATAGTTTCCTCGAAGCGGTGATTTTGCACTGCATTTGGTGCTGATGTGTAGTCCGAATAGGTGACATGATGTTTTCCGTCTTCAACATGATTATTCATCCACCAGGCAAGGGGTTGTACATTGGAATACCACGGGTAGAGTTAGGGTGGTTTATTTAATTATCTGGCAATTGGAATTCCCACAAGAAACGAAAATGAATTGTTAGTGAGATTCGTGATATAGCTTTTGTTAATTGTAGTTAAGCCGCGATTGTATCGTAATTCAAAGATGCCGCTGATGCTTTGGTTTATGAAAAGCTTGTATCCAACACATGCCGTTATTCCATAATCAAAATTAGAATATCCGGGTGGGTCAGGCGTTCCTCCGCTTTTGCCTACAAGCTTGCCTTCATAAAAAGATTCACTCAGATCTTTTTCCTTCAGTAAATAACTGAGGTAGGGGCCAGCCGAAACATAAATTGGGACTTGAGGAATAGGGCTATAACGAGGAGGGACCGCGAGTGACACGTAACTCAGCGTTACTGTCTGAATTAACTTCTCTTCTCTGTTTGGAAGGACGTCTGTTCTAAAAAGTGGAAAGACACTTTTCGAGCCCTTCTGTTCAAAGGATGCGGATAACGCTAACGAAAATTTTTCAGTAAACGAATGGACCAATGAAATCATAACAATTGGCCCAACCTTGATTTGGCGATTTACTCCAGGATCTTTCGGACGTATCGGGTAACTAAGCATAGGCCCGGCCGATATTTCAAACTGAGAAATTACCCGATTTGGAAACTTCGGACTCGGCTTAATTTCTGGAGATGGCTGAGCATAAGTTTGCGTCACACAAACAGAATAGAACACCAAAAGATAACTCGATATAATTTTCATACAAACAACAGAGATGGATGTGTTATTTATGCATTACAACGTTTACTAGAAAGTTAATCTTAATTTGGGCCTAATAGCGAGACTCGTCTAACATATCTTGCAAAAGCAACTGATTTCAGGGGCTACTGTTTTGTCTTGGTGATAGAGGCGAATATGTCCAATACTATTAAACAGCAATCAGATCTTGCTAACAACTATAGAAACTTAGGCAACCTCCTTCGAGAGTTTCTTAGGAAGCAATTACCTCAGAACGGCTATTCGCTTTAAGGATTCATCGATCTAATACAGGACGTTAATTTAGTTCCACCTTCATTTTCAATGAACTTCATTACATTCAGTCTTAGTATTTCGCTGCGCAGAGCTTCATTCATCTTAGTCCTGCTTTGTCAAGTTAGCTTGAATTTGAGGGATATGGCCCAAACAGGTCTACGAGAAGTGACTAGTGATCCCGTCGCACAATGTCATTTAGTTCACCAATATCTGTAGAACTTTCATCAAGGATTGTATTCGTTAAGTTGACCTTTCAGGCCAACGTTTTTTGGTGTTGTACTCGGATAATGGTCGACGGATTCATTGGCCAAAATGGAGCGAAACGCTAAATGTTTGGAATATGGACAACTCCACAGTGAATTTTATTGCGTTACTGAAAATGGTAGACAGTCCTGTGGATTTGACCACATTCCAATATCATCATTGTCGTAGGTAATGATTGCTTAAATTCGACAACAAAACTGTCCGGCTAAATTAGACCCCCTCAGTATACTAAATCCCGCAAATCCCTTCAAAAACGCCACCTCCATACGGCAATTTTGTCCGCGGAAACTTTTTGCTCAGCTTTTATGTAATATTGCCAGATCGATTTATTTATATTGATCGATATTTCAAATGATCTTAAGTTTAAAGCAGATCGAAAAGATTTCGAAGGCATTGGGTGATGCCAACAGACTCAAGATTCTGCAGCACATCTCAAAAAAGGGCGGATGCGGACAATGTTCCGAAATCCAGGATGTCATTGACCTGACGCAGCCCTCCATCAGCCACCACGTCAAGATTCTACAGGAGGCTGGTCTTATCGATGCCGAGAAAGAAGGCAGAAACATTAAATACACGCTAAATGAACAACTCATCAAGGACTATTCATCCGCCATTGTTCTGATCAATCCAAGGTGATTTTTTTTGGCTATAATACATTGAAGAATTTAAATACATCAATGAATTTTTTGGCTGGCAGCAGGGGTTAGAGGCAATAACTGCTCAATTTTTTTGAGTGTATCCATCGATAAAATTCAATGGATATTATTTAATCACTTTTAAACCCGAAGTAATGCTTCTTTCGCCTTACAATCTTCGCCATACTTCATTGAATAACAGGGTAGTGATGGCACCCATGACCCGCAACAGGGCAATAAACAATATGCCAAATAATCTGATGGTGGATTATTATAAACAACGGGCATCAGCAGGATTAATCATTACAGAGGGAGTTTCACCTTCCCCAAACGGATACGGTTATCCAAGAGTACCGGGTCTTTTCAATCAGGCTCAGTTAAAGGCATGGAAGAACGTGACGTATGCCGTCAAGGAAAAAGGAGGCAAGATCTTTATGCAGTTAATGCATACAGGACGTGTTTCTCATTCGTATAATCTACCCGCTGGCGCGAGGATCATTGCTCCTTCTGGCGTTCCAATGAGAGGAACCATCTGGACAGATAAAGATGGATTTCAATCGTACGAGCATCCGGTGCCGATGGATCAGCAAGATATCATTGACATAAAAAAGGACTTCGTACAGGCCTCCCGTTGGGCGTTGGAAGCAGGATTTGATGGCGTTGAACTACATGCGGCAAGTGGCTATTTGCTGGAGCAATTCATTTCACCACAAACTAACCAGCGAGATGATCAGTATGGTGGAACAATCGCGAATCGTTCGAGATTGATCCTCGAGATTATTGAAGAGCTGAAAGAAGCTGTGGGCGCCGAACGTGTTGGTATAAAAATATCTCCCTATGGAACATCAAACGGGATGACGATCTACGAAGATATTGATGCAACGTATTTTCACATGGCTGAACGTTTCGATGAAATTGGTATCGCTTATTTGCACGTGTCTGACGAAAGTGGAAATATTCCTACCCATTTCAGAACAACGGTCAGATCGGTGTTCTCAAACACGTTAATACTTTCAGGCGGCTACACGCACGGCACGGCTGAAGACGCACTTGAGTCGGGTCATGCAGATCTCATTGCGTTTGGCAAACCTTTTATTGCCAACCCCGATCTCGTTGAACGTTTCAATAAACATTTCCCGTTGAATTTTAAATTAGATGCCAGTAAGTTCTACAGTCCCGGAGCGAGAGGGTTTACAGACTATCCGGTTTTTGCCGAAGAGTTTGTGAGCTCTTGGTAGAGGAGTGGAGGTTTTTTACTGCGGAGGCGCAAAAACCCAGAGAATGCAATTTTTGGTTGTGCATTAACTTCGCGTGTTTGCTCCCGGCTGTGAAACGAATTTTCTTCGTGTGAACGGAAAAAAGCATTATACTTAAGCATGAATTCTAAGATCGAAGCGCAGTTCGCATTTGTAGGGAATCAAATTGTAAAAGTTTCAGATGCCAGCGTTCACATCAGTGATCTTGCCGTTCAACGAGGGTATGGGATATTCGACTTTTTTAAAATCAAGGGAGACCATCCGTATTTTCTTGAATATCATCTTGACCGCTTTTACGATTCTGCTTCCATCATGAAACTTAAAGCAGCGCAGTCGCGCGCTGATCTTACCGGGATAATTTCAGAACTCATTACGCGAAACGCCATCGATGAATCAGGCATCAAGGTGATACTCACGGGCGGGTATTCCCCCGATGGTTATCAAATCGCGGCACCTAATCTGATTTTGACGCAACATCCGCTCACCTTACCTTCTTCGGATCAGATCGAAAATGGAATCAGTATCATAACACATTCATACAACAAGGAATTTCCAGAAGCGAAGACCATCAATTATACAATGGGCATATGGCTTGTCGATCGAATCAAAGCCGAGGGCGCATCAGATGTGTTATATCATCACAATAATATTTTGAGCGAATTTCCAAGATGTAATCTCTTCATCGTTGATGAGAATGGCGTAGTCAAGACGCCTGCAAAGAATATCTTAAAAGGTGTTACGCGAAAGAACATCCTCAAACTCAGTTCGACAAAATATACCACTCAGGAAACCGACATTTCAATCGACGAATTATTTGCCGCGCGGGAAGTTTTCCTCACCAGCACAACGAAGCGCGTCCTGCCGATCGTATCTGTGGATCACAAACCCATTGGAGACGGAAAGCCAGGTCCGGTTTCAATGATTTTGTTGCGGGAGCTGTTAGAACTTGAGAAAAAGAACGCTCAAGGGCAATAATATTTACTAAATTTTCCGGGTTCGATTTTCCTGTTGACATAGGGCTGTCATCGTCTAACGTTTGATTTGTATAAAATTTAACGCTTTATGCAGATCAAAGAAGTAAAACCCATCAATTTCCTCTTTTTCAGAACAGAGACGAAAATATCGGACCTGGTAAATTTTCTACCCGTTGCGAAAGAGCTTTACAAAGAGGCTACCGCGCACGACCTGACGATCACTGGTCCGATACACTGGCATTATCTCGGATTTAATGGTGATTTTTCAAAACCTTTTACGCTTGAGATATCGTTGCCTGTTGCGGAAGTGGATCAGATTTATGATGGTGCGTTCCATTTCAAGCGGACCGAGCCGTTCAAGTGCGTGTCTATGGTGCATGAAGGCGCATGGGATACGATCCCGACTGCCTACCAGGAGTTGTCGCGTTTCGCTGAAAGCAAACACCTTCAGCCTTCCGCTGTAAATCGCGAGTTGTATATCAACTGTGACTTTGCAAATCCGGAGGCGAATGTAACCGAGGTGCAGATGGGGGTGAAGTAGCATGGGAAAAAGAATCCTTATTGCTTTGGGAATTATTGCAGCATTTATAGCGGCTGCCGTGACGCTCGCCACCGTGGCGACCTAATCATCAATCCTCCTTCGCGCAAACGCTACGGCGGACTGGTTTCTCACGATGGACGAGGTAGATTTTTTTTATTGGACCAGGCTATTCAGCGGCGAAGTTCGGACTAACTTCATTAAGTGGGCAATTCATAATTTCGCGGATTTAGTGAATTCAATAAATTCGATGATCATTAAAACGGATGGTGACGTTGAAGAACTTTAAGTTTAAATGATTCGCGTTGTGGTGGGTATTTGCATATGCCCTAATACAGACTGGTTGTGATGATTCAGCGCCGTCCCGCATTAGATAATAGTCTTGAAAGTGTCCCGGTAGATACTGGTAGAGAGCAGGTAGCATATCCGTTAGGTTCCGATGCTTTGCTGAAAGATTGACGATGTACCCTGGAACGGGGCACGATTCATGGACAGAAACTTACGACGGTACGGGTAATGCGAAAAGAGGATAAAGCGTACGATGCTTTTAATATCGATATCTACACGTGGATGTTTCAATATGTAAAGCAATAACACTTCGCTGGTTCAGGTAATTACTCTTTTGGTTTGAAAAGCATCAGGCCATCTTTCCAACCTTGAGGTAAGCCAAATGCATAGACTTTATCAACGCTATAGTCTCCGGATTTTGTCTTGTTGCCTGTGACGGGATCAATCCACCATCCTGTTATCTCTTTTGACTTCAGTTTGTTCAGTTGAACCGAGAATGGTTTTTGATTTGTTATGTAAACGATAGCAAGGTCTTTGTCGGTGGAAATACTAGCCACGTCACCCTTGGCCGGATTCACCAAAACGGATTGTTCTGGAACCATCTTCGTCCAATTGATAGACCGGAAGAAATCGCCCATGATCTTCATTTGCTTTGCGCCGTCAGAATTGGCCCAGGTTTTCCAAGTCAGCGGGGATTTCCAATTTGATTCATGACCATAACTATAAAACCCTCCTGCGAGACATGACCAGTAACCGGCCATTCGTGTTTGCAAAGGCGTTGTACCGTCTTCCGATTCATAACGCGCTTCTCCGTTGATCACTGGCTTGGCAGGTGTCTTCTGATAATCGGCAAAAACCATTTCGTAATTTATGTATTCGTTACTCCACGTCTGTAACGTATTAAATGCCAGCCACGGAGACGTATGCATGAAACTGGATGACTTTGGTGATGGATCTGGATGAATGGTAATTAAGTGGGCGCCGCCATCGCCAGCTTGTAAACCTTCGACAGCGAGTTTAATGATAGGGACAGAAGCAGAATCAGCGTGCGGATACATACTCCATATAATGTTTGGCGCAGCTTTGTAGCGTTTTGCAATCCATGTTGCCCAGCCTTTTATATTCGAAAGTGTTATTCTCTTTTTATCGAGGTCGGCTGCGTGGAATATGCCAACGACAAGCGTCATGTTATTCTTTTCTGCCAGCGAAATGATAGAGTCGACGCGGGCGAAATACTTTAAGTTAGGAGTATTTGGATTGGCGTTAGCCCACGCTTCTTCTTTGCTTTTGAATTCAACGCCTTTGCTTTGGCCCCATTCAGGAAAAACGCCGGTTGCCATGATCTGGACAAAATTGAACCCTTGCTTCTTTCTCTCGAGCAACAATGCTTGCGCCTCTTTTGCATGGAACAAATGAAAGAGTTCCCATTCTGTATCACCTTGCCAGAAGACCGGCTGATTGATACGATCCACAATATAATGCCCGTTTTTGCTGACTGACAGACTAGGCTTAACCTGGGCCAAAACCGGGTTACCCATTATAGTGAATAGCAGCAACGAATAGCATTGCAACTTCATCTGAAGAATCGCGGGTTTTATACGAGATGAGAATATCACTTCACAGAAGTATCGTTGTTGATCTCTATTAAGTGCCCATCCGGATCCTTGAAATAAATCTGTTTAACACCATCTGCCCTCACCGTTGGCTCTTTTGCTGTACCGGGCCAGTTGGTGTATTCCACTTTGTTCTTGTCAAGATTAGTTATAAATGCCTCTATCGATTTTACACTGAAACACAAATGGTCATTTTTATCGCGCGCATATTCTTTTTTCTCACCTTCTATCAAATGAAGATGCCCGGCGCTGCCGATGGTAAACCAGGTATGTTTGCCATCGTGAAATGGCTCCGGAATTTGTTTCAAGTTTAGGATGTTTTCGTAAAAGGCGGTGCTGGTCTTCAGATTGGTGACATATATTCCGATATGATTAAGCTTAACCTGAATGTCGGAAGATGAACCTGACTGTGCCTTGGCAATTTGCAGGCTGGATGATAAAAGTCCGATGAGGCATAAAAGGCGAATAATTTTCATGTTATTTATTACTGGTTGAAGTTAAAAGTAATGAAATGGCAACTCATTTAATAAAGGTAGTTGAGGAGAGGTTAAAATGTGGGGAGAGAGCTTGCAATAAGTCATGAGTAGAATAAACGAGTGTGAGAATTTACTCCTGGTGTCGGTTTGGATCTGCGGAGGATGTCATCCTGCTCCTGAGAAGTTGCAGTTACCGAGTACTTAGTAGCGCACGTTTCAATGAACGCGAATCATGGTCATCTATAAATTTGAAGATTGCAGTTCAGAAAATATTTCGAGTGCGTTTACTTGTTATAAACTCGCCTGCTTGTCGAAGCTTTGTTATACGGCTTCGTGCGGTAGCGGATCCTATACTGCATGAATACCTTCGAGGTATTAGATCATTATAATCCAGATTCAGTCTTTTGATTCGACTTCATCCTTCTTTTTTCGTTGGATGCCCAAGTGTGATATCATTGCTCTGAGGACTCCAAAACTGAACCTGCCATCAAATCGCTTATAAATTTCCATTAAGGTAAATCCTTCGGGCATTTCCAGAAGTACAGGGCTTATTTCACGTACTTCATCATCTGAAAGCAGGACTTCGATTCCAATCCTGCCGCTTTCAATTCCATGTACCAAATGACTTTCAATAGTTCCGGCGGTAAGGTTTCGCTCCTTGGCAATTTCTTTTACACTCATTCCATATTTAGCCATATCGATCGATGCCGTATGCGTTTCTCCTTTCTTAGCGCCCTTTTTCCTGGTCTTCTTTGATGGTTTCGTATTGGTATACACTGACGCTGCTTCTTGCAAGATAGTCTCTCGCATTTTTGCTCTCTCAGTACCCGACTTCACAAAATCAAATTCCTCAGTTTCATTAATTATTGAATCCGCGATATTTATTATTTTGTCGTTCTCTTCGAGTTTCTTTGATAAAAGCTGATCGATATCTTTGAGGTTCGTCAAATATCCTTTGTTTCTTTTGAGGGATTTCTGCTGTTCAATATGACTGGTAAGTTTTCTCACCTGATTCCATAATAACTTCTTATAATATTCTGCTCCTTTCCGGACACGATCCATGAACTGTTCGTCATTTTCATCGGCCAGAAGATTCTTTAGTTGTTCACGAAAGCGCGCAGTGTTGACCGTTTCGGTATTTAATGCATCCTGAATCTGAACCAGAACGGGTTGTAAGATTTCATCCGCAAATTCCTGCCCCTCAGATTGATCTTTAGTAGCGTATTGAATTTCCCGAAGGAGTTGCGTGAAATCAAACGTTTTATTAACCTGGCGGAGTATGTATTCTCGCTGCTGCCCTTTTATTTCTTGTCCAAGAACTTGTGGACGATTGTTTGATTCATCAAAAGAAACAATATGTTTATCCGTACTCACTACCGATGGATCAACTTTCGTTCGTAGTATTAAACCATCCAAAGATCTTAACCGAGACAACGCAACGTACACCTGACCATCTGCAAATGCCTGTCCAACGTCAATAATTGCTGTGTCAAAGGTAAGACCCTGGCTCTTATGCACGGTGATGGCCCATGCCAGTTTTACAGGGTACTGTGCAAACGAACCGACTATCTGTTCTTCCAATTCTTTTGTCTCTTCGTTTACACTATACTTCTTGTTTTCCCAGACTGCTTTCTGAAGTTTAAAAAGTATATCGGAGTCAGCCATCCTGACCATAATGTTGTCTCCCGATATCGATTCGACAGAAGCAAGCTTGCCGTTGTAATATGCGCCGGATTCACTGTCGTTTCTTGTAAACATTACTTGAGCGCCAATTTTCAATTCAAGTCTTGCTAATACCGGATACATGCTTTCCGGATAATCATTTTCAATAGAAGCATTAAAAAATGAGGATGCTGCAGACAATTCTTTAAGAGCCTGAAGATTCATGCTATCAGCCATATGATTATGGGTAGTCAGCGTGATGACATCCCTTGTATTTTTTATTTCCTCAGGGGATCGATAAAATTTGTTTAATGCTTCGATGTCTTCACGGGTAGGACAGTTAGCCCTTAGGTTGTTCAGTATCGTAATAAAGGATTCATCTTTTTGTCGGAAGATTTTGTTGAGCTCGATGTATGTGAATCCATCCCGCTGTATTGCTTTTGATTCAAAGAACCACCCTCTCTTGTAGTACTGCGTCATTCGAGAGGCTTCTGCTTTCGTTATGACAGGTGGAAGTTGATAGAGGTCTCCGATAAGTAAAAGCTGAACGCCACCGAAGCCTTGAGTGAAATTGCCGCGTACTGCTCTGAGACGATAATCAATCGCATCCAACAAATCTGCGCGAAGCATACTTACTTCATCAATGATCAACAGGTCTATTGATCGAAGAACCTGTTTGCGAATGCTATTCAACGGGTGACGTTTCGCAAGCACGTTCTCTGTGTACCAATTGGCGCCCTCCTGTGGTGGTTCTGCGTAACTTCGGTCGGGAACAAACATGCCAAATGGAAGCAGGAATTGAGAATGAATGGTAGTTCCGCCGGCATTCAGAGCCGCTATGCCAGTTGGCGCAACGATGATCGATTTTTTGTGTGTCCTGAATAAAAGATTCTTTAAAAATGTTGTTTTACCTGTGCCAGCTTTGCCAGTTAGAAATATGTGTCGGCCCGTGCTGTTGATGAACTTCAGCGCAGTATTCATCATTTCAGTAAACTGTATGGGGCTCTCGGTTTGCATGTGCTTTGGTCAGTCCGAAAGTTATACAATGATTCGGATAGCGAAATACAGAAAACCGGATGAAGTGGGAAGATTATTTTAATCTTCCGTCAGAACAAATGACAATCCTTTCATAAAGCCGGGAATAGCCGCTTCCATATGGTCGAAATTTCCAAGTTCGATGAATTTTGATTTCACGACAGTATCTCGGCGTTTGTTAAAAAGTGATTTCAATCGCTGGAAATCATCCTCTCCGGTTTCAGGATCGCGCTCGAGTGAGCCTATGCTGACGAACAGCTTGAATTGCGTATTCGCCAGCGCTTGGTGAAGAAGTTTCTCCTGGTCGAATAAATAACCTTTTGAGTACCATAGCGAGGGACTTGCCGCGACGAAATTTGTGATATTGATCTCCCTTTTTTTCGCCGCCTCCATGAAATAGTAGAGCACAAAATAACCAGCCAGTGAATGACCAACCAGTACGACTTTTGTGGCATCAATTCTATATTTGTTTTTTAGATTTGGGAGCAGTTCTTCATCAATGAATGTTTTAAATTTTAATCCCCCACCACTGAGTTTGAATGAGTCTGCGGCTGGCGCAAGTGGATAGGTATAGTCGCGATTCCGTAGCGAGTCCATCGCCCAGAAACCGTTGTATCCCACACCAACAATTATTGCCTGCGGATATCCCTGCGTAAGCATTCCCAATTTTAACGCTGCGACAACAGGCTCGAGATATGCATTTGCATCCAGCATCAGAATTAGTGGAAAATTTGATAAACTGTCAGTGGTATATTTTGCTGGTGTCGCAGTTGATATCTTGAATGAATCTCCAACAGATGTTGAGTAATGGGATTGAACATGGATTGGGCCGTAGAAATTCGAGATTTCCATCGGCGAGGCATTACTGTCTATCCTTGGTAATTTTGATTTATTGACATTGCATGATAAAATAGAAAGTGGAATCAGGAGTAATAAATATTTCATAGTGAAGCCGTGAAGCTTTCAGATGAAGTGAAGGAAAAAAAAGTTCTTGCCTGAATTGAAAATTCAGTAGAGGCTTCCAAAACACTGCTTAAATGCAGAATAATGTAATGGTTACCCCCACATAAACAAACGGGGTCTAGTCCATCATGAACATTGACCTTATTGACTTATTGACTGTTGATTATTTTCATCCCCTCTCTAAAAAACCATATCAACAAATTTATCGCCGTGTATGATCCTTCAACGCAACTTTTGTTAACCGGCGATACTTTTTACCCCGGACGCCTTTACATTCGCGACTGGTCATCTTTCAAACAAAGTATTGACAGACTTGTTGTATTCTCAAAAAGTAATGAAGTCAAGTATATTCTCGGAAATCACATCGAGATGTCTACGACTGATGGGATTGATTATCCGGTGGGTGTTACGTATCAACCGGAAGAGCAAAAGCTTCCTTTGAATACCGATGATTTGCAAACGCTGCAATCAGCACTGAGCAAATTAGGTGAAAGGCCGGCCCGGGCTGTGCTCGACAAATTTATAATTTCCCCTAAATAAGGAGTGCCGAGTCGATGATGAGGCAGTACTTACAGCTGGCTCAAACAAATCACACACCGCGTACGCGAAACGCTTATGCGGAGTGATAGATTTAGCTGCACAATTTATAACTTTAGGCATGGCCAGCCCAAACGCAAAAGTCCCCCATTACTACAAAATATACCTCTACAAAAGAGTAGTGCAGGCCAAGCTTTTTATCGACGTGCACTATGCTGAGAGTATCAACCTGAACAGTATCGCGGATGAAGCATACTTCTCCAAATATCATTTCATCCGGCTGTTTAAAAGTATCTATGGCAAGACACCACATCACTATTTAACACAAGTCAGAATTAATGCAGCAAAACAACTTCTAAAAAAAGACATTCAGGTCTCAGAAGTTTGTACTTCAGTCGGTTTTGATAGTGCCACCTCGTTCGCTGTCCTCTTTAAAAAATCCGTTGGCCTATCTCCCTCTGCTTACCAGCAACAACAAAGGCAACGTATGACAGATATCGTGGCCCGGCCACTACGTTACGTGCCCAATTGTTTTGTGGAAACTTATGGGTGGAACAAAAATTAGCAATTTTCGATACGTCACATCGGCCGGCAATTCCCAACTTTATCATAAATTAAACTGATAACAGATGATCACCAAAATGACGCACATGTGCGTATATGTCCTCAATCAGGACAGCGCCTATGATTTCTATGTTAATAAACTCGGATTCAAAGTACATACCGATGCCCCTATGGGTCCTGGTGCAAGGTGGCTGACGGTTTGTCCAACTGATCAACCTGATCTGGAGATTACGTTATTTCTCGTGGCCGAGGGTGCAATGTTCACCAGCGATACCGTTAAGACTATGACCGACCTGATAAAAAAAGGAACTTTTGGTGCAGCCGTGTTTACCTGTGTCGATCTGCAGGCGACTTATGAAGAACTGAAAACAAAAGGCGTTGTGTTTAAGAAAACGCCGACCAAGGAGTTCTACGGATACGAGGCATTGTTTGTCGACGACTCCGGAAACTGGTTTTCCCTTTCACAACCGATTTGATCCGAAATGGCAACAGTATTTGAACCATCAACACGAGATGCGCTGATTAAAAGAATTAACAAACTCGATCAGCATACGAAGGCCGTTTGGGGTAAAATGAATGCTTACCAAGTGGCCACTCATTGTGCACTTTGGGAAGAGATGATCCACCGAAATAAAATATACGAACGTCCGCTTATCGGAAGACTGATTGGCCCGATGATTTTGCGTAAAGTGTTAAAAGATGATGCGCCGATGAGGAAGAATAGTCCAACAATTCCGGACTTAATAATTAACGAGACAAACGGTAACTTCGAAACAGAGAAAGGAAAATGGATATCGATGATCAATGGATATTCAACATACAGCCTTCCAGATTATACGTTTGTGCATCCATTCTTTGGAAAAATGACGCGCGATCAGATTGGGCGTATGGCGTATAAACATAATGATCATCATTTACGGCAGTTTGGCGTGTGATGTCGATAGTGATCGTAATGTGCTTCTTTCATTTTGCCATCCAGCGCAGGCAGTTCTCTGACCAATGTTGATAAACAACCTTAAACACTCTACTTTTGCGCTCGTAAAGAGCAACTCATGGGACAAATCAAGGTATTCGGCATACGAGATCATCTACATCCGATTCGGGAAAAAGCATCAGAAATTATACACCAATGTGTTGTTGATGCGTTTAAATATCCGAAAGAAAAAAAGGCGCATCGATTTATTTACATTGAAGCCGATAGCTTTTTCTATTTTGAAACGCGTACTGAAAAGCATACCATCATTGAGATCAGTATCTTTGAGGGAAGAAGTATTGAAGCGAAAAAGAAATTACACAAACTGCTTTTTGATAAATTCGAAATGGAGCTCGGTATTACGCGGATGGATCTGGAGATCACCATTTTCGAAACCCCCATGCATAACTGGGGGATCCGTGGCAAAAGTGGTGACGAGCTTTCTCTGAATTATAAGGTTGATGTGTGATGCTTCACGCTAAAAATAATCAAGTCAAATCTTACCGGCAATGGTGTAACTATTGGGCGACGAACATTCACTCAAGCTACGTTGGCATTGGTTACCACGGAATCTGACACTTCTATTACTGGTCAGTTCGATTGGACCGATTATACAATTAAGTTAGAGAGTCTTTACCAGTGGTATTTTGAAAATGGTTATACCTTGTTGTATTGCCCAAAACTTCCGTGGAAACAAGAATAGATTTTATCTTTAAAACAATTTAACCGGGATACAACGTCATAGGTGAATTGTATCAGTTCGTATTGTTATCTTTCGAATTGAATACCCCTCTTATACCAACATGCGATTTATCAAAATATTGATTGGCATTCTCGTCGTTGCATTTGATCTCAGCGCTCAACCGACAATAAGTTTCACATTCGACGATGGCATAACTGACGATATGCCCGGATATGCTTTTGAAAAGTGGAGTGGTATGCTGCTTGACCATTTGGAAGAAGCTGGAGTAAAATCGATGTTCTTTGTAACCGGATCAAACAAGATTAATCGAAAAGGACAAGATCTTTTAAAATCCTGGAACGACCGTGGTCATCAGATCGCTAATCATACTTATACACATCCAAACTACGGAAGCAAAGATGTCACTTTTGAGAAATTCAAAATCGAGTTTCTCCGGACGGATTCTATTATCAATAAATTCAGCCACTATAGTCGCTTTTTCCGATTCCCCTATCTTAAAGAAGGTAATACGAAAGAAAAAGTCGAAGCCTTCCGCGCGCTGCTGGATCAATATCAATATCGCAATGGCTATGTTACGATCGACGCGTCAGATTGGTACATCAACAGCAGGTTAAGAAGTCGGCTACAAAAAGATCCAGGTGCTAACATTGACGTCTTCCGACAATTCTATCTGGAGCATCTGATGAATAGGGCTCTTTACTATGAAGACCTTGCCTTTAAGCTAACTGGTCGTCACATAAGCCATACGTTGCTTTTACACCACAATCTAACTTCAGCATTGTTCATCGGAGATCTAGCCAGACTTTTCAAGGAAAAAGGATGGAAGGTGATTAGTGCTGCAGATGCGTATAAGGATCCGATATTCATGTCCCGACCCGCCAATATCCCAGCCGGCGAAAGTCTCATTTGGGCATTGGCAAAGGAGCGGGGCGGCTATGAATCTGTGCTTCGATATCCGGCCGAAGATAGCGTGTACGAAAAAGATCGAATGGACAAGCTCGGATTATGATGCTGGCTATTTAATTAAGCTCTTTCTTCAGACCGATTGTCGCTTTTGACCATTTTAATTGTCGGACTCAGCCACCATCGCACAAATTTTAACCTATTAAGTTTGGGCAAAGAAACTCCTCAAAACCGACGACTATGAAAAAGACAAAAATATTCTACTGGGTTTTCACCGGTCTGTTCGCAGCATTCATGCTCTCCTCTGCAATTCCAGATATTCTAGTGTCAGATGAAGCAGTCAAATTCATGACAGATCTTGGTTATCCCAAATATATCATTGCATTCCTCGGTGTAGCAAAATTGCTCGGCTCTATTGCAATCCTGGTTCCTGGATACCCAAGAATTCGTGAATGGGCTTACGCAGGATTATTCTTTGATCTCATCGGTGCAACATATTCCAATATCGCCATGGCCGGATTTCAATTGCCGATGCTGTTTATGGTCTTACCTTTTGGGTTGGGGATACTGTCGTATGTCTATGCTCATAAATTAACAAGCGCGAAGGGGAAGGGGTAGCGCATTCGTTCCTAAACAGGTAAGAGAATTATCTATAAGGGAGTTCTGAATTCAGATTTCATTACTTCTGTCTTACGTCAACGGCGTGAAATTTTAATTATGAATTACTAAATCTACAAGATAAGACCTTTGGGAAAGTTGGATGCTTGAGGCAAGGTCAATTAATTACCACTGAATGCTTCAAGATAAAAGGGTCCCTATCTAATGTGCTACTTGTCAGGTTTAGGATTTGGGGTAAATATTAAAGAGTATTTAGCATTTAATATTGTACCAAGTAGTGATAGAGTAGAAGAAACACACAAGAGCATCCCTGCGAACTTT
>JBDSKX010000177.1:0-140415 GCA_039916665.1 Chryseolinea sp. | reverse complement strand
AAGATCGGCTGTCCGACAAATTTTTTACTTTTATCCATAGCTATGTTTGGTGTGGTAACTCAACATAACTAAAAAGGGTGGCCCTAAAAAGCTACCCTTTTAAAATTTTAGTCGGACAATAATGATTGTTTTTGGCAAGTATAAAAATGAAAAGCAATGGTATTGACATTGTGGCCATTGCGTCGCCGCGTCATTGCGGTTAAGCGAGTTCCCTCAAATCCACCGGCACCACTCTCGAGATACCCTTTTCTACCATCGTGATACCATAGATCACATCCGTAGAAATCATTGTTCTCTTGTTGTGTGTAACAATCACAAACTGTGAATCCTTACTAAAGTTTCTGATGATGTTATTGAACTTATCAATGTTTGCATCATCCAATGGCGCATCCACTTCATCGAAGATACAAAAAGGTGCAGGCTTCAACAGATACATAGAGAACAACAGTGCAGTTGCGGTCAATGTTTTCTCACCACCCGAAAGCTGGTTGATTGTCAATGGCCGTTTGCCCTTAGGCTTCGCGATGATATCGATGTCTGTTTCCAAAGGATTTGTAGGATCCGCAAGACGGATATCACACTCATCACCATCGGTAAACAATGATTGGAATACACGTTTAAAATGTTCCTTGATCTTATTAAATGCTTCAAGGAAAGTCTGACTTGCTACGGATTCGATTTCGCCAATTGTATTAAGCAACGATTCCTTTGCCTTGAGCAAGTCATCTTTTTGCGCGATAATAAAATCGTTGCGCTGCTTGATCTCGGTATATGCCTCCATTGCCATAGGGTTGATTGGACCCATGTTATCAAGACGGTCGCGCATCTTTTGAACGTCTATGCGGACTTTATCTTCGTCAGCGTTGGAAAGCGCTTCGGCTTCTTCTGCATTAGCGATACCAATCACACTATCGAGGTCGATGTTGAATTCAACTGAAAGTCTCTCTTTCACCGAATTCATTTGCATCTTACTTTCGTTCAACTGATTCTGAAGCTCCATCAGGATCGAGTCTATATTCTGGCGCTGATGCTGTATCTCACGAAGTTGTTTTTCAACCTGATCGATATTGCCACGTGACTCGTAATATTCTTTTTCGGCCTCACTAAGACCCTTCTCCATACCTTCCTTCTCCTCATACATGCCCAGGAGTTCGTCGTCGTTGGAAGTAGTGACTTCAATGATTCGCTTTATTTCATCTTCATTCTTGCGCAGCTCTTCCACATTCACTTCAATGCGTTGACTGCTTTGATCCATTGACTCCTGCTTGAAGCGAGTCTCCTGCTCAATGCTCTTGACCCTGTTCTCTTGCTGATGGAAAAATATATTCTGCTCGTTGAAAGCAGATGATTTTTGTCCGAGTACTTCGCTGTTTGAAGCCAGGTTATCGGTGATACCGGCGAGTCTTTCTTCGTGTTGCTCGAGATCGTGCTGAGCTTGCTGGGCCCTAGGCCTGAGCTCATCCAATTCACCGAGCAGTGTATCAATTTTCTCAAGGATGTCTTCGCGACGCAGATCAGCGCTGCTCAACATCTGGGCAAATTGCTCACGTTTTGTCCGGATCGAAACGTATTCTTCATTGATCTGGCGAATGGAATCCTGAACTTCCTCCATTCGATGGCGGAGTTTATTATTCCTTAGCTTTTCAAGATCGGCTTGCTTTTCAACCAGGCTCGTACGGATATCAGTTAACTTAGCGGTATGCTCCTTGATCTCTTTCTCGAGCTTCTCCATATTCCTCGCGCGACCGATCTTCTTGCCTTCAAACAATCCGACTGATCCACCCGAAATACTGTATTTACGCTTGGTAAGTTTGCCATTCTTCGTGATGAACGTATTGTCATCATTCTGAATATTTTTGATATCGCCCTCATAGATATAAACTCTATCCAGAATGAAAGACATCAGCTTCCTATACTTCTGATCATATTCGATTATCTCTGTCGCAGGAAACGCGTTGTCGTATATACGACCCGCTGTGCCTTCAAATTTCTCAAAGGCGTCAAGTATAAAAAAGTGTGCTTTGCCCTTTGCGGCGTCGCTCAGAATATTAATCGCCTCATAAGCTTCCGCTTCGTGCTCGACGATATAATAATTGAGGTATTGTTCGAGATAATTTTCAATGGGAACTCTGTATTCTTCGGAGGTTGTAAGAATATCCGAAAGGAGAGGGGCGTTCTTTCCGACTTTCTTTTTGAGGAATTTGATGGCCTCAGGAAAGCCTTCCAGATTCTCCACGAGCGATTTGGTCAGGTTATATTCGTTCTGGCGCGCGTCAAGTTTGCGGCCTGTTGCCGTAAGCTCTTCGCGGATCATCTCAATGGTTTTTTCCATATCGACGATTCTTTCCTGTATAACTTCTTCCTCCTTCTTCAGATTATCCTGAGCCGTATTCTTAACCGCCAGTTGCTCCTGAAGAATTCCAAGTTTGTTCTCGAATTCTACCAGACTTGCATTCTGTTGTGTAGAATCAGACGCCGTCTTTTCAAGTTCTTGTTTGAAAGATGAGACCTGGATCTCACGAATCTCAACGCCTTTGTTGACTTGAAAACTCTCTTCCTGCTTTTCGCGCTGTACGCGACGAATAGAGTCGGATTGCGTCTGCAGTTCTACAGTTATACCTTTTTGTGCTTCGTAATCATGCTTAAGATGCTGAAGCTTCTGCGTGATATCAGATAGGATTTGTTCTGCTGCTACCTTTTCATTCTCAAGACTCTGGATACTAAATCTAGCCCGGTCGTTGCTTTTGCGATCTTGCTCGATCTGATCTTTTAAACCATTCGCACGATCATTCAGATATTTAAGACGCTCATTCTTGATCTGCTTTTCACTTTCGTATTGACGAATCTTGGAAACAAACTCATTAATTGCTTTTTGACGCGAACTGAGTGTTTTCTCTTTATGAATCAAGTCCGTCTTAGCTTGCTCAATGCTTGCTTCTTTCTCTGCGATATCAGAAGCAAGAGCGATCTTACGATCATTCTCTTCGTCAATCTGTTTGTGGATTATGCTGAACTTATCGCTCTGCTTGTTCACCACCACCTTGGCAAGGTGTATACTCTTATCTTTATACTCTTCTTTAATCTTATAATAGTTCTCTGTTTGCTTAGCCTGTTTCTCCAGGCTCTTCATGTTCTTCTCGATCTCGAACAACAGGTCAGCTACACGCTCCAGATCGGCGTCAGTATCTTCAAGTTTCTTAAGGGTTTCTTTCTTCCTCTTTTTGAACTTGGAAATCCCGGCCGCTTCTTCAAAAAGCATCCGACGGCTGTTGTCTTTATCATTCAAAAGATCATCCACCATTCCCAGCTCGATGATAGAATAGCTGTTTGATGCAACACCGGTATCCAGAAACAGATTGGTAATATCTTTAAGACGACAGGCGACGCCATTCAGTAGATATTCACTTTCACCGGAACGATAGAGACGCCGGGTGATGGTTATCTGCGAATATTCGGTTGGAAGGATGTTCTTTGTATTGTTGATGGTGAGCGAAACCTCGGCCATTTGCTGCGCACTGCGCTGACTCGTTCCGTTGAAGATGACGTTCTCCATCTTTTCTGAACGTAGTGCACTGGTCTTTTGCTCTCCAAGGACCCACCGGATCGCGTCGACTACATTCGATTTTCCACATCCATTTGGCCCAACGATTCCTGTGATCCCTTCATCAAAATTGATCACGATCTTGTCGGCAAAACTCTTGAAGCCTTTAATCTCCAGTTTCGCTAATTGCATGCTTTATAGTGGTTGTAATGACAAAAAATTCATTATCAAAAAAGGCAACATACCCGTAGTTGCAGTGACATTACCGAGTGGTTAAGAAACCATCAATTTTGTCTGTTGCTTTTTTCAAAGGTGGGCAAAGATAAGTGAGACCAAAGGGCAATTCAAAATAAAACTTTCCCCAGAGCCGATATACTTAAAAACGTAGTTTCCAGGCTGGAAACGCATTAACTATACCAAAATTTCAGATTTTATCAGGCGGTTGCGCCTGCACCCAACCCTTAGTGACTACACCGGATTTGGCGATGGGTGGAGGAAGCCGGAAGGTCAATCATCAACTTCGTGTAATGTAATTTCCAAACTGTAAAACTCTTAGCGTCTTGATGTAAAACTGTTAGTTAAGGTTTGTATTACGTTGGGCCAAACGAATGCCCACACGAAATTGTTATTTTTTTTTCTAAATTTGTTATTCATGGATAGTTCAAAGATTTGGATCTACCTGATCATAGCTGCCGGCTATTTCATTAGCCAGGTTGTGAAGCAGCGATCTAAAAAAGCAGCTACTCCTCCTAATCCGACTCAGAGAGTACCGGGAAAGGTGGAGCCTGTAAACCAGCCAAAGGCTGTCTCTTTCGAAGAACTATTGCGTGAGATCACTCAGTCGAAACGCCCCCCTTCACAAAGGCCCGTCATTGACTATGATGATGAAATAGAGAATGAGGAACGTGACCTCGAGGATGTCAACTATGATTACCGTAAAGGCAATCCGACCGTGGCATCTTATGAGGCGGCCAAACGGGAAGCGTTTGTCCGGCCCTCGTTGGAAGAAACGATGAAGAATAGTGATACCGTTGTGAGTTTTGGAAAGTTCAAAGAGTTTGAGAAGGGTGGAGAAAAGGATCTGGCTTCGGAGTTTCTGAAGGACTTTAAAGATCCCGATGGCTTGAGAAAAGCATTTGTGATGAGCGAAATACTCAAGCCGAAATTCTGACTTTCTAATTGTTTAGGTACATGGATGATGTACCGACATTTTTTGATTAACAATTTTTTTAAACTGAGCGATTTTGTAGCCCAATTACTTTTTAGAACTGGTTACAAACATTTTTTAAGTACTATAAACGAGGCGTGAATTTTTCACAACAATTCTAAACCATGACCACTCCTGTAAGTTCAGGGACCAAGATTTTCGTACTACTGATTCTGTTGTTTGGATCCATTGCGTCTTTTGCGCAATGCAAACAGATAGATGTAGAAGCGAAAGTGATCAAGTCCGAAAACTCAATTGACGCCGGC
Organism: Chryseolinea sp.; assembly: GCA_039916665.1. Classification (GTDB taxonomy): domain Bacteria; phylum Bacteroidota; class Bacteroidia; order Cytophagales; family Cyclobacteriaceae; genus Chryseolinea. The sequence continues at coordinate 135,401 of JBDSKX010000177.1, read as the reverse complement.
AGCAATATTGTTATCACTTATCGGGGAGCCAACTCAAGTCCTTCGTTTACTGTTAACCTTTTTGGACCCAACAGAAAAAATGAGCTGGATGTAAATAAGACGACCTTTGAGAATCTTGAAAAAGGTGACTATATCATTATCATAGTTGGAAAAAGGGAGGAGGACAATTATTGTCCGAAATCAATAAAGCTAACGATCAACTGAATGATGCATGGTTACTAAGGGATTCAAATTACTCGCATTTATAGGACTATTTCTCTTATCCTATAAAACTTATGCTCAGCCAGTCTTTACGATTCAAAACATAAAAGGAGCTTGCGAGGGTTCGCCCAATGGATCCTTTGACGTCTTAGTGACAAGCGCGACAGGGCCAATAAATATCTTCGTATTTGGCCCGCCAAACCAAGGTCCCATCAGCGCGTCGTTGAATGTCCCCGTTACGATAACTGGGCTTGCTGGTGCGATCTCTCCTGGGAAAAGTTATTTTGTGGTCGTCCAGGACGTGTCGTCCTCTAGTCAAAACGTAAGTATTGTAACTTATCCTTCGATACTCTCATCTACACTCCAAAACGCAGTCAACAATTCTGACTGTCTGGTTTCTAACGGTTCAATTGATATTACGCCTTCCGGAGGGTCTGGAGCATACACTTACAGTTGGGTAGAATCAAGCCTTGGTTTCTCAGCCAATACGGAAGACATTTCCGGACTACTTGGGGGAAACTATGTATTGACACTGGCTGATCTCAATTCCAATTGTGTACATACTTTTCCGCCAATCAACATTACTGATCCATCGCCCGTTATTTTCAATGTTACGCCCACTGGCGCGCAAATAGTTTGTAGTGGATCAAGCGTGACAATTAATCTTAGCGGCTCTGAAGCAGGTGTAAACTATGAAGTATACAGGAATAACGTCACAGCTACCGGGATAACACAAGTAGGAACCGGCGGCGCGCTGATATTCTCAGTACCTTTTGGGAGTTTCTCCAATGGTGACAACTTTAAAATCCGGGCTAGTTCCGGGATTTGTAAAGGAGATATGAACGGAATCGTAGTCGCCAACATCACGGCACTACCAACTGCAAGTATATCTGGAACCACTGCAATTTGTTCAGGAGGTTCAACGTTGCTGACCTTTACGCTACCAAGTTCGGGAACATTTGATGTAGCGTATTCTGATGGAACGAGCACATTCAACGCAAACGGTATTTCGAACGGCGCAACAGTAAGTGTTGGACCAACTGCAAACACTACCTACACAATTGTCAGCGTCACAAGTAATGCAACCGGCTGTTCATCAATAGCACCAAGCCCGAACATCACCGGAAGCGCAGTGGTCACCATAAATCCTTTGCCAACTGCGAGCATCAGCGGCAACAACACCATTTGCCCAGGAGGAACGACCTCTCTTACATTTGCACTGCCTGTTGGTACATACAATGTCGTATATACCGATGGCACTACTTCTTTTAGTGCAAATGGAATTACGAATGGTGCTACGGTAAATGCTAGTCCATCCACAACGACCACCTACACCATAGTGTCGGTCACAAATGTCGCTACGACCTGCAATGCTACTGCGCCGAGTGCCAATATCACGGGCAGTGCTATCGTGACCGTTAATCCGCTTCCCACAGCAAGCATTTCCGGCACGACAAATATTTGCTCAGGTGGCAGCGTATCGTTGACCTTCACACTTTCAGCAGGAACTTTTGACGTCGTTTACACCGATGGGACAACCAATTTTACAGCAACTGGAATAACCAACGGTGCTACTGTTAACGTAAGCCCTACTGCGAATACTACCTACACAATTGTTAGTGTGACAAACACCAGCATCGCATCCTGTACGGTGAACGCGCCAAGTCCCAATATAACCGGCAATGCGATCATATCGGTTAACCCATCACCTACGGCGAGTATCAGTGGTACATCGGCAATTTGTACCGGGGGAAATACAACGCTGACATTTACGTTATCTTCAACAGGCACCTATGATGTCGTCTACACTGATGGTACCACAAATTTTAACGCCTCTGGAATAAGCAATGGAGCGACAGTGAGTGTCAATCCAGCGGTAAACACCACTTATACTATTGTCAGCGTAACCAACCCCGCTACAACATGTGCCTCGATAGCGCCTAGTCCAAATATCACTGGCAGCGCGGTAGTTACAGTGAATTCATTACCAACGGCCGACATATCTGGAACAACAGCCATATGTTTAGGGGCAAGCACGAATCTTACCTTCACACTTCCTGCCGGGACCTATAACATCGTATTTACTGACGGCACTACTAATTTTAACGCCAATGGCCTTATCAATGGAGCGACCATTAGTGTTAGCCCAACGCTAAACACAACCTACACGATCGTGAGCGTTACAAACGTAGCCACGACATGTACCGCTACTGCGCCAAGTCCTAACATTACTGGCAATGCAACAATATCCGTCAATCCTCTTCCGACTGCGAGTATTTCTGGCGGAGCAACAATCTGCGCAGGTGCGAGCGCGACATTGACATTTACATTGCCTCCAGGTACTTATGATGTTGTCTATACCGATGGAACAACAACTATAACGGCTACAGGAATCTCAAATGGTGCAACAATCAGCGTCTCACCAGCCATCGGCGTCACTTATACAATCACAAGTGTTACGAATACTGCAACCAGCTGTACCGTGACAGCACCTAGCGCTAATATTTCGGGCAGTGCTCCAATCGCAGTCAATCCGCTTCCGATTGCATCGATCAGTGGTACGAGTTCCATTTGCGTTGGAGCATCTGCAACATTGACCTTCACGCTTCCAGCTGGCACATATAATTTGGTATATACTGACGGGACAACAAACTTCCCGCTTGCAGGAATCACCAATGGTGCAACAGTGTCAGTTAACCCAACATCAAACACCGCTTACACAATCATAAGCGTCGCGAACACGATTACTTCTTGTTCAGTAACTGCTCCAAATGCTAACATTACGGGCACCGCTGTGATTACAGTGAGCCCGTTACCTACTGCAAGTATCAGTGGAACTGCAATCATTTGCCAGGGAGATAATGCAACGCTAACTTTTACACTTCCGTCACCGGGAACCTTCAACGTTGTGTACAGCGACGGCACGACTAATTTCACAGCGAATGGAATCGCGAATGGCGCAACGGTAAACGTTAGTCCTGCGGCGAACATCACTTACTCCATCGTGAGCGTCACGAATGTTGCTTCAAGTTGTACCGTTACTGCACCGAATGCAGCCATCACCGGAAGCGCCATTATCACCGTAACACCAACACCTACTGCAAACATTAGCGGAACTACTGCAATTTGTGCAGGCGGAAATGCAACTCTGACTTTCACACTTCCTGCGACCGGCACCTATGATGTCGTATACTCAGATGGGACTACCAACGTCACTGCTACTGCCATTGTTAATGGAGCAACAGTATCGGTATCGCCGGCAACAACTACTACGTATACAATCGTCAGCATCACGACTAATGGAACGACCTGTACCGTAACAGCACCAAATTCGAATATTACGGGCAGCGCTGTAATTTCAGTTTCGACGCTTCCCACAGCTAGTATCAGTGGTACTGCAACGATCTGCCAGGGACAAAATGCCACTTTAACATTTACGCTTCCTGCAACCGGTACCTATAACGTTGTGTACACTGATGGCACAACAAACTTCAATGCGAACGGAATTGTGAATGGTGCGACGGTAAGCGTAAGCCCCGCCGCCAATATATCTTACACGATTGTCAGTGTTTCGAATGTTGCAAGCACTTGTTCTGTAGCTGCTCCCAGTCCCAACATTTCAGGAAGTGCAAACATCACAGTAACACCTCCCAATAGTGCAAGCATCGCCGGGACGGCAACAATTTGTGCAGGAGCAAGCACGAACCTTACTTTTACATTGGATCCTGGAACTTATGATGTGATCTTTACTGATGGCACCACTAATTTTACAGCCACAGCAATCGCGAATGGCGCGACGGTTAGCGTTAGCCCATCTGCTTCTACTACCTACACCATTTTAAGTATAGCCAATACTACGACCGGTTGTACCGTTACAGCACCCAGTCCCAATCTTACAGGTAGTGCAATTATTACAATAACACCTTCGCCAACTGCGAGCATTGGGGGAACGACCACCCTCTGCCAGGGAGCAAATGCCACGTTGACTTTTACGTTGCCTGCAGCAGGAACGTTTAATGTGGTTTATACTGATGGCACAACAAACTTTAATGCCAATGCAATTGCAAATGGTGCTACTGTTTCTGTTTCGCCGGCAGCGACAACAACCTACACAATAGTAAGCGTCACTGATATTGCCACGAGTTGCGTATCGACAGCGCCAAGTACCAACATTACTGGTAGCGCCGTGATCACTGTCAATCCAGCTCCGACAGCGGGCATTGCCGGAACAACAACGATTTGTGAAGGCCAAAATGCCACACTTACATTCACACTGCCGGCAACCGGCACATACAACGTCGTATATACGGACGGCACAACAAACTTCAATGCCAACGCTATCGTCAACGGCGCTACAGTGAGTGTGAGTCCGGCCGCCAACATTACATATACGATTGTGAGTGTTTCGGACGTAGCCAGTAGCTGTACCGTTACGGCGCCAAGTATTAACATCACGGGTTCTGCCGTAATAACAGTTACTCCTGCGAACAGTGCAAGCATTTCAGGCACTGCAACGATATGTTCGGGATCAAATGCAAACCTTGGTATAACGCTTGATCCCGGTGTTTACGACGTGACCATTACAGATGGTATAACTAGCTTTACACTGCCAGGGATATCCAACGGATCATTCCTTAGCGTGAGCCCAACGGCGACTGTAACTTATTCCATTTCAAGTATCACCAACACCACAACGGGTTGTGCAGTAACAGCGCCAAGTCCAAATATCACAGGCAGCGCGGTCATTACAGTTAACCCATCACCGACCGGAACGATGTCTGGTTCAACCGTGATGTGTACCGGATCAGCCACGAATATCAAAGTAGATTTCACGGGCACTGGTCCATGGTCATTCCGCTACACGGATGGCACTACGACATTCGGACCATTCGCATCGCCATTCAACTCAATCAACATACCTGTTAATCCAACAACGACCACAACATTCGCGCTCATTTCCGTCAACGATGCAACGGCATGTCCAGGTGTTATCAATGGAAACGCGACAGTAACAGTGAATCAACCTCCGCTAACGAATCTTGCAGTAGGAGCAACGATAAATCCATTGTGTAATGGTGGTATAAGCGATGTGACTGTAGCCAATTCTCAAGCAGGCGTAAGCTATCAACTGCGTAATAATGCGGGCAATGCGAATATTGGTACTCCCGTAGTAGGAACCGGAGGCACAATCAATTTATCTACGGGAGCGCTTACAGCAACAACAACATTTAACGTACTGGCTACTGCCGGAGGTTGTACTCCAGCACAGCTGACTAACACGGTTACAATAAATGTGGCAGGATCTATCAACGCAGCGTTGGCAGTAACTTCAGACGCCGATCCAATCTGTTCGGGAAGTGGAGCTAACATTCTTGTTGCAAGTTCAGAGAATGGCGTTCTGTACCAACTCAGAAATGATGCTACAAACGCTCTGATTGGATCAGCCGTTGCCGGAACGGGAGCTTCAATCTCTTTGCCAACAGGCACGCTGACTACAACAACAACTTTCAACGTACTGGCTTCCAATGGAACTTGTTCAATTGAATTAACTGATACCGAAACAATCAATGTCGGTGCGGCGCCAGACGCAACACTTGCAGTCGGCATATCGATTGATCCGCTTTGCGCCGGAGGTGTCAGCGACGTCACTGTTGCCTTATCGCAGAATGGCGTAAGCTATCAATTGCGTGATGACGCCGATGATAGTAATGTCGGAATAGCTGTTATAGGAACCGGCGGAACGATCAGCCTTTCCACAGGAGTGCTGAACGCTACAACAACGTTCAACGTGTTTGCTACTAGTGTGGGTTGTGCTGCAGTGGAACTTACCGCTACGGCAAAAGTAAACGTTATAGGAGCGATCAACGCAGGACTTACTGTTTCAGCTGCAGCTGATCCGATATGTGCAAATTCAGGTACCGATATTCAAATAGATCTGTCTGAGACAGGAGTGTCGTATCAACTCAGAGATAATGCCACCAACGCCTTAGTAGGTTCGACGATAGCGGGCACTGGTGCGACAATCCTGTTGCCTACCGGAAACCTTGCTGCAACGACAACCTTTAACATTCTTGCTAGCAGTGGAACCTGTTCTATTGTATTAACCAATAAACAAACTGTAAATGTAGACGTCGCACCTGATCCTACGTTGACTGTCGGCGCAACACTCAATCCACTCTGCGTAGGCGGCACAAGTGATGTAACGATAGCGATTTCACAACTTGGAGTATCTTATCAACTCAGAGATGATTCTGATGACAGCAACGTGGGGACTGCAGTTGCAGGAACCGGCGGTACCATTTCCTTGCCAACTGGCGTCCTGAATGTAACGATCACGTTCAACGTATTGGCTACTAGCGGAATTTGCGCGGCGGTTGAATTGACAAATCTCGTTACTATAAATGTATCAGGAACGCTGAACTCCGCATTAACCGTATCAGCTTCTGCCGCGTCGATATGCGCAGGATCAGGCACGTTCGTTCAGGTGCAGGCATCTGAGAATGGCGTGAGTTATCAACTTCGCGACGATGCCACTGATGCAGCAATAGGTTCTCCTATCGCGGGTAATGGCGCCACAATCAATCTTCCTACGGGTAACCTGGCTGCGACCACTACATTCAACATCATCGCGACCAATGGAACATGTTCGATAGAACTATCCAACAAGCAAACCATTACGGTTAATCCTGCACCAAACCTTGCGCTCGGCGTGTCATCGTCACCAGCGATAATTTGTCCAGCCAATTCATCAAGCATTGTTGTTGCCAACTCTGAAGTCGGCATCAGTTACCAACTGAGAAACAATGTCGGAAACGTATTGATCGGTGGCCCGATTGCTGGTACCGGATCTAACCTGAGTTTGTCAACCGGCCCGCTTAGTTCAACCACCATATTTAACGTATTGGCAATCGCGGGCACATGTTCTGCACAACTTACCGGTGCTGCTACTGTTTCAGTAAGACTTGCTGGCGATCCTGCCTGCGGTGGCGGGGGTGGCGGAAGCGATTGTACGAACTTCAGTGCGATCGTCCCAACCATCGTAACGCAGCCGAGCTGTAACGATCGTGACGCTGGTATCGTTTCGTTTACGATCAGCAGAGCAGATGCAACACCAACAACATTCCGAGTCATCTGGACTTACAACGGTGGTACACCGCAAACTAAGTTTACTTCAAGTACCGTAGCATTCAATGATCTGAGTTCAGGACTTTACCAATACACGATCATCGATGAAGGTAATGGCAAAACCTGTGGTCCAGTTGATTTCTTCCTTGATTTGAAAACGCAAGTTCACATCCTGACTAAACAAGTTACTTCGAACGTTACATGTTATGGCGGTACAGATGGTAATGCAATACTTTCAGTCGATGGTACAACAACCGGCGAGTACTGGTACAAATATGTGCTCAACGGAACAGAATCGAGCGCGCAGACTTTCACGCCTGGTGCGCCGCTTCCTGGTGGTTTACCAGCAGACGATAACGCCTTCATCATCCTGAAAGTCGACGACAACTTTAACTTTACTTGTCCCGACACTGTGATGATCAGGATTAAGCATACTAATCCTAAGATTGTATTCACATTGGCTTCCACTGATGTGACGACCTGTAACGGTACGGATGGTGGTATTCAAGTGACGGCAATTAGTGGAGGAGACTCTGGCACTACGCCGCTACAGATTCGTTTGAAACGTGCAGTGCCATTTTCAACCGATCCGTCTGGGTATATCGTTGTCTCGGACTTCGAAGATGTGGCAGCCGGCGCAAAATCATATTCAGGCCAGCCTCAGGGAAATTACATTGTTGATATCAGGGACCATTTGGACTGTACACAGAGCAAACCAATTGCAATACAAGCGCCGGGACAAGTACCACTGAGTTCGGTAAGCATCACTGCTGCAGACGCCAATTGCGCAAACAACGGTCAAAGCGGTAGTATCAGGGTAAGTATCAGCGATGCTGGAATTTATAAGGTAGCTTTGAGTCAGGATCAGGTCAATACACCTGCTGACGCTGAATTTATTGACTACAATTCACCGAGTCTTCCTAGCGTAACATTCAACAACCTTGCGAGCGGAGCTTACTACCTCTATCTGAAATCAAGTATAACGACTTGCCCTACACGCACGGATGCGATCATCATCAACGGAGTGAAAGCGCTTGCCGACTTTGAAGTATTGTCGAATTGTGAAAATGTCAATCTCACAATGAATAACATTACAGGTCAGCAGGATGCTCCATTTGTGATCCGGGTATTCAACAACAACGATAAGTTCTTTAAGATCGACAGTCTGGCTGCCGGCGCAATTCCGATTTCGAATTCGGTATCATTTAACTATGCGGCCGCACAGCATACTTTCCTTGTGAATTCTGGTACATACAGGTTCGTGATGATTCAAACTCAAACGACTGGAACAGGATCGTGTGTACTCGTTTCTGATACTGTGGTGTATCAGGTTCGTGAATTGCTTAGCATAACATTAGGACAAATTACCCCTTCGTTCCCTGCACCGAAACACACGGGAAGTATTCAGATTGCAAATATCTCTGGAGGAACCAGGTTCGTTTCAACCACGAATAGTCTTTACTACGAGATACAGTTGACTACGGCGGATGACGATATTGTCGTTGTAAACTGGACAGAAGTGAAACTTGATCCTCAGAATAAATTTATTCATTTGTTTGACTATCTGCCACAAGGCGTTTACACGATCAAAGTGAGAGATGCTGCAGGTTGCGTAGTAACGCAAGTTGTAGAGATCCCCCTGGATACGAGTGTTTATGTACCTAACATGTTTACTCCGAACGAGGATAATGTGAATGATGAATTCGAAGTATTGAATCTGCCGGTCGATGGTAACCATAAGTTGATTATCACAAACCGTTGGGGTAATGAAGTATTCAAGTCAAATGATTATCGCAACGGCAACTTCTGGACAGGAGATGGTGTATCAGATGGGGTATATTTCTACAGACTCAAGGTGGCCGGCGGCGACACCTTCACCGGTTGGGTTGAAATCATAAGAGGATCAAAACCTTAATTAAGGGTAGTCAGGAATTTTAAAGTATCAATCTGATCAGCATAGTTTCCCAAGGAGGGGAACTGTGCCTGACCGAATTTAAATTCCGATCCTTCACGCTCCTCAACAACACATTGGATCTTTTCAGCAGAAGTTTGCAACCTCAGGACTAGATCTTCAGCTGACTCGTAATATTCGTAATAGACGACTGCAAGTGGAGAGAATAGCTTCTCGCTTTCCTGCAAGAGAAGAAATCCATTGTCCAGAAAAATTGAAAGTGACACCAGTAGAATTGATTTCTGATAATCGTAGTTATTGCAATATTTGTGATGGTGGATGATATCCTGAAAGCTGCTCCAGGCGGCGAGCAACCGCGTGACGTCATATCCTGATGGAACATAAATCTTTGATACGTTCCTGCAACCCAATCCAAAGTAACTGAAGATGTCGGTTCCCAGAGCATTGATCTGATCACCGGTTTCATTGCCATGGATGATGGCTACTGAGGTTCTGTTCTTTCTGATGATATGTGGATACTTGCTGAAATAGTATTCGAAGTACCTGCTAGTATTGTCGCTTCCCGTAGCAATGATCGCATCAAAACTTTTCATTCGCTCAGCGATCTCGATCTTATCTTCAAAACGAGGCTCAATCTCGATCAAACCTTGAATAATAAATTTTATCAGTGCACTGTCTTTCGAACTTGTTTTGATTAAAATGTTGTGACCCGCTATCAATACACATAGCAGATCGTGAAACCCAACCAAGGGAATGTTTCCGGCCATGACAACAGCGATCTTTTTAGGAGTAGTATGAAGCTCATAACCGACTGTCCAGGCTAATAATTTTGTTGACTCAAGCCATGCGCCAATACTGCGAAGGCTCATCCGCACATTATCTACCGTAAACCATGCATTTTCTAGCTTTGCGGAGAGTGCTAACGATTGAAAATCCACTTCCGGAAGTCTGCGTATTTTCTTACCCAGGTGATAGAATGCAGTGATACGATCTTCAGCTTTCATCACAATTCTAAACTTTTGAAGTGACCTATCCGTTTTAACATTGTTTGATGTATTTTTGTAGGATAAACGGGTAAAAATAGGAAAAGCATGGCAATTATAATTACGGACGAATGCATCAACTGCGGTGCATGTGAACCGGAATGCCCCAATACAGCCATATACGAAGGCGGACAAGAGTGGAACTGGGCGGGGGGAACAAAATTAGAAACCGTAGAACTTGAAGACGGATCTGCCGTTGACGCAAAGACGTCACAGGCGCCTGTCTCAAATGAATTTTATTATATCGTTTCAGGTAAGTGTACAGAGTGTTCTGGTTTTCATGAAGAACCTCAATGTGCAGCTGTGTGTCCGGTCGACTGCTGCGTACCAGATCCCGACATGGTTGAGGCTAAGGAAGAACTACTTGCCAAAAAAGCCTGGCTACACCAGGAAGTCGAACAGGAATAACGGAAAATTCTTTAGTCGTTAGTCATTAGTCCTGAGTTTTGTCTTTAGTATGGATACGACTTAGTTCCGACGCATCTGGTTCGGTTTATCCACCGCCCCATTCAATAAACTACTATCAACCAGACTCAAGTCCAATCTAAATACTCAGGACTCAATTCTCTTGAGTACTACCGCATTTTCCCCCGTTTGATCAAATACGTCTGCAGTATCACACTAAAATCCGTGCGTACATCGGCCTCAATAAAATCAATCTTGAATTGATTGCATCGCATCTTCAAAGCTTTATAAAATCTCTCCGCTTCAGATTGATAACTTACCTTCAAATCACCAGGATTGAGTTTTAATTTCTCGCCACTTTCCAGATCGATAAACTCCATCGGCCGATCTTCAAAATTGAAGAGAAGCTCGGTCTGATTATCCATCACATGAAATACAATCACCTCATGCTTGTTGTGCTTCAGATGTTGAAGTGCTTTAAACAATTCGTCTGTGCTCTCACCGCTGTCAAACATGTCGCTGAAGATCACGACCAGCGAACGACGATGAACTTTCTCGGCTAACTCATTCAGCACGCCAGCAACGTTCGTGTGCCTTACATTCTGCTTAGGACTGTGAACATTGTCAACATCACTTAGCACTCGCAAGAGTTTATCCAGGTGACTCGCCGAAGACTTTACAGGTGTCATGGTATGTATACCTTCTGAGAATAAACACAATCCCACAGCATCGCGTTGGCGATTGAGAAGATATGCCAATGATGCTGCGGCATATTTTGCAAACCGGATCTTTGCTTTGCTATCAGTAGGATAGAACATTGATGGCGAAACATCCAATGCGATCAAGCACCGCAAATTCGTTTCTTCTTCATAACGTTTGGTAAAGACCTTATCAGTACGCGCGTATACTTTCCAATCCACATGCTTTGTACTTTCACCATCATTATGTAATCGATGCTCAGCAAACTCTACAGAAAAACCATGGTAAGGGGATTTATGAAGACCTGTAATAAAGCCCTCAACTAGTTGACGCGCAAGTAATTCCAGACTTGCACCTCCAATCAGTTCTTTGTCGTCCAGCTTCACTGTTCTAAGGTTTATAAGTCTATTATTTACAATTTATAAGACTAATGCACTTCATTCGAAACTAAAATATTAAAGCGGTTGTTTGCAATCATTTCTCAAAATACTACCTTAGGCTGGACCAAACTTAAATCAAAACCTTAAATAGAAAGGATTGTGGAAGAAAACAAGACAAATGGCAGGGATGAAATATATTCCGCAAAGGTGAAGGCCGGAAAGAGGACTTACTTTTTTGACGTCAAAGCTACCCGTTCAAATGATTATTACCTGACCATCACAGAAAGCAAGAAGCGTTTCAAAGAAGATGGATTTACCTATGAAAAGCATAAGATCTTTCTATATAAAGAGGATTTCAACAAGTTTATGGATGCCCTCACGAATACCGTTAACCACGTAAAGCAAGAACTCTTGCCTAACGTTGATTTCACACAGTTCGATCACGTTCCGGAACGTGAAGAGGCCGAAGCCGAAGTCAGCCCCAAATCCAATGGATTGGATACGGAGTTGAAATGGGAGTAACCAACCTAATCTAAACCAATAGTCAAGGCCCTTGAGAAATCAAGGGCTTTTTTTGTTTTCCTTTTTGCACATCAACGGATAACTAAGCCGGTGGCATATATTGGTTAAACGGAAGGCATATCCTGGGGTAGTAGTTCTAAAAGTTAGAGTAGGGATCTGATGAAATTATTCTGAACAGAACCGAGTACGTCTGAATCCCGAAGCTCATCCATTACTCTAAATGGTTCCGACTCATTTTCGTTGCGTCCACTGTGATTACGACTCGGCTTACTTTTTCTATATTTGCGCCCTTAAATTATTTAACATGGGACTTCAGTGCGGGATTGTCGGATTGCCAAATGTTGGAAAGTCCACGCTTTTCAACGCAATCTCTAATAACAAGGCCGAGGCAGCAAATTTTCCTTTTTGTACGATTGAACCGAACGTGGGCGTGATATCGGTGCCTGATCCCAGGCTCAAAATCCTCGAAGGTCTGGTAAAACCTCAGAAAGTGGTACCGACCTCAATCGAATTTGTCGATATCGCCGGTTTGGTGAAAGGCGCAAGCAAAGGCGAGGGATTGGGCAATCAATTTTTGGCCAATATCCGGGAGGTCGATGCCATCGTTCATGTTGTTCGTTGTTTTGATGACGACAACATTGTCCATGTCGATGGAAGAGTAAATCCTGTTTCTGACAAGGAGATTATTGATACCGAGCTCCAGTTAAAAGATATGGAGTCGGTCGAGAAGAAAATCTCCCGTGTGGAAAGGGCCGCCAAGAGTGGTGATGTCAAAATGAAAAAAGAGTTGGTCGTGCTTCAGCAATACCGTGATGCACTTAGCGCGGGTAAAAATGCCCGAACTGTTGTTGTGAACGAGGAGGATAAGGTGGCGGTTGCTGACCTTCAACTCCTCACTGCAAAGCCTGTGATTTACGTTGCCAACGTCGACGAGGGATCTCTCCATACCGGCAACAAATATGTTGAGCAATTGAAGGATCACGTCAAGGACGAAAACGCTGATGTTGTAATCATTAGCGCGGCCATCGAGGCACAGATCGCCGAACTTGAGAGTCTGGAGGATAGGGCAGTGTTCCTGCAGGAGTACGGACTTACAGAATCGGGGCTCGGAAAACTACTTAGGGCATCTTACCACCTTTTGGAGCTGATTACCTATTTCACCGCCGGAGAGAAAGAAGTTCGGGCCTGGACGATTAAGAAAGGATGGCGAGCCCCCCAGGCAGCAGGGGTAATCCACACCGATTTTGAGAAAGGATTCATCAGGGCTGAGGTTATTAAACTAATTGATTATCAGTTGTATAAGACAGAGCAGGGATGTAAAGAAGCTGGGAAAATGTCTGTAGAGGGTAAGGATTACGTAGTTAAGGACGGAGATATCATGCACTTCCGTTTTAACGTTTAAAGATTCGCTAGAATACGCTAGAACCTTTCTAATTTTTTATTAGTTTTATAACCTGCTCATAGTCAGTTTTAAGCGGTATTGGGCTGGTAGTAATTTTTTAACCCCATTTAAATTTTTTGTGGTTTGAGAACCAGGATTATTTTTTCATTAAAGAATAGGGGAGCGTACGTTCCATTTCACCATCAGTATCTCTTAGCCCAGGTCATCAAAGGTCTTCTGATCTTCGGCCCGGAGAAGAGTTATCTTGACTTCAATCAGTACAACTTTTCCGGACTTAAAGGTCAGACAAAGGTCAGCAGAAAAGGTCTTCATTACTTTTCGGCAAAAGTCACTTTGGTCTTCGCCTGTTCCGATAAATCTTTCCTGGATTACTTCCTGGCAAGACTTTTTGAACAACGTGAAGTGATTGTGGGTAATATGCACCTTGTGCCCGAGTCGAGTGAACAAGAAGAACCGGTGGCCATAACTGATGAGTCACGATTCCTTTGCATCTCCCCAATCGTAGTCATTCCGGCGGCATTCAATGATGAAGCCGGCAAGAAATTCGTTTCGCCGGAAAGTGATGAATTCTCCGACCTTCTTTATGATTCAACCCTTTCCAGAATGGAGGCGCTTGGCCATTTTACAACGGAACAGCTAGCCTCGTTTTATAAATTCCAGCTCGTGGCTGACCGCGATTATATTCAACGTATTCAGGATTCACACAAGAAGTTTGCACGCATTTATCCGCTCTATGATAATGACGTAAAGTTCGAGGTTAGAGGTTATACATTCCCGTTTACGCTTTATGCAGCAAAAGAAGTTCAGCAATTCATCTATGAAAATGGACTTGGATATTGCACGCACAAAGGCTTTGGAATGTTGGATGTCGCTAATAACGACTCCATCCCACGGGCGCCTCAACATGATGTGAACTACGCGGCTTAGCGTGGATTTTTCTCAAGTCTGAGATAACCAACCAGCAAGTCACCCCTCGGCTGAAAGGGCTTGTTGTAAAAGAATATTTCGTAGTAATTCTCTGTTTCAAAATGGCTGCCTTCAAAGTAGTAAGTCGGTAACGTCTTTGATTTCACGAGATACTCATAGTCGTACCATCCTTGTTTCAAAAGAAGTCGCGCGCCATATAGACCTTTTGCTGAGTCATATACCATCTTGTTTTCAGGGCCAAGGTTCCAATAATTGAAACCTCCTGTGACATATACATCACCCGCTACAGCAGGAGCCTGTAATGTGAAATTGATTTGTGCATAATTTGTAAAGGCAGGCTCGCGATAATCGTAGTTATCAATTCGAAAGCCCCCATCCAGATCGTTGTATTGTGAGTATGATTGGTCGGTCCGGGGTTTGTCTTTGGCGATGAATACTTCGAATGGCTTTTGTGTCCGTATCACAGAACCTACGTTGCGCCCTGGGTTGTTAAGGGAGCGCAAGTCGAAGAAGCGGAACTCATTTCCGCCGCGAAACATCTTAGTCTCATCAAAAAAGCGGTACTCCATTTCCTTTTCTGTTTCACGTACAAAACTCGGACGGACATCGGTAGCGATGTTATCCCATCTCCCGTTCTGACGGATTACAACATGTACATCTACCAGCGGGTTGAGAATGGTAATGTTATCATAGTTGACGGTAAAATTCATTTGCTGATTCATGTCCGATACCTGACCCGCACCAAGAAGGTTGGCATCGTTTCGAAATGTGACCTGATTATCAAAAATCATGAATCGCTTGCTCAGCACGATATCACTCTTGTCGCTGCCGCGGTACACCATCACAACATAATTTCCTGGGATCTTCACCTGCGGAAGTGTAATCCAATAGTGAACATAAGGTATCTGCGTATCGACAGAGAACTCCGTGTTGTTGAATGGAAATTCATTGTACGTGGTGAGGAACTCGAGGTCTTGAAGACCGGAGGCAGTCCAATCATGTTGACAGTGGATAATTTTAGCGTAATAGTTATCGCGATCACCACGAAGGTCATCAAACTTGAGCACCAGGTTGTTGTTCCCGAGGTGATCGACTGCGGGTTGCAACGGACTTCCATCCGGCGTCAATTCAATGGTTTTGATCTGGAGTTCGTAAGCCAAATCCATCATCTTCAGGATCTTAGGATTACCGTTCGAATTAACCGAACTTTGAGAAAGCGGTGTACAGGCGACCACTCCAACACACGCGGCCATGAGATAAACGATGTTCAATTTCATAAGGGGTCAAATGTAAATCATTTCCAACTTTTAGTTGGAAGAGTGTGTCAAAGACAAAAACCGACCTACGATTCGGATACATGCTCAGCGAAAAAGAGCTCATAGACGGTTGTTGCAAAGGGAGCAGGGCTTTTCAGAAGGCTTTGTATGAACGCTATTGCCGTAAAATGATGGCAGTTGGCCTGAGATACTCGAAGACTACCGGTGAGGCTGAGGACATTGTGCAGGAGGGTTTCATAAAAGTATTTCAGGCGATAAAAGAATTCCGCCAGGAATCAAAGCTCGAGACTTGGATCACACGCATCATGGTGAACACCGCCCTGAATGCTCAGCGCAAAAAATTGTATCTCTATCCAATGGTCGACGTCAATGACGTGATACTGCCGGATCAGGAGATGAGCATTTCCGGGATGCATTTCGCCCAGTTGCTTGAAATGATACAAGCATTACCGCAAGGCTGCCAGATCGTATTCAACCTGTTTGCTATTGAAGGGTATAGCCATAAAGAAATTGCAGAGACACTTGGCATCTCTGAAGGTACATCCAAGTCGCAGTTTGCAAGAGCCAAAACACTTTTGCAGGCGCGGCTTTTAAAAGAATCAACATATTATGACCGATATGGAGAAGCGAAGATTTGAAGATTCGTTCAAAGACGCTTTCAATGAAGCTGAGGTCGGTCCGTCGGATAACGTATGGACCAACATTGAGCTTGAACTTGAAAAAGAAGCTGGCGATAAGATCAGGCGTAAGCTGTTCTTTTATAAAATGCTTGCAGCGGCTTCAATTACTTTCGCCCTGCTCGTTACTTCCGTTGGAATATTTGTGAATAAAAAATCTGAACTCGCGCTTCAGGAAATGACAAGTCGCGTCTCTGAACAATCAGAAAACAAAACAAACTCATCAGAAGAAATCTTATCGGCACCAATTGAAACGCCATCTGCAAATCGGCAGCATGAGCATACAGCCGGCACCTCCAAGTCTGAAACAAAACAAGCGTTGAAGCCTCGCTTGAGTGAGCGGAACCAGCCGCCTGCCTTAGCGATCGAGGGCGCGAATCACAAGGAAGTTCCAAAGACTGCCGTCATAATTGATTCTCCCGGACTAATAAATGGCTCACAAGCTGTCGCTCAAAATTCGAATCAAAGAAATGATCAGATAAATTCCATCACGCCGGAGGTTACAGCCGATTTTGCGGCCCCATCAAACTCAACAGCGAATCACACTGTACGCAGTAGTGCAATATTGATCACTGGCAATTCATCCACTGATAATCTATTGAACGAATCTGCATTGGCGACGCTCAAGTACAAAGATCGGCAACTGCCACATTTGTATTCTCCAAAGACACCTTCCATCGCTTTTAAGAAACCTGAGGCGGATCCTGTCGCTGTGATGATGGCTCGACTTGCACTTGAAGAATCAGTACTCGCTATGGAAGACAAAAAAGACAAGGACTCGAAAAGCGAGAAGATCTGGACTTCCGTTGGCTTCGCTGCCGGCGGTTTTAATTCAATCAATCACAGTGTGGCATCGCCTCCACCTGCGGCAAATAGTCTGGTATACTATGCTCCATCTGCCGCAACCAGCGCAGCAGACAAGCAATCCAAAGCATCGGGCGTAGCGTACTCAATGGGACTGAGTTTTGGAACGAAGCTATCCAAGCGCTGGATTCTTCAGAGTGGTATTAACTACCTGACACAGTCATCTGACTATGTTGCAACCAATGTCGTTGCCGACAACAATTATTCAACATTGAAAGCTGAATCGATCAACTCCCTTGGAAAGATACCGCTGCTCGCGGACGCATCCAGCAGTGATCAGAAGCTCGCGCCAACAGTGCCGTACTCTGTTAACAACAACGTGAAATTCTTCAGCGTGCCTGTGCAGGCCGGATACTTGATCGTGAACAGAAAATTTGGTGTTCAACTGAATGCCGGACTTTCATCCGATTTCTTCCTGCAGAACACAATAACGCCTCAAAGCGGAAGTTTAGATAAGACCACTCAGGGAAGCGGGGATAACTCGCCTTACCGTTCCCTCAACTTCAGCGGGCTCATGGGAACAGAATTTACTTACCGGCTCGGTCAGCGATATAGGATCGCTTTAAATCCGGGCGTACGATACCCCCTGAATTCAGTTTACAAATCTGATGTCGGCGTGCAATCGACACCAGTTACATTTGACGTTGGCCTAAGATTCCGATATATTTTTCAATAGGGATTCCAACCTTCCCAAGAGTGTGCGTGTCTAAGTTTTCGATTAACCCTCACTGTTATGGATACTTTGGAAAACAGATTGCAGAAGAGGATACACGTTTCCTTGTACGCACTTCTCTTCTTGACTGCACTTTTAGGCTTAAGCGTTTTGTTGGAGGGGTGTACAGACAAATGCGAGATCACAAATTCGTATGTCTATTATGAACCTGAGTATACCACTGTAAAAGATATTCGCGCGCAAGTCGCATTGGAGTCACCAAAAGAAATTAAGAGTACGGGTAAGATTTATTTTAAAGATGGCGTCTTGTTCGTCAATGAGCCGGGCGAAGGCATTCACATCATCGACAATCACGATCCCGCTCACCCCTTAGCCAAAAGCTTTTTAAAGATACCTGGTAGCTATGACCTCGCAATCAAAGGCAACACTTTGTATGCCGATAGTTTCGTAGACCTTGTTGCTTTCGATGTCAGCAACATCGATGCCATCCATGAAGTGAACAGATTAGAAGGCGTATTTAAGAACTATAGCGTCATGGGTTATGTCGCAGATCCCAATTGCTGTGTAATCACGGGATGGAAAGAAAGACGCGATGTACAAGTTTCAAACTCTGATTGTGGATCCTTCAATCATGCAAATCGAGAATTTATTTTATATAATGGAGGTATCGCACTTACGTCGGATGCCGCAGCGACATTTAGCACAAAGACCGCTTTTGCTCCGGGGACTGGCTCTGGACCTGGAGTGGGCGGCTCTTTGGCTAGATTTACTTTATCAAAAGATCATCTCTACATGATCGATGGTTCGGATATTCAAGTGGTAAATGTTGCCAGCCAGCAAACGCCGGCTATAGGAACACGAAGTACGGTGGGATGGAATATCGAGACGTTATTTCCGCACAAGGATAACCTCTTCATTGGATCTACAACAGGAATGATCATTATGGACATTTCGGCTCCCGATGCACTCTCTGTCGTTGCCAACTACGCGCACGTCACTAGCTGTGACCCAGTCGTGGTTGATGATGATTATGCTTACGTGACGTTAAGATCAGGAACAAGTTGCAATAGTACGGCCAACCAACTCGAAATTATCGATATCAAAAATCCAGCGGATCCACGATTGGTCACTACTTATCCGATGACGAATCCTCACGGTCTCGGAATTGACAACAAGACCTTGTTCATCTGTGATGGGAGCGACGGATTAAAAGCATTCGATGCCACCGACATCATGAAGGTAAGTAGCAACCTGCTGGCGCATTATCAAAACATCAACGCTCGTGATGTGATCCCCCTTGACAACGTGCTGATGATGATTGGAGATGACGGAATCTTTCAATACGACTATTCTAATAAAGCCGACATAAAACTTCTGAGTCAGATTACCGTCGGGGCAAACTAACTAAAAAAGAGCTTAGCGTATTAATTTGATTGTTGGTTCAGGCCATCGATCTCCAGCGCAATCTGCTCCCACTTGTCGTTAGCATCTTTAAGCACTCTCACAACATCAGCGAAATTCCTTTGCACTTCTTTCAGAGCAAGCTGATTGTTGAAAACTTCAGGCTTAGTCATCTCAAGTTCTAATGCAGATTCCTTTTCTTCTAATCCGCGAATTAACGCTTCGGATTTAGCAAGATCTTTCTCCAGCACTTTAATTTGATTTTGTACAGAAGGGGATGCAGGAGCCTTTTTCTGATTGGTCGGCTCAGGCTTTTTCTCCCTCTTTGGCGGTTCCTGAACCGTAGCGTTTGCCAGATTCTTTTTACGCCAGTATTCGTATTCATCAAAGGTGCCGGGATATTCCTTGATCTGTTTGTCTTCAATATACCAGATCTTGTTTGCAACCTGAGTAACAAAGTGTCTGTTGTGAGAAACAACAACGAAACTTCCCTGGTATTGTTGGAGCGCTTGTATCAGAATGTTCTCTGAAATGAAGTCAAGGTGATTGGTCGGCTCATCAAGCAATAGGAAGTTTGCCTCCGAGATCAACGTTTTGGCTAGAGCAACTCTCGACTTTTCGCCACCCGAGAGGACCTTTATCTTTTTGAATACGTCTTCATCACTGAACAGGAAACATCCCAGGACTCCGCGAAGCTCTTGCTCAGATTTTCCAGAACCTGCCTGCTTCAGTTCCTCCAGAATTTCGTTATCTACATGCAGCGATTCAAGCTGATGTTGGGCAAAGAACGCCTGGATCACATTAAATCCAATGGTACGTTCGCCATCAACAGCTTCCGTGTTTGATACAATCCTCAACAGCGTCGACTTTCCTTTTCCGTTCGCTCCGATGAGTGCAATTTTATCGCCACGTTCAATGGAGATAGAAGTATCGCGAAGCAATTCGAGCGGGCCATACGATTTAGAAACATGCTTTAATGTGACAATGAATCTTCCCGGTTGTTGATTGAATTTAAATTTGAAGTTTACTGCCGCCGTATCGTCAACCACTTCATTAATCATGTCCATCCGATCCAATGCTTTCACACGCGATTGAACCTGTTTTGCCTTTGTTGCCTTTGATCTGAAACGTTCAATGAAACGTTCGGTTTGTTTTATCTTTTGTTGCTGATTATCATAAGCGTTCTGCTGAATTTCCTGACGCAATTCTTTTTCCTCGAGATAGAATGAGTAGTTGCCTTCGTAAGTCACGAGTTGCTGATTGGTAACATCGACGGTTTTTGTGACCACGTTATCCAGAAATATTCTGTCGTGGGACACAATCATGACAGCACCATCATAATTTCTCAGATAATTCTCGACCCACTCGATGGAAGGGAGGTCAAGGTGATTGGTAGGTTCATCAAGCATGAGCAATGAAGGCTTTTCCAACAAAAGTTTGGAGAGCATCACCCGCATACGCCAGCCACCGCTAAACTGCTTTAATGGTCGATGGAGATCGGCGGTTTTGAATCCAATGCCTTCGAGTACTTCTTCCGCCTTTGACTGAATCGTATAGCCATCCAGATGGTCGTACTTTTCCTGAAGCTTTGAGAGCTTGTCAACAAGTTCTTCAGAATATTCGGTTTCGAGTTTTTTGATGATCATCTCTATCTGACGCTCGATGTCGACGACTTCTTTAAACGCGCCCATGGCTACCGTTAGGATCGAGTCCTCAGTTTGGTAGGAGAGAAGATCCTGGTTCAGAAATCCGATCGTACAATCGCCGCTTTTGCTGATTGTGCCTGCATCTAGCCGTAACTCCCCGTTGATAATCTTCAGCAGGGTCGATTTTCCACGGCCATTCAGCCCAATCAGTCCGATTTTGTCCTTCGGCTTAATAAACATGCTGGCGTTCTCATAGAGCGGACGCCCACCAATAAAATACGATATGTTCGAAACGGATACCATGGCGCGAAAATACGGACTAATTTCACCGCGGAGGCGCAGAGGCGCAGAGAATGCAGAAATTTTAATACTATAAGTAGTGGATTGCCTTGCTCCGCGCCCCGGTGACTCGGTGGTGAAAAACCAGGTATTTTTCCAATATTAGCGTATGAGATCTTCGACCGTATTCGATTCCAATGGATCATAAAACCAATAACCAACCCGATTATGAGAATCCTATATTATACTTTTCTGGTCACTGTCGCGACTTTGTCTTGCAGTGTTTCACCTCCGCCTGTTGAAGAAAAAAATGTTTCCGGCGTCGATAGCAGTGAGCCGGCGCTCACCGGATATGCTGAAACACTGCCCTTGAACACCATCAAGTTGCCAGCGGGTTTCAAAATTGAAGTATATGCCGAGGTAGAGAATGCCCGGTCGATGACAATGAGCCCTTCTGGAGTAATCTATGTCGGTAACCGCGACAAGGACAACGTATATGCCATCAAGGACACTGACGGCGATTTTAAAGCTGATAAGAAGTGGGTCGTGGCAAAAGGTCTCAATCAACCTAATGGTGTTGCCTTCGATGGTAAAGACTTATACATCGCAGAGATCAGCAGGATATCAAAGATCGCCGATATAGAATCAAAACTTGACAATCCAACCAAACCAACAACAGTTATTGATGATTATCCAAAGGAGACACATCACGGCTGGAAATACATTGCTTTTGGTCCCGACGGGAAACTCTATGTGCCAGTAGGGGCACCGTGTAACATCTGCGAATCAAAGGAGGAAATCTTTGCCAGCATCACACGGCTCAACAAAGATGGTTCAGGTCGTGAGATATTTGCAAAAGGTGTGAGAAACTCTGTAGGATTCACGTGGCACCCTGTAACAAAACAAATGTGGTTTACGGACAACGGCCGGGATATGCTCGGCGATGATACGCCAAGTTGTGAACTTAACGTGGCACCTAAGGCGGGAATGCATTTTGGTTATCCATATTGTCATGAAGGCTCTATTAAGGATCCGGAATTTGGTGACAAGAGACCTTGTTCCGATTTCACACCTCCGGCAGACAAACTCGGACCTCACGTTGCACCACTCGGTTTGAAATTTTATACGGGATCAATGTTCCCTGCCAGTTACAAGAACCAGCTGTTTGTTGCCGAGCATGGATCATGGAATCGCAGCAAGAAGAGTGGCTATAACTTGAGCCTGGTAAAAGTAAATGGCGAAAAAGCTTCAGGGCACGAAGTCTTTGCCAGTGGATGGATGAATGATACAACGCAGAAGGTATGGGGCAGGCCAGTGGATGTACTCATATTGCCAGATGGTTCGATGCTGATATCTGATGATCAGGCTAATGTTATTTACAGAATATCCTACAAAGGATAAATCTTATAGAGGATAATTGCATGAGTAGATACCCGTTGTTAATGGTTATAGTGTTATTCGTTACGTTGGAAGGTTTTGGCCAGGTCGTGGGTGTGCAATCGAGTCCGTTAAAGCCGGTGAAGCGTGTCGCCTACACTTCTGTAAAGAATCAAGCAAGCTCAGGAACATGCTGGAGTTTTTCGACAACTTCGTTGATAGAGTCACAGTCGATTAAGAATGGCTTGGGCGAACTTGATCTTTCGGAGATGTATACCGTAAGATCAATTTATACCGAGAAGGCTAAGAATTATATTCGCCGTCAGGGCAAAGCCCAGTTTGGTGGCGGTGGACTTGGTCACGATGTTATCCACGCGATAGATGTTTATGGTGCCATGCCCGAGTCTGCCTATTCTGGATTGACGTTAGGAGAAACCAAGCACAATCATAATGTGCTGGATAAAAAGCTCAGTATGTACCTCGACAGTCTTTTACAGAAACGACCAATCCCCACCGATTGGATGAAAGGTTTTGAGTCTATTCTGAACGATCATCTGGGCAAGCCGCCTGTGACTTTCATGTACAAGGAGAAGCAATACACGCCTAAATCTTTCGCCAAAGAAGTGCTTCGCTTCAGCGCCAAAGACTATGTGAACATTACTTCATTTACACATCATCCATATTATGAACCATTCATTCTTGAGGTGCCCGATAATTTTCAGAATGGTGAATACTATAACGTCCCGCTCGAGGAAATGATCAAGGTAACCGAACGCGCTGTCGAGACCGGATACTCCGTGATGTGGGACGCAGATGTGAGCAACAAACTCTTCAGACAACGGGAGGGATACGCGATGCAGTGGGCGGATAGTGCAAAGGTTGGTCAGACTGTTAGTCCTGACGACGCAGAAATAAAATACGACGCGAACCTGAGACAGTCGTTGTATGAGAATCTGACGACAGGGGATGATCACCTCATGCACATCGTTGGACTCGAGCAGAGTGTTAAAGGCAAGAAGTTCTTTTTAGTGAAGAACTCGTGGGGAGAGGTGGGACCATTTCAAGGGATGATCAATGTGTCGGAGGCGTACTTCGCGTTAAATACGGTTAGTTTGGTGATTCCGAGGGCGGCGTTAGCGCAGGGGTTGCAGGGGAAGTTGGGGATTAAGTAGGGATGGGAAATTGGGTGAGTAAACACTGTTGCGTAACGCGGCTGTCCCGATTCATTACGTTTCATAGCTAAACGTTGTGGGCAGGGCGCTAAAGAGATTTCGACACTTGGGACAACTTGGACTTAGATAAATTTTAAAACGTGGGACAGACTAAAAAATAGTAGAGCCGACCCTTCGCATTTTTAAGAAGATTTTGCTTCGACTTGCCCCTCGCATTTGGCGCTTGCTATAGCCGCGCAAACCCATCGAGACACCCAAGCTATGGCAAGAGCCAAATCCCACCGCAAAGAAGCTATACAAAATGTCCTAATCTGACATACCTATGTTCAGTATTGAACTGGAACAATCAAAATGCAATTCAAAAATGCAACTGGTTTAAGGGATTAAAATTGGCATGATTGTTATCTTTCCATATTCACTAACCTATGGAATAATTTAACTTTGTTACATGCTTAAAAATTACCTAACAACTTCTTTCCGTAATCTACTTCGTCATAAGAGTTATACATTCATAAATGTTCTTGGCTTGACTGTTGGAATTGCTACAAACATCTTTATTCTTCTATGGATTACAGATGAATTGTCTTTCGATAGATTTCACGCAAATTCCGATCGGATTTTTAGCGTATTCATTAACAACACATATCCTGATGGTAGAATTGAAACTTATCCAGCGACTCCTGCAAGATTGAAGGGTGCAATAGAAAGCGAAATTCCTGAAGTGGAAGTGGCGGCTCAATACAGCTTTGAGACCGAGTTATTGATTAAGAATGGAATTAATGGTTACACCGAAACAGGAATGTATGCCGACCCCGCTTTGTTCACTATTTTTAGCTTTCCGATTGTAACGGGTAATGTCACCAAACCATTAACTGATATTAAGTCTATAGCCATCTCTCAAAGTCTTGCCGAAAAAATATTTAAACATGAGAATCCAATTGGTAAATCATTGTCGGTAGGTCAAGCTCACGAACTTACAATTACGAGCGTCTTTGCAGACATCCCTAAAAATTCAACACTGCAATTTGACTTCATTATTCCCTTTGAACTTTTTGTAAAAGAAAATCCCTGGACCCAGCACTGGAGAAGTGGAGGTACACGAACAGTGGTTATGTTGAAATCAAAAAGTGATGAAGTAAATTATAAGCTGGCGAACCTGATCAAAAAGAACTGCGCTGACTGCGCCACAACTCCATTTCTATTCCCATACTCGAAGGCAAGACTTTATTCCAATTTTGAAAATGGGACCAACTCAGGAGGAAGAATACAACAGGTTTTCCTTTTTGGTGCGGTTGCCATACTAATTCTTGTGATGGCCTGTATTAATTTCATGAACCTTTCAACTGCCCGATCAGCCCGTCGAGGCAGGGAAGTCGGTATCAGAAAATCAATAGGTGCGCAAAAAACAGGCCTAATAATTCAGTTTATTACTGAGTCGATACTTCTATCATTTATCGCGCTCCTTTTCGCATTAGTAATTGCCCAGTTGTTACTTCCATTTTTTAATGATGTCACAGGTAAATTTATTTCGTTAGACTTCACAAATCCTGTACTCGTATCAGGAACCCTAATCATCACTTTGACTTGTGGACTACTGGGAGGAAGTTATCCATCATTTATTTTGTCAAGATTTAATCCGGCCAGAGTTTTAAAGGGAGAAAGTCAGTCGGCATTTACTGGAAGCAGATTGCGTAAAACGCTTGTTGTAATTCAATTTGTCACCTCAGTAATACTCGTTGTCGGAAGTATTGCTGTGTACAAGCAAATAACTTATATCAGCGAAACAAATCTCGGATTTGACAAGGAAAATATAATCGTACTTGACCAAAATGAAGGAATGGTTAAACATTATCAGGCTATCAAAAATGACTTACTGCAGCTTCCAAATGTGAAGAATATTGCCTTTGGAGGAAATAACATTTTTACGATTCCCATCACCACTACTGATCCTGTGTGGAATGGTAAGCCTAATAACTCGTCAATCAGCTTTAAAATATATCGCTGTGACGCGGAATTTATTCCAACGATGAATATTAGTATCCAAAAGGGTAGAAATTTTATTGAGGATCAGGACGCGTCCAATTATATTATAAACAAAAAGGCGGCTGAGGTGATGGGATTGAACATGGAGAATGCCGAAGGCTCGGAGCTGGAAATGTGGAATGGCAAGGGTAGAATTGTTGGTATTACTGATGACTTTCATAATGATAATCTACGGTTCGGAATTGAACCCATGATTTTCATGTATTCGGAAAATATAGGCTCTCACTACTTTATCAAGCTGTCAGGAAAGGCTTCCATGACTGAGCAAATCGGACAGATTGAAAACGTTTTCAGGAAACATAACGCCGACTATCCATTTGAATACACCTTCCTTGACGATGTATTCAATCGAGAATACCAAACAGAAAGAGTTATCGGTAAGCTCTCACTAAGTTTTACTTTTATTGCCGTTTTGATTTCATGTTTAGGACTGTTTGGACTTGCATCATTCGCAGCAGAAAGAAGAACAAAGGAAATAGGAATCAGGAAAGTATTGGGCGCATCGGTTGTAAACGTTACACTTATGCTTTGCGGTGACTTCGCTTTTCTTGTTGTTAATAGTTTATTTATTGGCTATCCAATCGCTTGGTTTGTAACAAGTCAATACATGGCTGGTTATTCTTATCATGCAGAAATCAATTTGACTTTGTATGCTTTAACAGGATTGTTTATGCTAGTTGTGACCGTGCTTTCGGTAGGCTATCAATCTATTAGAGCTGCTACATCAAATCCGGTAAACTCTTTACGAACTGAGGGCTAACAAAACCCGCACACACTTTGCCAGGCTGAGATATCAGGCGCCAAACAAATCTGCTGGAACAATAAGATATTGAATTGAACGCCGAATGACAATAATTAAAATCAAGTCTCGCGCGAGTCGTAGTTCAAAGATCGGCCATCAATCTGCGGTTTCCGTTACAAGTCCCCTACCTTGGAATAGGAAATGACAATTGCATCCACAAGAAACGATGGAAAGCGCTTAGTGCCTATATCCAAAATTCTCCGTTCCACTGCTGGGGCATAAACTCTTTTGCGCCCGTGCTGATTACGAAAATTATCTTGATGCTATCCGGCCCTTAACGCAGGATAGCACGTGTAGAAGACTCTTTGGTTATTCGGAGGCCTCGACGATCACTGAGGAAGGCAGGAGGGCTTATCTGAAGGAACAGCAACTATACACAAGCAACGGACACTTCGATTCCGGGAGCGGGTTATGGGCCTACTTAACAGACTTTGACACGACGCTCACAAATGTACACTGCCCCGTTCTGGCATTGTTCGGCACGAATGATTCACAAGTTGATTGGCGCAAAACAAAACAACTTTATGAGGCGACGATTGGCAAAAGCCCAAAGTCGGAACTGACAGTGAAAGTATTTGATCATTGTAACCACAGCTTGCAGAAGTGTGTGACTTGTGGATATGGGGAGGATTTGTCTGTTTATAGGTGGCAGGCTTGTGATGAGTATTATGAGACCATTGTGGGATGGCTGAAGGCTAACAGGATGGTCGAATAGCACATTGCAAATTAAAAGGCAACCGCACATTACCGATGCGACACATGCAATAATTTCGGCCCGATAGATTAACACAATAAAAGTCCTAATTTTGGCTGCAATAACCTTGGGGAAGCGCCGACCTATTCGACACTTTTTCAGGAGAAATGAAGAGACTAATGTTATGACAAAAAAGGAAATCAAGGGATTTTTTAAGGCTATCAGGGATTCAGAGATACATGAAATCAGAGAACTGGTGAACAGTAACGATAGTTATTTAACGGTTTGCAATGTGTCTCCTCCAAAGAAAGACGACGGTCAATCCGGACTTCAGGTCGCTTTTAAAACCGGAAACTTTGAAATAGCCGAGTTCTTGATTGAGCGCGGAGCAGATGTTAATTTCATGGAAACTTCTGAAGTGAGTGAGTGGAGAGCTCCGGTCTTACATGATTGTATCAGAGCAACCATCTTCAATTCTTATACTCTGCAAAAAGACACCAGTAATTTTGATCGGGCATTTGCTCTGTTGACGATAATACTCGGAAAAAATGCCGACCCTAATGCAATAGATTCGTTAGGTAATACTTGCTTGCTCAGAGCCATTTTGGATGCTCGTCAAATGATAGACAATCCGAAAGCGGATTTAAGTGATGGAATTTTAATTGAGCAGCTTCAACGTGTATTTGGAAGCTTGATTAAAGCCGGTGCTGATCCAAAATCGGCAAGCGATGGCAGGGAAAGTGCTGAGTATTTTTTGGAGAATTATGGATTGAAGGAGTATGATTTCTGGTGACAATGCTCTGGCCATCTGGCATCAAAATCCATCTACACAGAGGTGCACGGAGTAAAAGCAGGAGTTTCACAGAGATAATCTCTGTGTGCCTCAATAAACTCTTTGTTCCTCCGTGTTCATGGATTTACTTTCTAAAAATCATGCGCGATATCATCCACCTTCTGACTCTTATCGTCCTTCATCAACTTGTGAACGGGAGGGGAGATGTAAGTCAACTCAAGTTTGTTCCTGCTTTCTGATATAAACTTGAGAACGATGTTATCCGTTTTCCAGAAATATGTTTTGTTCTTCATATCGTAGTCAGCACCGCCGTATAGAGACTCTAATGCCTTCATTAACCTGGGGTCTTTATCTGTAACCACGCGTATTTCGTATATAATATCTTTGTAGGTCTTCAGTTCAATCTTGTTCACCTTTACTTCGCCGATGTTTTCATAATCGGGATTCTCGACGCTAAATAGTTTGGCGGAGAACTCATCCCGCTCTTTAAACTCTTTCTCCAATTTAAAACCCTTCACTGAGTCAATCAATGAACCTAGCTTGATGTCTTTGAAGCCATTTCTTTTTTCCAGTTCAGCTACATTCTGACCGAAGGCAGTAAATCCGGTCAAGAGCAAAAAAATGAGTGATCTTATCATGTCAATTTAAAAACTTCACAGGAACGACAACTTTTACCTTATCCCATAACAACAGAAGATCAGCAGACTCGTTTCGTTGAATGAATTGAATCCGGAACTTTTCGTAAACTTCATTGGGAATCGACTGAGGCACAACGTCGAAACGAAGATAGTCAAGCTTTGAATTATAATTGTAAGAACCGATGAGTCCGAGTTCATTATTAATGATGATTGTCCACTTGTCTTTGTTGGGAATAGTAAAGATTGAGTAAGTGCCAGCCTTAAGCAGGAAGCCGCGCAGGGTGATGTTCTTTGTGGTCGTTATCTCGGTTGCTTCATTGGCGCCGGTACGCCATACTTTTCCATAGGGGATCAAGTCACCAAAAATTTCACGTCCACGTTTATCGGGTTGAGAATAAGTGATCTTCACATACGCATCTTTATAACGCATCGTCTCAACAGCGAGTGGACTTGGACGATTATCCGGATTGCCCTGACTGCTCGCTGATAATGAAATCAACACAAAAAGGCTTAACGGAAGCAATAATTTTGTCTGTTTCATAGAGTTTAAAGATACTAATTTCAATTATAACGATCAGTTACTTTACATAAACCATGCTGGATTCTAAGTTCTGGAGACTATTTTTACGCTTATGAGTCGTCCCGCATTTGATGATATATACATGGAGCTGGCAGTGAACCTTGCCAGAAGATCGCATTGCATTAAACGGCACGTAGGAGCGGTGCTAACGAAGGATACACGGATTATTTCTATTGGATACAACGGACCGCCATCCGGCACTCACAATTGTGATGAGGAGTGGTCTGAAGTCGGATGTCCGAGAGATTCAAAGGGTGGTTGCTCATTGGCGATACATGCTGAACAGAATGCGATACTTTATGCTGTAAAAAACAAGACGTCAGTTGATGGCGCGACATTATACGTTACCCTTTCCCCATGCCTGGCGTGTTCGCGGATAATTTATTCGATGGGTATCCGAAGAGTAATTTATCTGAACTCATACGCTGAGTATAAAAAAATCGCTTCCGATGAAGGTGTCGATTTCCTGGTGAAATTTGGGGTCGATGTGACAAGATACCGGGGGCAAGTATCGAGCATTACTCACATGATCTGATAAAATCAGTTCTGCCGCTTAATAAATCGAAAAGCAAGTGACTGGCGTAAAACGCACCGTGCCGCGGGCGACTTAAGATTGCCTGGACAGACTACGCTTGGCGCGATTGCACTGCTTTCTCCAAATCTGTAATCAATTTGGTCGTGACACCTTTGGTCTTCTTTTCTTTGGCGCCCATGAAAACAAAAATTGCTTTCTGAGTCATCTCATATAAACCAGCAGGATTGTTATCAGCGTTGAAACTGCCGAGGCACCACTCAATATCCGCCTGAAGTTGTGGATCGAGATCAGCAGCCTTGAGGGCAGCCAATGCCTCTTCTGTAGCTTTTAAAATTGATGGAGCAGTTGCCTTTGGTTTTGCAACAGTTTTAGTTGCTGTCTTTGCTGCTTGAGTTTTAGCCGGAGTCTTTGCCATTTCAAAAAGTGGTTGGTTATTGCGAAGCAAGTTACAAGCCCCATATGGCTAAGGCAAGGATAAAATTTAGATTTTTTTTGCAACCGGATGAAACATAGGCCATTGGAGGTATTCAAGATTCGGGCAGAAGCGTCTTGAGTCATAAATCATGAGTCATAAGTCGTGTTCGATTGACGCGCTGGGGCATTAGACATCTAACGTCAAAAAAAAGTTGCTTACAAAGTCTATCGACCTGCGATTATATAGTAATGAGATAAGTCAAACAAGGAAGTCACAGCTGAGCATCCATTACAAGATGAAGTTGTTAGAGCTTATGCAATCATCTTGAAATGATATTTCGGTGATTGATCGGCGACTCAATTCATATTGCATGTATTGAGGAGAGCATCGTCCGGGTTAGCAATCACACCTAAAGTTTTGGCGATGTATAGTTAGAACTATATGTACCGCCCGTTAAAATTGTGAGATTCTTGACTCACGACTTTACGTGATTGTTAAAAAAACGAAAGGGAAGTAAATTCTATTTACTTCCCTTCGCAAAGGTTCCTTAGGTATTACCTAATTACTTCTTCTTCTTTGCAGCTTTCTTAGCAGTTTTCTTTGCTTTTTTAGCTGTCTTCTTCGCTGTTTTTGCCATAGCGTTATTAGAATTTAATTGTTAAACAATATGAAAAGTTATAACATTTATTTTACATCAGAAAATTTTCAGAAAGAAATTTTTGCCGTACGCTTTTTTTTACAAGTATGATTTATACGTGAATGCGCAACATTATGATCACGCATCATTTGATCACGTTCACTTCAGGTTGAAGTGTTATTTTGAATTTGTCTTCAACGCTCTGTTGAATCTTCATGGCTAAGGCCCATATACTTTGTCCTTCACCACCGCCATAGTTAACAATAACAAGTGCCTGATTAGCATGAACTCCAATTTTATCAAACGTCTTTCCTTTCCATCCACACTGTTCAATTAGCCAACCTGCTGGAATTTTTATAAGGCCTTCCTGAGAGGGAAAAGATGGAATATTAGGGTGTTGATTCTTCAATTCATTGTATTGTATTGATGGTATTGAAGGATTCTTAAAGAAGCTTCCGGCATTACCGATCTTCGCAGGATCGGGTAGCTTGGTCCTTCGTATATGCATCACCGCTTCACTGATATCCTTGATTGTAGGACTCGCGATATTCATCGACTTCAACGTATCGGAGATAGCGCCATATTGGATATTCAGTTTGTGATTGCGCTTTGTAAGTCTTAAGTGTACGCCAGTGATGATGTACTTATCAAAGGCTTTTTGCTTAAATATACTTTCTCTGTAGCCGAACTCACAGGCCTCTTTAGAGAAGATCTTGTGATCGCCGGTTTGTATTTCTACTGCTTCAACTGCAATGATCACGTCTTTAATCTCTGTTCCGTATGCTCCGATGTTCTGCATGGGTGCTGCTCCAGTGGTTCCCGGAATCAACGATAGATTTTCAACACCGCCATAGTTATTGTTGACACAATACGTGACGAAGGAATGCCAGTTTTCTCCGGCGCCAGCGTGTAACGTAATCGCATTGTCATCCTCGTCTATAATCTTGATGCCTTTGAGTTCGACTATGGCAACCAGGCCATCATAATCGTTTGTAAAGAGAACGTTACTTCCTCCGCCGAGGATTAAATGACGTTCACGCTCAAAAAGCTTCGACGTTAATAGTGCTGGAATGTCGGCGGGTGTAGTGAGTGTTGTGAAGTATTTGCTGTTAGCATTTATACCGAATGTGTTGTAAGGCTTGAGGCCGACGTTCTCCGAGATATTCATATGTTGCAAGTTGGCAACAAGGTAGATATTCGAATACAGAAATCCATCAACACGTAGGGACACGGAGTTCTTTGAGTTTCACGGAGATTTATTGCTCCGTGAAACTCCTGTACTGCTCTGTTTGCCTCCGTGTTGATGGATTTATTTACTTCGAAGCGTCGCCTTCAAGTTCTTCCTTCGATATTTTGATGATACAGATTCGTGGGAATCTTCCAGCAAGCTGCGTGGTACCACATACTGCCAGACCTCCATCCAAAGTCTGCGTGATGCTTGCGATCTCATAAGGATTAGAAAATCCCAGATATCTGCTTCCAATGAATTCACCCGTGCTTCCATCATAGAATAGAAGTCCGATTTGCTTCGACTTGGTATCACTGCCGTAGATCAGAATGTCCTTTGTGTTGATAGTCGCGCGAAGTATTCTCACCTTGGCATTGGCCACCAACTCCGGCAAACTATATCCACCAAGATCAGTACTTGATGTTATGCTTGATCCTGACAAGTCTTTATTCGGAAGCAGAAAGTTTTCGCCATAATTAAAACGCGCTGAAGCAAACTTGTTTCCAGACAATGGCAATACCGCACTGAAACCACCGTCATCCTGTTGTCCTTGTACAACGCCGGAAGGATCATCGGCATTCATGTTTGTAAACACCAGCGAGAATGTATAGTTGTAAAACCCATTGAAGTAATAAAGACCGTTCGGAGCTTTGCCTGCTTCAAACGGAAATTGTCTTCCGGTCCTGATATAATGATTGATAATAGGTTGCTCAATGTCTTCACCCGTACCAATGCTGAAACCCTTTTGAGATAACACGCCGCCATCCGGTGAAACAATTGAAATGGTTGTTAATTTATCTCCGTTGTTGTAACCCACTACAACAAAGTTGTTGTCAACGAAAGAAGCTGCGGCCGGGTAGGTAAGACCACCTTGTACATCAACCATAGTAACACCTTCCAGGTTGGCATCAACACTTGCGATCTTTGCCTGTTGAGAAAGCGGATCCATACACAGGAAGTAATACTTGGTTTGGTATTCTGAGAAGTGACCTATCGGGTGAACAGCTGTGCTTTCCACCTCGATCTCTTTTACAAAGTTTCCATTCTCATCGGCCTTCATCAGATAGATTCCGACAAAGTCAGAGTCAGTAAGTGTTCTTCCTCCTAATATTAAGTATCCGCCGTCTGGTGTCTGGCGCATATCAATCGGGAAGTTGGATGCATCGAACTTATTATTATCGAAGACTTTAGTGAAGGCTTTCTTATCAAACTGTGGATTAGAATCCTCCGTGCAGGCAGAGAAACCAGCGGCAAGAACCAAAATCAAAAGTAATGGATATACGGTTTTCATCGGGTTGTTCTATTTATCTAAGGTCTGTAGCGTACTTTGAAGGAATCTTAGCGGGAATAAACATCCCAGGGAAATGAAGAGGTTGTCGAGCTTCATATCATCCATCGCGTCACCAACACCGGCAAGACGGTCGCTGCTGTATCGATGTTCGGTCGAAGTAATGTTACTCATCCCGTACTTGTACATGACGTCGAGGTTAAGGCGTACGTGATTGCCCAGATTGTAGTTTACACCGACACCACCCATTACACCCCAGTGATATTTGGCAAAGAGATCACCTGCGCCTACACTAACTGTTTCAGTATGAAACTGATTGTTACCACCGGCAGCATTGTCAATCCCTGACGCGCTTACTTCCTTGTTGGCGCTGAGTCGCATCGCCGAGTAGATCCCTGCCTGAACGTAAGGCCTCAAACGGTGACCAGACACGTCATATTTAACGATCAGCGGAAATATCGCATAATCAACTTTTTGAAGTTGCTTGTAACTGAGCTCCACGTGATTGGTGGCTTGCTCTGTACTCCCGTTCCATTCAAACTTATTGGAGTACTGAAACTGTATATGCTGGTAAGTTGGCTGAAAGCTCAACAGGAATCGTTTAAAGTAGAACGATATTTCAATCGTCGCCTGTGATCCCCAGAGATCAAAATTATTGTACCCCTTCTTTGCGATTGAACTTG
The DNA here is from genome assembly GCA_039916665.1 of Chryseolinea sp. Taxonomy (GTDB): domain Bacteria; phylum Bacteroidota; class Bacteroidia; order Cytophagales; family Cyclobacteriaceae; genus Chryseolinea. Next base: position 101,083 of record JBDSKX010000177.1, on the reverse strand, counting down.
CGTCATAGTTGGTAGGAGAGACAACAGAGTACGTCTTGTCGACTCTGATGTTCGATAGATTAGCACCGGCTTTAAAACCGAGCCACCACTGCTTTTCAAGAAACTTCTCATCATCCTTTTTCTCCTGCTTCTTCTTGTGGTAAGCATTCGGTATCCGTTTTTTTTTCTCTTGCCCATGCGCAGCAACAACGACCACCAGGCAAAAAATTAAGAGTTGTATTCGTTGAATCATGAGGGATAATTTGAGTTCTATTTTACAATAATAAGTTTCTTGGCTTCTTTATAGAATCCGGTCTTTAACTGATATACATAAGCGCCTGCAGGCAGTGAACTGATATCTACTTCTATCTTGTGCTCACCAGGCTCATACATTCCGTCCACCATTGCTTTTACTATTTTGCCCTGGGTATTCATCAGATTCACGTTAACCTGATAGTATCCATTCAACATAAAGGATACTGTGGTCTTCTCTTTGGCAGGATTAGGATAACAGTCCTTGAGCGCAAAGCGGTCGCCGATAAATCCTTCAGTGCCTGTGATAGTCTGTTGTGCCAACGGCAATGCTTCAAAGGTGACGCCATCCGATGTGCCTGTAGCGGTCATCAATCCGGGAAATATTTCGTTCAATCGTGTATCGTCAACAAGCATCCAGTCACGCATGATGTTACCGTATATCAATCGATAATCAAATTGCATTTCGACATTGCCAGTTGATAAGTCAGGTACTTTCCCAACAACGCCAGGTTGTACACCTTTGCCAAATATAAAGAGTGGTCCACCAGTTCCGTGATCAGTTCCAAAGCTGCCGTTAGAATCTATACGTCTTCCAAACTCTGAAGTAGTAACGCTTAGCGTACGATCTTCAAGTCCGCGCGCTCTGAGATCATTCTGAAATGCACTCATCGCAGTCGAGATGTGATACATCAACGCCGCGTGACCGCCCATCGTCGGTTCAAGTTTTTCTACCTGGTCAGCATGGGTATCAAATCCACCGACCTTCACAAGAAACACTTTTGTCTTGCAACCCCCTGCCAACATACGCGCGATCAACTTTAACTGACCGGATAGCGGATTACGAAGACTTCCTTTAGGTGCATTAAATGGATAAGTTTCCGGGTATGTAACAGAGGATGCGCCGCCGGCGAGGTATACTTCGTAAAGGCGTTGTGCATAATCCTTTGACTTGTCTTCAAGGCTCAGTATCCATTCCAGTTCATTGTAGTAAGGTGAACCCTTCCAATGTTCGGGAGGAATACCACGTGGATCTATCTGCTCATCCTGAAAGCCTTCAAGTTCACCCACTAATTCCGCAAAACTTGCAGGGTCATTGATTGATATTGATGTAGGAATATTGCCTTGTTGATGAAAGATCAAAGAGACGTCATTACCCATTTCAATAGCCAATGGATCAAGCATATCGGGATTTGGAAAATCTTCCGGATACTTCTTTGGCACGAACTCACCCTGCAGATAACGACCTACCCATCCTGATTGATAATAATCATCAGCAGACCCACCCATAAACCAGATGTCACGTCCCCTGAAATGTGATCCGTTGTTATTCTTATAAGAAACGCCTTGTACAACGGTAAGCCTACCGATGTCGTACATGGCTTTCATGGCCTGCATATCAGGGTGAAGTCCCACTTGCGCGTCGAGAGCAATCGTCGAGTCAAGTGGTATGTACTTACGATTGCTGTCTTTTTTAGGAATTGCAATGTTGGCGCGACGGCTATAGTATTCGTCATACTTTTCAACAGGAATGAGACAATTCAGGCCATCGTTACCGCCCGCCATCTGTAGGATGATGAGCACGCGATCGTTGTTGCTGGCCGCCGCCATCTTTGCCAATGCAGTTGATTCTCCCAAAACCCGTAACGGCACATTGGCGATCGTGAACGGAATGCTCATCGCCAATGGAAGTTTCTTTAAAAAATCTCTTCTCGATTTATTCATGACAATTCGATTTTAGGCGAGTTGGTATTCTGGTGACTGCATCATAGCGTTAAACAGGAACTCGAGCTGGTCTCTTAAATCAACAGCGCCTTCATTCCATCGGGTGGTCCAATAGGCTTCTGAAAACGTCTGGAGGAACCGTTGTTTAAAGTAATTCAGTCGTTGTGATGTCAGTCCTGAGTTGTCGTCTGCTAAATCGTCATACGTCAGATCATCCCAAAGGGGCAGGAAATACTTAGCCAATTCAATCACCAAAAGACTTGCATCTGCCGCGATGGCATTGGGGATATTATTTTTTACGAAATCAAACACATTCACCTTAAACATACCAGCCTCTGTCGACGTGACTATGCTTCTGATAAAAGCATATCGGTTGGCCAGGGTATTCGGTGTAATCCAATAACGATGATAGATCGGAAACTGGAAATAACAGTCGTAACCGGCCACATCGGTTGGTTCATAAAAATTCATAGCCTGACCGACCACATTACTGAGTATTTCTCCAGTTTGATTATAGAATTCTGTAGCTGATGTTGTCATCGGTGTGATCGGTACTTCAAACATACGAAGCGATTGTATCACGAGATCAAGTGGTGACTTGATGATTCCACCAAAGTTGTCATCAGGAATCGCTGCGGAACCCTCATAAAAATGCTGACTGCGCAGAAGGTTCTCGATCACAGGTTGAATCTTATAGTTACTTGCTACTAACATATTGGCCATCTCGGTGATGATCGGTCCATCAATGGCAAGACTATCTGCTGGTGTATGTGGAGCGTAAACAAAAAATCGATATAACTTCCAGCAAATGTGCTTTGCTGTTTCAGGTTGTAAGTAGATCAGGTCCACCAACTGTACGATCTCATCCATCGCGCTTGCTTCCGTGGCATTCCCGCCACTCATTAAAGCCGGATCAGCTTGTATCACGGCGTTGGCAAAACGTGGACTAAAAGTCTTAGGATCATTGTCATGTGCAGACGCATTAGTCTCAGAACCACGAACAGTTCCTCTCGGAATGCTTGTATCGAGGTCGATCAATGCGAAAGTATCATCGATCTCCCATCCGGAAAGCACACGTGCAGCTTGCTTAACATCCTGTTCAGTGTACATGATGTAATCACCCTGCGCAGGCAAAGGTGGCAGTGTTCCTTCGAGACCGCGTCCAATGGTGTAGAGTTCGAGAAGCTCACGTGCAAAGTTTTCATTTACGCTGCCTTTCACATTTTCAGTTCCATCAAGCACGCGTAACATTGCGTTGTCGATACTGACCTTCACTGTAAGATTCTTAAAGTTGACATCGGGATCGGCGTTGAGCATATCCAATGCGAAGAACCTGAACAACTGATTCTGAAAATACAGAGATCTGCTGTTGCTCACTTTGGACGCGATTGTTGTAAAATGAGTATGTAAAAAATATACGAGTCGTTCGCGTGCCGTGTAGGCCAATGATATCGAGTCGGAAACGCCAACGGCCATCATCTGACCAATAAACCAACTTTTAAAAAAAGTTTCTAATGCGCCTGAGTCACTGTTGGCGTCGGTTACTCCGGTAAGAACCCATTCGGTTCCAGTCTTCGGATCAATAGGCACTACGGGCGCAGGAAGTGCCTGATGATAGAGCGCGGTGATGGCCTGTGCAGGTGTTAATGTTGCAAAGGTGTCTATCTGTTCTTTGGTTGCACCGAAAGTCGCCCTCCTTAATAAATGGGCTGCTCTTTTAAGTCCAAGGGTGCCGCTAAATTCAGGTAATGGCATAATCTAAAGGTTTCGCGAGGTCAATTAATCCTTCTAAATTTACATTCTGTTTGAAATGGGGGACGAATCGCATTAAAGTCCGTTGACTTCAACCTATTTTCCTTTCACTTCGGCTTACTTGTGTCAGAATCTTACTATCCGAATCAAATCCACCATGAAAGTCGTCGAGTGCTCACGTGATGCAATGCAGGGTATTGAGGCCTTCATACCCACCGCGGATAAAGTACGTTACCTAAACCAGCTCCTGAAAGTCGGATTCGACGTAATCGATTTTGGAAGCTTTGTATCGCCAAAAGCGATTCCTCAAATGAAAGATACGTCGACAGTTATCAGTCAGCTTGAACTGAACAAAAGTTCCATTTCGAGATTGTTGGCCATTGTGGCAAACACACGCGGAGCAAAAGATGCATGTTCTTACGACGCGATATCATACATTGGCTTTCCGTTATCAATATCCGAAACCTTCCAACGCAGAAATACTAACAAGTCAATCCCTGAAGCTCTTAATGAACTCGGTGCCATACGTGACGTTTGTAGCCGAACAGGCAAGCAACTTGTCGTGTACATAAGTATGGGATTTGGTAATCCTTACGGTGATCCATATCATGCCGATCTGGTAACAAGTTTTGTTGATATTGTTCAAACCCTGGGTGCTGATACAATTTCATTGGCAGACACCGTCGGCGTATCAACACCAAAGACCATACACGATCTTTTCACTTCGATTAGAACAACTTTTCCCAAGGCGGATCTTGGTGTCCATCTTCATTCAACGGCTGGTTCCACCCTTGAAAAAATAGAGGCCGCCTATCGTGCCGGTTGTACAAGACTTGAGGGCGCGTTGAGGGGTTATGGCGGATGCCCAATGGCGGATGATGAATTGATTGGCAATCTCGCAACGGAGCAAATTGTCAATTTTCTCGATTCGCAAGGTGTCAATTCCAGCATAGACAAGGCAGAACTTGCGCGAGCATTAAAACTCGCTGATGAGATCTTTCCCCGCCATGAATGAACGGACGGGTTCCATACCTTTAAGATCATTTTTTGATCTAACTATAATTGGCCATGAATAAATCCAGGAGCGTTGTTTTTCAGCTTGCAATCGTGTTAAGTCTGGTAGCATTTCCTTTTGTATCCTACGCGCAAACTCCGAAAGAGCTTACACAAAAGAGCAGAGACCTGTTTGAGAAACGCGAATTCACTGAATCGTTGCTAAACCTCAATAAAGCGTTGGAGCTTGACCCCAACTATGCACCCGCCTATTTTATGCGCGGCAATATCAAGGATAATTTCGATGACAGACATGGCGCGATGAAAGATTATAACCTGGCCATTGAAAAAAATCCAAAGTTTAGTGATGCATTCTTAGCGCGGGGCAACGTAAAGATGAAACTTCTTGACTACTATGGCGCGATCGCTGACTTCACATCATGTATATCTTTTAATGAAAACGATGTGCAGGCATATTTCAACAGAGGGAAAGCTAGGCAGTCATTGTTGGCCTATGAAGATGCTATCAATGATTGTACGAAGATCATCCATATCAATTCCAAAAATCATGATGCCTATTTCATGCGTGGCGTACTCCGGATCGAGTTTGGCGACATCAAGAACGGCTGCCTCGATCTAAGCAAAGCCGGAGAACTTGGTGATCTCAAGGCGTATGAGATGATTAAGGAGAGGTGTAATCAGAAGGAAAACTGAGAAGCTGTTGTTAATTATGAATTGTTTCTGCTTCGTAGGGCGTTGCAATCGTTGCTCGTTCACGCGTACGCTGCAGACGTGCACGCCCAGATCCTTCATGCGACAGCGATGAATCGTCGAGCCGACAATTCATAATCCATATTTAATTCATGATGCATAATTGATTTCACGTTTGTTCGTTTACACGCAACGCACTGACGTACCCGCCCGGAAACTCCACGCAATGGCGATGAATCGTCGAGCCCGACAATTCATGATCTATAATTCAATTTCGTTTAGTATAAGAGAAGCAAATTTGATGTCGATGTTTCGAATCGTATTCTGCGTTAGTCTAAGGTTTTCTATTGGGAGAGGGCAGATTGTCCTTTAAGGACAATCTGCTATTGAGTAGGCACAAGTGACTCCGTTTGGCGAGGCCAGTAACAAAAGTTGTGTGTCGAAATGATAAATCGGAAATTTCAGCCTTAGCTAAACGGTGTTGATTGCTAACCCTTGGTTCATAATTCATCTATAATTCATAATTAAATCTTCAGTTTATATTGCTTCCCAGGCACAGCGGCAATAGCGCCTTTCAACTCTAATCCAAGTAAGACTGACGCAAGTTTTCCAATTACAATTCCTGATCGCCAGCTTAAATCATCGACATGAAGCTGATTGTTATTATCGCGAAGTATTTTGATTATAGTCTGTTCTTCTGCACTGAAACCATCGGGCGATTGAGTCATTTTCTTCGCGATTGGCGGTGCGTTAAGATCCCAATTCATCATAAACTCGAGATCATTAACGCTTGAGATAAGATGCGCACTGTTTGATTTTATTAGATTGTTGCAACCCTCTGAAAAACTTCGTCCGATATTTCCGGGGAATGCGAATACTTCTTTGTTATAACTGTTGGCGATGTCGGCGGTGATCAAAGCGCCGCCGCGTTCAGCGGCTTCGACCACGACGATAGCGTCCGATAGTCCGGCGATGATACGGTTTCGTGCCGGGAAGTTATGCGCATCAGGCTTGGTGTGAAATGGATTTTCAGTAACGATGCCTCCGTTGTGTAGCATGCGTTTCACAACCTCGTTATGAGAAGCTGGATAGATCACGTCTATTCCACTACCCATGATGCCGATGGTTGGGAGTTTATGATTTAGGGCCTCCCGATGTGCCTGAATGTCGATACCGTATGCGAGGCCACTGACGATTAATGCCTGATGAGGAACAAGGCCTTGAACTAACTCCGCAGTTCGTTCGCGCCCATAGTCTGTCGACCGCCGTGTGCCAATGATGCCGACAGTTTTGCACGCTTCAAAATCGATGTTCCCTTTGGTGTACAAAAGAGTTGGCGCGTCACCGATTTGTTTGAGTCGCGAAGGATAGTTGCTGTCGATGTAAAAAATAAGTTGAACATTTTCTTTCTCTGCCTTTATAATTTCTTTTTCGGCAATGCGGAATGGATTTCCATCGCGGATTCCTTTTGCTGTCACTGCCCCGACTCCATAGATTTTTGTGAGTTTCCCTTTGGGCGTGGTAAATACTTTCTCCGCGGAGCCACAATAGCTTACCAGCTGCTTGATCAGGAAATCACCGATTCCAGGAATGAAATGAAGCGCGAGCAACGCAAGCCGATTTTGATCCATGTGTAATGAAGAGCTAACAGGACCGGCAGATTACGAAATGTGGTAGCAGGAAGCGAAAGGAACGAAATCGGAATTCCTGACTTATGCCGTAATGCGTGACATTCAATGTCAGTTCGCAATGTCAATCCTTTGGATTGACGAACATCATTCAAGATTCCGGTCATGCCGAAGGCGGCACATTGAGTGTTGATAATCGAATGTTGATGATTGAGGGTTACAAATCAGGTAAGGCTATAGTCTCTCTCTCAATTCTACAAGAAACCCTCTTACGCGTTTCAAAGAATCCATGAACTCCATTTTATCATGAACAGCGGCAGAATCGTTTCTCAACATTTCTTTCGCGCCTTGTAAAGTGAATCCTTTTTCTTTGACCAGGTGATAGATTGTCCTGACGTGATCGATGTCTTCTTTCGTAAACTGGCGATTGCCCTTACGATTTTTCTTCGGCTTGATAAGTTCAAACTCCGATTCCCAAAAACGGATCAATGACGGAGCGACGTTAAACATTTCAGAAACCTCTCCAATGGAGTAGTAAAGTTTCTCTATTTCCTTTTCTTTATAAGCCATGTTATTGAGCAATGTAAGTAATTAAACCATTCTCGGCAATCTGAATTCCTGATTCAGGAAAATCTTTTTTTGTCAGTTCCTGGATCTTCTTAATCACCTGATTTTGAGGGTCAATGCGGACCCCAGTTTCATAACTTTGAAAGGTCGGGATTATTTTTCCCTGATAAAATTTTCCGTTCCTGTCGGTGTATACTTTAATGATCGGCGCGATGCCGTTAATACCATTCACGCTAATGCCGCGGTAAGTACAAAAGTTACCCATGCTATAAGTAATAAATCGCTCTTTATAAACCTCGATCGCCCGCGTTACGTGAGGCCCATGACCAAAGATTATATCTGCCCCGGCATCTATTAAGGTATGTGCAAATTCATAAACATTGCCCCGGTCTTCACCGTGAAAAATCTCATGAGCTTTTGGTACGTTCTGAAACAACGCTCCCTCAGCACCTCCGTGAAACGATACGATCACAACGTCACACAGTGAATCAAGATGCGCTACAAGTTGCCTGGCATTGTCGAGATCATTAAGTTGAACGCAGCCGCTATTTGGGGCAAAGGCAACAAGTCCGTACATGATGCTGTCTTTCATGAACGTCACGTAGGGCTGCGTCATCTGACCGGCATGTTTCAGTCCTACTGAATCAAGCGTGCGCATAGAACTTACCCTACCCACTTCACCAAAATCGCCAGCATGATTATTGGCAAGGCTCATCACGTCGAAGCCTGCTCTGGTGAGATTAGCGACATACTTAACTGGAGTTCTGAACACGTAGCAAACCTTAGGATCTTTACAAGTCTTTGGGATGCCTCCGGAATTTAAAAGAGTTCCTTCAAGATTTCCAAACGTCACATCGGCATCGATCAGAACTGGCTCGACGTCTTTTAATAGAGATGCGCCATTGTTGGGTGGTAATTTATCTTCCGGATAGGATGTCCCCATCATAATATCGCCTACGCCTATTATGGTTAATGTATCTTTTCTGACGGCAAGTGTATCAATGTGTGAAATTAGCGTATCCTGAATCGACTGGCCCGCCAACGAAAGGCAGGAAAAGCAGGCAGCAATAAAAAGTAGTGCTCGCATTCAGGTTTTTGGGTTAGCGAATGCAAAGAAAATCAGATTTTCTTACAGGGCAACAAAATTGATCGAGGATGATGGTACTTAATCGAGCGCGTCGTTCTGGAGAGATGCGATCTCAATAAGTTTCTCGTATTCCTTGTTGCTGAGATCGCGTTGAAAGAAGTTAATGGGATTCACATTCCGGTCTCTGTAGAGCACTTCGTAGTGCAGGTGACTGGATAATGAAGTGCCGGTGCTGCCAACATAGCCAATAACTTGCCCGCGTTTCACAAACGCTCCTGGCCTTACCGCGAATCGCGAAAGATGCGCATAGCGAGTTTCATATTCATGTCCATGGTTGAGATAGATAACCTTCCCATATGAGCCCGATGTGCTGGCCCGCGCAACCTGTCCATCACCGGTAGCATAAACAGGAGTACCCTTCGGTGCCGAAAAATCCAGTCCATGATGCTCTTTCATTACCTTATAAATAGGATGAAAGCGGGCGCCATAGCTCATATATAATTGATTTAATTGGGTATTGTTAATTGGTTGAATAGCAGGCCTTGATGCCCACATGCTGATTCTTTCATTCAGGAGATTTTGGAGCTCTTCGAACGACCGAGATTCTACCTCAAGACGGCCTTCGAGCTTTTCCATCGCTTCATAATTATTTACCAACTCGGGGATGTTCTGAATTTCATATCGGTCAAATGATTCATATCCGCCGGTACCAGCTTCCCTGATCTCCGAAGACAATGGATCAGCGTCGAGAATCACACGATAGTTGTAATCATCTTTTTCAATTAGCTCGTTTAGCGAAGCAGATGCCTTTCTGATTCGTTCTTCCAAAATCTGCAACTCAGTTCTTAGCTTAAGATTCTCATGTGTCACCAGTTGTTCTTCTACCGAATTATAATTGCTGATAAAGAACCCAAACATTCCGGCAGCAAGCGCCGACGAAAGCGACATAAAAAAAACTACTCTGAATAATCTTCTTCCGATGCTGTCGCCGTGGCGATGCGTTGGATCAGATGGTTGTTGCAGGTCCTTCATTAATCAAGCGATTGATTTTGTTTTGAGGCATTCTGAAGTAGTGAACCATATTGCTCGCTGGTAAGCCCTTCAAGCAAGTAATTAACAGGATCAACCTGTTCGCCATCACGGATCACTTCGTAATGTAGATGTGGCGCAACCGAACCTCCGCTGCTGCCAGCTGTTCCAATTACTTTTCCTTTAAATACTTGTTGACCTCGGCGAACGCTGATGGCATCGAGGTGTGCATAGCGCGTAACAAAGCCATTGCCATGATCGATCTCTACATAATTTCCGTAACCTGCTTGCAATGAAGTCTTTTTCACAGTCACCACTTTTCCTGGTGCGGTTGCAAAAACTGCTGATCCTCGTGGCGCAGCAAAATCGACGCCCGGGTGATTATACTTTCCTTTGTGAAATGGATTGATGCGAACGCCAAATCCCGAAACAAGCTGATCCAGTTCTGCGTTGAATATTGGTTGAATCGTAGGAAGCATTTGAAGCGCCAGAATTTTTTCTTTGGATATTCTGATACGTTCTCCAAAAGTTTGATTTGTTGCTGAAGATTTTTCAACAAGCTGCGTGGATCGTTCACGGAGATTATCCAATATAGAGTGAAAGTCTGCTACCCCTGCCAACAGTACTTTATCTCTGGTCAGTTTATTACTGTTCGTATCTGCATCTGATGGCGTAGAATTAAACAACCTGCTATACAACGACGAATCAACTGTTTTGAGATGCGTTACCTTCTTTTCAACTTCATTCAAGCGGGATTCAAGAGCAGGTTTGTTCGCGGCGAGCTTTTCGTTCTCATTTCTAACCAGCGACGACTTAGGTGATTTGATAAAATAATCGTGCACAACTATCATCACGCCAAGTAACATAATGGCCGTAAACAAGACCCTTGATCCATAAATCACGACACTTTTAAGGTGAGAAACACCTCGCATACGTGTTCGGGAATTGAAGTTGTACTTGAAGAAGGACATTTGAAATCGTCTATTATCTAAGTTTATACGATAATTTAAACCACAAAAAAATGTCCGGCACGTGCTGATACTCTGTCATCTGCGGTTAATTTTGTGGCTTATTCAATATCTTGGGGTATTGGGTAAGATAAATATAGAAAAATTTATTTCGAACGAAAGTCAAATCTTATACCGCATTCAATGGACTCGGGTTTCATTAGACAAAAATTTCTTAATTTCTTTGAGCACAAGGGACACACGATTGTTCCATCGGCACCCTTGGTGCTGAAAAATGACCCGACGTTACTGTTTACCAATTCAGGGATGGTTCAGTTCAAGGATATTTTCCTGGGCAATGCTTCTCCAAAAAGTAATCGAATTGCTGACACGCAAAAATGCCTTAGAGTATCGGGGAAGCACAATGACCTCGAAGAAGTGGGCATCGACACGTATCACCACACGATGTTCGAAATGCTGGGTAACTGGTCTTTTGGCGACTATTTTAAAAAGGAAGCGATCGAATGGGCGTGGGAGTTACTGACGGTAGAGTATCAGCTTCCAAAGGATCGTTTATATGTAAGCGTATTCCAGGGCGACAAAGATGACAACCTGCCTTTTGACCAGGAAGCCTACAATTTGTGGAAAGCATTCATCAGCGAGGATCGCATCATACAGGGAAACAAAAAAGATAACTTCTGGGAAATGGCCGATCTCGGACCATGCGGACCATGCTCAGAGATACACGTCGACTTACGTTCGGATGAAGAACGTCAACGTATGTCAGGCAGGGAGCTCGTTAACAACGACGATCCACAGGTAATTGAAATCTGGAACCTGGTGTTCATGGAATTTGAACGCTTTTGGAATCCGGAAAACGGTGGCTCCGCTGAGCTGGTGAAGTTCGACCTGGAATACAAAGGTGATGATAAAAAGATTGCGCGCGAAAAACTCAGATCGAAGTTGACATCATTAAAACCATTGCCCTTTAAGAACGTCGATACGGGCATGGGATTCGAACGCCTTTGCCGTGCAATTAATTTAGTAAGCTCAAATTACGATACTGATGTATTTACGCCTTTGATCAGGTTCATTTCTGAACAAAGCAGGATCCCATATCAAAATGGATCATCGGGTTCGGGATTGAAAAGCAGTGATCAATCAGATATTGCAATGCGTGTCATCGCAGATCATGTGCGCGCTGTGTCATTTGCGATAGCGGATGGTCAGTTGCCTTCTAACACGGGAGCTGGTTATGTGATCAGACGCATCTTGAGAAGAGCTGTCAGATATTATTATTCCTTCCTTAATCTGAAAGAACCTTTCCTGTTTTCATTAATGCCAGTATTGGCAAAACAGCTTAAGGATGTGTTTCCTGAATTGATCAATCAACAGGACTATGTATCTAAAGTAATCTTTGAAGAAGAGACATCGTTTTTAAGAACCCTCGACAAAGGTCTGAAGCGCATCGATATTATTGAAGTTGAATTGAAAGGCAAAACGCTTACAGGCGAAGTTGCTTTCGAACTTTATGACACGTTTGGCTTTCCACTGGATCTCACATCACTGATTGCCCGTGAACGTGGCTTCTCGGTCGATGAAGATGGTTTCAAAATTCAAATGCAGAAACAAAAGAGTCGCTCTAAGGCGGACGCTGCGAAAGAAACCGGTGATTGGGTAAATGTTGGTGAAGATAAAAGATCCGAATTTATCGGCTACGATAATTTTGAGTCTGAAGTGAACATTATTAAATATCGAAAACTCAAGCAAAAGAACAAAGAGCTTTTTCAACTGGTGTTTGACAAGACTCCGTTCTATGCAGAAAGCGGCGGACAAGAGGGAGATACTGGCTTCATTGAAAGTTCAAATGAAAAGATAGCCATCAACGATACCAGGAAAGAGAACGATCTGGTGGTGCACATCACGGACAGGCTACCTGAAAATATCCGCGCAAAATTCTATGCAAAGATTGATAAGCATAAGCGTCAGTTGAGCATGGACAATCACTCGGCAACACACTTGCTCCACGCAGCGCTGAGACAGGTGTTGGGAAAGCATGTGGAGCAAAAAGGATCATTGGTGAATGATAAAATTTTGCGCTTTGACTTTTCACACTTCGCTGCGATGACAACTGATGAATTAAGAAAGGTGGAAGACATCGTGAACGCTAAGATCAGGCAGAATATTCTTCTCGATGAAAAACGCAATGTTCCGATCGATAAAGCCAAAGGCCTTGGAGCGATGGCGTTGTTCGGTGAAAAATATGGCGACTTTGTCCGCGTCATTACATTTGATTCCGCATTTTCTGTAGAACTTTGCGGAGGAACTCACGTGCCGGCTACTGGCCAGATCGGGTTGTTCAAGATTATTTCTGAAAGCTCTGTTGCTGCTGGTGTTCGACGCATCGAAGCGATCACAGCCGAGGAAGCTGAAAAGTTTGTAACCAATTTGGTCGGTACGCTTGACCAGATCAAAACGATGTTCAAGAATCCAAAAGATGTTTTGTCAGCTGCAAAGTCGTTGATAGAAGACAAACATGCGCTGGAGAAAAAGCTCGAAGCATTGTATCAAGAGAAAGCAAATGTAATTAAAGATCAACTGGCATCACGCGTTGTGAAGAGTAATGGATTTAGTGTTATTCTTGAGAAAGTGACCGTTCCCGATGCTGAGTCGTTAAAGAACATCGCTTATGGTTTGAGAAATCAATTTGATGATCTTGTTCTGGTATTGGCAGCCGACATTGACGGTAAACCACAGGTAGCAGTCATGATCGGCGAAAAGCTGGCGGGCAACAAAAATCTTCATGCGGGCAATATGGTAAAGGAACTTGCCAGGGAAATTGACGGTGGAGGAGGTGGTCAGCCTTTCTACGCGACGGCTGGCGGCAAGAACCTGAATGGTCTGAATGCTGTTATTGAAAAAGCTCGTAAATTGATAGCTTAAACTCGTTAAGGAAGCTTGCCGTTAACCATGAGCGCATCACAAGGCTGGAAAAGGCCGTATTCAAATGACAGTTTACCTGTCAAACATTCATAAGGAAAGATGGACAAATCTATAAGAGATAAGTATACCGCAGTCATAGGACTTGAAGTTCACGCGCAACTTCTCACAAAAAGTAAAATATACAACTCCGATTCAACTGAATATGGAAGTTTACCCAACACAAATGTTGGCGTTATTACGCTGGCACATCCGGGTACGCTCCCTCGTTTGAATAAGCGTGTTGTGGAATATGCCATCAAAATGGGTATCGCGTGTCATTCAACCATCACCCGCTTTAACATTTTTGATCGCAAAAATTATTTCTATCCCGATCTACCAAAAGGTTATCAGATCACCCAGGATCGTACACCGATATGCGTAGGTGGCTACATAACGATTGATACTAAGGACGGAACCCGAAACATAGAATTACACCGTATACATATAGAGGAAGACGCGGGCAAGTCGATGCACTTGGCGCAAGAGACGGATACGTTGGTTGACTTCAATCGTGCGGGTGTTCCATTGATTGAAATTGTCAGTAATCCGGATATCAAAACTTCTGACGAAGCATATGCCTACCTCACAGAAGTACGGAAACTTGTTCGTTACCTCGATATTTGTGACGGTAATATGGAGGAAGGATCGTTGCGTTGTGACGCGAATATTTCAGTCATGCTAAACGGTGCTAAACAATTCGGGAAGAAGGTCGAGGTAAAGAATATGAACTCGATCAGAAACGTGCAACGCGCGATCGATCATGAGATAGAACGTCAGATTGAAGAAACGGAAAAAGGCCATTTGATCTTTTCCGAGACAAGAAACTTTGACGCTACCACGGGCTTAACCCATGGCATGCGTACCAAAGAAGAACTGAATGATTATCGCTATTTTCCAGATCCTGACCTTAGTCCTGTCGTGGTTTCTGAAAAATGGCTTGAAGAGATCAAGGCATCGATGCCTGAACTTCCCCGTGATTTGTACAATAAGTATGTGAACGAGTTTCACTTATCTACTTATGATGGTCATGTATTGACTGACTCAAAAGATGTAGCATTGTATTTTGAAGAGGTTTGCAAGCTTACAAAGAATTATAAAGGCGCATCAAACTGGGTGATGGGGCCGATTAAATCATATTTGAATGAGCTTACACTGACTGCCGACGAATTTCCGATCACACCAAAAGCAATGGTGGAACTGATGGGACTTGTTGAGTCTGGAAAGGTTAGCTTCTCAATTGCATCACAACGTGTATTTCCAGAGTTGTTGAAGAGTCCTTCCATGTCACCGCTGGAGGTCGCGCAGCAACTGAACGTAATTCAAGACAGCAACCTTGATTCATTGTCTCCGATTATCGATGAGATCATTAAAGCGTTTCCTTTGAAGGTTGAAGAATATAAGAATGGCAAGAAGGGAATTGTTGGCATGTTTATGGGTGAACTGATGAAGCGCAGCAAAGGCAAAGCTGACCCAAAAGTTGCTAACGAATTAATTACCAAGAAACTCGATCAATTATGACGACAACAAACGAAAGCGGCACAAGCCAACGACATATGGGATTGCTGAGGGGTAGAGGGCTTGCGTCATTCCTGCTTTTTGCGTTTTGTTTTTCCTGTTCTTTTGGAACAAAAGAAAGCGCGGGTGAAACCATGACACCTGAAGCACAAGGTGGCTGGACTGTTACAGTCTCGGGCAAGGTTGGTTATCCGGAGAAAGGTCAAATCATCATCCAGGAGGTTCGTAACAACGCCTTAGGATGGCAGGACACGATCAACGTAAAAAGCGATAATACCTTCTCCAAGAAAGTACCGATTAGTCAACCAGGATATTACAAGATCAACTTTTATAACAAGCAAGTAGTTGACTTCATCTTATTCAAAAGCAATGTAGAAATCAATGCGGATGGCAACGCTCCAAATGGTTTCGCTGAGGTTAAGGGATCTCCGGAAATTGAAGTGATCAGAAAAGTCGAAAACCTGAGACATGAGGCTGAATCGTCGCCAACGCTTACAAAATTGAACGCTGACTTCAACGCTGCCGCTGCCGCGCGCAATCAGGAAAAGATGGCCGTAATTCAGGATGCATATATGAAGGAAATCAAAGTAAGCAATGATAAGATTGCCGAGCTTTTAAAGAATGAACCAGCGTCTCTTGGCGTCATTAATATGTTAAGCAGTCCGACTCCTGCCATCGACCGCGATACGTACTTTTCAACGTATCAGGCGATTGCGGATAAGCTGCAAAAGGAATGGCCGAATTATGACCTGGCGAAGAATTTTATTACAATGGTAAACAGCATGAAATCTATCGCTATCGGTCAACCTGCACCCGAGATTTCATTGCCTGACACAACGGGAACGGTAGTCAAACTGTCTTCCATGAGAGGCAAATATGTTTTGGTAGATTTCTGGGCTAAATGGTGCGGCCCATGCAGACAGGAGAATCCGAACGTCGTGAAGGCATACAATCGCTTTAAGGATAAGGGCAAAGGTTTCACAGTGTTCGGGGTGTCGTTGGATCGTAGCAAGAACGATTGGCTTGTGGCCATCAAACAGGATAAGTTGACGTGGACGCACGTCTCAGATCTTAAGTATTGGAATTCTGAAGCAGCCAAAACATACAACATCACAGGTATTCCATTTTCAGTTCTGCTCGATCCGAATGGAACGATCATCGCCAAAAATCTTAGAGGTCGCGCCTTAGAACAAAAGTTGGAGGAAGTCCTTAAGTAAAAACTTTTTCATGAATAAAATTTTATTCCTGGTTGTTCCGGGATTGCTATTTTTCTTTGCCTGTTCAAAAAAAGAAGAACAGAAGAAAGTGCCCGTCACTTATGAAATGCAAAATTTCAGAATGGAGTCGGAGGGGGGATGTATGGCCGACACGTTGCCGTGCGCTTTGTATGTGGTAGACTTTCCCGTTTTCAGCGGATTTGACTCTGCCGTCGCTAAAGTTATTCAGAAAGAAATTGATGCTTCAGTTTCGATGGGAAACCCTGAAGTAGAAGGTGAAACTATGGCGGCGGTAGCTAAAGGTTTTATTGAAGACTATGCCGATTTCAAAACCGAGTTCCCGCAAGATCCAATGGGATGGCATTACTCCGGCGTCGTGGAAGTAGAAGTACTGACTGACTCTTTGCTTAGCCTTTCCGTTGCAGAGGAATATTTTACCGGAGGTGCTCATGGAGGATATGGTACTTATTATATTAATCTACGACCGGCTAATGGTGAGGTATTTAAGCTTACTGATTATTTCAAACCCGGCTTCGAAGAGCCCTTGCGGACTGCCGCTGAAAAAGCATTTAGAAAAGTGCGTAAGCTTCCTGATTCTGCTTCGATGGATGACAACCTGTTTGAGTTTCCAGATAACAGCTTTCAATTTAATGAGAACTATGGATTCACACAGGAGGGTATTGTGTTCTTTTTCAATAGCTATGAGATAGCGCCTTTTGCTGCAGGACCCACTGAGGTTTTGGTGCCGTATGCTGATGTGAAGGAATGGATTAAGCAGTAGTTCCGATAACTGAATTGTGTTTTTTGCCTGTTTGGCAAATCAGTCCCGGCGTGGTCGGCCTCTGGAAAATAGTAAGTAAATGCATCCTGAGGAAGTACTTGCGAATCCATAGAAATTCTATTGGTTCAATGTTTAACGACTACTCCTTTGTTCTCCAGCTTCATAATTACTTGTTGAGTGACTTGATCTTGAGTCGAGATCGGATTACCGTCAATAAAGACGCTTTCCAAGTGGTCCAGCGATAGAATTGCCTGAGGTATAATGGCTATTCTATTGTTGCTAACGTACAACTCATGCAAATTATGGAGGCTCGACATATTCATTGGAAACTCGGTGAGGACATTCCCCTGCAGGTGAAGTTTTGTAATTAATCTTGAAAGTGCCGGAACATATTTCAGTCTGTTATTGTCCAGATATAAGTTCTGCAGAGAGTCAAGACTGCCGATCTCATTGGGAAGTTCGTTTACAAAATTATTAGAAATGGATAGCGAAGTCAGTCCGCGTAACCCAATAATACTTGACGGGACCATTTCAATCTCATTAAAACTAAGATCCAACCCGTAAAGTTTTTCCAGGATGCATACCGAAGATGGAATCGTTTTTAATTTGTTACTGTACAGATTCAGAAAGAAAAGACGCTTGGATGGTAGGACACTTGTTATGGACGAAATATTATTGTATGAAAGATTGCATTCTTCAAGATCGGGAAACGTTGCAAGTGAAAAAGATACCGAGGTCAGTCTGTTGTGTGATAAATTTATGTTTTTCAGGCCCACCCAGTCATGAGAATTAAGTCCCGAACGGGTCACGCGATTGAACGATAGATTCAGACTTGTGATCCTGTCTAGCTTTGGAAGGGAAGAAGGGATCTTCTTTATCAAATTTCCTGAAGCATTGAGATGTGTGAGATTCCTGAATTTGACAAGGCCCCTTGGAATCTTGCGAAGTGTGTTATAGGATAAATCGATCGACTTTACAGATTCATTCGATTGGAAATTAAACTTGAATTTTCTGTGCTTGCTTTTATTAATTGAAATTCTGTTAAGATATTTAAGTTGATTGATCCTTTCGGGTAGACGTTTTATTTTCGTGCCGCTGATGTCTATCCCCACCAGATTATCACATAGAAAGACTACTGCGGGGATTTTCTTAATCTTCAAATTATAGATTCCAACGCACTTGATGGTATCCCGTCGATTTGATTTTTCGACCTGGCTTAGCAGCGCAAACCCCTCGCTATTAAATCCCACTAGTTCTTTTATAACAAATCGTTCTGCTTTTCTGTAGAGGGCCTCGTTGTCGTGGTGTGGATCACGCTCAAGGTTGCTAAAAATCTGTCTCATGAGTTCCCAGTACTGCTGTGAATCTGACTGGGATTTAAAGACTAATTGACCATAAGATGTGCCATGCAGCAATTGGCCCATCAGCGCAAGCATAACGAATACAACTCTCGAAGTCACGCAGTGGAGGTTATTTGTCTTATCATTAAGCCAACTTGTTGGGGTCATGTTATATAACGAAACTGAGCTTGCATGACCCGCAACTTGAATTAGTGATGTATCTATCGAATAAGAGCTTCAAGCGTTTTGTATCCAACGAAACTTGCTACGATCGCTTTGTTCTCTTTTTGATATTCCAACTCAAAGTTTCCATTTGCATCGGTGGTTGCCCCCGTGGTTGTTCCAGCGAGAATCACGTTTGTTCCAATAAGAGGTTCGCCTTCCAATGTTGTCACCTGACCATAAATGGTTTTAACACCGCCTGTCTCATTCGTAGAAAAGCTAAGTTTTAACTCTTCCGGCGCTTCCTTGATATCAACAACGGCGTTCGCATTGCTGCCTTCGCCGAGTTTGAATGTAATAGGCATGATGAAACGCTCACGCACGATCTTTCCATTTTGCGAGGCGGGTATCCAATGAGGAAATACCTTGACCACACGAAGTGCTTCCCCATCCAACTCTGGAGATAGACTTTTGTATACTGTCACATCTGTCGTACTGCCGTCTTTGTTGACAACGAACTGAACGTATGAGGTTCCTTCAATACCTTTTACACGCGCTGCTTCAACATACCTTACGTTGGAAGCGAGGTAGGTGACCAGAGCATCCATGCCTCCGGGATATTGCGCCGCTTTTTCAACGATCGTGAAGATCTCGTCTTTTGATTGAGGGTTCTCGCTGATCTGTGCAGTTGTTTCGTTGTATTCGATAATAGCGTATGTACGAAGGTCATTTTCTGCTTTGGATAATTTTGCCCATTCATCAGAGTGGTTAACGCTGATTTTTTCGGGACCCGTATTCATTGTAGAGAATTTGTATTTGTCGGCATCTGGTGTAAACAACTCGATGAACTTGGGAATGCCATATTTTTTCTCAAGCTCAACGAGGGAAGCTTCCGCTTCGTCGTTAAACTCCAGCATGATGTAGTTAGCCATGGGATGTTCTTTCTTGAGTTCATCATATCGCGCCTGCACAACGTCGGGCACAAACAAGGCAGTCGTTGAATTGCGCGCAAGATCACTCATCTGGTTGATTTGGTCCTGACAAGCAACAACGGAGAACAGGCAGGGGAGGGTCACGGCCAAAACGGCTACCTTCCACATTTTTATTTTTGATTTCAATGTTCGTATCATATTAATTCTTTTTACCGTTAATGAATTGCTAAAATGATTGGCAAGTTTATAGTCTGCAGATAGCAGAGCAACCTTCGCCAGCAGGCTGCAGTATTGATCAGTGTCGGCGTTAGGAATAGCAAGCGCATCTGCTTCATATTCGTGAAGTTGTATTAGCTCCCGCTTGTAAAGTCTGAGAATGGGATTAAACCAGAAAAAGATAGCGACGACGTTGATTAAAAGCGTGTCTACAGAGTGCAGACGGGCTGCGTGTACCTGTTCATGGCGAATGATGAATTCCTTTTCAACGACTGACAAGCTGCCCGCCTGACCAATGTAAATAAATTTGAAGAACGAGAAAGACGATCGGTTCTCATCAGATTCCAGGACCACATACCTGCCTGCTCGTGTAGTTTTCGCCTTTGAGAACAACCGTAACAAAGTAGCAACGCCTGCAATAAACATAATCAGGGAAATGGTCACGCCCGCAGCATATACAAAATCCAACACATACCAGGCATCAACAATTGCCGTTGTGTTCGCTTCAGGTTTTACTCCATCTCCATAGACAACCACCCCTGGCAACCATTGCGTCGGAACAAAGTTGCCTAAGGACGGCAACGCGCCCGTAAACTGAGGAACAAACCCGGAGAGATTGATGTGTATCAATGGCGCAAATGCAGACAGCACCAACGACAGAATTAAATAGACGCGTTTAAGATTGTAGTCCGTTTCTGTGCGAAGCAACAGAAAGTACATTGCCATCATTAAACAGAGTGCGAAGTTGGCCTCTATAAAATAGTTCAGAAGTGCGTTCATGACGTTGTTTTTATTTTTTAACAGACTTCCAAGTCTCGCGGTACACAACGATGTGTTCTTCGAAGCAAAATATCCAGTCGTTTATAAAACCAATCTGCAATGGTTTGACACAGTATAACCCAACAGAATCTGTGTCAGATGCAGACTGGTTTTTGACTATCGATTATTCACTTTTAAACTTTACCGATTAATTGGGGATCGACCATTTTCTTTTGTGTCTCCTTACGACCCCAGCTTAAACTTTACAGGAATAACGAATCTGCTTCTTACAATTTCTCCTTGCTGTTTGCCAGGAGTCCAATTCGGGAAATTGGACACAACTCTAAGCGCCTCCTTATCTATTTCGGGGCTCACGCCCTTAACCACCTGAAAATCCGACAACGAACCATCCTTGTTGACAACAAACGAAATGAATGAAGTGCCCTGTACGCCAGCAGTCCGTGCTACGGTAGGATATTTCACGTTGTCCTGGAGATAAGAAACCAATGCGTCTATTCCTCCGGGATATTCTGCTTGTGTATCCACCACGGTGTAAATGTTATTCGCGTCTTTTGAGTGAGCACTGATCATTGCCGCTGTAGCATCATACTTAATGATAGCAAACGTATGAAGGTCCATGTTTGAAGCAATTTTCTCAAAAATTACTCCGGCGTCCGAGCTGCCGCTCATCGTTGGCTCGGCTTTATAGGTTCCCTGATCAGGGGTGAAAAGCTCCAGAGACTTTGGTAAGCCGTGGTCCTTTTGCATCTTCCCTAACAGCGTTTCAGCTTTTTCATTCAGCTCAACCAGTAGGTACTTCGCGTCTGGATTCTCTTTCTGCAGTTGCTCAAAGCGTGCTTGAACAGGTTCGGGGACAATGAGCGCATTCGTAGAATTTCTTGCGATCTCTGTAATGCCTTCTACCTGATCCTGACAAGCGATAACAAAAAATAGGCAGGGTAGTGTCACTGCTACTGCAGCAAACTTCCACGGCCTTATGTGGGATTTTAATTTTCTAATCATGTCGATTCTTTTTACGGTTAACGAATTACTAAAATGGTTGGCGAGTTTGTAGTTGGCCGACAATAAAGCAACCTTCGCCAGCAGGCTGCAGTAGTCATCCGCATCAGAACTTTCGACAGTGCGCGCGTCTGCCTCGAATTCGTGAAGCTGGATAAATGTTTTCTTGTATGTGCGCAGTATTGGATTGAACCAAAAGAATATGCCTACGATGTTGATCAAAAGAATATCTAAGGAGTGTAGACGCGTGGCGTGAATTTGTTCATGCCGAACGATGAGTGCTTTTTCCTCCGGCGATAGCGCATCAGCCTGACCGATATATATAAATCTGAAGAATGAAAATGAGGATTTATTTTCATCCGATTCGAGAATCACAAAATTACCCGATCTCACACCTTTACTCTTGGAAAAAAGTTTGAGTAAACTAAAAATTCCGCCCATGAACAATGCCAGTGAAGCAATCAACCCCGCTGTATAGGCGATGTCAATGACAAACCAGGCGCTGATTGGTGTGCTTGGCGTATTTGCCGACGATGTTCCATCACCCAGAATCACTACTTCGGGTAGCCATTGCGTTGGTAGTATATCGCTTAGTGATGGCAGAATGGTCGCGAAGTGGGGGAGGTTTGAAGATGCGTTAAAATGGAGGAAGGGTACCAGGATAGATAACACAACGGACATCAACAGATAAAGCCGCTTGATATCGAAATCGGTTTCCCTGCTCAATACCAGAACATAAAAGCCCATCAGGATGCAAAGTCCAAGATTTGCTTCTATCAGATAGTTCAGAAAAGTATTCATGATTTTTGCTTTTTAACTTCTTCCAACAGTTTCTGCAGATCTTTAGCGTTGATCTTGTTGTCCTTTGCAAAAAAGGAAACCAGATTTTGAAACGAACCATTAAAGTATCCGCTCAATAAATTATTAAGCGAAAAGCTGGTGTACTTTTCGCGCGAGATGATTGGAAAATACTCGTGCGTTTTGCCGTAGGCTTTATGATCAACAAACCCCTTAGTTTCAAGGATGCGGATAATGGTTGACACTGTGTTATAGGCGGGCTTTGGCTCAGGCATTAATTCGATAAGGTCTTTCACGAAGGCACTGTTAAGGTCCCAAAGTATTTGCATGACCTGCTCTTCTGCTTTTGTCAGTTCTTTAAATTCCTTCATCTCCTGTTTGTTTAGGTATAAAACTAAACAATTAGTTATATCAACGAAAGATTTAGTTGTATTTATTTTCTCAAAGCCATGACGATGGCCAAAAATCAACAAAACTTAAGCTGATGCTGACTTGAATCTGTGTCTTGCCTGTGCTTTGCTGGAGTACTTAGGCTTTGTGTTTTACGAGTTTGAGATCTCAAGTCAGTCCGATATGCTTCAGCCACGTCCCTTGGTTTCTAACTCAAAGCAGTCGTTTCCGGCTGAAATATGGTTTAAAACGGAACCTGATTCCAAATCTGGGAGAAATGCATTAAATCAAAGCGCATTGAGGCGCTGGAATCGATGTTTTTTATGCTGGCGCCATAATAGCATAATCAGAAGAAATTAACACTAAGAACAATGCTTACCCAACTTATCTTCCGCCTACTGCCAGCTTCACAGAAGGTTAATTACCTCCAGACAAAAGGTGTTTCCCTTGGCAGCCGACTTAAAGATGGTCGCAGACTGTACGTTTACATGCTTGGTGAGCTCTTCGTCGAAGTCCTTTATGCCAATGACAACGCTTCAGAAACTGCAGAAAAAATTTATATGTTGAGAGGCCTTAAGAATCTGAACGCATACCTCGAACAAGAATTCAGAGCATCGTTTTAATCAAGATATTCAAAACGTATATACCTTACGTTGTGTTTTAGTTTTGAGATCGGAATTGGTCACACAACTACACGGACGAAGCATCAAAGACTTATTTGAGCTTATTTCTCAGTACAAGAAGTGACACTTTCTCGGACTTCCATTTCCCCAGAAGATTAGCGGGAGTGCCGTTGTTGAAATCGAGCGCACTCAACAGTATATCTTCATCACCATCACGATCAACGTCGGCACAACTGAATGTGATCCAACGACCTTTCGACGCCAGTTTTGTAATCTGAGGCTCATAACGGCCGCCATTGTTTTCAAAGTACACAAAGCCTTGCTCTGCGTGATTCTCAAAAGGAGGAAAGAACGAGATTACCGCGATATCAAGATCACCATCATGATCAAAATCTCTTGCCATGGCCTGCGATGCGCCATGTACATTATAAAACCACGATTCTTTAAAATCATTGCTACCTTGATTGATAAAAGTTCTAACGCCATGGTAAGGCTTTAGGATCATCGAGAAGTCGGCGTTATCACCGTTAGTATAGAGGATATCAAGCTTCTTATCACCATTCAGGTCAACCAGATCAAAATAACTGGAGCCGTAGACTGGTGGAAATTTCAGCAGCGTAGTCATCCGGAAGATGAAATCTCCGTGATTGAACAGTACCACAATCTTTTCATCACCCTGACTCATTAAAGCGATGATATCCTGAAACCCGTTTCCATCGAGGTCTGTAGTGATCACCTTTCGTGCGCCTGGCAGAGAAATCAATTCTTTTCGCTCGTATTGATTGTTACCGGTATTTTTGTAGGCAGACAATGCGCCTGAAAAATTCCCAAATTCACAGATCACAAAATCATCTTTACCATTTTTGTCCAGGTCAACTTGTTGAAAATAAACTGGCCTCTTCAGAGAGTCGATTATCGTTGTGTATTGCTTTGTAGCAAGATCCAGTGCCAGCAAAGAACCAGCAGCCTGATCGTTAGGATCCATGATCCCCATCGCGAGTAATAGAATTTTATCCTTGGAAATAAATTTAATCTGGGAAGGAGCGCTCGGAAGTTTGGCGGAGTCAATGATATTAAGATTTTTATCAAAGCGATAAAGTTTGGCTAGCCGGCTTCCAACGAACAGTTCATCTGATGCCGAATCAAACGAAACGAAAGTATTCATCGGGTAAAAAGTAGTGACTACGGATTCCGCCACAAACTGACGCAACGTATCAGCTATTGCTGGAATGGGTGCTACAATTGTATCAGGGGCTTTGTCCTGATAGTATCTTTTGATCGCTTGCCACTGTTCATCCGTAACCATTGCCGCATTGGGTAGCGCAGCTGAAACTGCATCCTGATCGTCGAAGGAAAACTTCTTCAGCAAAGTGAAATCGATCCCCATGTGAAATGCCATCTGAGGCAGCACGTCTTTTTCCCACACGGACTTTGATAGAAGCGCGGGCTCTGGGAAAAGGTGACAACTCGCACAGTACTGTCGCGCTGTTTGTTCATCCTTTTGTTCACGGCTCTGACAACCGATAAAAAAAATAGAAAAAAAGATTAATACGATAACAAGTTCCGAACGAAGCTTCATGCTTTTCGCCACTAGAAAGAATTGGTAAAGCAATAGGCGAGAATGTTTGCGCCCATTCTTAAAGCTTCTTGTCTCTTTTCTTCGGGATCATTGTGGACACGCTGATCTTCCCATCCGTTTCCGAGATCACATTCATAAGAATAAAAAACAACAAGCTTGCCTTCGTAAATCAACCCAAACCCTTGTGCGGGTTTACCATCGTGTTCATGGATTTTGGGTAAGCCTTTCGGGAAATCAAATTTCTGGTGATAGATGGGATGATCGAAAGGCAATTCAACAAATTCGAGTTCAGGAAAAACCTTTTTCATCTCCAGCCTCACAAATTTGTCGAGGCCGTAGTTATCATCGATATGCAGAAATCCGCCAGCGATAAGATACTTCCTGAGATTTGCTGCTTCAGCCTCGGAGAAAACCACGTTGCCGTGGCCAGTCATATAGAGGTAAGGATATAGGAATAATTCACGACTTCCGACCTCAACTATGTCTTCTTCAAGATCCAGGTTGGTCCCGTTTTCCTGATTGGAGAACTTGATCAAATTGGATAGCGCGGTTTTGTTTGCGTACCAGTCGCCACCCCCATTGTACTTCAATTTGGCAATCCTTGGGATGACTTGGCCGATAGCCGGAAGACAGTTAACCGAAAGCAACAAGAACAATAGTAATCTTACACGCATGAGTCGGGCGCTTTCTTTCGCCGGGAGCAAAGGTGGAAAAAAATTTTCTTTGTAATTAAACCTTTGATGCGAAAGGGCATCTTAAGGGGATAAAAATTGCACGCAAACTGAACTCAATACTGTGAACACGAACTTAATCACCCCAAAACTCGCTGCCTCATGCCTTATCATCGGTCTGGCGGTAATGTTCTCCTGTAACACTGAAGATCGACTGACCATCAACGATACACAGGAGATTACGGAAGAGTCTGTTACGGATTCGTACTACAGCGACATGGATGACATGGCGTCTGTCACGGTCGCCGCACCAGCTGATAACCAATACAGCGGCGGCAGAGTTGCTACCTCACTCACGATACAGGATCTCCGCTTTTGCGCGGGTACTGTGGTAACGATCACACCAAGTGACGGGTCGACCCCCAACGAGCCTAAAGGCGTTATAACGGTCGATTTTGGAACTGTGGGCTGCAGCGATCAGAAAGGAAATATCAGAACGGGTAAGTTAATATTCACATACAGTAAATGGAGGTTTAAACCTGGTTCTACAATCGTAACAACAACAGACAACTACACAGTTAATGGCGTGAAGCTTGCAGGCACAAGGACACTGACGAACCTGAACAGCGAGTCTGATGATCCTGCCACCAGTGTCAGAAAATTCAATGCCGTTCTTACCGGAGGTAAAGCCACTTTTCTTGTCGACGGTACTATTGCTGAGCGTGAATCCGACATTACCTGGACATTAAGTAACAGCGGAACATCTGCTGATAACTTTCTTACGATTGAGCCTTCCAGTACGGCCAGCGGCAAGACCAGACTTGGAAAAAGTTACGAGGTCTCAGTTTCAGAAGCGCTTGTATATAAGAGGTTCTGCGGCCTTGCGGTAACGGGTATTAAGAAATACAATCTCAATGGAGAGAAAGAGATCACGATCGATTACGGCAATGGCGATTGCGATAAGAGCGTCATTGTCACTGTAAACGGAACATCCAGAAACTTTTCAATTGATTAGCGGCAGACGAAAAGCCTCACATCTTTTGAATCATAATTTCATGGATCATAACCTCATGATTCATGACTTTTCCCTACACCCACGTACTTCGGATTACCTAATTATTCTCCATCGGGCTTGAGATTTCAGGTGCTGTTGGCTTACTTGCGCCAAAACCCAGCGCATGAAGCAGTACCTCGAATTGATGCAGGATATCCTACAAACCGGTGCTCAAAAAAGCGATCGCACGGGCACAGGAACGCTTTCTGTTTTCGGGCGCCAGCTTAGATTTGATTTGAGTGAGGGATTTCCGCTTGTGACGACCAAGAAGCTTCACCTGCGCTCTATTATTTATGAATTATTGTGGTTTCTCAACGGAGATACTAATATCAAATATCTCAAAGACAATGGAGTGCGTATTTGGGACGAGTGGGCCGACGAAAACGGGGAATTGGGACCTGTTTATGGGCACCAATGGAGGAGCTGGCCTGCACCTGACGGAAGGCACATTGATCAGATCACGCAGGTCATACAACAAATAAAAGCAAAGCCCGACTCAAGACGACACATTGTTACTGCCTGGAACCCAGCTGAAGTTGACAAGATGGCCCTGCCGCCATGCCATGCGTTGTTTCAATTTTATGTTGCTGATGGAAAACTTTCCTGTCAGCTTTATCAAAGAAGCGCAGACTATTTCCTTGGCGTGCCATTCAACATCGCATCGTATGCATTAATGACTCACATGTTTGCGCAACAGTGTGATCTGCTGCCGGGAGAATTTGTCTGGACGGGTGGTGATGTTCATATTTATAGCAATCATGTTGAGCAGGCCAACCTCCAACTGTCAAGGGATCCTTATCCTCTTCCTGAGTTGGTTATGAAAAAAAAACCTGAGGATATTTTCGGCTATAGTTTTGAGGATTTTGAGATTGTGAATTACAAATCACACCCTTCGATCAAAGCTCCGATCGCTGTTTGAGGAATATTGGTGAAGCCGGTTAATCCAATTTTTTTACCTCCGTTGCCGGTTAGCTTGTAACAATTATATCTTTTTGTCGACAGATTGCGTATTCTATTGGTATGGCTGAAAAAAGCAGTGTTTTTGATATGATTGGTCCTGTAATGATTGGACCCTCAAGCTCACACACTGCGGGCGTGGTGCGAATCGCCCGTGCCGCGGTCAAGGTTCTCGGTAGCATTCCCGAAGAGGCAGAGATAACGTTTTATAATTCTTTTGCCAGAACTTACGAGGGTCATGGCAGCGACCGCGCTATCGTTGCCGGTTTGCTCGATTTTAAAACTGACGATAAGCGCATCAAAGATGCTTTTCAACACGCCGCAGATGTAGGGCTGAAATATCACTTCAAGTCTGTCGGGAATGCGTCTACCTTGCATCCGAATACGATCAAGCTGGAACTTAAAAAGGGAGAACAATCGGTTGAAGTCATTGGTGAAAGTCGCGGTGGCGGGATAATTAACATCTCGGAGGTTGACGGATTTAAAGCTGACTTCAGTGCGAACCTCCATACGCTTATCATCAGAGCCGGCGATGTGAAAGGTAGCATAGCATTTATCGCTACCGTGCTGGCACACGACGAATGCAACATCGCGACGATGTCTGTGTCTCGCAAAGGAAAAAATGATCTGGCTTGCCTGGTGATTGAAATGGATTCCGGCCTAAAGCCTGTAACATTAGCGTATCTGCAGAGTCTTAGCTGGATAAAACAAATTGTCTATATACCAGATATCGATCGTTGAAAATGAAGAAATCTACACTCCTGATCACTCTTGCTATCATGTCAATTTCTTTCGGAGCGTTTGCTCAGGCGAAAGACACTACAGCGTCGGCCGATGCGTGGACATTGAAACAATGTATTGAATATGCTCTGGCCAATAGCCTTACCGTTCAACGGAGCAGTTATAATGTTGAAAACTATGAAGTCAATCTGCTTCAGTCAAAAATGAATCTGTTGCCCACCCTGAATGGACAGATCTCGACGGGATGGAGTTGGGGCCGATCTGTGAACCCTGTAACCAACTCATTCGTTTCACAACAATTAAATTCACTCAGTCCGGCGGCTACGAGTTCGCTCACAGTATTTAACGGACTACGGATACAGAACCTGATCAAGCAAAACACCAAAGATGTTCAGGCTTCCAAAGAAGATCTTCAAAAGACGAAGAATGACCTCGTCTTGAATATTGCATCACTATTTGTCACTGTAATTTTTAATAAGGAGCAGGTACAGAATGCAACTTTCCAGCTTCGTTCAACTCAGCAACAATTTGAAAGAACGAAAAAGCAGGTAGCAGCGGGCTCTTTGCCAAAAGCCAATGAGCTAAATCTTGATGCCCAGGTTGCTACCAATGAAGTGAATCTGATTAATCGCGAAAATGCGCTAGCCCTTTCGTTTCTCCAGTTAAAGCAAGCGTTGCAACTGCCTGCCTCAACGCCGTTGGATGTCACGATGCCGGTCGTTGATGTAGAGGAGTTGGAGTTGGATCAAAGTCGGCAAGAAATATTCGAGATGGCAAAAGAAACGTTGCCCGAAGTAAGAAGTGCAGCATTAAAAGTACAAAGTGCAACCTATGCCGTCAGGGCAGCACGCGGTAGTTTATATCCAAGACTAAGTTTGAATGGATCTATTAATTCGAATTATTCGAGCGCCTCAGATCGTATGAGGTTTGTTAGCGATGGGGGCCCGGTTCAATCATTGCTTACGCCAATAGGCGTTGTCGGTGCCGCAGGAGGCGCTATTGTCTATGGATCTCAGCAGGTGCCGTCTGGTCAGTATGTCGATGGCTACGGGCGAACCGATCAGATTAAGGATAACGTTTTTAAGCAACTTAACTTCGCATTGACTATTCCCATTTTCAACAATTTTCAAACCCGAGCAACCTACCAGCGTTCAATCATAACGCGGCGTCTTGCTGAAATTTCTCAAAAAGAAATTAACCAGACCCTAAGGCAAAGCGTTGAAACTGCTTATAACGATGCGGTCTCAGCATCTAAGACTTATAACTCATCATTGCGCCAGGTTGCCGCGCGTGAAGAAGCATATAGAATGACTAAGCAGCGTTTCGACATCGGCGCAGTTCCGTATGTTGAATATCAGGTTTCAGAGAACGATTACTTTCAGTCCAAGTCCGACCTCGCCCGGGCTAAATACGATTTCATACTCAAGAAGAAAGTGTTGGACTTCTACCAAGGAAAAACCCTCGAATACTAATAACCACTGCAATGGCAATTCAAAAAAAGAAATCAAACAAGTTAGTTTATTGGCTCATCGGAGTTGTCGTATTTCTCCTGGTGTTCTTCGCCGTTGGTAAATCCATGGGTTGGATTGGCAAGCCTAAAGAAATCGAAGTAGAGCTTGCTAAAGCAAAGCGAGTGACTATTACAGAAAAAGTGAGTGCATCCGGTACCGTTCAGCCTGTTACTGAAGTGAAGATTGCGCCAGAGGTATCCGGAGAAATCATTGACCTGCTTATTGTGGAAGGTGATTCAGTGAAACGCGGAGCAACGCTGGTTAAAATTCGTCCTGATACTTGGCAAAGTCAGCTTGAGAGAGCTGAAGCAGGCATTAGTCAACAGCGTGCAAACCTTGAACAGTCAAAGGCAAACCTATCCAGATCACAAGCAACGCTGATCAGATCAGATGCTGAATACAAACGCAATCAGAAGCTATTTGATGAGAAAGTTATTTCTGATGCTGACTGGCAGTTGGCAAAACAGAACTTTGAAATTGCTAAAGGAGATGTTTCATCTTCCGAACAAGCTATTGAGGCTTCAAAGGCGATGATACGGAGTACACAAGCTTCCTTAGGTGAGGCACGCGAAAACTTCCGGAAGACGACTGTGGAGGCGCCTATGGATGGCGTTGTATCAAAACTTATTGTAAAGAAAGGTGAACGCGTGGTGGGAACAGCAACCATGACCGGTACAGAAATGCTACGCATTGCGGACCTTCATAAAATGGAAGTTCGTGTGGACGTGAACGAAAACGATATTGTAAGAGTTCATGTAGGCGACACAGCTATAATAGACGTGGATGCTTACGCAACTCAGAATAAAGAATTCAAAGGTGTTGTTACCCTAATAGCAAATACTGCGAAAGACAAAACATCAACAGATGCCATCACGGAATTTGAAGTACGCATATTGATTTTGTCGTCTTCGTATGAAGATCTCGTAAAGGCTGGCAATAAATTCCCTTTCCGTCCGGGTATGACAGCAAGCGTGGATGTTCTTACCCAAACAAAGAAGAATGCGCTTTCGGTGCCGTTGGCTTCGGTGACCACGAGAGATCCAAACGCCGTAAAAGAGGAAGAGAAGAAAGATGGTGATGGAGGCCCTCCAGACGGTCCTCCTGATAACAATCAAAATCAGGACAAGAAGCTGCAGAAAACTAAACAAGACAAAACAGTAATTTTTGTCAACGATAAAGGGACAGCAAAAATGGTTGAAGTAGAAACCGGTATCAGTGATTACGACAATATCGAGATCGTTTCGGGAATAGGCGACAGCGCTGAAGTTGTGTCGGGACCGTTTCTGGCAGTATCCAAACGTTTGAAAGAAGGAGACAAGATAAAGCAGCTTGAAAAGAAGGATGCTGGTAAAAAACCGGAGTGATATCAATCTTGATTGGAGATGATATCAATCTTCTCTATAGGAAAGCCCTGCCGCTACAACGGCGGGGCTTTTTGTTTAATATTGTTCCAAAATTTTTAACTATGGTACAGCATCCTTGGCACGAAGTATCTTCTGGAGAGAATCCTCCGGAGCATGTAAATGGAATTATTGAAATTCCTAAAGGCTCTCGTGCTAAATATGAAATTGACAAGGCAAGCGGCCTTATTAAACTTGACCGCGTATTGTATGCGTCGATGTATTATCCGCTTAATTATGGGTTTATTCCTCAAACACTAGGAGAAGATCACGATCCGTTGGATATTGTAGTATTGACTTCCGTGACTGTAGTGCCGCGTTGTCTGATCCCTTCGAAAGTCATTGGCGTCATGCGGATGATTGACAAGGGCGAAGCTGATGATAAGATTATCGCCGTGGCAGAACAAGATGTGAGCGTTAGCCACATCGAGGACATAGATCACATGCCTAACTACCTGATGGAAGAAGTGAAACACTTTTTTGAAAACTACAAGACACTCGAAAACAAGAAAGTGATTGTTGATGAATTCCAATCGAAAGACAAGGCTATGGAGATCATCCAACAAAGTATTGAGCTCTATAAAAAGACATATCCCAAGTGAGAATTGGGTTTGACGCAAAACGGTTATTCAATAATTTCACGGGTTTAGGAAATTACAGCCGTTTTGTTGTCAAGTCACTGCAAGATCACACGCATGGCAACGAGTATTTCTTATATACTCCCAAACGCAAGCACTATCCGGGCGTCGAAGCAATTTCTTCCAATGCGCATACGCAGACTATTACGCCATCGGCGCTCTATAAAATAACAGGCACTTCGAGCTTATGGCGGAGTTGGGGTATTAGCCTGGAAGCCAGCATAAAGTCTATTGAGGTTTTTCATGGATTAAGTCAGGAGTTGCCATTGGGTCTTCCACGACGGGTTAAGAAAATTGTCACGGTCCATGATTTGATATTTCTACGATATCCTGAACTGTACAAGCGCATCGATGCAAAGATCTATGAATCGAAAGTCGCCAAGGCTTGTGAAATCGCGGATCAGATCATTGCTATCAGTCAGCAAACAGCTGATGATCTCAAAACCTTTCTCAACGTGTCACCTTCAAGGATCAAAGTGATTTATCAAGGCTGTCACCAGCAATTCCGGCAAAAAGTATCAACGCTGGATTTGGAGCAAGTTAGAAGCAAGCATAAAATGCCATCCGAATATCTTTTGAACGTTGGCACGCTCGAGAAGCGCAAGAATGTAATGCTCGCAGTAAGGGCACTCGGTCTTTTGAAAGACCAACTGCGATTATCCTTAGTGATCGTTGGTCGCGAAACTGCGTATAAGCAGGACGTTGTGCAGGAGGCGACAAGAGTCGGCGTTTTAGATCAACTGATCTTTTTGCACAATGTTGCGTTTCATGATCTTCCTGCAATTTATCAGGGTGCATCAATTTTCCTTTATCCGTCGTTTTTTGAAGGATTTGGAATACCTATCGTCGAGGCAATTGAGTCAGGTGTACCGGTAATTTCTTCGAAAGGGTCATGTTTCGAAGAAGCGGGAGGGCCAGATAGTATTTACATTGATCCAGCTCAGCCGGTCGACCTGGCCGAGCAGATCCTAAAGGTGATGTTAGACATTCCTAAGCGGCAATCGATGATCAGTTGCGGTAAAGAATATGTGAAACGTTTTGAACCGAATCGTATCGCAGACGAACTAATGAAAGTTTACGCTGGCGTTTCCTGAATCAGCAGGCAATCAATTTTTAGACGCTTCAACTCACCAATTCTTCAGATGCTCGTATACTTTGTGTATAGGTAAACCCATCACATTGAAATAACTTCCTTCGATCCTTGCAATGGCTATCATGCCTATCCAATCCTGCGCACCATAGGCACCAGCCTTGTCGTATGGTTTATAATGATCTACGTAATGTTCTATTTCATGTTGTGTCAACGTCTGAAAAGTCACCAGTGTAGTATCATCAAACGATTCTTCTTTTTCTTTTGAAAGAATACAAACCCCTGTGACAACTGTATGTGTTCTGCCGGAAAGGCGTTTTAACATACTGATTGCTTCGTCGCGGTCGCCAGGCTTGTTGATCACTTCGTCGTCAATGATCACAACGGTATCGGCAGTTAACACGACCTCATCTTTCATCGTAAGTCTGAAGAACTCCGCTTTTTTCTCAGCAAGATATTTGGCTACCTGGGTTGAAGGAAGATTTGGTGGAAATGATTCTTCCACATCGGGTTTTTCAATTCTGAAACTGAATCCTGCTTCCTGCATCAGATACTGTCGACGAGGGCTGCTTGAAGCCAAAATAAGTTTGTGATGCATTTTATTCATAATCGATTTAGAACGGCGCGTAGGAGGGATTTAAAAACTCTTTTTCGCTAATAGATGAGAACAAGAGTCCGGCAATGACTTTTGGATAAAAATATGTTGATTTTTGCGGCATAGTATAACCGCTGGCGCATACAACCTTAACGTCATCTATCGTCACTTCATTTGTGATGATCGCGAAATTTGCGTCACCCTGTATCACTTTTTTAAGACAGTCAGAAAAGCTCCGGTCGTAAGTGATGGAGTGGTTATTTGGCTGCACTTTCCCGGGAATGCCAAGCACTTTCTCGATAATATAGTAGTGCATGATCGTAAGATCAAGCTTTTTGATCTGTTCTGGAAAAGGCCACGTCATTAAAGAAAGCATGCCTGGTTTAAGTGAAATTCTATAAGCGTTGTCTTTGAAGATAAGACCGAAATTCCAGTCTTTACCGGCGATGATTTCATTCAGCGTGTCTGCATCTTCAACGGGAATGACATTGAAGTACAGATGTATCTTTTCCATGACTTCTGATTCCGTTATCGACAGACCCTGAATTACCCGATGAGTAGGCAAAATGCGAAGGTCATTCGATTCTGTATTGGTAAGATACATCAGGTGATAGTTGTATCCTTCTTTTCCGGTGTGATCCTTGTTTGCTGCCCTTGACTTCTTCAGATACTCCAGCGAGCTTTGATAACGATGATGTCCGTCTGCCAGTATAATTTGTTGTGAAGCAATCTTATCGATGAACTTTGCGATTACCGAAGCGTCCTGAATGACGGCCATCACTTCGCGTACACCCTGGTAGTCTTCAGTTTCATAGATCGGATTTTCGATGGCAAGGTCCATGAATGCTTCGAGCTCGAAATAAGGATCTGTATATAGCCCATGCGTTGGACTTGCATGAAGCCCGGTCTTTTCAAGCAGAAGTATGCGATCACTCACGGCATCCGGAATAGTGCTTTCATGCCGAAGGATTACTTTTTCGGTCCAGTCATACGCCCTGATATGACAAACAAATCCTTTTCGGCAATAGACCGTAGTGTTTCCCGATAACTTGAAGTACTGGTAATAGACGTAAATTCCCTGAAGAGGATCCTGCTTCAAAATACCGTCGGCCTTCCATTTTCCCAACAGTTGTTCCGCCTGACCTGGCCCCTCCTTGGGGACCGATAGGTAAATACTGTTCAGGTGATTAGCGTAAAGCTTATTTCGCTGCCTTTCAGAAACGACATCGAAGAGGGGAGATATTAAGGTATCGATATCTCTACCCAGAATCTCATTATACCGGAATGGTCGAATAGGAATGATCTCAGCCATAACTTCTATAAGCGTGTGATGGCGAAGCTATGAAGTTATTTTACAATGATTTTACCGGTACTGATTTTATTTCCCTTCAGAAGTTTAACAACATAGAGGCCGGGTGTCGGTTGATGTAAAGTCACTTTGTAACCAATGTTGGTTGACTCGATCTGAATACCTACCGATTGCCCGGTAATATTATGCACTGAAAGTTTGTCGAAATCATCCCGAACATAAAATTCGCCGTTATTTGGATTCGGGAATACGCCTTGGCTAATCTCTTCCGGAATAGCAGAGATCGGTCCTCCCGGTCCGAATACAGGTCTGATCATCAGACTGCCATTGATACCGGGACTTGAAGACCAGCTTCCATTCGTATTCACGAAAATCTTGTCGTCGGAATTGTTATTGTAGTCAAGACCGATCTTTAAAATTCCACCGACAGGTGCCTTCCACGCCAGATAGAAGCGCGTGGCTACAAGAAAGGGTTCTCCAATGACAATTCGTTGAAATTTATTTTGGCCTTTCTTGGCTTCGAGTACAACGCTTGGCCTGGTGTAAATGATATCGCCCGGCAATCCGTCTTTGTCGTTATAGATGTAAAAGTTAGTCGTAAGGTTTGAGATCAGGCCATAGTCTGGTGTATAGATATCAAATCCTACAAGCGTATCCGGATCTGCGGTGAGCATGTCGAAGGCAACAGCACCAAGATTACCCGGCTGAGTTAAACCTGCCGCATACTCTGCGACCCCATCATCATAGGCGTAATAGTCTTTCAGCCAATACTGGGCATTTATCGTATCGTTCACACGAAAATCAATTGGGAGGTAATTCAACGAATAGTCGTTGGCGAGTTCGCCTGTCTTAGGATTAAAAGTATCACCCGTGAAAAGCTTTACTTTTAATTTCACCAGCACGGAATCGGACAATGGATCGAACTGAGACGGATCGCTCGCCGTCGGCGTGTATTGCATGGTTACTGTACGTTTTTCCAATGGAAAAATGATACCGCTATTATCGTCGTTGATCGCGGACGTATCTGTCCCGCCGAGGTTGCTGACAAATGTTTCAGTAACTGTATTCCCCAAATAGTTTAGGAACGTGGCTTCGGTGAGATAGGTAAGGTCAGTGAAATCGTTCAGCACATTGTACACATCAAACTTCGGACTTTGAACAGCGCCGGAGCTGATGAAATGATCGTACGGCATGGATTGGTAGCTATTAAACAAACCACTGAGAGAAGATGCAATAGCCTGGTCGGGAGCACCAATCTCGGTGGCGCTTCTGTTCTTATTCAAATAGATATAGTCGATGTTCCAGGTATCATATGGCCCAGATTGGCGACCATAGTTGGTAAAACGGAATTGGAATGCGTCATGAAAATATTTGTCGTCAGCTACTTTAACAAGTGTGTCGTAGAAGACGGATCTGGAAAATGAAGTCCGCGGATAAATGGTCATCACAGGCTCCCAGAGTCCGGTATTGCTTTTGAACTCTACCTGAAAATAATCACTTGGATCTGGTGCTTCGCCGTTTCCTTCCCATTGATAATAGAAGCTCAGGAAAACGGAATTTCTTTCAGCCAGCGAAACGTTGGGTTCTCCCAATAGAATAGGTTGTGAAACAAGACTGTCGCGAAATCCATTGTCAAGGACCTGCGTCGAGTAGGGCAGGAAATCAGCGCCAAGTCCGTCAAAGGTGGCTACGTTGACCGACGGCGGATTTAAACCGATACCATTGTTAATCCAAACCGACTTGTTCTTGTATCCATTGAATCTTACCCAAAGTGAATCCACGGGCTGGTTTGAAAAAGTATCATTCACGACGTTGACACGCGCAAAGGAGAAATCATCCCAAAAGGGAAGTTTTCTCGGCGTGAGTGCCTGAACGCGAGCATTGCTCTTTGACGTTTTTCTTTGAACAACCTGACCTTTAGAGGGAGGTAAAGGAAAAGTCTTGAGCTGCGCGATCGACGACGAGGAACACCATAGAATAACGCCTACAACTAACAGGACATTAATATATGATTTGTTATGTATCCGGCAGAACACTATGTTTAATTTTCAGGATCATCGTCGCCTGGCACGTCCGTTCCCGGTTTGCCTATCCAAAGATCAACGGCATCTCCTACCTTAATATTTTCGTTGGGGGCTGGCTTTTGTTTAAGAACAACTCCGCCACCCGTAGTGTCGCCCACCAATTCAACATTACCTAGGTTAAGATTCTGTCCGAAGATCACGAATTTGGCGTCTTCGAGCGAAGAGCCAATGAAACTGTCTGCCTTGAAGTCAGCGCCACTACCACCGTCCATTACGACGAGGTCTATGACAGCGCCCTTCGGGACCGGATCGCCGGCTTCGAGTTTGTTGCCCTTGTATTTCATTTCCTTTACGATGTTGAATGGGCCAGGAACCAATTCAATATTGCCGCGTCTTAATTCATTACTGCGGAGTACGGCGTCGGCATTGACGACCGACCCATCTACAAGTGCAGGTACCGGTACAGTGGGTGGTGTCAGGCGATTTACGGATATGAAAATCTTTCTGCCTTCTTTCACTTTCGAGCCAGCCTGAGGGTACTGCCGTAAAACCGTAAGCGGCGGGAACTCCGACGAATACGCTGAATCATTTACCTCGAACCGGAGACTTTTCTTTACCAGAAAATCTTCCAGGGCGTCGATTTTCATTCCTTCGATACTGGGGACGGTAATCGTTTGACCGTGATTTGTAGTATTCGGCAAGTAGACGAAGAAGTAAACAATAGCTAGTGCTACAAGTAAGATGCAAGCCAGTGCAAAATTCAGGAGCAAGCCTCCCAATGTGTCTGTCTTGAATTTTCTGATGTCGAATTTCATAGTGCAAAGTGCCGGATTTTCACACTCGCGGTGTATCCTGGCTTAAAAAGTTGCCTAAAAGTATATTTTGCAAAATTCAAATAGAACAAATATACATCTTCAGAACTTGAGTGCCGATTGAAATTCGCGCTCGGTGCGTTTACCGCTGTTATAACGCTCCTGCGCAAGGTTAAGCAGTCGCGTTATGAGGTCGGAAAAACTGATCCCCCGTTCTTTCCACATCATCGGATACATGCTCGAATTGGTGAACCCGGGAATGGTATTAATCTCGTTGATATAAACATTTCCCTTCTTATCAAGAAACAGGTCTATCCGCGAAAAATCCTCGCAGTGAAGGGCCTCAAATGCCCGCTGTGATATCTTACGGATCTTCTCAATCACGGTCTTTGGAAGCTTGGCGGGCACATCAATACGAACCGCTTCGGGATCGACATATTTCGCGTCAAATGTATAAAACTCATATGCCTTACTAATCACAATCTCACCGGGATTGGATGCCTCAACTGGTGTGTTACCCAATAGTGCGCATTCAATCTCGCGGCCTGTTATGTACTCCTCGGCCAGCATCTCGTTATCATATTTGAACGCCTCATCTACAGCGTTCTTAAAATCCTTTTTGCCCTTAACCTTACTCACGCCCACCGAAGAGCCCAGACTTGCAGACTTCACCATGAAAGGCACGCCGAGTTTTTTTGCAATGGTGTTATAGCTGATCTTTTCTTTCTCGGCATAATTGAATGTCAAAAAGTCTGTCACAGGCAAACCAGCTTCCCGAAGCAAACGCTTGGCTACAATCTTATTCATTGACAACGATGATCCCAACACACCAGTACCAACCATAGGAAGATCCATCGCCTTTAACAATCCTTGAATGCTTCCGTCTTCTCCATCGGTACCGTGAAGAACCGGAAATACGATATCGACTCTGAACCTTTTGCCTGTGTCAAGACGTATGAAAGCTGCCTGTCCGGGATTGAGTACCAGGCCGAGGGCTGTACCTTTCTTGATGTCGCGAGATACATTTTCAGTAAGAAACCACTCCCCATCTTTGGCAATACCAATAGCAATCGGTTCAAACAGTTTCTTGTCTAGAAACTCAAAAATATTTCTTGCTGAGTTAACAGACACTGCGTGTTCTACAGATCGTCCACCGTATAGAATTGCTACTTTCTTTTTATTCGCCATGCATGGTTAGTTATGCGCGCAAGATAATGAATTCGTTTTACGCTTTTTAATTCAAACGATGTTCTGATCGATAAATTGAATGCTTGTCAAGTCGGAACGATATTATTCTGTTGTATGACTATCGTTTGACTTGCCAATCAGAATCGAAAAGGGTGAAATCCAACGAAGACACTTTTTCCGAAAACGATATTTAATTGTCCGATTGCAGAGACCTGTTATTTCCTTCGGATGAGCTTGCGAACGTAGACTTTATTGTCCGTGATCACCTTAACGAAATAGATTCCAGTCGGAGCGTATGGTAAAGACACGGGATAAGTTTGATTGAGGACATTTGAAAGTTGTT
This sequence comes from Chryseolinea sp., assembly GCA_039916665.1. GTDB lineage: Bacteria > Bacteroidota > Bacteroidia > Cytophagales > Cyclobacteriaceae > Chryseolinea. The sequence continues at coordinate 61,766 of JBDSKX010000177.1, read as the reverse complement.
GGGTAGTCATAACGCGCCCCACAGCATCTACGATATCAAGCGTAACGTTCTTGCGCTCTGGAAGATTAAAAGTTATGTTGGTTGTCTCGTCTACCACCGGGTTGGGGTAGATGGCCAAGGGCTCGTTGATTTCCATTGGATCTTCTGAAACAAAGAACTCGATATTATCAATGTAGAAATTGTTACCCTGATCATTCACGAACACAAACGCAATTCGTACTTCTGAATTGTTAACCAGCGATGTGAGGCTAATCTCCCGTTTGTCCCAATCAGCATCTGATGTTGGTTTCCAGCGATCGTTACTGGCTCTTCCTCCGGACAGGTTAGCGCCGGCTGCAGTATACAGTGTATCGCCAAAAGTATTGCCACAATCCAGAGAAGCCAGGATATAGAATCGGTCCAGCTTGCCTACTCTACCTGCGTAAGATTGCTCGAAATGCAAGCTCGCTTCGGTTGCCGCAGTGAAGTCGAGGGTTGGACTCACAAGCCATGCCATGTCGCCCTTCTGTGTATTATCGTAATCATTGACGTACAGTGCAGTGTTGTTAAGAACTGGAATGGCTTCCCAAACTTTACCTCCGTGTGGATTGGTGATTGTCCACGCGTCTTGAAATGAACCCGAAAAATCCTGTCGGAGGGGTATGATATCACTCGCAGTGTTGAGTACAGTAATGACGGAAAGAGTGTTGTTATCAGGGAAGAAATCAATATCGCCATCGGGTTCTGTCAGCTCAACTTTTATGTCATTGTCAGTGCGCGTAAGCGCTGTGGGATTAAGGTTAATATCACGTTCTGTATTTCCAACTAAGTTAAGGTTGGTCAGCACTTGTGTTGAAGTGACACCATTCACCGTCGTCAGCACTTTTAATGAGGAGATTAACGTACCGGCGTTGGCGATGCGTACGGTTATGGGCGAATGATCATCACACGTAACGGGCGACGGTGAGATAATTTTTTTCAGAACAACATCATGAATCGCAGATGCAGTCAATCCGATGTTATCAATAAAAATGTTGTTACCCCAGTCGTTGTATGAAACAAAGGCAAGTTGAAAATTCCTCTGTCCTGCGTAAGCCGATAAATCGATGACTTCGGTTCGCCATTCATCGGGACCGGTTGGGACAAAACCAGAACTGGAAGCCGATGTAGTCGCCAGCGACGAACCGAATTTACTGTAAATCACCGTACCAAGTCCGATGTCGGTATTGCAGTTACTCAGTAGAACTACTTTCAATCCGTCGTTACTGGATTCAAATCTTGAGTAAGCGACATCAAATTTCAGGAGGGCAGCTGGCGCTGTGCTAAGATTAAACACTGGGGTTGTCACAGCATCAATTTCGCCAACATGATCCTCATAGTTGAACAAATCCATTGCGAGTGAAGTATTGGTACCATTGTTTGTGGATTCGAGATGCCATGTCAAATTCTGATCAGGATTGTAAACTTTCCAGGAGGCTGGAAGTGCTGTAAAATCCTGTAAAAATGGAAGTGTGATAATTTGAGGAACATCGACAGTTTGAGACAATGTGTTATTGGAAGTCAGGCCATCGGTGACACCGTTGGTGAGTAAAACCTGAAAGGCGACGTTGTGAGTTCCGCTCGTAAAAGATGTCGGCGTGAACATGACACTTCCGGATTCCAGTGGTGTAAGTGCAGGAGAAAACGTAAAGTTTTTTGTTTCAGTGACAACGCCATCTTTTTTGATCTGTATTCTGGTAGTGCTGATGTCATTGCTTCCATAATTACGGACTTCGATGGCTGGTAAAAAGTTTCCGGCACATAGTCCGGTGCCCGGGATCACTATGCTTTTAATACCGGCGTCATTTGCGAAGGGTACAGGAGCATTGAGTCCGTGTGACGTTGGCAAACTAGCTCTTCGCGGACTATTTTGAATAACGGTTTGCATTCTGCTCACCTGACCTGCGGTAAACAGATTCATACAATTGTCGTTCGTGTAATCAAGGTAGTTTTGAAACATGGAGTTCACGTCGCAGGTAACATGGGGATGCGTGGGACATCCGCCCGTGCTTCCCGCCTGGTTAGGAGTGTCATCAACATAGTCGGTACCTGTACATGCATTGTCGTCATCACCCCAGATGTGATTGAGTCCGAAGAAATGGCCGATCTCGTGTGTGGCGGTGCGTCCTTTGTTATACGCATTGATCAGCGTAAAGGCGCCGTCATCGACAGATCCGAATGCGCTAAATGCAATGACTACGCCATCAGTCAGTCTGTTCGTTGAAGAATTCTCAAGACCAGGTAGTCCTGAGACCGGAAATTGTGAGTATCCTAAAAAGTCTGTGAGATTACAAACCCAGATATTCAGATAGTCCTCCGCCGGCCAATAACTCTGTGACTTCAATTCGTAGTTATCGCTCATGGTCCACGACGTCTTTGATCCCTTAACCCGCACGATACCTGAACTGGCCAACCCTTCCGGATCCTGCATTGCGAGTACAAACTCAACATCAAAAGATGAAGCTACCGGCAGAAATTCAGTTGGCGTTTGTGATGCGTCATCGTTCAGCCTTTTATAGTCTTTGTTGAGAACAGAAATCTGCGATATGACTTGCGCGTCGGGTATGTTTTTGCCGGTACCAATGGCCTCACCGTTGTGGATCACGTGAACAACGACCGGTACTTGAAGGGTTGCTTGCGTACGTCCATCGTTTGAACGCCTTAGCTTATCTTGCATCTTTCGATAAATCCACTCTTCGAATTGTTTCGTATCCTCCTTTACAGTCCCTTGATTTTGAAGAAGCTTTTTATACTCAATCACACCGCATCGATCCTGGGCCACAAGGGACGCCGATACTACCACCAATGCGATCAAACAAATGTATTTAACTAAACATCTCGGATACGGCACTGACAGCGGATTTGAAATACAGTCTTTTTAGGATTCAAATATAAGAAGACTAACCCAGAGAAACCCGCTGGCTAATAACCACTTCCTCTGCTTTAAAAACAGAAAAAAGGAAATTTATTAGTTATTTCGTCTCTCGCCTGATTTGACCACCCAAATTGGTTAAGGATGTCGATTGGCCTCGTCACCATGAAAATCGCAGGTACTGTTGTCCTTGTTATTCTGCTCGTACTGGTATGGGGTTCGTGGTTTTTATCGAAATCCGATGTCACTCATATTGAGCGGGAGATTTATGTTAATGCCCAACCTGGCCAGGTAAAATCGGAATTAGAAGAAGATGATTTGTTATTAACGTCTCCATGGAATAAAGAAATTCCTGCTTCAAGGATAAAAGCTGTTTCGTTCAAAGATTTCGGAACAGTGTACTTCACTGAGATAAAGATTGAGCAAGAAGGCAAAGGGACGCGTGTCAAACTAATTTTTGATGCCGACAACGAAAGTGCATGGACCAGAGCATCATGGTTTTTTAGGAGAGCGGGTATTTCGAAGGAATATGAGGCGGGGTTGTTGAAGTTGAAGATTGTGGTGGAGAGTAGAAAATGAAATCCACCGCAATGACGCAAAGCACGCAATGGTATTTTCTTTCCACTGCGTCGTTGCGGTAGACCTTTACGCTAACCCTTTCAACCATTCGCCCGCGAAGCTCCTCGCCGCGTCAACCACGGGCTTACCACTTCTACACACTATCTTCCACGCCATAGGTTTTCTTTTCATACACCGGGTTAACGAAATTCTTAAGGTTGTATTCAAGTTTTGTTGCTGCATGATAATCGACATCAGCAGTGAGGCGAAGGAAGTTCTCGAGTCGTACTTTTATCACTTTCCTGTAGTCTTCAGGATAATTCGTTTCCAGGACCTCATGTTCGTTTAATATTGCTGCATGGCATTCCTGTAGTTGAATGTTTCAGCATGCGGTCCTTAGCGTCTCGGCGGTCAAAAAATTACGAGCTATTGATTAAGCGGAATTAGATTAATCACCTCAATCGACCTAATCTCAGGTACATCGCGTTTGATCGCTGCTTCAACTCCGGCTTTAAAAGTCATTGTTGACATCGTACAATTGCCGCATGCGCCGGTGAACTCCAGCTTAACATCGCGATCTTCGCTCACGTCCATTACCTTTACATCGCCACCATCAGCTTTCAGGTAGGGGCGAATCGAGTCGAGCGATGCTTCGATCTTCTTGCTTAATTCAAGTGTTGCTGTACTCATCAGACTTTTATTTCAACCCGTTGTGTTTGTGCAAAGTTAGCATTTCTTATAGCAATCTGGCGTGCGAGCGATTTTGCCAAGTCCTGGAACGCCGTCGCGGTAATTCCTTCTTTCATTACGGCCGGGAGTCCACTGTCGCCACTTTCTCTTATTCCCTGAACCAGCGGCACCTGACCTAACAACGGAACGCCGTACTTTTCCGACAATTTCTTTCCTCCACCCTGGCCGAAGATATAATATTTATTGTCCGGTAATTCCTCAGGAGTAAAGTAAGCCATATTCTCTATAATACCCAGTAACGGTACGTTGATTTGAGGTTGTCTGAACATGGCCATCGCCTTGTTGGCATCTGCAAGAGCAACTTTCTGTGGAGTCGTTACGATGATCGCGCCGGTAACGGGTACGGTTTGAACCATCGTGAGATGTATGTCACTCGTGCCTGGAGGAAGATCGATCAGTAAGTAATCGAGTTCTCCCCAATCCGCATCACCAAAGAATTGTTTCAAAGCAGCGCTTGCCATTGGACCTCTCCAAACCACCGCGCTATCCGGTGGCGTCAGGAAGCCAATCGAAATAAGCTTCACGCCATATTGTTCAATCGGGATAATGATGCTCTTGCCATTCACTTGTTTCACCGAGGGCTGTTCATGCTCACAGTTGAACATCGTTGGAATCGAGGGACCAAAAATGTCTGCGTCGATAAGTCCGACTTTTGCTCCCGTCTGGGCTAACGCGACAGCCAGATTGGTGGTGATGGTTGATTTCCCCACGCCGCCTTTTCCAGAGCCTATGGCTATGATGTTTTTTACCCCCGGAAGTATTGGGGTTTTGTCACGGATCGTTGTAACCGAAGATGTCATTGTGATGTCGATATCGGCATCCGCACCAACGACCTTTTCGACAGCTTCTTCACAGTCATGACGGATCTTTTCTTTCAACGGGCATGCAGGCGTAGTAAGGACGACAGTGAAACTGACGCCCGTAGCCGTAACCTTCACATCCTTGATCATGTTGAGTGTCACAAGATCCCGCTTCAGATCAGGGTCTTCTACTGTAGAAAGGGCTTTAATTATGTCGCTTTGGGAGAAACTATTCATTTAGAACCTGATTTGTCGGTTTTCGGGTGCAATTTAGGCTAAAGTGGCTGGGGTTAAAAAACTATTACCTACTCGTTTTATGTACTGAACCAGTATCTTTGAAACAAAGTTTTGATCCTTTGATCTTTTCCCCGGCAAGTTGATTTCCAGAGAAACCATAGATGAAATAAAAAACCGGATTGACATCGTCGATGTGATCGGTGATTTTGTTACCCTCAAGCGTTCGGGCCAGAATTTCAAGGCCCTGAGTCCTTTTTCAAACGAAAAGACAGCATCGTTCTATGTGGTTCCCGGCAAAGGAATCTTCAAAGATTTCAGCAGCGGCAAAGGTGGCGATGGAATAACGTTTGTCATGGAGCACGAAGGCATGAGCTACGTGGAGGCCCTCCGTTATCTCGCACAAAAATATGGTGTAGACGTAAAAGAAGATATCGACGCAAGGCTGCAACAGGATGGCCCAAGCGAACGCGACAGTCTTTACATCATCATGAATTATGCAAAAGAGCATTTCAAGAATCTGCTATTTAATTCTGAAGAAGGACAAAGTATTGGAATGACTTATTTCAGAGAGCGTGGTTTTAACTCGCGCACTATTGAAAAGTTTGAGCTGGGTTATGCCTTGAATGAATGGAATGGGTTGCATAACAAGGCAGTGTCGGACGGCTACAGCGACGACATGCTGGATAAGGCAGGACTGATCATCCGTAAAGAGGGGGGTAAGACCTACGATAGATTCAGAGGTCGTGTGATTTTCCCGGTTCACAATCTTGCTGGTAAAGTGATCGCGTTTGGCGCGCGTATTCTCACAAAAGAAAAAGACCAGCCCAAGTATATCAACTCGCCTGAGACCGAGATTTATCATAAGAGCAATGTGCTTTATGGTTTGTTTCAGGGCAAGAATGCCATCCGGAAAGAAGAGTTTTGTTATCTCGTCGAAGGCTACACAGATGTGCTGTCGATGCATCAGGCGGATGTCGATAACGTTGTGGCCTCTTCGGGAACCGCGTTGACTGAAGAACAAATCAAACTGATGCGTCGCTTTACAGAGAATGTGACTGTACTTTTTGATGGTGATGCCGCAGGGATCAAAGCCGCATTAAGGGGTATTGATCTAGTGCTCAAAGGGGGTTTGAACGTCAGGATCGTATTGTTGCCCGATGGCGAAGATCCTGATAGTTATTCAAGGAAACATGGAACGACGGAATTCAAAGAATTTCTGAAATCTCACAGTCAGGATTTCATCTCATTTAAAATTGATCTTCATTCCAAGGAAGCAAAAGATCCGATCAAGAAAGCGGAAGCTATCAGGGATATTGTTACCAGTATATCACTGATTCCCGATGCGATCAAACGTTCCGTCTACATCCAGGAGACCAGCCAACTGCTGAAGATGCCGGAGGATGTGTTGGTGACGGAGCTGAACAAGATCGTTATCGGGGAGCGCAGGAAGAATCAGGACAAGCCACGCGAAGACGTCGTTGAACCGGTAACGCAGCAGGCGGCCGAAGTAGAGACTCATACCGATTTATCATCTATAGTTCAGCGTCAGGAACGTGAATCAATCCGACTGCTTTTAAACTACGCCGAGGATCACTATGACGATGACCGTCTCATTGACTTTATGATGGCAGAACTTGAGGATGTCGAGTTTACAGATGAAGTTTATCGCGACATCTATCAGCACTTTCGCGACGGAGTGTTACAGGGCAAGATTGTAGACACGCTCTACTTCATGGAACATGGTTCTGATAAAGTAAAGCAGGCGGTTGCAGAGTTAACGACGCAACGGTATGAAACCAGTAAACACTGGGGCGAGAAATATCACATCCATATTCGGCATGAAAAAGAATTGTTGCATGAGATGGCCTACACGAATGTTCTGCGTTTAAAATTCCGACTGATCCAAAAACTGACTGAGGATAATTTAGCACAAATGAAGAATGCCGTCAACGAGGACGACCTTGAAAAGTACTTCACGATACACGAACAATTGAAGGGTGCAGAGAAAGAGTTGGCCCAATTGCTTGGTATAGTCGTGCCGAAATAGACTTGCTGAAAGACAAAGGTCCCCGAGGCGGCAGACGCTGCCGCTTTGGCGGCGTCCAAACAGTGTCTACCTGTGGGGAGACGTTGCGTATTACTATCTTTATCTTTTAAATACGAAACAGACTTTTCGCCCTGTAACGGAACATACCTTAAACATTTTTTGTTGATAGCTGTTGAATTTCAGACACTCCCATTATGAGTAATATCCAATTAAATACCATTGACGAGGCCATCGAAGACATTAAAAATGGAAAGGTTATCATCGTTGTCGATGATGAAGACCGTGAGAACGAGGGCGATTTCATATGTGCAGCAGAATGCGTAACACCAGAGATCGTCAACTTTATGGCTACCCACGGCCGTGGATTGATTTGTGCACCGCTCATTGAAGACAGATGTGAAGAACTCGCCCTTGAGTTAATGGTTGGGCAAAACACAGCTATTTACGAAACACCCTTCACGGTTTCTGTTGATTTGCTTGGCCACGGTTGCGGTACTGGTATTTCTGCACACGATAGATTTAAAACGATCCGCGCATTGGTTGATCCGGATACCAAGCCGGAAGAACTAGGACGACCAGGTCACATTTTTCCACTCAAAGCAAAACGTGGTGGCGTTTTAAGAAGATCAGGTCATACTGAGGCAGCCATTGATTTTGCTCGCCTGGCAGGTTTCAAGCCTGGTGGCGTTTTGGTAGAAATCATGAATGAAGATGGTACCATGGCCCGACTACCTGATCTGGTAAAGGTCGCGGAACGATTCAAACTGAAACTTGTGTCCATCAAAGACCTGATTGAATATAGAATAAAGAAGGAGACGCTGATCAAAAGAGAGATCGAAGTGGACATGCCTACAGATCATGGACATTTCAGATTAATAGCTTTTGATCAAATCAATACCAACGAGGTCCATTTGGCGTTAATAAAGGGAACATGGGAAAAAGATGAACCCGTGTTGGTGAGGGTTCACTCTTCGTGCGTCACCGGCGATATTTTTGGATCATGTCGTTGCGATTGTGGCACACAGCTGCACAAGGCTATGGACCTCGTGAATGAGGAAGGCAAAGGTGTTGTGTTGTACATGAAACAAGAAGGCAGAGGCATTGGATTGCTCAATAAGCTTAAGGCCTATAAATTGCAGGAAGAAGGGCTTGACACTGTGGAGGCGAATATCAAACTTGGCTTCGACATGGACGAAAGGGATTATGGCATAGGAGCACAAATAATTCGTAACTTAGGTATAACCAAAATCCGTTTGATTACGAATAACCCTAAGAAACGGGTTGGACTGATGGGCTACGGTCTTGAGATTGTCGATAACGTACCCATCGAGGTTGTCCCTAACCCGCACAACGAAAAGTACTTGAAGACCAAGCGGGATAAACTTGGTCATAACATATTAAAGCATTCATGAGATCATCGAGGAAAAACGGAGAGGTTGGGTTTGCGGTAGGAATCGTGTTGACCCTCTCTGTATTTGCTGCTATCCAAAATGCGAATGCCCAGCAATGGCCGTCGCAAATGTGGCATGACGGCAAAGTGGTGTTGGTAGAAGGTGATACGATAAAGGGTCAGATCAAGTATGACCTTCAGCAGGATCTTATTCAAATTAACATTCGTAATACACGTACTGAGGCATTCAGCGCCAGAAAGGTTCTATTCTTTGAAATCTTCGACATGACCGTCAGGAGATACAGACAGTTTTATGCATTGCCATTCAACAATACAACTGGTTACAAGACACCGGTCTTCTTTGAACTTCTGGTAGAAGGTAAGTTTACTTTGCTGGCACGCGAAGCAATCGAATTTCGTAGCTACAGTTCACCTTACTATCTGGGATCATACACGAGACAAATACTCGTCAATCATTTTTTCTTTCTCAATGAAGATGGCGACATATCGGAATTCAAAGGCAGCAAAGGCGATCTTTTGGATATGATGGGCAAGAAATCAGATGCCGTTGAAGCATACATGAAAGAGAACCACTTAAAACCCGACGACAAATATGAATTTGCCAGGATTGTAGCCTATTACAATTCGATCTAGCTGGCACGATAAGGTCGACTGCTTTTTCACCACAGAGACGCAAAGGCGCAGAGAATCCAAGGAGAAAAGCTTTGGGTTCTTGACCACAATGAAATTCCACTAACTTCGCGCCGCTGATTTGTATTTAATCTTTTTCTTGAAATGAAACCACTGATACTTGTTTCCAATGACGATGGTATTACATCGAAAGGTATTCTCACGCTCATCAATGTGATGAAAACGATCGGAGATGTGATCGTCGTTGCACCGGATGGACCACAATCGGGAATGGGTCATGCAATTACGGTAGGGGAGACGTTGCGTCTTGAGGAGAATTTTATATTCGAAGGTGTTAAAGCCTACGAATGTTCAGGTACTCCGGCCGACTGCGTAAAAATCGCGCGACATTTTGTTTTGAAAGAAGTACGTGAGCCTGACGTAATTGTCAGTGGTATCAATCACGGAAGCAATACTTCAATTAGCGTTTTATATTCAGGTACGATGTCTGCCGCGATTGAAGGTGCTATCGAAGGAACACCGGCTATTGGATTTTCACTTGGCGATTATGGTCACGATGCTGACTTCTCGCATACGGAAGAGTATATCCGAAAAATCACAAAACAAGTGCTTGATAAAGGGTTGCCGAAAGGCGTGGCTTTGAATGTAAACTTCCCAAAGAAAAGTAAAGAGCCATTGAAAGGCATTAGAATTTGTCGTCAGGCAAATGCAAAATGGGTTGAAGATTTTGATCAGCGAGTGGATCCTAACGGTCGTCGTTACTTCTGGATGGTCGGTAACTTCGTGAACTTCGACAAAGGTGAAGATAACGATGAGTGGGCCGTCAAGAACAACTATGTTTCTGTGGTGCCCTGCCAATTTGATTTGACGGCGCATCAGGCGATACCAGTGCTGAATGAGGATTGGGAGATACTATAGAGGTAACTCACCGCAATGGCGCAACAACGGTCGCAATGAAGGCATGTTCAATGTAAGGGGTAACTAATACCTGCCATAGCGTAGTTGCCGTTATTTTCCTAAATTCCTTCTCCAGTCATCAAGGCAACCGAACAAATCCCCGTCGACGATATCCGCAATAATTGAAGGGAATTGTATTAACCCCCGCGAACCTCCTGTAGTCCTTCCGTGAACCTCAGCGTTGATGGATTTATAAACAGAAACAGATACCTTGTGAGGACAAATTGAAGACAACCATACGGAAAATGAAAAGATTAATCATCTTACTCCTTTGCATACTCCCACTCTTCAGCCTCGTAAAAGCGCCGAAGAAAATTCTAATCTACACCCACAACGGCAAAGGCTATGTGCACGATAATCGGGCTGATGCAACTATCGCGCTAACGAAACTCTGTGCCGACAATGGTTTTGAAACATTTGCTACAGAAGATCCCGCACACTTTACCGCTGAAAATCTTAAGCAATACAAATGCATCATCTTTGCCAGCACCAACAACGAAGCCTTCGATAATGAAGATCAAAAGAAGGCCTTTGTAGATTACATTCACAATGGTGGAGGCTTTGTCGGCATACACTCGGCGTCAGGGTCTGAGAGACAATGGCCTTGGTTCTCATCCATGCTTGGGGGGAAATTTGTCCGTCATCCTGAACTGCAAAAGTTCACCATTAAAGTAATCGACAAAACTCACCCATCTACAAAATTCCTTAGCGATACCTGGACGTGGGAAGATGAATGTTATTACACGAATCAACTCAATCCGGATATACGAGTCTTGCTCGCCGTGGATCTTACTACAATTACAGATGACAAGAAAGGCGAATATCCCGGCAATACTTTCGGCAACTACTTCCCATTAGCCTGGTATCATGAGTTTGAAGGCGGCCGCCAATTTTATACAGCACTCGGACACAAATCAGAATACTATAAAGATCCCACATTCCTGAAACACCTTTGGGGTGGTATTGATTGGACGATGGCGAAGAAGTAACTAATTCTATTACCCATTCAACTGTGTAATCCATGTCGAAGCCGTCCCGGCCACCGTCATCTTACTACTGAGAATACCTGCGTCGACTATGTTTCTATTTGATAATTTGTTTAAGTTCTGCCCACAATACCAACAGCTGCCGCATCTGCTGCTGGTGAAATAAACATACGGAAAGTTGAAATTTCGTTTTTCCATCTGTTGCCATTGATGCCCATTCGTTAGAAAGATTTCTCAATATTTTCCATCTGCAACCAATTTGTTCTACCGCAACCAAACACACACTGAGAAATTATAAGGTTTTTTCAGAATTACGTTCAATTCGCCCTGGGAAGGCAATTATCTTTAATTAGACAAAAGACACGCAAAAGAGCAGTTGTTCAGTAGCTGTTCAGAGTGTGTTCAGAGTGTGTTCAGGAGAGCCATAGGCAAGCAGATCATTATTTACAAATTCAATAATGTCCTTGACGTAAGCGTGCTGGGAGCATGGGACAACAGAGAATCTAAGTTCTGGGCCCTTAATTCATAATTACAATTTTATAATTCACTTTTCCCTCGTCGATTGGTACACTCTTTGAGCCACTGAAGTTGAAGAAGATTCACACACCAAAACATTAGTTATATGTTCGTCCCTATCACATCCGAAGTGACCATCAAAACGGGAATGGTCCTTAAGGAAATCGCAACCGAAGTACTTTTCGAAGTGGGCCATAGGTTGAAAAATAAGGAAGCTGTGTGGGGACCAGATACATGGGAGATCACAGAGATTGCGCCGGATAACCTCGACCGTATTGCATTGGCACTGCCAAGACAAGAACTGTCGATGAAGTATCTCGCGGAAGTAGAAGACTAATCAGATTCACGCATATTGAATGTTCATGATCTGTAAAGTGCTGACCCCGCGGTTGCTTCAGTACGCAACGTGTGTGGCCCTGTTTTTCATTTTAGGCTCTTGTGTTAAAAAGGATGCACAAAATATTGTAAATCAAGAAGTCCCGCCTGATTCCACAGCCGTTCTCTGGTACAAGAACGGTATCATTTACACCCTCGATGTTGAAGTTTTTAAAGACAGTGACAACGACGGTGTCGGTGACTTTAAAGGCCTGATCAGTAAGCTCGATTACATCGATTCATTGGGTGCTGATGTGATCTGGTTGTCGCCCTTTCAACCCACACCCAACAAAGACGATGGATACGATATTTCAAACTATTACGATGTTGATCAGCGACTCGGCAGTCTCGCAGATTTCAAAATTTTCGTCGATAGTGCAAAACGCCGGAACATAAAAATCATTATTGACCTGGTTTTAAATCACACCTCAGATCAGCATCCATGGTTTTTGTCGGCGAGAAAGGACAAAAATTCCCCGTTCCACGACTGGTATGTGTGGAGTAAACAACGCCCCAAAAATGCGGATCAGGGAATGGTTTTCCCCGGTGTGCAACAATCGATCTGGAAGCTCGACAGCATATCTCATGAATATTATTACCATCGTTTTTATGATTTTCAACCGGATCTGAATGTACAGAACCCTGCCGTCAGGAAGGAGATCCGCAAGATTGTCGCATTCTGGATGAACACCGGAATCAAAGGATTCAGAGTTGACGCCGTTCCTTTTGTCATAGAAGTTCCGGATACAGTGAAAGAGAATTTTGACCACCAGTTTGAAATCATCACGGCGCTTAGGGCACAAGTTGACTCGATCGACAAAGAGGCAGTCATTCTTGGTGAGGCGAACGTAATGCCGGATGAGAACAAGGATTATTTTGGTCATCATGCGGAAGGCATTCAGATGATGTTTAATTTCTATGTCAATCAATATCTTTTTTATGCTTTGGCTACGTCAGAAATTAAACCATTGCAAAAAGCTCTGAATGAAACCAACAAAATGCCTAAGACTGCAGAGTGGGGACAGTTTCTTCGTAATCACGATGAAGTTGATCTCGGGCGGTTAACTGAAAAGCAACGAGATAAAGTGTATAAAGCATTCGGTCCCGAGAAGCAGATGCAATTATATGACCGCGGTATCAGGCGGCGACTTGCTCCAATGCTGGGCAACAAAAAGGAATTGATTGAGCTTGCATACAGCGTCTTACTTTCATTGCCGAGTACTCCCGTAATGCGATATGGTGACGAACTTGGAATGGGTGACGACCTTCGATTAAAAGAAAGACTCTCAGTGAGAACACCGATGCAATGGGACGACTCAAAAAATGCAGGGTTTACGAGTAATAAAAACCCAGTTTTACCAGTGATAGACTTTGGAGATTTCACTTATTCAAAACTGAATGTCAAAAATGAATTAACAGATTCCAGTTCGTTATTGAAATGGACGAAGAAAATGATTATGCTAAGAAAAAAATGTCCGGAGATAGCATTCGGGACCTGGGAAATTCTTGATAGCGGCTCGGATCATGTGCTTGTGATGAAGTATTCCTGGCAAGGCAAAAGTTTGATTACTATTCATAATTTCAGTCAGGAAGATCAGCAGATAAAGATTAAGGTCGATGATTTTGCGGATCACGCTCCAATTAACCAAGTGACTGGAAATCCAATTGAGATTAAAAATGAACTGGCGACTACCACGTTGAAGGGTCTAGAGTACCAGTGGCTCAGATAAGCCAAGCGAATTGAATTGATTATTCAATTTGTTATCTTGATTTATGTTTCAGCATTCAGCCTTGATCCTTCATGGTACTTAGACCAATCGAAATCAACGTCAGACATCTTTCACCACTTTGGTTAAAATTCATAGGGCTTTTGATTTTCCTGCCTGCAAACTATAAACTTATCACATTTTCTTTTTCGGAGATCAATCCGTTTTTATTGATTGTCCTGAATGTCATTGCTTTCTCCATTTGGACTGGTCGTGAAATCGTTATACTCGACTTTGACAACCGGCAAATTAAAGAAGGTTATAAAATTTTAGGATTGGTGGTAAATGCCGACACCTATAAATTTACAGGAATTGAAAAGATGTATGTCAACCGGATTCTAACGGCCCAGACCGTTTACCAGTTGTCCACATCATCTACAATACATGACCAGATCTACAAGGCATTTTTAAAAACAGATGAGGGAGATAAATTTTGTATTGGACAGATGCGTGATAAGGACAAGCTGATTAAGGCATTAAAAAGATACAACCAGACAATCAAGTCTACAATAATTGACAATACCCTAGCGGAGCCGGCAATTATTGATTCCTAACCGCCGCGTTCAAAGCGTTATTTAATAAGTAAACGCTACCTCAGCGCCACCTTTGTCCCAACCGAGTTTCATAGTACCCTTGCCAGCGCCCTTTTTATCAAAGACAATGCTGAAGTTCTCTAACGCGTCTGATAAGGCGATCACAGGCGCGGTGACCCTCAACACATCGTTCTTCTCATTGTAGCTATAGGCGCCCCAATAGTCGAGATCGTTACTCAAAATAATCGTCCATTCTTTTTCACCAGGAATACCAAACAGTGAATAAGTTCCCGCCGCTACTTTCTTGCCGCCGAAATCGACATCCTGATAGAATTTGATCTCAGCTGCCTCATTCGCACCCATTCTCCAGACTTTTCCATAGGGAACAAGTTTGCCAAAAATCTCACGTCCACTTTTTGACGGTCTGCTATACGATACCCGAATAATAGCTTTGTCATCGCCTTTGCGATCGTGAGCAAAATTGTCCGGAAAATAAGCCATATCCATCGGGCTCTTATCTGTGGAAGGAAATTTTTGGGTATAGCCAACGGTGGCAATAACCAGCGCGACGCAGAGTAGTAGTAGGTTCCGTTTCATTATGTGAAATTTTAGTAAGATTGTTGTTGATTCAGTTTGTTAATGTAAAGTCTTTTTGCACTTCATAATTTCTCTGCGATATCTTTTATCGCTTGCAACGCGAACTCCCAGCCATCGCTGGTATCACTTAAATCTTCTTCGTCCATCTCGTGATTGATTTCTTCGCGAATTGAAATTGACGTCCCGGTCTGTATCGGCTTGAAATCATACGTGATCGTTGACAGCAACGCGCTCTGATCTTCTATATCCACGAGATCGTGTTTTAATAATTTTTGTGGTTCGATTTCCAATATCTTTCCACTCGTGTACATGTTGCCATCTTTTCCTTTCCATCCGAAAGCACCACCGACTTGCCAGTCCGTCACATATTCTCCTCCCATCTGCCTGGTTACCATTGGATCAGTAAAGACGCGCCATATTTTTTCTGGAGACGCGTACACATTAATCGTTTTTTCAAGAACCGGATTGCTCATATTTTCTATTCACTTTTTACTAGGTCTGATAATAAGGGAGATTGCTTTTTTTTATACGGGATCAACATCAATCACGATCCGTGCATTCCTGTGTGCCTTATCTTTTAGCACGTCCGCGGTATGCTCACCAATTGATCGTTTGATGTCTGCCAATGTATTGATACCGCGCGGAATTTTTATAAGAATATCAAAAAGAAATTGATTACGGATCTTTGAAATCATTGGTTCACCCGGCCCCATGATCCTTACGCCTTTTATCACCAGCAACTTGTCAAATAACGCCTGCGCTATAGTCCGGCATATTTTCTTGTCTGTGTGTTTAACGGTGATTTCTATAAGCCTTGAAAAGGGAGGATAAAGAAATGCCTTCCGGTCTTCAAGTTGTTGTGCATAGAACTCCGCCATTTTATGATGCAGGATGATCTGTAGCAGGGGATGGTCCGGATTTGCAGTTTGAATCACCACCAGACCTTGATTATTCCGGCGCCCGGCCCGGCCGCTAACCTGGGTGATCAACTGAAAAGCTCGCTCGTACGACCTGAAATCAGGAAAGTGGATCATCCGGTCTGCATTAAATATTCCGACAAGACTTACCCGATCGAAATCCAATCCTTTGGTCACCATTTGCGTTCCCACGAGAATGTCGGTCTGTCCATTTTCAAACTGCTCAAGAATAGTTTCGTATCCCGTTTTGGATCTGGTAGTGTCCATATCCATTCGTCGTACCGTATTGTCGGGAAAGTACAATGATAGTTCTTCTTCAAGTTTTTCAGTGCCGTACCCTACAGTTATTAACCGTGTTGATGAACAAACAGGACATGTTTCGGGCATGTTCTCGCGATAGCCACAGTAATGACAAACCATGGCATGCCGGAACTGATGATAAGTAAGACTTACCGCACAATTGATACACTTTGGTACCCAGCCACAGTCTTCACAGTTTACCATCGGCGAATAGCCGCGTCGATTCTGAAAAATGATTGCCTGTTCTTTTTTCTTTAATGTTTCTTCAATCTTCGAGAGCAGTATCTGTGAGAATTCGCCCTTCACGGTCTTTCGTTTGCGCGCTTCACTCATATCGGCGAGTAAAACGGTTGGTAGCTGTGCATCACCGAATCGTTTGTCGAGGCGTACATAGCCATACTTTTTTTGCAGGGTTTGATAGTATGACTCCAGCGACGGTGTGGCAGATCCTAGAATTACTTTTGAATGATGAAGCTGCGAAAGCACAAGTGCAACGTCGCGTGCATGGTAGCGCGGAGCAGGTTCCTGTTGCTTGTAACTTGCGTCGTGTTCTTCATCTACGATAATCAGTCCGAGATTGTCAAATGGCAGGAAGATGGATGACCTTACACCAATCACAAACTTGAAGCGACCGGCCAATATTCCATTCCAAACTTCAACACGTTCGTTGTCTGAAAAACGGGAATGGTAGATTCCCATACTTGATCCAAAGACTTTCTTAAGCCGTTGAACAACTTGTGTAGTTAATGCAATTTCGGGGAGTAGATACAGTACCTGTGACCCACCTTCCAGTGCTTTCTTGATCAGGTTGACGTAGATCTCTGTTTTCCCGCTGCCCGTGATGCCGTGGAGGAGAAGTGTATTGTTGTCTTTGAAATGCTCAAGGATTTCATGTTGTGCGTGCAGCTGTTCAGAATTCAGCTGAATAATAACCGGATCGATTGGAAGATCTTCCGTAAAGCGTGAAACGATTTCTTCAAACTCTTCCAGTACGCCATTCCTGACTAACGTATTGAGGGATGATTCAGAAAGATCATCACCGATCAGCATCTTTTTGCCTATCCCTATATGATTTTTCTTCGGATCATGTAAGATCGGTACAACCTGAAGATACTTCAGTAAAATCGCTTCCTGCTTTGGCTTTGACGACAGGACTTCGAAGAGTGATTGAATGGCATTGGAACTATTGTAGTCGCTTGTAAGCCTGACTTTCTTCTCAGATTTCGGCTTGAACTTCTCTTTAACCTCTTCAAATAGGATGATAGCTTCTTTATTAACGAGCGATTTAAGGATGCTATAAAGATATTTTACTTCCAGTAATTTTGAGATATCGGAATACTCAAGTGATTCTTCGTTGGCGAGTCGTTTCAGCAGAATGACTTCTTTTTCGGAAAATGATAACGTGCTTTCTTCCAGACTAAATCCAGGATGAATTTGTACGCGCGACTCGCTGCTGAGTTTTAATCCGCTGGGCATTGCGGCGTTCATCACTTCTCCCAACGTACACATGTAATACTCCGATATCCATCCAAATAGTTTGAGTTGAACATCCGTAACGGATGGATATTCATCCAGGAGATCAAGCAGGTATTTGGCTTCGTAGTCAGAAGGAGGCGTTTCGGTAATAGAAATGATTACACCTGTGAGAACTTTGCGATCACCAAACTGAACGATAGCGCGTTGTCCTACCGAGACTTTCTCGTTCAACGTCATCGGTACGCGATACGTGAAAAGTTTTGGTATCGGCACCGGCAATAGCAGTTCGACAAAGAGTGTTGTCCTCGTATCGATTGCTGTTTCTTCGAATGCGTAGCTCACGTTTTTAATTAAACCCCAAAACTAACCTTTTTGACGAACAGAAATGCGGCAAGAAAAGATCCTCAGGAATTACTGTGATCCCCAAAAGTGTGGTTATATATAAACTGGGTCTAGTCCATCATGAACATTGATTATTGACTTATTGACTTATTGACTGTTGATTATTCACCCGCACTCCGACACCGCATCACCTCCCGCCACCACCGACCAAAATAAAAATCACCAAATAAAAAAACGGGGTCTAGTCCATCATGAACATTGATTATTGACTTATTGACTGTTGATTATTCACCCGCACTCCGATAAAAAACGGGATCTAGGTCATCATAAACATTGACATATTGACTCTTGATTATCTCAATAACGCCGCAAGGCGCTACTCTAAAGATCCGCCTGCTCCAGCCTCTCATGAATGATCATCAGATCCGCGAGCGCCACATCTTCTCCAATTCTAAACGACTTTATAGCATAGTCATTGTTAATCGTAAAAACACAAATGATATCGCCATCGACCACCAACGCGAACTTCGAATCGGGTAGTGATTTCTTGGTTTGAAGTAGGATCCTGCTTCCTTCTGATGTTATGCCCATTTCAATATAATGCGTCTTGTATAGTGGGTCATACTGCACGGCGGATGCTGGTCTTAAAACAGTATTTTCTAAAATAGGCTTGGGGGAGAGGCAGATTTTCAGCCTGCCAACAACCATTCTGTGTTCGTTCGTACATTTTGTACCGCGAGGCGTCTCGTGGATAATATAAATGCCAGATGCTGGTGCAGGTTCTTGAACAAAATTCCCGAGTAGTGCTAGAAGGATGACAAATTGATAAATCACGTTCCGTGGGGTGAACTGACTTCTCTCCCTGTCAGTTCTTTGTAGTCATACGTAATATAGGAAGATACATTTACTTGATCGATAAAATCATCCGCATACTATCAAAATTTTTATGAGGTGTCTTATTAAACAGTGTGACGATTTCATAAAAGCTGTTTGGCCGCCTCCATTGAGGTATGAACAGGCAACTTGCAAATTTTCTGTTCGCAGACATAGACGGTATCAACTTGATTGGGGGATATTTTCCCTTCAAATAGGGGCAGGGTAGTCGTCGAGGTCGTTCCCATCCAAATTGCATAAGGGCGGAAGTCAGATTGCATTTCCCGTCTGATTTGATTAATGCCGGGGCCAACCATCAAAACTTCTTTGAAACCTTTTTTGATTTCTGTAAGTGCAATCGCCCACTGCGTCATGTAGTTGGGTTCTCCTTTGATTAACTGCGTTAACCCGCCGATCATTTCTGATGCCATCTGTTTCCATGCGTCGTTGTCCAGCATCGTGCCCAGTACGTAAAGATTCTGTGCCATCACAGCATTTGAAGATGGAATCACATTGTCAAAGATTTCTTTCTTACGTGCAATAAGTCTTTCAGATTGCGTGCCGGTGTAGTGAAAGAATCTTTCGCCGTCGTCGTAAAAATGCGCCAGTGTATATTGCATAAATGCTTTCGCGTGATCGATCCATTGCTGTTCGAAAGTTGTCTGATAGATCTTTAGTAGCGCCTGAATGACAAATGCATAGTCATCGAGAAATGCATACACGGAGCCTCGTTTTTCTTTAAAACTTCTGTAGAGAATCAATCCGTTAGTAAGGTTACTCAGGATGAATTCCATATTCCGGATTGCCATCTTAAGGAACCTTTCATCGGACAGATACATGTAAGCGTCTATAAATCCTGAAACCGTTAAAGCGTTCCATGACGTAATGACTTTATCATCGAGACCAGGTTTGATTCGTTTGGAGCGATGCTCAAGAAGTCGGGATTTTGTTTCAATAAGGATAGTGTTCCAGTCCTCAGCTGTGATGTTGTTTGATTCAAGAAATGATTGATCAACGTCTTTTCGGTACAAGATATTTACTCCCTCTTCCCAGTTTCCTTCGGCTTTGATTTCATAATATTTCAGGACTAAGGGTGAAAGATCACCGAGAATTTGCTCAAGCTCCTTTTTTGTCCATACGTAGTATTTACCTTCTACGCCTTCGCTATCCGCATCGAGGGCTGAATATAAACCACCAAGATTATTTTGCATCTCCAGTTCAAGCCATTCTGCAGTTTCATAAACAACAGTTTTATAACTGGGATCTTTCGTCACGGCCCATGCTTCAGCATATAAACTTAGAAGCTGTCCATTGTCATAGAGCATTTTTTCAAAGTGTGGTACGATCCATTGTCCATCGACAGAATATCGCGCAAAACCACCTCGAAGTTGATCGTAAATACCACCCTGACATATCTTGTCTAACGTCAATTTGATTTGACGTAATGCATTATCATCTTTTGTGAGATGATAATATCGAAGCAGGAACCGCCACACGGAAGGCATCACAAATTTTGGTGCACGATCCATACCGCCCCATGCTGTATCAAACTTCGAAGCCAGCAATTTGTAAATGGAAGTGATGTCTTCAGGGAGCGAGCTATCAGGTGCAGGTTGGATAAACCTCTGCACATCTGAGTTCATGAGGTGTAGACGCAGTTCTTCAGCTGTGCCTTCAATCTCGTCGCGATTACTTTTAAAAGCGTTGTGAATATTGGTCAGTACCTGTGTCCAGACTTGTGGCGAGAAGTACGTACCTCCGTAGAATGGCTTTTGGTCCGGTGTGAGAAAGACATTCAACGGCCATCCGCCATTCACGCCCAACGCCTGAACGGCCTCCATATAAATTTGATCAATATCAGGTCGTTCTTCCCGATCAACTTTGATACAGACGAAATAGGCGTTCATGACTTGCGCAACATCATTTTTTTCAAATGACTCACGTTCCATCACATGACACCAATGGCATGACGAATATCCAATGCTGACAAGGATGGGTTTGTGCTCGTTCGCTGCCTTTGTTAAAGCCTCTTCGCCCCATTCATACCAATCAACTGGATTGTGTGCGTGCTGTAAAAGGTAAGGCGAGGTAGATTTTGCCAGCCGGTTTGTAAAATTGTTCATGAGATGTTCAACTACCTGAAATTTTTTAATATCCTTTTGTTTATCGAATCAATTTCGACATCTACATTAACCAAACTTGAAACGGCCTGTAATTTTCTAATCGTTTCTTTAAGAAATAACTGGTGCGCAGTAGTTTCTTCGTGAAATGGTTTGTGATGGATCGCATTTTGAATTTCGCGCCATTGTGCCAGAAAAGATATGAGTTGCTGGTCACCATAACACGAAATGAATTTATCCCAGATATAATCTTCTGCTACTTCGTTAGGATGAATCATGTCTGCTTTATAAAACCTGTAGTCGCGAAGATCATCGACCATAATTTCAAAAGCGGGAAAATAGGAGGCATCCTTGAAACGCTCGCTGATTTCGTAACACGCTGTTCGCAATATTCCTTTGCTTACGCTGTTCAATGATAATGTGTCTTTGATATGACGAACGGGACTAACCGTAACAATGACGTTGATCTTCGGATTTGCCGCCTTAAGTGCTCCGTAGAATTTCCCGAAAGACTCAACGATAACAGATTCCTTCAGCAAAGATTTGTCGAAGTACGATTGGGCAATTTTATGGCAATTGGCGACAACTTCACCGTTGTCTTTTCTGACGTATACCCAGGCCGTGCCATAGGTAATGATAAGCCATTTCGCCTTCGGTATAAAATCACCAACGGTATCGATGGTGGAAATGATTTTGGATTGTAGATCGACTTCCGTAAGTGCTGAAAGTTCGGAATGGAAATCGTAGTTCAGCACTATTTCGCCACGCTCAACAAAGGTCGCCGGAGGGGGCGAATTGTTGTCCAGCGCATAAGTCGCAACCTTGTGAATGGACAACGGATTGTAAATAATACCAAACGGGTTTGACAGACTTTGAAATTTGTTTTGAGACATTCTTTGCCCTATCGCATCAGAAAAACATGACCCGATCGTCAGAATTCTGTCTGAAATGGCCATTTTAGATGGGGATTCTACCGGACTAACGACTGTTCGAAAGCGTTCCATGAAATAATGTTTCCGCAAACACTTGAAAATTTCGCCCTTTTTGAGATAATTTAGCGCTTGATTGGACGAATATCAAAACCCATCAAAAGTATGAATAACGACCTTACGGCCTTTGAAAAGATTCCGGTAAAAATCTTCAACACCTCTGAGCTAGGATCAACCTGGGTAGCGACCGAAATCGCTTCCCTGATTAAATCCCGTCAGAAAGAAAACAAACCTGTTGTGCTGGGTCTGGCCACAGGCTCTTCACCCACGAGAATGTATGCGGAGTTGGTAAGACTCCATAAGGAAGAAGGGCTGAGCTTTAAGAATGTCTTTACTTTTAATCTCGACGAGTATTATCCGATGCAACCCGAAGCGCTTCAAAGTTATGTGCGCTTCATGCGAGAACATTTGTTCGATCACATCGATATACCAAAAAAGAATATTCATATCCCTGATGGCAAAGCTGTGAAAGAAGATGTCGCTGCTTTTTGCAAAGCCTATGAAGATAAGATTGACACGCTTGGCGGACTTGATATTCAGGTATTGGGTATAGGACGTACGGGCCACATCGGTTTCAATGAACCCGGTTCTACTGAAAAATCACTTACGAGATTGGTTTCTTTGGATCAGGTAACTCGCATCGATGCTGCCAGTGATTTCTTTGGCGAGGAAAACGTACCACGGAAGGCAATCACAATGGGTGTTGGATCCATTCTGAAAGCTGCAAAAGTATATATGATGGCGTGGGGCGAAGGAAAGTCGAACGTAATCTATAAAGCTGTAGAAGGGCCGGTCACAGATCAGCTACCATCTTCTTTCCTTCAGAAGCATCGTGATTGTACAATCGTTTTAGACGATGCCGCGGCTTCAAAGTTAACACGCATCAAAACGCCATGGTTGCTCGACAGCATTGAATGGGACGACAAGCTCATCCGTAAGGCAGTAGTATGGATGTGTCAGAAGACTAATAAATCAGTGCTCAAACTTACCAACCATGATTATATGGAGAATGGTATGGGCGACATCATCACTGAGTATGGTTCTGCCTACCAGGTGAATATTAAAGTCTTCAATTACTTACAGCATACGATCACGGGATGGCCAGGCGGCAAGCCAAATTCTTCCGATTCACACAGACCGGAACGTGCAAAGCCATTTCCAAAACGCGCGATCATATTTTCACCTCACCCTGATGATGACGTAATTTCAATGGGTGGAACATTTATCAGACTTGTAGACCAGGGTCATGAAGTGCACGTTGCATATCAGACTTCGGGTAACATCGCAGTATTTGATGATGATGCGATTCGCTTCGCGGATTTTGTTCGCGATTTCAACGGTCAGTTTAACCTCAGCAAAGCTGACGGCGCTAAATTTTATAAGAAGATAGTTCAATCACTTCAAAAGAAGGGGCCCGGACAACTGGATAGCCCTGAAGTATTAAAGATAAAAGGTCTTATCAGAAGGGGCGAAGCAAAGGCGGGTGGCCGTTACGTTGGATTGCCCGACGAACAAATGCACTTTCTGGACATGCCTTTCTATGAAACAGGTGCTGTGAAAAAGAAACCGTTGAGCGAAGATGACATACTATTAATTGTCGACATCCTCGAACGTATCAAACCACACCAGATTTACGCAGCAGGAGATCTTTCGGATCCACACGGTACGCACCGCGTATGTCTCGCTGCAATATTTGAGGCGTTGAGACGCTTGAAAAAGAGACCTTGGGCTAAGGAATGCTGGGTATGGTTATACAGAGGCGCGTGGCAGGAGTGGGACATCGACCAAATCGAAATGGCAGTACCATTGAGCCCGGAAGAGTTGGGACGCAAGCGCCGTGCGGTATTCAAACATCAATCGCAAAAAGACAGCGCAATGTTCCCGGGAAGCGACAAACGCGAATTCTGGATGCGCGCTGAAGATCGTAACCATGCCACAGCGCAAGCATACAATGCGTTGGGATTGGCTGAGTATGAAGCGATGGAAGCGTTTGTTAGATACAAGTTCTAGTTAGTCTCTGGTCCTTAGTGGTTAGTTTGGTACGGAGTAGTTAACGCTCATGGCGCGGAAACTAACTACTTTAGATACTCTGTACCAAACTAATCCTACTGGTCAAGCTATCTTGAATTTGAGGGATATGGCTCAAACAGGTCTACGAGAAGTGACTACAGACACCGTCTCACGATGTCATTTAGTTCACCAATATCTGTAGAACTTTCATCAAGGATTGCATTCGTTAAGTTGCCCTGAAAGGGCAATACATGCCAGGTCTACGAGAAGTGACGACTGATACCGTCTCACAATGTCATTTCGTTCACCAATATCTGTAGAACTGTCATCAAGGATTGTATCTGTTAAGATGCCCTGAAAGGGCAATACATGCCAGGTCTACCAGAAGTGACTACAGACACCGTCTCACAATGTCATTTAGTGCACCAATATCTGTAGAACTTTCATCAAGGATTGTATTCGTTAAGTTGCCCTGAAAGGGCAATACATGCTAGCCCCAGGTCGCCCTCGACGAAGTCGGGGCTACCTGGGGTGAGGACGCATGCATTTTTTGAAACCCTGTAAGGGTTGGCCTTTCGCCGCGCGCCAATTTTCCAGACACATTTGATTCCACCTCCAATTTGCCTGATCAAAATATTTCCACTATCAGTCGATGAAATCATACCCAGGTAGTCCGACGAGACGTCAGCCGACCTGGGCTAGCTATGTTGACCTTTCAAGCCAACGTTTTTGGTGTAATACTCGATAATGGTCGACGGATTCATTGGCCAAAATGATATCGGAGGCAATCCCAAGCAGTAAACCGTACTTTGAGGATAATAATGCTTGTTTGTTGACTAAATTGACAAAGTAGGACTAAATACTATTCAGGTTGTTAGTTTAACGGCAAAACATTAGCAGAATGGGTTCGAATCCCACCTCACTACCTGGTAGTTTATGATTGGCTAAAACCTGCTAAGATGTATGGTTCGATTCCATGCACGACCACAATAAATTGGGTGATTTAGTGAATAATTGATTTGGCGATTGGTACTCTCTATTGTTGCATTTGCATTTCCTGATGTCTCCGGAAACTGTTCTTCATATTAGACGCGATCACATCCGGCTTCACAATTTCATGGTCGCCATCCATCGTAATACCATCTTCATAACCAACCGATACCGCTACGTCAAGTGTATGGTTCGATGTGCCACGATAAGTGCCTTTAACAGGAGAACAATCCGAAAAATTCTTTCCTACGGCGAGCGTCACGTGTGCTTCAGTAGCCAGGGAGTTGTTTGTGGGATCAAGACCTAACCATCCATAAAATGGGATGTACGCTTCAACCCATGCATGCGTTGCACCTTCGCCGCGCATACCATTTTTCTTTGGACAAATATATCCGCTGACATAACGCGCAGGAATATTAATAAGACGAAGCATCACAAGTAGAACGTGTGCGAAATCCTGGCAAACACCTGAGCGCAGGTTCCAGACTTCATCGATTGTAGATTCCACCGTTGTAATTCCTTTCTTGTATTCAAAGTTCTTGTAGATGTATTCGCAAAAGTGCTTGGCAGTCACCAGTGGACTACACTCCTGGCATCTTTCGGTTTCAACGATCTTTTCAATTTCCTGAAACGCACTGAAGCGTTCCTGACGCAGGAAGTCAATGTATTCGAGCTGTTGCCTTAATGTTGTGAGTTCAAGCCATTGTAAGTCCTGTGGCGTAGTATCGTCGGGAATTGGACGTGGAAAAGTTTCAACCAGAAGTCTGGAGTCAATGATCAATTCCTGGTGGGGACTCGCCTGAGTAAAGGTACCCACCTGATTGCCGTACGAATCAAAGTAAAGGTCAACCACGGGATTGCCAGTGATCAAAATGGTATGCTGAAGGATCTGTTGACTTGCGTCTTTGATAGGATACAACATGATCTGGTTAGCACTATCGCGAACCATTGTTTCGTATGAATACTTGGTGACGTGTCTGATCTTGAATTTTGACATATATACCGGATTAACTGTATGCGAAGAAATACTGGTTGAGCGTGCCACCGATATCATCGATATCGGTCATGATCTCGGTGAGATAATCATGTAGCCCTATATTAGAGACACTCTGAACATTAGAATACTGGACCTTGCTCCTCAGTTTACCAACCATAAACTGAACTTTGGTATAGCCTTCCATATTTTTTTCACTGCGAAGTCGCTCCATGTTTCGATGAAGCTGATTCAAAGAGTAAAGAACGGATCGCGGAAAGTCAACATTGAATAATACCTGATCGATGATGTTCCGCGCTTCAAAACCGGATTGATATCGCTTCAGATATAAGGCATATCCCGAAATGGACATGAGCAGATATTTCCAGTAAGTCGTATCGGTAGGCTTATCAAGATCATAGTTTACATTGGTAAGCTTGATGTCAAGTATCTCTGAAGACTGGATAGCACGCTCCATAAACTTTCCGACGTTCATGAAGCAAAGGCCTTCTCCCCGGAACATCGTGATATCCGTGGTTCCAAAATAAAGCATGCATTCTTTGATCAGCATATCGAGAACAGTGATGGGATCACCATGCTGGATAGTATAGAGCAACCGATCGCCACGCACCACGTGATAGAATTCATTTAAGCATTTCCAAAGTTCAACGGTGATATGGTCCTGAACACCGCGCGCATTTTCGCGGGCAATGGTCACCATGCTGAAAACAGAATTAGGATTCTCACGATCCATGATCATGTACTGCAGCACCTTACGACTATTGTCGTCAAGGCGATCAATTTCGGTTTCGGTCAGCGTGGTAAAGATCCTGAGAACAGGTACCCAGGTGAACTCCTGAGCATCCTGCGACGATGCGTAGTTGATCTTTAGCATTCTGAGAATGCTGTCGGTCCGTTCCATATAACGCGACATCCAATAGAGTGAATCAGCTACACGGCTAAGCATGAGTCGGGCTAGTTATAAAGTTATCCAAGTTGTAGAGGGTATTTGTCATTGTGCCAGTACC
The DNA here is from genome assembly GCA_039916665.1 of Chryseolinea sp. Taxonomy (GTDB): domain Bacteria; phylum Bacteroidota; class Bacteroidia; order Cytophagales; family Cyclobacteriaceae; genus Chryseolinea. The sequence continues at coordinate 34,695 of JBDSKX010000177.1, read as the reverse complement.
CACGTGTCTTTACTACCGCCGCCTTGAGACGAATTGACCACCAGCGAACCTTCCTTAAGTGCAACGCGGGTAAGGCCGCCCGGCACGATTTCGATCCCGCTTGGTCCGCATAACGCGAAAGGCCTGAGATCAATCCTCCGTGGTGTAGCCTTGCCGTTAATATAGCACGGCGCGTTCGACAAACTGATCACCGGCTGCGCAATAAATGCCCGTGGATCCTTGAGTATTTCTTTTTGATAGTCCGCGATCTCCTGGTCTGAGGCCGCATGACCCATGAGCATGCCATACCCGCCGGACCCATTGGTCTTCTTAACGACCATACGGCTGATATTTTTCAACACGTGCTCACGCTCATCTGGCCGCTCCAGCTGAAATGTTGGTACATTTTTCAGAAGTGGTTCTTCATTCAAATAGTATCTGATCATATCAGGCACATAAACATAAATCGCCTTATCATCTGCGACGCCATTACCTATCGCGTTAACGATCGCTACGTTGCCCTTCCTGTAAGCAGAAAGAATTCCGGAAACGCCGAGCACGCTCTCAGGATTAAATACGAGTGGATCAAGGAATTCGTCGTCAACGCGGCGGTAGATAACATCCACCTGCTGTAGCCCGGCCGTTGTCTTCATGTAAACTTTCTGATTTTCAACCACCAGATCTCTTCCTTCCACAAGTTCGATACCCATGAGTCTGGCAAGCGTGGTATGTTCAAAATATGCGGAATTATATATGCCAGGCGTCAATAACACCACGGTCGGATTGGATATCTGTCCGGGTGAAAGTGACATCAGATTCTTATAAAGAATATTCGGATACTGCGTCACGGGCAGCACATTATTCTGAGGCAACAGGTCAGGGAAAATGCGTTTGGTGATCTCGCGATTCTCAATCATATAAGACACTCCCGATGGCGTACGAAGATTGTCCTCAAGCACATAGAAAGTGCCATCGTAATCGCGGATAAGATCTATGCCAGCGATGTGAACATAGATGTCGTGAGGAACATTCACACCTTGCATTTCCCGAAGATAATGCGGGCACGAATAGATGAGGTCCATCGGAACAATGCCATCCTTAATGATGAACTGCTGATGGTAAACATCTTTCAAAAACAGATTTAACGCAGTGAGCCGTTGTTTGATCCCGCGTTCGATAATATCCCACTCGGAGGAGGTGATGATTCTTGGAATGATGTCAAACGGAAATATTTTCTCTATTCCTTCACCGCTGGAGTAGACAGTGAACGTTATACCCTGACTCATGAAAAGGCTCTTCGCGAGTTCTTCTTTCTTGCTCAGCTCATCCGCCGGGATACCCGACAAGGAATCATAGACGTTTTGATAATGCGCTCTGATCTTGTCGTCATTATACATTTCATCCCAGGTATTGGGAGTGAGTCCATACTGACGAAAGAGTTCAGATGCCTTCATAGCAGGTTTGGTTTCGTTAAAAACCTAAAATACCATCTGCGGAGGTCATTTAGAGAGAGAACATTATAAAAAATTTCACGCAATCGTGTGCTACCGCATAGATTAAAACAAAAAAAGCCGGAGCAGCGATGCTCCGGCTTCCAGAATTCATTTATTGATGCTTATTCAGCGACAACTTTTATTTGAATCTCCTTCTTTACTTCCTTGTGGAGATCAAGTGTTGCTGAGTATGTACCGAGTTGCTTTGGGACTTCTTTCAGAACTACTTTTTTACGGTCGATATCAAAGCCTTTAGACTTTAATACGTCGGCAATCTGAAGGGCTGTTACAGCACCGAAGATCTTGCCTGACTCACCGGCTTTAGTTCCGATCTCAATCACCAGGTCACCAATACGGGCAGCAATTGCTTCCGCGTCCTGTTTAACTTTCGCTGCCTTGTGAGAAGCCTGGCGAATGTTCTCTGTTATCAGTCGCTTGTTGGATTCATTGGCGATCAAAGCATAACCGTTTGGGATCAGGTAGTTGTTACCGTACCCGCCTTTTACTTTAACGGTATCATTCTTATAGCCAAGTCCTGCGACGTCTTGTTTCAATATTACTTCCATGTTCGTCTTTGCAATTAGATGTTCAACGATTATTTCAATGAGTCTCCGACGTAAGGAAGCAATGCCAGATGGCGGGCGCGTTTTACGGCTTGACCTACCTTTTTCTGGAACTTAAGACTTGTTCCTGTGAGTCTGCGGGGAAGGATCTTTCCCTGCTCGTTGATAAACTTCAACAAGAAGTCAGGATCCTTATAATCGATGTACTTGATTCCATTCTTCTTGAAACGGCAGTATTTCGGTTTGATCTCTGCACGTTTGATTGGTTCATTCATTAATGTCATCTTGATGCGCCCTCCTCAGCTTTCTTTACAGGTTTTCTGTTTTCTTTGTTTCTGAACTCGCCTTTTCTGCGACGTTCGTTGTAAACAACAGCATGCTTGTCCAGCACTGTTGTTAAAAAGCGCATCACTGATTCGTCTCTTCGGTACTCGGTTTCGAGCGTGTCGATAGCCGGTCCTTCTGCCGCAAATTCGATGAGATTGTAGAAGCCGGTAGACTTCTTGTTGATAGGATAAGCTAATTTTTTAAGGCCCCATTGCTCATTATTGAGAATTTCAGCGTTAGCTTTCTTCAACACTTTCACGAATTTTTCGACAGTATCCTTTGCCTGATCTTCAGACAAAACGGGATTTAAAATGAATACCGTCTCGTAATTGTTCATGTTTATGTGTTATGTTTTTTTGAGGTTGCAAAAGTAAGGATTTTAGGCGCATATAAAAACGGGGATTGCGAAAATCCCGCAAAGTCCTCTGTTGCTGGCTATGCACCCGCAACCTGATGGTAACCGCAACATTGGATAAACAATCAAATACCATAGCAATTACTATTACAAAGGCTTTGTATAGGCTTTATATAGGCTTTACATCGACGATAGGTCGAAGATGCACTAGCATCGCTACGATATACACGGTTGTCGGGATTGGGTACTGCGACTGGAATTGCGTAATTCCCTATCGGCCACTGATCAAAAAGTGTTTCATCCCCAAGGAATTTGGTCTATTTTTATACCTATGGCAAACGGTTGCGATAAGTTTCTTTTGAATGCCGCGATCTTTCTTATTCCCCTCGCCATCATCAGTTGTGGGCAGAAAAAGGTCGATTTCAGCGCCGAAGTCAAGCCTATTCTCAATAAACACTGCATCAGTTGTCACGGAGGCGTGAAACGGAACGCCAAATTCAGCCTCCTTTTCAGACACGAAGCGATCGACACAGCCGAATCAGGCAAACGCGTGATCGTTCCTGGTGATGCCAGCCACAGTGAAATGGTTCGCAGGATCACTTCAAACGACCCGGAAGTGAGAATGCCCTACAAGGAAGCAGCGCTTTCGACAGAAGAGATCGACATCCTTACGCGGTGGATCGACCAGGGAGCGGAGTGGGGTGATCACTGGGCTTATGTTCCGCCAACAAAAGTTGAAGTGCCAGGCGCGAAGACTATCCTTTCGGGATTAGGCGGCAATGAAAATGAAACCTGGATCCGTAACCCAATCGACAACTTCATTCTTGAAAAGCTATCAGCAGAAAAGCTGACGCCATCGAAAGAAGCCGATAAAGCAATCCTGGTTCGCAGGCTCTACATGGATATTACCGGACTTCCGCCATCAGAAGCAGACGCAAAAGAATTTATTGACGGGGGCGATGAGGTATATGCGAAGACAGTCGATAAGCTACTGGCTTCTCCCCAATTCGGCGAAAAGTGGGCATCATGGTGGCTTGATATGGCACGATACGCTGACACCAAAGGTTATGAAAAAGATCAGGGCCGCTCGATGTGGAAGTATAGGGACTGGGTTATTAAAGCATTTAATCAGGATAAACCGTTTGATCAGTTTACAAGAGAACAGCTCGCTGGAGACTTACTGCCGAACCCAACAGATGAACAGTTGATCGCGACTGCGTTCCACAGAAATACGATGAATAATGACGAAGGCGGAACCGATGATGAGGAGTTCCGGGTAGCCGCTTTGGTAGATCGCGTCAGTACAACGTGGGAGGTATGGCAAAGCACCACGATGGCTTGTGTTCAATGCCACACGCATCCTTACGATCCATTTGTCAACGAGGAATATTATAAGTCGATGGCATTTCTGAATAACACGAGAGATGAAGACACACCTGGAGAAGAACCTAATCTGCGCATTTACACACCAGAAGATCAAAAGCATGTTGACGCGTTGAAAGCCTGGGTTCATGAGAATGGAAATAAGGAACAGGAAGAAAAGGTGGCGCTTTTCCTGAAGACGATGGAGCCTAAATATCATCCGCATACATTTGATCAGATTGTCAACGGTTCTTTAATCGATAATAAATTTCTCGGTAACCGCCCGGGAGGAAGCGCGCGTATAAAAGCTATCAACCTGAGTGGTAAGAGAACGCTTCTGATGAATTATTGGGCCACCGCCGCCGGCGGGCGTATGGTGGTGAGGTTGGATAAACTTGATGGTGAAATTATTCTGGATCAAAAGATAGAAAAGGCTGGAAAGATCACGGGATTCCCAATCAAATCAACAGAAGGAAAACACGATTTGTATTTCTCTTTTTACAATTCGAATATCAGGCCCACTGAGGCAGTTTGTGCTGTTACCTGGATTGCATTCATGGATGAACTGCCTGGCAAAGACAAGAATGGTTATTCAAACGTAACGAGCAGCATGGTCGAGTTGCTTAACACCAAAGTTGAGAATACCCCGATCATGATCGAGAATGGCGGGGAGCAGTTTAGAACGACACGTATATTCATTCGTGGTAATTGGATGGTAAAGGGTGACTCGGTAACGCCTGGGGTACCCGCATCGCTCAATCCATTCCCAAAAGGTCAACCATTAAACAGATTGGGTTTTGCGAACTGGCTGCTTGACAAAGAAAACCCGCTCACATCTCGCGCAATTGTCAACCGCTTTTGGGAGCAGATCTTCGGTGCTGGAATTGTAGAATCTCTTGAAGACTTTGGAACCCAGGGTGCGTCACCTTCTAATCAGGCATTACTCGATTGGCTGGCCATTCGCTTTGTTGACGACCATCACTGGAGCATGAAAAAACTCGTGAAAGACCTGGTAATGTCGGCTACATACCGGCAGGATTCACACATCTCCCCCGAGTTGCTGGAACGTGATCCGTATAACAAATTGCTGGCACGTGGCCCGAGGGTTAGATTGACTTTTGAACAGGTTCGAGATCAGGCGTTGTCTGTGAGTGGGCTATTGAGTCCAAAGATGTATGGCAAAAGCGTAATGCCGTATCAACCGGCAGGAATCTGGAGTTCGGTATACAGTGATGAACACTGGGAAGAAAGCAAAGGACAGGATGAGCATCGGAGATCAGTATATACTTACACAAAAAGAACCAGTCCATATCCTTCGATGATGATGTTCGACGGATCAAGTCGCGAAGTATGTGTGAGCCGACGAATCAGAACCAATACACCACTTCAGGCGCTTGTAACGCTTAACGATTCTTCATTTGTAGTTGCTTCCCGGCACCTTGGAGAAATCATGATCAAGGGTGGAAAAGACCGAACAGAACAGATTAATGCGGGATACAAAAGGCTTGCATTCCATTCCATGAGTGCTCAGAAATTGCAAGTATTTGAATCGCTCTATGATGACGCTTATCGCGAATTCAAAACCAATGATGACGCCGCTGAAAAATTAGTAGCGTCGAAAGACAGTACGCCGGAACTTGCCGCGATGACTGTCGTAGCCAATGCCATGCTTAATCTCGATGAGATCATAACAAAGGAATAAGAATGATTAATGTCTGAAAGAAATATAAGATGGAAGGCTATTCACCACTTGACGAATTTAAGAATCTTTCGAGACGTCACTTTCTGAAGGAAAGCGCCGTTGGTTTGGGTTCAATTGCTTTTGGTATGCTGGGATGTAATAGTCCGGTGCCAACTGCGAAGATTGCGTCAGCAGCGTCTGTGCTCGATCCGATGCTTCCGAAGACGCCACACTTTCCAGGCCGTGCAAAACGTGTGATCTATCTTCACATGGCAGGGGCGCCATCACAACTTGAACTATTCGATTACAAACCTGAACTTCAAAAACTACATAACCAGCTTTGTCCCAAATCTCTTCTCGAAGGAAAACGGTTTGCTTTCATTCGTGGTGTCCCCAAGATGCTTGGACCTCAGGCGATATTCAAGCAGCATGGACAATCTGGTGCAACCATATCTGATAATCTTCCACATTTCTCAACCCTTGCTGATGACGTTTCATTTCTGAAAGCGGTTCATACGGATCAATTCAATCATGCACCGGCGCAGCTCTTTGTTCACAGTGGCTCACCACGGCTTGGAAGGCCGAGTATCGGATCGTGGGTAACGTATGGGCTAGGGTCTGAAAACAGCAACCTGCCGGGCTTTGTAGTCCTGACATCTGGTGGCAAAACTCCTGACGCAGGCAAGAGTGTTTGGGGTAGTGGGTTTCTGCCTTCAGTTTATCAGGGTGTACAATGTCGGTCAGAAGGTGACCCTGTACTTTTTTTAAGTGATCCGGACGGTGTTGACAGGTCATTAAAGAAAAAAACCATTGACGCGATCAATGAAGTCAACAGACAACATTTTACAGAATTCAAAGATCCGGAAACCTTAACCCGAATCGCGCAGTACGAGATGGCTTACAGAATGCAGGTCTCGGTACCTGAGGTGATGAACATTAACAACGAGCCGGAATACATTCATCAACTTTATGGAACAACACCTGGCAAAGCTTCCTTCGCGAACAATTGTCTGCTGGCACGTAAACTCGTTGAACAAGGTGTCCGGTTTGTTCAGTTGTTTGACTGGGGATGGGATATGCATGGATCGTCTTCGAATGAATCGGTTGATGTAGGTATGAAAAATAAATGCCGACTCATAGACCGACCCATGACTGCCTTGCTGTTGGATTTGAAACAACGCGGACTGCTGGATGAAACGCTTGTTGTGTGGGGAGGTGAATTCGGGCGGACGCCGATGCAGGAGAATCGCGAAGGCAAGCAAATGGATTACTATGGACGAGATCATCACACAGATGCATTCTCAATGTGGATGGCAGGTGGTGGTATCAAGCAAGGTATGACCTGGGGTGAGACGGACGAAATAGGATACTATCCCGTGAGCGGCAAAACTTCATTACACGACGTCCAGGCTACTATCCTTAATCAACTTGGATTTGATCATGAAAAACTGACCTATCATTTCCAGGGACGACCCTTCAGGCTTACCGATGTTTCCGGAAAAGTAATATCTGAAATCGTTGCATGATGGAATTGACATCCTGCATTTGCTTCAGACTATTAAATTTGATCCTCGAAAAAAATCCATGTCTTTAACAAGAAGAAAGTTCCTCGCTGCCTCCGCGTTGTCCAGTACGGCAGCTATACTCAATAACTCACTGGAAACACTCGCCAAACCTATGACCACGCAAAATACCACTGTTGGTTTTGAACTTTTGATTTTAGCAACAAACTGGGGATACGAGGGAACGTGGGATGAGTTCTGTACCAAGATTAAAAAACTTGGTTATGATGGTGCTGAAGTCTGGTGTCCGACAGATGCATCCGAACGGAAATTATTCGTTGAGACTTTTCAGAAACACAATCTGAAATTCGGATTTCTCGTCGGAGGTTCTGATACTGATCATGCCAAGCACCTTCAGCAATTCAGATCATCATTGGATATGGCCGTAACGTTAAAACCACTTTATATTAATTGTCACTCTGGCAGAGATCATTTCTCTTTTGATCAGAATAAACAGTTCATTGATTACACCGCGATAGTATCTGCGAAAACCGGTATACCTGTGTATCATGAAACACACAGATCACGGATTCTTTATTCAGCACCTGTTGCAAGACAGTTCATGGAGAAGATAGAAGCCCTGCGGATCACCTTAGATATTTCACATTGGTGCAATGTTCACGAGTCTTTGTTAACGGATCAGTCGGAAACAGTAGCGCTTACGTTGAGCAGAACGGGTCACATACACGCGCGTGTCGGTCACCCGGAGGGTCCGCAGGTCAGTGATCCGAGGGCACCGGAGTGGAAGACTGCCTTCGATGCACATCTCGCCTGGTGGGATAAAATTGTACAGACTAAGCGCACCGAGGGAAATCGACTTACAATCCTCACAGAATTTGGACCTGCTGATTACATGCCAACGATCCCATATACCCGACAGCCGGTAGCCAATCAGTGGGAGATCAACAAATTTATGTTGGACATACTCCGTGAGAGATACGCGTGATCGTAAACATGATTCTTGCGGCACAATTATTCGGACGACTGCACCCCCTGATCGTTCATTTGCCCATCGGCATTCTGCTCCTTGCTGCGCTGTTTGAAGTCTTGTCATATTTTAAAAATTATCGAAGTTTGCGGCAAGCGGTTGCGCCAACGCTTCTTATTGGAGCCTTATTCGCGGTGCTCGCCGCAGCTACCGGATACGTGCTTGCGCAGGAGGGAGGATACGACGATCGAATCCTTGCAATTCATAGAAATACGGGAATAGCCACTGCAATATTTGCGTGTATCCTGGTAGTGATAAGGAAAAGTGTTGTTACTTATTTCGACGACAAGGAAACCCGGAAGCTTGTCAGAATATTTCTGTTCCTGCCACTTGTCGTGTTGTTATCATTGGCAGGTCATTTGGGTGGTTCACTTACGCATGGCGAAGATTATCTGTTCGCGTTTACAGCCGAAGACACTTCCGCTGCGCCGGCTATAAAGCTTACGTCGACCGTAAACCTGGATAGCGCAAAGCTTTATCAGGATGTTATACAACCGATCTTGAAATCAAGATGCTATGGATGTCACAGTGCAACCAAACAAAAAGGACAATTGAGATTGGATCAGCCTGATTACATACTGAAAGGAGGGAAACATGGTTCTGTTTTGGATGGCATAGTGACCGATTCGTCGGCGTTGTACGCACGACTTATGTTGCCTTTGGAAGAGGAAAAACATATGCCGCCAAATGAGAAGCCACAGTTAACATCATCCGAAATTGCGTTAATCCATGGTTGGATCAATGGAGGTGCTTCTTTCGATAAAGTCATCGGAGAGTTTAAAGAGTCCTCTAAGATCAAAGGATTCATCCATTCATTGATTGATCTGTCAACAGCTTCCGCCATCATTCCTGAAAAAGAAGTAACACCAGCAACGCCGATAGCTTTGGACGCACTGGCTGCGCAAAAGATACTGGTTATTCCCGTTGGTGCTGGCACCAATTATTTGTCTGCAAGTTTTGTAAACGCCAGATCCCTGGGTGATGCAGAACTAAAGCTTTTGCTTCCGATAAAAGATCAGCTGATATGGTTAAACCTTGGTAGAACGAAGATCACAGATGCGGGTGTCGATGTAGTTGCTCAACTTTCAGGTGTCAATCAACTCAATCTGGAATATACGTCCGTCAGTGATCAGGGCATTGAAAAACTAAAAACGCTAACATCGTTAAATTCATTAAACCTTGTCGGAACGAACATCACCGATGCGGGTCTGTCGAGACTTGTCGAGATTAAATCGCTGAAGAAAGTGTTTCTCTATCAAACACAAGTCACGGCAAATGGTGTAAAAGATCTTTTACAACAAGCACCCCACATCATGCCAGACACCGGAAGTTACATACTGCCCGCGCGTGTAACGGATACGTTGGTTTTTAAACCGAACAGAATTCAATAGCGTCATTAGTCCTGAGTTTGTTAAAGAGTCAGATGGTTAATAGTAACGACAGAACACCGAGCGAAGTACGCAACATCAGTATAGTGGACCTAACTCCGGTCTCCGTACTAAATACTCAGAAGGAGACTCATGACTCATGACTTTTTTTTGCTTACTTACCGCCAATTTAGATTCAATATGGGGTACATCATCAGTGGCATTCAGCAGATAGGGATTGGCGTCAGTGATGCCGAAAAAGCCTGGACCTGGTATAGGCGCAATTTTGGGATGGATGTACCTGTTTTCAAAGACAGCGCGACAGCAACATTAATGACGCCTTATACTGGTAATCACGCTGAAGACCGCTATGCCATTCTCGCCATGAACATGCAGGGTGGTGGAGGTTTTGAAATCTGGCAGTTTACAAGCAGGACACCTGTGAAATCTAATGTCCAACATTTGCTCGGCGATACTGGCGTATTTGCAGTGAAACTAAAGACCAAAGACATAGATGCGGCTTTTCAACACATGAAGTCGAATGGCGTAAATTTGTTGAAAGGCATTCAATCATCGCCCGATGGAAGGAGACATTTTTATGTACTGGATCCGTTCGACAACATTTTTGAAGTGATCGAAAGCAAAAGCTGGTTCAAGAATACTCGCGCGATGACTGGTGGTGTGGCAGGCTGCGTGATTGGCGTAACTGACGTCGACAAAGCCTTAAAATTGTATCGCGATATACTCGGTTATGACGAAGTGATATACGATGGCAAAAAGAAGTTTTCAGACTTTGATGGTGTTCCCGGGGGTTCAGAAGAATTCAGAAGAATCATACTTCGGTCCAACAAGAACAGAACAGGCGCTTTCAGCCGCCTTCTTGGCGATACGGAAATAGAACTGGTTGAATGTAAGTCCAGAAAAGTAAACAAGATATTCCGCGAACGATACTGGGGCGACCTCGGATACATACACGTATGCTTCGACATCAACGGCATGGTTAGCCTTGCTGACAAATGTAAACAAGCAAACTTCGGCTTTACAGTCGACAGCCGCGACTCATTTGATATGGGCAAAGCAGCAGGTCACTTCTCTTACTGCGAAGATCCAGATGGCACATTGATCGAATTCGTAGAGACGCATAAGATCCCCATCTTTGAAAAGATCGGATGGTATCTTAATATCAAAAACCGTCGTCCAGACAAGCCTCTGCCTGATTGGATGCTCGGTATGCTGGCATTGAACCGCGTGAAAGACTAAGACCCTTATTTGACAACGAATTGCCCCGCGCCCATGATGTAGTCATCCGCATAAACTTCAAGTTTATAGGTACCTGATGTATACTCGGATCCTTTGTCATACAGGAATGAAAGCTTCTGTTTTGTATTGTCGAACAGCACATCTTGTGATTCAGTATAGAACTCTTCTTTGCCGTTGAAGATGAATGTTCCTGATCCTTTATTAACATCAAACAATACCTGCCCGTTTTCATCCACCACACGAATCATGATTTTCGTACCTTCGATTGGCGCTACTTTGTTTTCCGCAATATTAAAATCGATCCTGAGCTTCGATAGCTGACGGGCCTTGAATGGCGAATCACGCTCTTTATCACGATCGTTAAGCCCAACGATCTTCATGTTTTCAAGTTTTAACTGGGAAGCAATAGCAACTTTACCAGCGAGTTCATCTTTGCTTTGGCTTAGTCTGTTGATAGAATCGCCCAGCTGATTTTTTTCAGTTTTAAGAACGACGTTTTCTGTAAGCAATTCCTTGTTCACCGATTGAAGCTTGGCGATTTCCTCGTCCTTCACTTTCAACAGCGTTTCATAGCCCTCAACCTTATCTTTCAGAGCTTTGATCTCCTGACCCGTAGCACGCCTGGATCGTTTCAGTTCAGTTTCAATATCGGCTTTTGCCTTTTGAAGGTCGGTAGCATCGCCACCCAACTTCTTTACTTCTGCAATCTTTGTATCCAGTTCAGTGCTGATTTCACGAAGCCGTTGCGTGGTGGTTTCAAGTTCTTTCTCAGTCGAAGTCAGCTCCGAACTGATCTGTTGCTTCTCCCGCGAATCGAGATATATCTTAACCCCCTGGACAACAACTACCAGTGAAAGAAGCGCGATAATGATCGCATTCTTGTTACTTTTCCTAGGCTCGGGGGCTGGTTCAAAAGGAGTTTCATTCATAGTTTAAAAAATAGGGTCTCGTAAAAATAACGCTTTTGCCATTAGGATCAATAACTAAAACTGCAAAACGAAGTGTTGGCGGTTGAGTGACGGATCAAAGAATACGAGACCACACCTGAACAGGTCGACTGAACCATACACGCCTTCGCGCTGTATTAATTCCCGCCATGCACGTTCCATCTCGGCGGAATAATGAATATCATCAACCACGATTATCGTGCGGCTATGTGCTTTGGCCATTAGCAAGTCGAAATACGTCATCGTAGGTTGATACCTATGATTAGCATCCATCAGCACAAAATCGACGTTTTCGATGCTGTCGAGAAAACGTGGAAGCGTATGATCGATGTTACCGGGAATAACGGAAATGTTGTCTGCACCGGCTTTCTCGAATTGCTTTTGCGCAACATCAGCAATTTGTGAGGAGCCTTCAAATGTATAAGTCCGACCGTTATTTGCATAACTTAAATAAAGGGTGTTGATCCCCAGTGATGTGCCAAGCTCTAAAATATGTTGTGACTTGTTGTATAATATCAAACTTCTGTAAAGCATCGAATATTTTACCGGACTGAGGCTCACACGGGCAATATCATTCACGCTTCGTGTTGAAGACATAAAGTGACTCGATCCTGCGCCAAGATCCTCTACCGTAATTTCTGATTCACTATCCAGAAGATCGGTGCGAAGCGATTCTATGAACTTAATCCCCTCGCTGTGTTTCGATGGTTTGATGTGCCGATTGTAGAGATGAAAGAAAAATGGTGAATGAAGGGAGTGTGCGCCAACTGCATCTAGCCAGTAATTAAAGAATGAAAGAAATTGAAAAAGTCTTTGATTCAATTGAGTCGAAGAGGAGCGACCATGATAAATTCAGGAATATTAACCTGGAGTTTCACGCCGTCAACCACACGTTCCATAAGATAGGTACCGATCATCTTGCCAATGCCGGATTTAAGATTGCAGCCTGACACATATTGATGCGTCTGTCCCGGCTCGAGTACGGGTTGCTGTCCGACAACGCCTTCACCTTCAACTTCGCGCTGACTAAACCCGGCATCAAAGATGTGCCAATGACGACGCAAAAGCTGAATGGTGTACTCACTGTGATTTTCGATGGTAATCCGATAGGTAAAAACATAGTGGTACTGGCTCGGACTTGAATACGCGGGCTGGTATTCCGTTTCCACACTCACCTTGATACCTTTAGTAATTTCTGTTACCATTCGTATCAAAAATATTAATTTTTTGCAATTCGCAAGGTTAACTGGAGTATTTCCTTACAATTAACTGGAAATCAGCCAATTTATGCAGTGCCGCACGTTTTCGAATATCACGTGTCGGTGTTTGTGGATTTAAGCAATGCCTTTACTTTTGGGTTATGGATGTAAAGATTGAGGCCCGATGGAAGAGTGAACTCTCCAGGGAATTCAAGGAGGAATACTTCAAAAAGCTGATTGATTTTGTAAAGAAAGAATATACTACCCAAACGGTCTACCCTCCTGGAAAGGAGATCTTCAGGGCCTTCGATTGTTGTGATTTTGATAATGTGCGGGTTGTGATCATCGGTCAGGATCCTTATCACGGTTCGGGTCAGGCTAACGGTTTAAGTTTTTCTGTCCGTGATGGTATCAAAAGCCCGCCGTCATTGGTCAATATTTTCAAGGAGATAAAGAACGATCTTGGCAAACCGGTCCCGGCGTCCGGAGACCTTGAACGATGGGCTCTGCAAGGAGTTTTGTTACTCAACGCAACGCTTACTGTGCGGGCATCCACACCGGGATCACATCAGAATAAAGGGTGGGAACAATTTACTGATGCTGTGATCAGGAAGCTTTCGAAAGAAAAGCAGCAAGTCGTATACCTTTTATGGGGCGCTTATGCGCAAAAGAAAGGGGAGATCATCGACAGGAATAATAATCTCGTGCTGATGGCGCCACACCCTTCACCATTTTCTGTAGATCGTGGTTTCTTTGGATGCAAGCATTTTAGTCAAGCGAATGCATATCTGAAAAGCAAAGGTAAGGATGAGATTGAATGGTAAAATCGGCCTTCAATGACAGTTCTCAAAAAATCGATTACGCTAATCACGCGACATATTCACAAATCTCTGTTCACACCTCTCTTATCGTGGTTGCTGCCACTCTCACTTCTCTGCCATCCAGAGCGGCTTCACTTTAACCAGGAAGCGATGAGCTTTGCCCATCCTCATTCGCATCCTGATGAAAAATCGTTTAATCGCGAAGGATCTTTTCCCTTTTGGTGTAATACGCTTCCACCTTATGTAAATACGGTTAACGTAAATGAGATCCTTCGCGACTAAGTTCACCACCTTCACTCAATTTCTGCGTATGGGCATAGCGTTGCTGCTCCGACTAAGATCCTGCCCGCTCTGGATGACGGGGACAAGCGTGTGGCGCATTCGTTAAAACATGATTTGTTATGCGCGGCGTTTAGCTTTTTCTGGTCAAGTGATAAAGCCCTGGATGGCTGCGATAACAATTGGTTTTCATTCATTAAATTTGACTCAATGAAATATCTGTTAGCGATACTGTTTTTTTGGATTTGCTGTTCTCAAATTACTGATGCCATCGCACAGGATGCCGACTGGATTCGTTACAGAGTTGTTGATCAAAAAACAAAGAATCCTATCCCTTTCGCCAGTGTACAGATCAAAAGCAGAAGAACAGGTGTTGTTACTAACGCGGATGGTGATTTTCAAATTCCGGTGAGGTATAGTGTATACGGGGATACATTGATGATATCCTGTATTGGATACGATACAAAGATTTCGCCGATGCGCGGACTTAATCCTCAGGCGTTGCAAACCATTTTGTTAGTACAATCCTCTACAGTGCTTTCTGCTGTTGAAGTGAAGGGCGGAAAATCCGGGAGGCTTACAGCATACAAAGTTGTAAAGGCGGCAATCCACAACCTGCCTTACAATGCGATATCAGACCCATACTCATACGATGCTTATTACAGAGATTATCAGTTTGAGGATAGCATATACGTTAATTTGAATGAAGCACTGCTGCAGGTCATTGACAGCGGGTTCGCCTCGAATGATCAGTTGAAAACCAGAATAGCACTGCTCGACTATATACCAAACGAAACCTTCAAGAGAGACCCGACTTCCGCGATTGCCTATGATAACCGTGAAAAAAAATTTATCCCGAATGCAAAAGTTGGAACGTTTGGAGGTAATGAGTTGATGATCCTTCGTATTCATGACCCATTGAGAAATAGCAATCAGTTTTCGTTCTCGTTTGTCAATGTTTTCAACAAGGATTTTTTAACGAACCACTACTTCTCGTTTGGAAATCCAACCACGCGCGACGGAGTCGAATTGTTCAATATAAAAATCGAATCGAAATATACTGCTGCGGGCGCATCTCATAACGCAGTAGGCAACTTATACATTGAAAAAGGGAACTTCGCGTTTCACAAGATGGAATACAGGGTTTACGAGACCGAGAAAGAAAAGAAGATCCTTTTATATGATATCGCAGTTGAATATTCAAGGAAAGAGAAGTACATGCATCCGAACTACATTTCCTTCAGCAATTTGTTCAAGATGAAGAATCCGCAAGACTTCATAGATACCGCCGTTTATGTGGATACAGATGCGGACGCCTTCGTTGTTTACACAAATCACCGCGTTGATGATCGCACAGCCAATGACTCATCCCACTTCGAACTCCGAGCCAATGGCCGTCGTTTGTTGATCAAAGACGTCAAGGTTGTCGATCAAAATCAAATTTATCTGTTCCTCGATAAGAACCCGGGATTTAATATTCATGTTAGCGCAAAAACCATGACCGCCATGATGAAATTTAAATTCAAAGGCGTCAAGGATTACGATGGGAGAGAGCTGAACGTTCCATCTTACATCACGGTGAATCAATTTCGCGAAGTGTTTATCCAGCAAACCGGACTTCCGGTTGAATACAACAAGTTCAACTATATGAATCCTTTGATACCATTGTCAGAACAGATACTTGTTGGATCTGAAAGTAATTCGAATAGATGGATGAATACACCACTAAAGAAAAAGGAAAATAATTCGGTCGAATAAGCGCGGCTGGTCTGATCAACTTCGACGTGATTTTTCTCAAATCCATCAACCCTCCTCGTGAATGAAACCCAAATGTATACGCACGGATTTCGTTGCGGCAGTTGCGTCGTCGCGCCATCGCGGTGATTTATCCTATCGAATCAAGTTAAAGAACCTACGCCACCTGATCTTATGAATAAAGCTCGCATTCTTATCAATAGATAACCAGATAAAGAACGCTTTGCCTACGACATGATCCTCAGGAACAAATCCCCAGAAGCGCGAGTCGAGTGAGTTGTGACGATTGTCACCCATCATGAAATAGTAGTTCTGTTTGAATGTGTATTCTGTAACTTCCTTCCCATCGATCAGCAATTTTCCACCCTCAATCTTAACGTCATCATTGTGATCGTACAGCCTGATCGTTGTTCCGTAATAAGCCAATGTAGAATCGTTGACAGCGATGGTTGCACCTTTTTTAGGGATCCACAGCGGTCCGAAGTTATCCGCTGACCAGCTTGAATATTTTTTCCCCGTTCCATTCCAATCGTAATAGGTTGAGAATGGGATTAGTCCGTCGTCTTCTGTTTTCTTTTCTACGGTCACGCCTTTGATGTAGGGCAGTGCTTTAATCTCAGCAGCTTTCTCGGACGTCAGTTGCATCACGTAAATAAACTTACCATCCTGTTGACGGCCGTAAGCCATGTAGTCCTCAGGGCCGAGTCCCAGTTTCTCAAGGTTTCTGTCGTTGATCGGACCTTCGGTGTTCACCACATAACTGTATTGCATTTCAGGCGGATTCACGAGTGCCACACCATTGGCGTAGACTTGTTTGTCTACGATTTTTAATATGTCTCCGGGGATTCCAACACATCGCTTGATGTAATTCGTTTTTAAATCCACCGGGTAATCGATCCCGTCATTCAATGCGCGTGGAGGAACGTTGAATACGACCACATCGTTTCGCTTTACGCTGCTGATGCCTGGCAGTCTGTATTGCGGAAGTCTAATCCACTCGAGATACGACGGAATATTGGTCAGCCATATTTTCTGATGCGTCAGAGGAACCTGTAGGGGAGTCGTTGTAGTTCGCGTTCCATAATGAAACTTGCTCACGAAAAGGAAGTCTCCGACTAGCAGTGAATTCTCCATCGATGGCGTTGGGATCGTATATGCTTCCATGATCAGCCAGCGAATCAGTGTCGCGGCCACTACGGCGAAAAGTATAGCATCCCACCATTCACGTACCTTTGACTTTGGTTTTTGTGCTTCGCGACCAGAATCCTTTTTCCAAAACTGCCAGTTCATAACTTATAATTCAGATTCAAACGTTTCAAAATTTATTACAACCTCAGAAGTCGAGGAATTCATTCATACTCAGCACACCCTGTTTGTTGCGTAACCACTCCGCTACCATTACTGCGCCTTTGGCGAATCCTTCACGTGAGTGCGCGGTGTGTTTGATTTCAATGTCGTCAATCGCAGACTCGTACTTCACCAAATGCGTACCGGGCACATGATCGATCCTAAATGAACTGATGTACAGTTCATCCGCTTTTCCATGGTCATCGCCAACCCACGATTTCTTTCTTTTAGTGTTTTTAAGGATCGATTCTGCCAGGGTTATTGCTGTTCCGCTTGGTGAGTCTTTCTTTTCCGCGTGATGGATCTCATCCATTCTGATATCGTACTCTGGAAACTTGCTCATCATTTTCGCCAGATAATCATTTATCTTAAAGAAGAGATTCACGCCAAGACTGTAGTTGGAGGCATAAAAGAAGGCCCCGCCCATTTGCTGGCAGAGTTCCTCTATTTCAGGTTTCCGTGAAAGCCAACCTGTGGTGCCACAGACAACCGGTATGCCTTTAATCAGGCAACGCTTTACATTTTCAAAGGCTGCGTCAGGATGAGAGAATTCAATTGCCACATCGCCCTCAGCATTGTCGAAGTCTTGTTCATTGTCAACGTCTATCCGTGCAGAGATCTGATGGCCGCGATCAATAGCGACGCGCTCGATCGTTTTACCCATTTTGCCATAGCCAAGAAGAATGATCTGCATAAGATTAAATTCCGGCAAAAATGCAATTTTTACCCATGACTTCTAGCCTTTTGAGGTAAAGTTTGACTTTGCATTTGAATTTAAGGTCACCCTGGAAGTAGTACATCATGCCACTCGACAGATTGAATCGGCGGAAACTGAGAAACAGGGGAATTGTCTCGTAATCGATCTTTAGAATCTGATCACCAACGATACCCCCTGCTGGTTACCAAACATTGCGCTTCGCTCCATCGTAGGATAGAGTGATACATGAAGATTGGGATTTAAATCGAACTCTTTGAGGTGAGCGTCGACGTGTGCATCAACCATCTGAAGCAAATACATTCCCCCCATCATGATGAGGAAGAAGTCTCGTTGTCGCTTGTATAAGTCCACAATACGCCGATAATTGGCCGTGGTATAGACATCGGTTATGGGTGGTTTTGCTGTGCCATCGATAACATAAATGTCTCCGTCGGCAGTGTAACCTTGCTCAAGGTTTCTGAACAGCAGATCCTTGTACTTGGTGTAGCCCTTGGCATAAAAATTAACAGCATAACCAAGCGCGAAAAAGCCACCATAAACGAGCGGAAGCTTCCAGTATTTCTTGTTGTAGATCTGCCCTAACCCCGGGACGATGGCAGCATAAAGTATCGCCTTTCGCGGATCATAACGCGTCGCGTATGATTTGAGCTGTACCGTGTCTTCCGCTTCTGCGCGGAGTGTATCGTCCACCGATGGTTTTGTACTCAAAGAGTCCTGAGCCACACTCCCCGATACGATCATACAAGACATCAGTAAAATGAGGAGAGCTTTCTTCATCAGGTATTTATTCGGCTACGAATATACCTTCAAAATGTCAAGAATCCTGTTTAGGTCCTCGACAGAGAGAAACGGAATTCGTATGTCGCCTTTCTTGCCGTCGCTCTTTACGACAACTCGTGTGCCAAAGTGATTCGAGAGCTTCCCTTGAAGCTGCGCTATTTCCCTTGAAGCTGGTGATGGTGGCGTTTGGCCTTCCGATGAGTTCGAAGAAGTCTTCTGCGAAAGATCACGTACCAGTTCTTCGACCTTCCTCACCGACAGATCTTCACCAATCGCCTTTTTGAATATATAGAGTTGTTCATCAGCATTTTCAACATTGATAATCGCGCGGGCATGACCCATCGAGAGCTTGTTGTCCCTGACTGCAATCTGGATGTCGGGAGGAAGTCTTAACAACCGGAGATAATTTGTGACCGTCGATCTGTTCTTTCCAACACGATCACCCAGTTCATCCTGTTTGAGACTACACTCAGACATCAACCGCTGGTAGCTCAATGCAATTTCAATTGCGTTGAGATTCTCGCGCTGGATGTTTTCAATAAGTGCCATCTCCAGCATTTGCTGGTCATTGGCGGAACGCAGGTATACTGGAATGGCCTTCAGACCCGCAAGCTTGGATGCTTGAAAGCGACGCTCACCAGAGATCAATTGATACTGATGGTCAGCAAGTCGTCTTACTGTAATGGGTTGTATGATACCGTGAACCAGGATTGATTCCGATAATTCAAGCAATGCATCCTGATCGAAATGCGATCTGGGTTGAAATGGGTTTACTTCAATTTCCTCTAATGGAATCTCGGTGATGCCATTAATGATCTGTACCGCCGGCGCTGCTGTTTCATTTGCAGGACTTACGGGAAATTTATCAGACTCGAGTCTGTCATCTGAAGGAGTATCACTCAACAGAGCGCTTAATCCTCTTCCTAATGCTTTCTTTTTACTCATTTCGAAATGCCATTTTTGTCGAGTACTTCATGTGCCAGTTTGAGATAGCTGATGGCGCCTTTGCTTTCTGCGTCATGAACGATGACTGGCAACCCGAAGCTCGGAGCTTCACTAAGCTTTACATTACGTGGTATGATCGTTTGAAAGGTCATCTTTGAAAAATGCGTGCGTACCTCCGCGACAACCTGGTTGCCCAGACTTGTACGCGAATCATATAACGTAAGCAGGATACCTTCTATTTCCAGTTTTGGATTTAATCTTGTCTGTATGATTTTGATCGTATTCAAAAGCTTGCCCAGACCTTCTAATGCAAAATATTCACATTGCACGGGAATGATCACTGCATCAGCCGCAGTTAACGCATTAATGGTGATAAGTCCGAGTGATGGTGAACAATCGATGATGATGAAATCGTAGTCATTCTTAATCGCTACGAGAGCATCACGCATTTTTTCTTCTCTGCGATCAATGCTCACCATTTCAACTTCAGCACCTACAAGATCGATGTGTGATGGAAGAACGTCGAGAAATTTAAGTTCGTTCTTGACGATAGCGTCTTTGGCACTGAAGCCATCAACCATGCATTCATATATTCCCTGTTGAACTTCTTTTGGATTCAGCCCCAATCCTGAGGTCGAGTTGGCCTGTGGATCAGCGTCCACCAACAGCGTTCTGCATTCCAGCACAGCCAGGCTCGCGGCCAGGTTAATAGCAGTAGTAGTTTTTCCAACGCCGCCCTTCTGATTCGCTATTGCAATGATTTTTCCCATTCTTCTCCGATAAGTTTAAAAAATATAACCCGCTAGTCGCGCGGGGCAGCAAATATAGAGTAATTCAAAAGGTAGCGTGGAACATCGTGGAACAGATTATCCACATTCGGTGCACAAAAGATGTTGAAAGCCGAGCCTGAGTGTCTTGCGAAGGATTTATAAGAATAATAGACGTCGAACCAGAAGCCCCTATTCCTAAATATATAGAACCGGCCTATTTCCTCTTTTTCTTGTCCTCGTCTGTCCGCTTTCTGGACTCTTCACTTGCCTTCATCGCATCTTCCAGCTTGCTCATGAACTTGGACTTCTTTCCCGTGCCACCCGTCAATGCATTCTTCTTCCTGTTTTCTTCCATGATCGATTTGATCTTGTTCTCATCGACAAACCGACGAATGATTGCCTGTTGCCCAAACGTTACAAGATTTGACACGAAGTAGTAGAACGTAAGACCAGCAGAGAACTTATTCAACACAAAAAGGAAGATGATCGGCATGATGTAAGACATCGACTTCATCGGTCCCTGTACAGAGCTAAGTTGATTGTTCTGCCAGGTGTATATCAATGTACTCACCGTCATCATCACTGTAAACAAACTCAAATGACTTCCCAGAAAAGGAACGACTACTGGCAAATGTATGATTGAATCGTAGGTAGAAAGATCTTCTGCCCAAAGGAAATGTTCCTGTCTTAACTCGATAGATGCCGGGAAAAGATAAAACATAGCAAACAGAATAGGCATCTGTAAGAGCACGGGAACACAACCACTGATAGGGTTGACACCTACCTGAGAGTAAAGTTTCATCTGCTCTTGCTGAACCTTGGTCATGTCGTCACCGACTCTTGCTTTGATCTCATCGAGTTCCGGCTTGAGTACTTTCATCTTCGCCATGCTCAGGTATGAGCGATAGGAGAGCGGGAACAGCACAAGCTTCAGAAGAAATACTAGAATGATAATGATAAGACCATAGTTTGAAATGATCTGAGTAAGGAAATGAAATACAGGGAAGATCACGAACCGATTGATCCAGTATACCGGAGGCCAGCCGAGATATACATTCTTTCTAAAGTTTTCGGCTACTTTACCAATGTGTTTGTAATCATTCGGACCGAGGTAAAATTTGAAATCGGCTTTGTTCTCAGCGAGTTCTGTTCTTGGGATGAACAACTTTACATTTGCGCGTTTGACAACTGAGCTATCGCTGACATTGACCGCACTTTCAACTTCACCGCCAGCAAAAGTTTTCTTAGCAATGAGCGCGCGCAGAAAGAACTTCTCTTTAATACTTATCCACTGAACTGGTTTTGCGAAAACTTCTGTCTCCGTATCTTTTGATCGTTGATCGAGTTCTCCATAACCATCCTCCGGAGAAAAATATGTGATCGTACTTTGGTCTCTGCTATCCGTAAGATCTTTCTCAACAGGCCTAAGAATATTTACCCATTGAAAAGTTAGATTATCACCTGTGAATAACTGACCGGCCTTTATGCCTTCGATGGAATACCCGATTTCATAGCCCTTCAATGGAATCTTATAGCGCTGAATAATTTTAGTGCCATTTTCCAATGCCATGGTATAAGTGACAATAGTAGTATCTCCAACCTTTTGTTGATCTGCCTGATAAAAAAACTGATACAGGTCGATCTCACTGCCGTGGTACGTAGTCTTGAGTTCAAATTTATTGGAAGTAGGCGTGATGAGCTTCAGTGGAGCCTGGTGATAGGTCTTAAACTTCTTTAGTTCAAGATCATTGATAACACCGCCTTTATTGCTGAAAGCGATTTTCAGATCTTCAGTTTCGATTTCAGTAAGAGCTTCCGTGCCTTGAATCGCACTTGAAAGATCGCCATATCTGGCGCTCGTGACGCTATCGACTTGCACCGCAGCAGAAGTCAAAGAATCCTTGGTGACTGGCGCGGCAGCTTCAATAGTGTCCAGCTTTGGAGCCGGAGGTTGTGGAGATGGTGCAAACCAATAAAAATATATAAGGAGTAATCCTGCAATAATTGTGAGGCCGATGGCTGAATTCTTGTCCATTCTTAATACTTAGTCTACTGATTGTTAACTCTGGACTTTTTGTGTTCCAGTGATGCTTCTACAAATTTTACAAAAAGCGGGTGTGGATTGAGGACAGTACTCTTCAGTTCAGGATGATATTGTACGCCGATAAACCAGGGATGGTCTTTTAACTCTACTACTTCTACGAGGTTGGACTCGGGATTTACACCGACGGCCCTTAGTCCGGCGAGTTCCATTTGCTCCAGATATTTGTTGTTGAACTCGTAACGGTGGCGATGGCGCTCGTGAATCGTGCCTTCTCCGTACGCCGCGTAGGCTTTACTGCCTTTCTTCAACTTGCACGTATAGGCACCAAGCCTCATCGTACCGCCTTTGTTGGTGATCTTTTTCTGCTCCTCCATCATATCGATGACAGGATGCTTGGTCTTGGGATCCAGTTCTGTTGAGCTTGCTTCCAATCCAAGCACATTCCGGGCAAACTCCACTACGGCACACTGCATACCCAGACAGACGCCCAGGAAGGGTATTTTATTTTCCCGTACGTATCGTATGGTTTCAATTTTACCTTCAAGCCCTCTTTCTCCAAATCCGGGAGCTACCAGCACACCATCGAGATTTGCGAGGATCGTGTCGACTGAATCTTTGGTCACGTCTTCTGACGAAATCCATTTTACATTCACTTTGCAGTCGTTCTGAGCACCGGCGTGCACAAATGACTCGGCAATCGATTTATAAGAATCCTGGAGAGAAACATATTTTCCTACTAAACCCACATTGACTTCGTTTACCGGATTCTTGAGTTTCCCCAGGAAGGCTTTCCAGTTTTCAAGCGCTGGCTCTTCTTTGGAATGCACCTTTAGCTTTGCTAAAACGCGTTCATCCAGTTTTTCCTTACGCATGAGTATCGGCACATCATAAATAGTCTCTGCGTCCATGGCTTCAATTACAGAATTGAGGTGAACATTGCAGAAAAGTGCCAGTTTTTTTCTGATCTCCATCGGAAGTGGCTTTTCTGACCGGCAAACGAGGATGTCAGGTTGAATTCCGGCCTCTAGCAGATCCTTCACGGAATGCTGCGTCGGCTTTGTCTTTAATTCTTTGGCAGCACTGAGGTAGGGGATCAGGGTAAGGTGGATCACCAGCGTGCTTGTTGGTGGCAATTCCCACTTTACCTGTCGCACAGTTTCAATGAAGGGGAGTGACTCGATGTCGCCGACACAGCCTCCGATTTCGGTTATAATGAAGTCATACTCACCTGTTTCACCCAGGAGGTAGATGTTTCTTTTGATCTCATCAGTGATGTGAGGGATCACCTGTACCGTCTTGCCAAGGTATTCGCCTTTGCGTTCTTTGGTGATCACATTATTATAGATACGTCCAGTGGTGACGTTGTTGGCTTGTGATGTTCTGACGTTTAGGAAACGTTCATAGTGCCCCAGGTCCAGGTCGGTTTCGGCACCGTCATCGGTAACGTAACATTCGCCATGCTCGTAGGGGTTAAGGGTACCCGGATCAATGTTCAGATAAGGGTCAAATTTCTGGATCGTCACTCTAAAGCCCCGAGCCTGAAGAAGTTGCGCCAGTGACGACGCGATAATCCCCTTGCCCAACGACGATGTAACTCCTCCCGTAACAAAAATGTACTTAGTAGACGACATAGGTGAACCTCCAGCCAGGATAAATCGGGGGCAAAGGTAGCCTTCTAAGGCTAAAGTTCAAGGGCTGATTTCTAAAGTTGCGGTAATTATCAGTGGTTGGGGGGAAGAACCCGTCGGCAGCTAGCTGAGGACGGCGGGGAAATGGTAATGAGTTATGAAATGAGTTGGCACGTTCGACGGCACTTTCTCAAATCCAAAGTTTGGGCACTTGGGGTGACAATGCTTCGCATTGCGAATGGAAATGTGGCATCGAGGTTATAGTCTAGTTTGTTTGAAGTTAAATTATGTGCATACCGGAGCTACGGGTTTATGGAAGTGTATGAACTCCATTGAACATCAAGCTTATGAAACACGCCCAATAATAACCCTGGAATTGAACCGACCAGCACACTCTTGTATACTGAATATTAACTCATGGTCAACCTTTGCAACGCTACCTATACACGCAATTCTGATACTCGCGTAAATTGTTTATTACGCTTTGCTTTTTTACTTTTCCGTGTAGACCTTACGTTGATCTTACATCACCTGAAAATCAATGAATTACGATAGTATTGTTCATGTGTTATTCGTCGCTTCCAATTGTCATTGATCTCTTTTCGTATGTCATTCACCTGCTATATTGATGATCCAACATTTCTAAACTCTCATTTAGCTTAAATTCGCGGTGTTTGGATGGATCCACAGGGTTACAATAAATTTTTTATGTGGATCAAGTTACGATATGATTGATTGGTGTAGTTGATTTTCGGCTCACAAGTTTTCGTATCGGTAAGTTTTTTTAACAGCCGTTAGTGCATGCTTAAACCTTTACGACCCACTGTAATTGCATTTTTTTCGGGGCTTTTTTTAAGCCTCCTGATTCCATATATATCGTATGGTCAGGCATGTAATGGTGCCGATGGTACTGGTATATATTTTGGATCTGTTGCGAACGTAGACAACGGAACGATATGTGCCAACACACCGATCTTACCTGCGGTAATGGAAATCGATATTCGCAATGTCAGTGAATTGTTTGGTGCAGTAAGTTATTTCATCGACTGGCAGGATGGTTCGACGCAGACGGTACCCGCCACAAAGATTGCAACCAGTCGTTTCTTTGCATCGGTAGCCCACACGTTCCCTCCCAATGGTGGCAATGTGCGATGCGAATATCGTCCTACAGTTCAGATAAAATATGCTTCAGTAGCAACGCCGTGTGCCGCCAGTCTTGGTGTGCCACCGCGTTTCGTTCGATGGAATACAGATGATCAGAATACTGGTCGTCTTGAAGTTAACGAAACCGTTACAGGTCAGAATGTTTATCTGGTCTGCGCAGGAGTACAAACGAACGTAACGTTCACAGACAGATCTATACTCAATTGCGTACCGCCATCATTGACGATCGGGCAGAACGACAAAATGCGTTGGAGAAGATTTGAATATGGTACGGCAAACACAATCACTGGAACTGTTAAAGTAGGAGGAACACCACATGGCTATCCTTATAATGGTCCAGTTGATGCGTCTACTGAACCTACAATAAATTCCGGTTTTCCAACTTCAACAACGCAGATCATTACCGTTCCGGCTACAGCGCAGGTAGGTGAGTTTTTTGAAATTACGATGGATTACTGGAACACTTGTAATCCTTATCCAGCACGTACGCCTGTAAGTAGAACTGCTCGTATTTTGATAGTGGCGCAGCCTCCGGCGCCAACGTCATCAAACCAGATCGTTTGTAATGGCACAACGCCAAGCAATTTTGCCCTTGGTGGCGTGCCGGGCGGAAACCTGGTAACATGGTACAGAAACGTTCCTGGTGCACCGGATGGTCCCGGACTTCAGATATCTCAGGGTACATCAACGACATTACCGGTTACATCGGTACCGGGTTATGTAAACAATACAACGGCAGGGGTATACAAAGTTTGGGCGAGCTATAGGCCAAACGTTGCAAATGCATTGAATTGCGAAAGCCCGCTGATTCCAATTACAAAAACGATCAGAGAAGCTCTGACTGTACCGAATCCAACTACGGCACCACCACAATATATATGTACAGGAAATAGTTTCGCTGTTGGATTAACTGGGCCGGCATCAACTACAGTCGGTGGTGCAACGGAGTATTTATTTGGAACTACTGCAGGGATTACTTTAGGTTCTTCCACTTCCAATTCCGCCACGTATGATGTAGCAGTTGTATTTGCGCCCGGCCAGCTTTATGTTGACAAAACCATTACGATCTCTCGGAGATATACGCCAAGCAATGCTTGTCAGGTTGATAGAAATTTTACGATCAGGGTTTATAACAATCCTGTTGGTGGTACACCGAGCAACTTCCCTGATGTATGCGAAGGCACACCGATAGGGCCAATTACTTTAAGCGGTGAATTGGGTGTGATTAAAAGATGGGAAATTCAAATAGGTGCAGGACCTTGGAATACTTACGCTGGTCCCGCTTCCGGAAATTCTATTACGCCGGGTGTTTTACCTTCAGGCGCTTTAGGAACAACCTATCGCTTCAGAGCCATTGTTGGAAATCCAACTACCACCGGGCCGACTTCCTATCCTTGTACAGATGCAATAAGTTCAGTTGAGTCCGTATTGGTTTCGCCAAGTCCACCCATTATAGTCAACGCAGGATTGGACCAGCAGTTTTGTGATATTTATGCCACGACACTCACTGCTACTGATCCATTTCCCGGCACGGGCCAATGGACCTACTTAAGTAGTGTACCGGCCGGAAGGCCATCCCCGGGTATAGCATCTCCGAATACATTTTCAACGGGACTGACAATAACACCTGGAAACGAGGGTAAATACACCATGCGTTGGACCGTTACCAGTGGGTCCTGTACATTCATTGATGACATGGTTGTCGACTTTGGAAAGACACTCGTGTTGACTCCTATGACTGACTTCGGTGTTTGCGGAGAGACTGCAACATTGCCAGCAGATCCATTGCCTTCGGGATCCGGCGTTTGGACTTGTACCGGCGGCGCATGTGCGCAAGTCACAATCACAAATCCTACCGCATACAATACAACGGTGACGCTAAATGGCCCAGCTTATACTTATGGCACATACACCTTCTTGTGGACTGTAACCAACGGTACCTGTGTCATAATACCTGATGATGTCAGTGTAACTTTCTTTGAACCAATCGCCATCACCGCCGTCGACTTTGCCGGCCCATGTTTATCTCCTACGGGAGGAACAACCATCAACTTAAGTGGAACGTTTAACACCGGCGCAGCGACCAGTGCTTGGACCGTGATCACAGGAGGAGGAGCCATTACCGGTAACACAGTTGTCGGCAACACGGTTACTGCGACCTATACTTCAACAACCCCAGACTATATCGCCGGGACCCCTTTAACTTTCAGACTAACGGTTAATCCACTAGCACCAAGCGTTTGCGCGGCCGAGACAAAGGACATCAATGTCACGATAGACAGGACTCCAGTCGTACCGTTGATGACGTCAATTTCAACGTGTAGCAATTTCGCCAAACTGGCCGCCGATAATCCAATACCATACGGTGCAACTGGCTTGTGGACTGGACCCGCGGGCATAACATTTGATGACGCGACAAACCCAACGACATTTGCACGGAATCTTCCGGCAGCGCCAAGTTCCTCTACGCTTACCTGGACACTCACCAGCGGCGGTGGTAACTTGTGCACGAACTTTGCAACCGTAGGCGTGGTTCGATCCATTGCACCACCTTCTTCCCCACCAATAGATTTAATTCTTTGCGCAGATCCGGTACCAGCGAACCCAAATACGGTCAGTATCAGACTAGCCGACTACGAACCGACTGTTACGAGTCTGGCTGTGGCCTTAAGAACCATTGTTTGGTACCAGGATGCTGCACCTCCATCAGGCATTCCGGTCGCTGATCCAACAATAACATTCACCAACGTTCCAGATGGAAAGATCTACGTTGCAAGAATCACTGAAACATCAACAGGATGTACGAGTGATGTGATTGTTTCAATAAACGTCAGAGGCATACCTACAGCCAACCACGGCACTGTCCCGCTCTGCGAAGACACGCCTGGTAGCAACACATCATCCAATGTTGACCTTACCGACGTTGACTTCAAAGATGCCGTTACCAACGGAAGTAACGTAGTCACTTGGTTTCACACCGTGCTGGGCGCGCAAAACAATGATCCCCTCGATCAGATCACGGCGCCTATCAATGTCGTTGCAGGAGTTACGGTTTACGCCCGTGTGAGCTACAGCAGCGGAACACTTTGCGTAAACGTTGCGCCACTTGACCTTTCTGTAAAACCGCTTCCTACTAATACAGTAATTCTTGGCCGTTCCACAGTGTGTCAGGGTGACCCAAGCATCATCGATCCTAACTTATTGCCGGTAGAAACTTACCAGGTAACGCCAATAACAGGCGCGAAATATTTCTGGAATATCCCGACGGGAGCTGGTCAATTCAAAGAGTTTGGTGGTGGTGGAATAAGCGACTTCTTTGTACTGCTTCAATTCCCTAACGTAGTAGATCCAGGTATCGACATCACGGTGAGAATCGAACTCAACGGATGCTCTACACCAGATATACCATTGAACATCAGGGTAACACCTCAACCTGTAAAGCCGATCATTGCAGGGCCGGATATCGTCTGTGAAAATGACGACGGACTTTTTTACAACATCAGTCCGACAAACTTTCCGTCATCCAACTATACATGGGAAATCAGAAAAGTATCTGATAACTCCTTAGGTGGTGCATTCATCAAGTCAGGTCAGGGTACAGATCAGGTTGCTGTAAAGTACAGCTCGGATCGAATATACCTTTCGGTAAAGGAAGTGAATAGTATTTGCGTGAGTGATACTGCACAGTACTGGGTTACAGTGAACCGTCGTCCAATCATGTTTGATCCAAATCCGGATCCTGAAATTTGTAGTGGTACACCGATTAACGTCGTGTTTGCTGCTGATGGTACAAGTCCGGTGCCTATCGATCGCTATGATATCAACTTGTTCTCAAGACAATCTGCGACGCTGAATTATGTAACGCCACCGGCAGGTCCTGTATTCCCTTCATTAGGTGTTGCAGCGAATGCCATTCAGAATCACACTTTTGAAAATCTGCAAGCCATACCGTTAAGTGTCAAATACAACGTGACCCCTATCAGCGAACAATTTGCGCACGTGTGTCCGGGTCAGCCTGTTGATCTCGTGATTGTGATCAAGCCTGAGCCACAACTTGATCCATCGCTTGGAAGAAGTATTTGTAGCCAGGTGGAAACCGGGATAACATTATTGTCTGCGGCCAATACTTTCCCAGCGGATAGATTTGTCATCACCAGTATCAATGTTCCGGCAGGCGTAATACCAGTGAGTGCATTGCCGGTCGCGGATGGTACTACATTATACATGGATGATATCATTCTCCATAATTCCTTTATAAACAATACGGGCGTAAATAAGACAGTTCAATACAATATCGCGCCTTACAGCACTTTGTTAGGTTGTCTCGGTGACCCTCCAACGCCTATCAATGTGGTGATCTATCCACAGACAACAGTTGATGCAGTAGTCATTCCACCAATCTGTAATGGTGACCCGCTTAACGTATTGTTTAGTTCGGCGAACAATTCCGATGCAACCTTTGAATGGCTTGTAAAAACCTACGACCCTAACATTAATGTGTTGAGTAGCGGAGCAGGCGCCGGGAATATCACAAACATGCTTATCGTCAACACTTCGACTACAGTTGATGGTACAGTAACCTTCGAGGTGCGTGGTAAAAACCCGCCGGCGGAAGAAAGCTTAGGTGGATGTGTTAATCCACCACTTACGTTCGTGGTCACGATTAAGCATTCGCCTATCGCCAACGCTCAGAATCTCAGCGCTTGTTCGGATACCCCGGGTGGCAATAGCTATACGGCAGATCTGACGGCACTAGAACCATTCGTAAATCCTGATGCGGGTACCCCTGCCGTTAATCTGGTATGGTACAAAGATGCAGCCCTCACGACAATCATTCCCATACCTCAGATTACAGCGTACGTAATTACAAGCGGGGTACCGATCTATGTTGAAGTCGAAGACGCAAGCAATGGCTGTAAGAAAGTTGCCGCGGTACAATACACGATTAATCCTTCTATCGCAGCAATTAACACGAAGAGTAACTACAATGGATTCAATCTGAACTGCAATGCCGACAATTCCGGGCAGATCAGAATTGACATCACGCCAGGGACTGGTACTCCGGCATTTTCATACAGACTTGACGGAGGTCCGTTCATTAATGCTGGAGCCAGCACGTATACCTTCAATTCTTTGGCAGCGGGTAACCATACCGTTGATGTACAGGATTCTAAGGGATGTGCGATTTCACAATTAATCAACCTGGTTGAGCCTACACCATTGGTAGCATCTGTGCAGATTGATAATCCAATCACTTGTTTCCTTGGATCCGACGGGCAGATTAGCACGCCACACTCAGGCGGAACTGGCACTTATGCATCTTTCCTCTTACTACAGACTAATACCACGAACGCCACAGGTGTATTCCCGAACCTTACGCAGGGTACTTATAGTGTGCGCGTAACGGATAGCAACGGTTGTAAAATAGACACTGATCCTCCGGTGACGTTAACTCAACCGACAGCTATCGAAATCAATAACGTCAATGTGCTTACTGATGCCAACGGTTTTAATTTGAGCTGCCGTGACGCAGTGGATGGTGAAGTTGCAGTAACCTTCTCGGGAGGCAATGTCCCACCGAACTATACGATCACGATGACAAAGTCGAGTGATCCGCTCAATCCACTTAATATCAACACACCGACATCTCCGGCGACTTTTACTGGTCTTGGATTCGGAAATTATTCAATCATTGCAAAGGATGCGAAAGGCTGTCCTTCACTGCCAGGATCAGCAATTATTGTTAATCCTCCGCCATTCAGTCCTGGATTCGTTGGGATAAATCAATCGATATGTGTTGGCGATGACGCAGAACCAATTCAACAACTTGTTCCTTCCTTTGGCGGTGTTGGTAACTATCAGTATCAATGGCAACAATCCTTAACGGGATCAATGCTTGATGTCGAATGGATTGACATTCCAGGCGCAACGAGCATTACATACGATCCCGCAGTACTTGCGCAAACAATTTACTTCCGCAGAATAGCGAAGAGCGTCTCCGTGCGAACTGGTGTGGCATGTCAGGAGTTAGGTAAAGACAATATCGTACAGGTGTTGATCAATCCTCTTCCCTCAGTCATTTTCTCAGCACCTTCGGAAGTGTGTCAGGGAGAGTCTTTCAGTTTGTCAGTTAACATGACCGGAGGAACAGCTCCAATCGAGTACGATTACTCTTCAGGTTCTACTACGTTCCAGAACCTTATCGGTACTGAAAATACATTTGTACCCATCAGCAACTTCCAGGCGCCGCAGACCTACACGCTGCTTCGCGTAAAAGATCTTAACGGTTGTTTGTCACCCAATGTCCCACAGGCTATTATGGTTGACATCATTAAACTTAATCCTGACTTCCAGGTACTCGCGCCTTCCGAACAATGTTCGGGTGGAACTTTCACATTCCAATGGGTTGCTGAAGCCGGAGTGAAATACACATGGATCTGGTCCGATGGCCAACAGACTATTATCAATCCTGGGGATAGACCGTTGGGTACAAACACAATCACGCACGTATTTACATCGGGTTCAACCGACGCATCAACAATCTATCCAGTAAGACTTCAGGCTGAGAACGCATTGTGCGCGCCGAAGTTTGCGACCAGGCCGGTAACAGTTTTCCCGAACATAGTGCTGAACATCTTGCCAGGTGATCCAACGCTTTGTAGCGGAGAGAGTATCAGATTCATTGACCAGTCCAACGGTGTGGATGTTGGCAAGTGGTACTATCACGCTATCGGATCTACAGATCAACTTGAGATCAAGGCCGGTCCGGTTCCTGATATCACTTATACGATGAACAACATCACGACTTCTAATCCGATTGATTACGAAGTGGTGTATGAGGCGTCCAACACTGAAGGATGTAGCGCAGAATACAAGCTTCCCGTAAAAGTTTTCAGAAACATACTTGCGGTCATCGGCAACAATCCTGATCCTCCAACACCGTTCACAGGCGGTATATCAACAATTGAATTTGTTAACAACTCTAATCCTTTGGATGCTGGCGATTTCGACTACACATGGGATTTCGGTGATGCGAGAGCTCAACCTGCTATAGGAAGCGGTGTAGATCCAATCACTGTTGATTATTTCTCAGCGGGTATCAAGGACGTCAGGCTTACAGCAGTGAATATTGCCGCTAAGGCTGCAAATAAAACCTGTCAAAGCTCGGTCGTAAAGAAGATTCTCATCGATCTTCCACTGCTTGGTGCAGCCTTCAAAGCAACGCCGCTGGCTTCATGTTTCCCGGTAAATATCACAGTAGAAAACCTTTCACCAGGAGCCGACACATTCCTCTGGGAAGTTTATAACGAATCTGGCTTGGTAACAACATCAAACCTCCGTAACCCTGAGTTCAGAATTCTAACGCCTGGGGTATACGACATTTACCTTACGGCCAGTTACTATGCAACTAACCAGACCGCGACTGCAAGTCAAAAAGGTATTGAAGTGTATGACGTACCGACAGCATTGTTCGAAATGCGTCCTAATCCATTGTATGTTCCTGATACGGAGTTGCAGACCTTCAACCAGTCAGCGCGTGCAACACTTTATCAGTGGGATTTTGATGATGGTACAACTTCAAACGAGTTCCAGCCAAGACACTTGTATAAATTAGAGGGTAAGTACATCATCACGATGATCGCGGGTTATGACCACGGACCAAAGGATATTGACGGAGATGGTATCATCGATGGCAATGTGGTTTGTTACGATACGGTCAGAAATGAACTCATAGCACGCGAAGGGGGCTTTGTAAAACTTCCTAACGCCTTTACGCCAAGTCCGAACGGGCCTAACGGCGGTATCGCTGGAAGCGGAACATTCAATGACGTCTTCCTGCCAATAGCCCGGGGGGTAGAAGAGTTCTCGATGCAGGTATTCGATCGATGGGGAAATCTTGTATTCGAATCGAAAGACAGAAACATGGGATGGGATGGATATGATCGCAACCACAGGCTTATGCCGGCGGGTGTGTATGTATACAAACTAATACTCAGGTTGAGTAATGGTCAGCGGACGACCAAAATAGGGGACGTAACATTGATCAGGTAGCATGGAAAAGATTCGTGACGAGAAACATTGAAAGGATGAAGAAACACTTACCACTATTTTTTCTGGTACTATTGTGTGCCTGCTGGGAAGCTAAAGCTCAGGATCCGCAGTTTTCACAATTCTATCAGGCGCCGCTATACCTCAATCCAGGTTTCGCAGGCATCACGCCGCAACAAAGGCTGGTGATAAACCATCGCATTCAGTGGCCCAGTCTTCCACAAGCATTCTCAACTTATTCTGCGTCTTACGACATCTTCGTAAGCGAGATCAGAAGTGGATTTGGTTTTCTGTTTACAACAGACAAGATGGGATCGGCCGGATGGAGAACTACAACGGCCAGCCTACAGTACTCTTATAAAGTAAAACTTACGGATAAGATTGTCTTCTCGCCAGGTCTTTCTTTCGGTTACGGATCTAACGGCCTTGATCGATCAAAACTTGTTCTCGGTGATGGCCTGGAGTATGATGGGATATCACTTGATCCTGATCTCAACAAACTTGGAAGGCAGAATTATTTTGACTTCGGATCGGGATTTCTAATCTATAGCAGAAACCTTTGGCTCGGTGCATCATTTGCACACATGAACAGGCCGAACTTATCTGTACTGAATGACGTGGCCCGACTTCCGTTCAAGACCGCTATCAGCGGGGGAATAAGACTTACACTTAACGGTAGCTTTAAATCAAAAGACAGAGCATCATACCTTACGCCTTCGTTTATCTACAGAATGCAGGGAAATACTTTTACGCAGTTGGACATCGGTGTTAATTATCACATCGATCCTGTATCGGTGGGTATCTGGTATCGTGGAAAGCCTTTCCAGAAGACCGTTATCAACAGTGTTGAACAGGATGCTTTGATACTTTATCTCGGACTGTACTTTAAACAGTTAACGATTGGATATAGCTACGACTTCACAGTATCTGAATTACAGACAGCCTCCGGCGGAGCGCACGAAATTTCAATTGTGTATGAGTTCAATACGCGTTCTACAAAGAAGGACGTCAAGAAGAAGTATCGATTGATTCCTTGTCCTACATTCAACAGCAAGGAAGGGTTCTGGAATTGAGAATAGCTCCTAGTATTAAGCGTAACCTGTCCTGAGCGCCGCGCGAAGGAAGCTGCAAGCCTGCGCATCCGAACTCCAAAGTTTAGCTTTTTGTCGCGTGGGTGATGATTTCAATTTGTCCCTTCAGGACCAATCGCCATAATATCATTAGAAACGTTTATACTAAAGTGTCAATGACTCGAAACATACAATCAGAATATTGATGGCTTAACTTAATGACATTGCCCTTCGGGACAAAT
>JBDSKX010000176.1:0-4573 GCA_039916665.1 Chryseolinea sp. | reverse complement strand
TACTCGGGCGATTCTTTCCGGCATGAAAAGCCGCATCAAATTGTCTTCAAGAGACACATAGAACTGTGAGGTTCCAGGATCTCCCTGACGTCCTGAACGACCGCGCAACTGTCTGTCTACACGTCGCGATTCGTGACGTTCGGTACCGATGATGGCCAATCCCCCTGCCGCCTTTGATTCCGGTGTTAATTTTATATCCGTACCACGACCTGCCATGTTCGTGGCGATCGTTACGGTTCCAGGCTTACCGGCCTCGGCTACAATTTCAGCTTCCCGCTGGTGTTGCTTGGCATTCAATACCTGGTGTTTGATCTTCCTTAATTGCAATAGCCTGCTGATGAGTTCTGATATTTCAACTGAAGTAGTACCGACAAGTACAGGTCGTCCAGCGTCAGTAAGTTTTACGATATCATCGATCGTAGCATTAAATTTCTCACGCATGGTCTTATACACCATGTCATCATCATCTTTGCGGACGGCCGCTCTGTTGGTCGGGATTGTGATTACATCCAATTTATAGATATCCCACAATTCTCCTGCTTCCGTTTCTGCAGTACCCGTCATACCACAAAGCTTGTGATACATACGGAAGTAATTCTGAAGTGTGATCGTCGCATAAGTCTGCGTTGCATCTTCAACTTTCACGTTTTCTTTCGCCTCGATAGCCTGGTGAAGTCCGTCAGAATAGCGTCTTCCTTCCATCACACGGCCAGTCTGCTCATCGACGATCTTTACCTTGCCATCAACAATTATATATTCAACGTCCTTTTCAAATAATGTATAAGCTTTCAGCAATTGGCTTATACTGTGGATGCGTTGTGATTTTGTTTGATAGTCGCGAATGATCTCTTCTTTCTTCTGAAATTTAGCAGCGTCGTCTGTCGTTGGATCCTTTTCAACTTTGTTCAGTTCAGTTCCGATCTCAGGCAGGATGAAGAATCTTGGATCTTCGCCTTCTCCGGTGATCAGGTCGATACCTTTTTCAGTGAGATCAACACTATTATCTTTTTCTTCAATAATAAAGAAGAGTGGCTTATCCGCTTCAGGCATATTGCGCTTGTTGTCGGCGAGATAATAGTTCTCAGTCTTTTGAAGTATGGCTTTTGATCCCGTTTCACTTAAGAACTTGATCAAAGGCTTGTGCTTTGGCATTGCACGATGCGCGCGGAACAATGCAAGTCCACCTTCTTTCTCATTACCATCGGCGATCATTTTACGCGCCGCGTTAAGATATTCGTTTACAAGTTTCTTTTGAGCCTCTACAAGCTTGTATATCCTTGGTTTCAAATCATAAAATTCGTGTTCATCTCCTCGTGGAACCGGCCCGGAAATGATTAACGGGGTACGGGCCTCGTCGATCAGAACAGAGTCAACTTCATCGACCATTGCATAATGGTGGGCACGCTGAACGAGATCCTGTGGCTCACGCGCCATGTTATCGCGCAGGTAGTCGAAGCCAAATTCATTGTTTGTTCCATATACAATATCACAAGCATACGCTCTTCTGCGTTCAGGAGAGTTCGGCTCGTGTTTATCGATACAATCTATTGTGAGACCATGGAACTGATAGATCGGCGCCATCCACTCGCTATCGCGGGTGGCAAGGTATGAGTTAACCGTCACGAGGTGGACGCCGCGCTTAGCCAGTGCGTTGAGAAATGCCGGGAAAGTTGCCACGAGCGTTTTTCCTTCACCTGTTGCCATCTCAGCAATCTTTCCCTCGTGAAGCACAGCGCCACCGATGATCTGAACATCATAGTGCACCATGTCCCACGTAATCAGGTTACCGGCTGCCATCCATTTGTTGGCCCACCTTGCTTTATCGCCCTCTATGGTTACGTTCCCTTGTCTTGCCGCAAGCTCATAGTCAAAATACTTTGCACTGACTTCAAGAAATTCGTTTTCCTTAAATCTTCTTGCTGTTTCACGAACTATAGCGAACGCCTTGGGAAGGACTTTCAACAAAACCTTTTCAAGTTCTTTATTGCGATCTCCCTCAAGCTTGTCGATCTGAGCAAAAATGGACTCCTTTTCAGTGATATCGAGGGCGACATTGTCGGCAATTTGTTTGTGAAGCCCTGCAAGAATATCATCGGTGGCTTTAAGTTCCTGGTTAATGAACTCCTGGATCTTGAAAGTCTCTTCACGCAACTGGTCGTTACTGATGGACGTTAACTTCTCTCCTTCACTTTTGGTCTGCTCGACGAGTGGTGAGATCCGTTTAATGTCTTTCTCTGATTTTGTCCCAAATATCTTGGCAATAAATTTTAGCATACGTTGGTCATTAAAATCACGGTTCACCACCCAGCTGACACCAAACGATGGCCAGACCCGCGAAAGGGCTTAAAGTTAGTTTGTTTTCGGGAATCAGGATTAACAATTACAGTTCCAAATCGCCTTCAAAGACCATTTTGGCAGGGCCTATGAGGAAAATCTCCTGGAAAGTGACCTCTTGTCCGGATTTAAATTCAACAGAGAGATCCCCTCCGAGGGTTCTGATGTGTACGGGACTCGAATAACCCTGAAAACTGGAAGCCAGGGCGGCAGCAGTTACACCTGTTCCACATGAAAGGGTCTCGTCCTCCACACCACGTTCATAGGTTCTGACGAAAATGGTGTTGTCGTCCTGAAGTCCAACAAAATTCACATTTGTGCCCCCAGGTTTAAAGCTGTCCGAGTAGCGGACCTTTCTGCCCTCCTCGAAGACCGGATAATTCTGGATGTCCTTTACAAATTTGATGAGGTGTGGGGATCCAGTATTGATAAAAAAATCGTCACCGATTATTCTGACGTCCTGAACCGGATTCATTTTCAGCCTGACAATCCCTGACGACAATAACTCCGCCGAATGTGGACCATCATAGGCATTGAATGTTGCCTTGCCATTGATCATCCCCAACTTTGAGGCGAAGTGCACTGCGGCTCGGCTTCCGTTACCACACAGGCTTTGAGAGCCATCACTATTGTAGTAATTGAGATTAAAATTTAATGAAGGATGTTGCTCCACCAGCATCAATCCATCCGCGCCGATGCCGAGACGGCGATTGCAAATCTTCGCTACCTGTTCCGACGTGAGTTTAAGCGCGCCATCCCTATTGTCAATAACAACAAAGTCATTGCCGGTTGCCTGATACTTATAGAAATGGATTTTACTCACTGATGAAAGACCTTTGTAACTGAAAATGAAACCGGAAGTCGATTAATACAAAAACGATTACTTCACTTCCTCGTAGTCGATGTATTCACCGTCTTTCGAGCCGTCGTTATTACGCTTCGGTTTTGGAGGTTGCTGCTTATTTGGAGCGGCATCAAAGTTTCGACGTTCCTGATTACGCAAATGCTGCGATGCGGCACCTGCTCTAAAGAAAAAGCTGCCGATCTTATAGATCACGTAAAAGATGATTCCTGTTACAAGAAGAAGTCTAAAAAGCATGCGTTAACATTTTAACGAAAACAAGGAAACAAAGGTAGGAGTTTCAATAGGAATGACGGAAATCTTCGGCGTTTATTTTGGGGGTCGGGCTGTTGCCGGCCCTGGCCGGATCAAAGTAAGTTGAAAGAAGATGGATAATCGAGGGGGTGATTACCTAGGGTAATCACCTGGCATCATTTATGTGCTTTTTCGCGTCAGAAACGTTGTTACGGGTATCTAAAGTCCAGGTTTTGCACCCGCAACGAGTTGCGTGTGTCCAGTACTCTCGACTTGTTCTCGACTTATGGTTGACTTGAGAAGTCGTTGTCGTTCATGAGTCCGAATCTCGCGGCATACAGCAACACCCTACTCTGACGAATGACTTTTTTCCTGTTTTCGCACACAATTGATTTCCGTAGCCAGAGTTTCATTCTATTGATGCTCAGGTAATTACTTGAAATATTAATGCTCAAATCGGACTTATATTTTTTACCTTAGAGAATAATGTAAACTCACTGTTATAATCATGGCTATCGTTACTGTTCATTCATTTTGTTTCGGTTTTCGGGGCAGGTTCGGCGATTTGGTTTATCGCAAAGTCGGCGATTCAACTATTGCTACTCCGAGACCGAGAAAAGCACGCTTCACAACTGACGCGCAAACTGCTACGCGCTCAAAATTTCAGCTCGCGTCTAAGTATGCGAAAACTCAGATGGATAGGAGTGATGTAAAGGAGTTGTACCGTACAGCGGTCGATCAAAAGAATCGCTCGCCCTACCTGGTAGCCATTTCAGATTATATGAAGGCGCCGGTCATACACATGATCAATACATCCGAGTACACGGGGCGGGTTAATCAGCGAATTTTAATTAATGCATCAGACAATTTTAAAGTGGATTCTGTTAGGATCAGAATTGTTGATGAATCCGGAGAAGTTATTGAGCAAGGCTTGGCAGATGAACATAAATTGTATCGTAATGAATGGGTTTATCTAACGACTGCAAACAATTCGGTTGGTAAAGTTAATATCGTGATTGAGGTACGTGACCTGGCTGGGAATATGACGGAGGCAAATAAAGGATATAAGTGTTTGGATCCCGAACAGGCACAAGTCTCGGGCTGCGACCGTTAGAACGTTGAAGGCACAAGTCGCGCGCTGAT
>JBDSKX010000175.1:0-3932 GCA_039916665.1 Chryseolinea sp. | reverse complement strand
GCCTCACCTCACCCCGGCCCTCTCCTGAAGGAGAGGGTGACGAACTTCAAGGGGGGTCAACATGATTATAGATTGTCAAGCTATAAAGAGTTGTGTGGGGATCGCTGACGCGTCCCCGGCCCTCTCCTCGACGTGTCGGGGCGACGATCAAATCCCAATGCATTCAATCTGGAGACATCCCTTTTGCAGTCCAGTCAGCTTCTGCTCGGGTGACGTCGGTTCCGCAACGCTTTGCGGGCTCAATATCAGTCGCTTAGACCGTGCATAACGGCTGCATTTACGGATAAAAGTTTTGCTTATCGGCGATTTTCGTCATCAATACAATACCCGTGCAGACCTACTTTTGACACGCCTGTTTTCTCGATTGATCTTACTGCAGTATTATAGTGTGGGATGAAATTTGCAGAAATGGGTATAAATTTGGTCCTATGAAATTCAATACGCTTAAAATCCTCGGCATTGAGTTCTTTAATGGCAAAGTGAACGACGTCGTTCAGCTGCTAAAAAAGGGTGGATTGCTAGTCGTTCCATCCGGTCCCGGCCTCGAAACTATCAAAAAGGACGTAGTCTATTACAAAGCGCTTCGCAATGCTGACCTGGCCATCGCAGATAGCGGATACATGGCGCTGATCTGGAACATCTTCAACAGAAAAAAGATAAGTCGTATTTCCGGTCTCGAATTCCTCGTCGAGTTCTTTGCCGATAAGGAAGTTCAGAAGTCAACTTTTACATTGGTGAATCCGACTCCCAAAGATGCTGACGCCAATGTTAACTATCTGAACAGCGTAGGATTTAACCTTAGTAACGAGGACTGTTATCAGGCTCCCATGTATGACAAGAACAATATCATGGATCCTCAACTACTTGCAAACCTTGAGAAGCGGAAACCCGCCTATATCCTGATGTGTGTCGGTGGTGGAACGCAGGAGCAATTGGGATCCTGGTTAAAGGATAATTTGAGCTATCGTCCCGCAATCATTTGCACGGGTGCAGCAATCGCTTTCCTCACAGGAAGGCAAGCTTCTATTCCGACGTGGGGTGACCGCCTGTTCGTAGGATGGCTTTTTCGTTGCATTGAAAAACCAAAAGTTTATATTCCGCGTTACCTGAAAGCCGTCAGACTATTCTTCCTGATGATTCAATACGGTGAGCAACCACCGGTTGCCATTTAAATTATTCCGAGACCCACGTCATAAGCAATGTCACAAATGAAAAAGGAATCTAAGGTCTATGTAGCAGGTCACCGCGGAATGGTGGGTGGAGCCATCTACCGCAAGCTTCACAACGACGGATTTACGAATGTGGTTGCTGCCAGCTCACAAGAGCTTGACCTGAAGATAAAAGACAAAGTCGATAACTTTTTTGAAAAGGAGAAGCCTGAGTACGTATTCCTCGCGGCTGCCAAGGTTGGCGGAATTCTTTCAAACAATACATACCCTGCAGATTTTCTTTACGATAATCTGATGATCCAGAACAATGTGATCGAAGCATCGTTCCGATATGGTGTCAAGAAATTGCTGTTCCTGGGCTCGTCTTGTATCTACCCGAAATATGCACCTCAACCCATCAATGAGGAAAGTCTTTTAAGTGGATTTCTTGAACCAACGAATGAGGCATACGCCATTGCAAAGATCGCCGGTATCAAACTTTGCCAGGCATATTATAAACAACACGGCCGCCAGTTTATCTCTGCCATGCCTACCAATTTGTATGGCTATGGAGATAACTATCATCCGCAGAACTCTCACGTTCTTCCAGCATTGTTACGCCGATTCCATGAAGCCAAAGAGCAGGAAAGGGCCGAAGTGATCATCTGGGGCACTGGTTCGCCATTGCGCGAATTCATGTTTGCCGAAGATCTCGGCGCCGCATGCGTCTTTTTAATGGAGAATTATGACCAACCGGAGATTGTGAACGTGGGAACGGGCGAAGAAATATCTATTTTAGACCTTGCTCATGTGATAGCAGATGTGGTAGGATATAAGGGCCACATCGGATTTGACAGGACAAAACCAGATGGAACACCCCGTAAGCTGATGGATTCCAACAGACTTCACAGTCTTGGATTCACGCACAAAACATCGTTGCGCCAGGGTATCAGGCTTACTTATGAAGACTTTTTAAGTAAAGTGTCAACTTACAGCGTCGTGAAGTGACATGATTTTTTATAGCGTTATATAATAGATAACATACCTCAACGAATCGAAAGCAAACTATCAGCATGAAGAAAGCATTTATCACCGGGATCACCGGTCAGGATGGCGCGTACCTCGCAGAATTTCTGTTAGACAAAGGATATGAAGTACACGGACTGAAGAGACGTTCATCGCTCTTCAACACAGCGCGTATCGATCACATCTATCAGGATCCTCACGATAAGGGAGCCCGCATGAAGCTTCACTTTGGTGACCTCACGGACTCTACCAACCTGATCCGCCTGATCCAGGAGATCCAGCCTGACGAAATCTATAACCTCGGCGCTATGAGCCACGTTCGCGTGAGTTTTGATATGCCCGAATATGTGGCCAACACGGATGCGATCGGAACACTTCGTATCCTGGAAGCTGTCCGTCTGCTCGGCATGACTGAAAGGTGTCGTATCTATCAGGCTTCAACGTCGGAGCTATACGGTAAAGTGCAGCAGATACCACAGTCGGAAACGACACCCTTCTATCCGCGCTCGCCTTATGCCGTTGCTAAGATGTATGGTTACTGGATCACCGTCAATTACCGTGAAGCCTACAACATGTATGCTTGTAATGGTATTCTCTTTAATCACGAATCGCCACTGCGCGGTGAAACTTTCGTATCCAGAAAAGTAACTCGCGCTGTAGCCCGTATGGTACTTGGACTTCAGTCGAAGGTATACATGGGTAATATCGACTCAAAACGCGATTGGGGACATGCCAAAGATTATATAGAGGCGATGTACCTTATCCTTCAACAACTTAAAGCTGACGATTATGTAATCGCGACGGGTGAAACCACCTCGGTACGCGAGTTCATGATCCGTGCTTTTGCCCACGTAGGTGCGACACTCGTGTTCAAGGGTGAAGGGGTAAAAGAAATCGGTATCATTGATTCGGTTGACAAAACCAAAATAGAAGACAACCACCTGAAAGCGGGAACAGAAGTCGTATCGATCGATCCGCGCTATTTCCGTCCTACAGAAGTTGATCTGCTTTTGGGAGATCCGACGAAGTCAAAGACTGTTCTGGGATGGAAGCCAAAGTATGATGTCAACAGGCTTCTTCAGGAGATGGTTGATGCCGATCTGGAGCTGATGCGCGGTGAGAACGTGTTGAAGCAGGGTGGGTTCAGGGTTTATAATTTCCATG
Source organism: Chryseolinea sp. (assembly GCA_039916665.1). Taxonomy (GTDB): domain Bacteria; phylum Bacteroidota; class Bacteroidia; order Cytophagales; family Cyclobacteriaceae; genus Chryseolinea. The sequence goes on along the minus strand of JBDSKX010000175.1, from coordinate 594 downwards.
AGTAACTGGGATTAATTGCCGACAGTATCGGTAAGTGGATTGAAAGATTCAGTTCAAAAAATCAGCAGAACGGTTCGTTAACCGTTCTGCTGTTTTTTGTTAGAGGTTTCACTGTATGATAACTTCGACTCACATTTTCGATTGCTGGTCGGCGATCTAACAGAAAGAAAAAACAAAAGGGGATGAACGCCTCTAAAAATGCAACGTAACTGTTTGCAACATAAGGCTGACGCTGATATCGATGCGAAGAGAAGGCACACTGTGCGGCAAGAGAACGGCTTTAGGATAATAGCGTGAACGAATCGTTAAATATTTCTATTTAGTTACGCGCTTCAGACGAAACACGAATTCCGATCTACTCATATTTCTGGAATTTTTTATACATCAAAATGATTGTCCGTTCATTGTTGATAGGTACTTGCAAATAGTTTTGTGAATCTCACCCTGCCAACTTCTGTTAGGTGAATTGGATCGGAAAAATTGGTCTGATCGTTCTCCAAGTCATGTTCAAACAGCAAGTATGGCACGTGTTGATTATGCAAATGAGAGTTTATCTCTGCGTAAATAGTACTTCTATTTTTTAGTCTGGCAATC
>JBDSKX010000174.1:0-55704 GCA_039916665.1 Chryseolinea sp. | reverse complement strand
TCGACTTCCGACTTTCCGGTGAGATCTATAACGAGATCCTGAACGTTAAGTTCTCCTTTTACTTTAACTGGTCCCCGAACCTCAATATCAAAATCATCCGCGTCAAAATTCTCGAAGTTTATGTTGCCATATCCTTCTGCTTCGATTTTTTCAAGATTTGGCATCGTGATGTTGATACGAATCTGATCGATGTTAAAGGCGTCCGAATTCCAATCGAAATTCTTGCTGTTCTTTTGTCCCTTATACTCAATTATCAGCGCCTCACCGGATCGGAAGATCTTGTATTTCATTTTATCGGTGTCCGAGCCTATCATCTCAACCCGGTATTCATCTCCACGACGGACCTTGACGTCAAAGATTCCCCGAACCTCCAATTCTTTAAAATCACTAAGATCCTCGTCAGTTAACTTATTCCTGTCTTCTTCTGATACCGGACAAGTGAGACAATGCAATCCTTTTTCAGTCATCTCCCAGGTATTATCATCGAGCTGATCCCAATCAATATAGTGTGAGATAAATCTTGCCGACGATTCATCCAGTTTGAATGGATGGTGATAAGGAACGTACAATGTCATCCTCAGTCGTTGGTCGCGGAACACTGCATTCTCCTTAAAGCTAATGTTGGAATCAAATGTCAGCGTCGAGTCATGTTGGGAAACGCTATAGTTTACCATCTGGGCATTTTCAATTGCCTTTTGTTTGGTAGTTCCTTTTGATTGGAAAGTTTTTACGAGCCTAAGGTCCTTTCCGTCATAGCCTTTTAAAGAAAGAGACGCACCATCGTAATCATCCATCCCTACTTCATGGACCCTCATGATAGTATGTTTTCCATTGAGCGGAAAGTTCTCCGCCATTACATATTCTCCTTGTTCTTTGAATGAATAGACAATCTTTGGAATTGAGATGCTCAGAATAGCAACACTCACAAAGAACATTACAAATAAAGACCAGCCTACTGCCGTTCCAAACACGTAACGTTTGGCTATTATGGATGCACCGAGAAGCGTAATCAATGTAGCAGGCACCATTGTTCCTAAAAATCCAGCAAATACTAGCCAGCCTGAAAAGCTATTGGTGAATACTTCAAGTGGGAAAGCGAAGTCAGTGTATGGACCACCAAATGCAGATGCACTGAACAAACCAATAAAAACACCGGCGGAAATTACTGCGACCAACATCAGGCTCGTGCCTGTCATTACGACCACGATACCAATGGCCACCCTGATTAATTCTACCAGCGGCCCAAGGATTTTACCAAGCGCATTCAGCAACAAACCAATCAGTCTAAAAGGGAAGAGTAAAATTTTCGTGGCAGCGGTCTCTTCTTTTTCCGGATCGACATTGAGGTTCTTCTTGATGTTTGATTCAATGTTTGAAAGCGTCACGGGTTGTCCCTGCATTTCCATTCTGTCGGTAATACTTCGTGCTTCAGGCAGAGCGATCCACAAAACAAGATACATCACGAAACCTACGCCAAAGAACACAGTGGAAATTACAAACAACACTCTGACGGCGATGATGTCCATTCCGAAATACGCGGCAACACCACCCGATACGCCGGCGATTACTTTCCGTTCGCCATCGCGAAACATCTTCTTTACAGTTTCAGGTTCTTCAAGATCAAAGGAACCGGGAACGACAATCCACATAACGAGATATGCCAGTAATGCTAGTCCGTATGCAAAGACCAGCAACGCAAACACAAGGCGAATCCAGATTGCATCAATTCCAAGGTAGTTTGCAATACCCGAACAGACTCCACCCAGTATCTTCCGTTTCTGATCACGATAAAGGTGTTGTTGATACCGCTGCTTTGGCTCTTCCCTCGCTACTTTAGGTTCCTCATTCGGTCCTTTTTCTTCAGGCGAAGAAGCTAAAGGATCGGCTGAAAATTCCTGGTCCTCCGCCGCTTTGAAGTCGCTGACACTTCCCATGGTGGCAATCAACGAATTCACATCGTCTGAAGTAATCACCTGCTTGCCTTCATTTAACTTGGATAAAAATATCTCTGCCACGCGACTTTCAATGTCGGCGAGGATTTCACTGCTGTCTTCAAATGAAGCAAAATATTTATTAATTGAATCCAGATACTTCCGAAGATTGTCATAACCATCTTCTTCAATATGAAATATGATGCCACTGATATTGATGCTTATATTTTTTTTCATAACCCTATGTCAGTCGTGTAGATTAAGCGTTGGATTTGGTGGTGATCATTTGTGTTGAATGGACAAGTTCATCCCAAGTCGCGGTTAGTGTACCAAGAAATTTGCTTCCTCTGTCTGTTAGAGTATAATATTTTCTCGGAGGTCCGGATTTGGATTCTACCCATTTATACTCAAGGAACCCGGCGTTTTTCAGTCTTGTCAAAAGCGGGTAGAGCGTTCCCTCGACGACAATAATTCTTGCAGCGGTGAGCTCATCAAGCATGTCGGATGCATATACTTCACCACGTGAAATGATATGAAGTATGCAATATTCCAAAATTCCCTTTCTCATCTGTACTTGCGTGTTCTCAAGGTTCATACGCACATTTTTCACCATACATGCAATTTTGATGGCAAAAGTACTATGCATGACCAAGTACCTTAAAAAAACTCTGAAAGGCTTGAATTTGCCCTAATTTTGCCTTTCGGTTGAATTGATCATTATCCCAATCCCATTGGGATGTGTTCAAATTGTTCATTATTGATCAGCAAACTGTACGAATTCTTCGGATAAATCGCCTCCATCGCCTGCTTTTAAACTTTAGCAAACGTAAAGATTGGCTACCTTGCATCCGTTTGTCAAAAACGGATGTGTGTGGATAGCTATAGCATGAAGAAGTTTCTTCTCGGCGCGATATTTCTCATTGGATTTCATGCTACGCTTCATGCTCAGGTTGGCAATGAATGGATTCAATTTGGTCAGTCTTATTATAAGATATCTGTTGCAAAGGAAGGCATTTACAGGCTCTCTCAGTCAAACCTGGTTGCCGCAGGCTTGCCATCGTCGGTTGATCCAAAAAGCATTCAGATCTTTCATCGTGGTATTGAACAAGGAATTTTTGTCCAGGGTGAGGGCGACGGAAATCTTGACGCTGGTGACTATGTTGAATTCTATGGCCAGAGAAATGACGGTACGCTCGACACGGAATTGTATAAGCCGGCAGAAGCTCAGCCCCATCAGTACTACAATCTCTACAGTGATACTACGGCATACTTTCTTACGGTCGGTAGTTCGACTGGAAAGCGTATGGACGTATTTAATCAAACCAATACATCCGGATTAACAGCCGACACCTTTCACTACGACGAGAAAATGCAGATCATGTCCAATTACTATTTCGAAGGCGTCGACGCCAATGAAATCGTGAGTACTGCTTTTGATTATGCAGAAGGATGGGATAGCGGACCGTTTTATAATAATGACTATTTTGATTTTGTGATTCCGGATGTCACGTTCGGAGATGTAGGTTCGGGTACTCCAACGTTGGAAACGACGATCATTGGCCGCGGACCGATGCAACATCAGTTTAAGGTATTGGCAGGCACCTCAATGCGACTGGCAGGAACATACACGTTCGCTGGATTCACTGCGTTTAAGGTTTCGATCCCTCTTCAATGGACCGACATTGGACCGGACGGCAAACTTGCTATCGAGTTTTTTGGCCTGGGAGTCAACGGCCAACCGGATAGGATGGGCATCTGTTATATCAAACTTCGTTACCCTCAGAAGACTGACATGGGAGCCGCCACCGAAAAGGTCTTTGTGGTCAAACAGAATGTTCCCGGTCCGACCTTATTGCAGATACAAAATCCCTCACCTGGTACATTGTTATATGATGTTACGAACAGGGATCAGCCAATTCGCATAGGCACGACTACAACGGGGATGCTAAATGCTGTACTGCAAGCACCAACCGAACGCAAGATTTATGCGGCAAGCGTGTTCTCAAACCCGGTGATCAAGCCAGTTTCGTTTCGTCAATTTGCATCAGGCCTATCTGATTATATTATAATAACGCATGCTTTACTCCGTCGGCCTGCAGCAGGGTATTCGGATCCCGTAGAAGCTTATGCGGCGTACAGGGCATCCGTTGAAGGTGGATCTTATGACACGTTGACGGTCAATACTCAGCAACTCTACGATCAGTTCAATTATGGTGAACCTTCACCATTGGCAATTTTCCACTTCATGAAATTTTTGACGACTGTCAAAACGCCAAAGTATTTACTGCTGGCGGGAAAAGGACTGGACATAAATCAGGCTTATTATAGGCGACAGAGTGCATTTCCTGTGTACAAGGATTTTGTACCTACGGCCGGATTTCCGGGATCCGACATGGCGTACACGGCAGGGCTTGCTGGAACAACTTATGAGCCTGCAGTTCCAACGGGAAGGATAAGCGCAACAACGCCCAATGACCTCGCTGCTTACCTCAACAAAGTGAAGGAAATGGAGTCTCTACCTTTTCATGACTTGTGGCGTAAGAATATTTTGCACTTGAGTGGTGGTCTTTACGAAGGCGAACCTCAACTCTTTAAATCCTTCATGCAGGATTTTCAAAAAGTTGCTGAAGGTCCGTATCTCGGTGCCAAAGTCTCGGCACTTGCTAAACAGTCAAAAGAGATTCAACTGGTTAACATTGCTGATCAGCTGAATAAAGGATTAAACCTCGTGACTTTTTTCGGACATGCCTCTCCGTCACTGATTGATTTCGAATTGGGGTATGTTACTGATCCGGTACAGGGGTACAACAACAAAGGCAAGTACCCAACATTGCTGATGAATGGCTGCCAGGTCGGGTCGTTTTTTCTACCTGGCGTCGTATTTGGCGAAAACTGGCAGGTGACGAAAAACAAAGGAGCAATCGGTTTTATAGGGCACTCGTCTTTTGGATTTACGTACTCGTTGAAAAAATATGCAGAGACTTTCTATGAGGTAGGTTATGCAGACTCTTCTTTCATCTCGAAAGGTCTTGGAGATATTCAGAAGGAAGTGGCGAAGCGATACATCGCGACTTCTGACGCTTCGATAATTAATATCACTCAAGTCCAGCAGATGGTCCTTTTAGGAGACCCGGCAGTATCACTTTTTGGTGCAAAGAAAGCCGACCTGGAAATAACAGATAATCGCGTTGCAATTCAGTCCTTCGATGGCCAGCCCATCACTGCCGTGACAGATTCATTTGCGATAAGAATGATCGTGAGAAACTATGGTCAGGCTCCTCCCGATACCATGCGTATCGAAGTACAGAGAACGCTTGACGATAACGCGGTGATCTTTTACGACTCACTTTATCCAATAACGCGGTATAGCGATACGCTGATGCTCGTTATCCGAAAGGGAAATGCTGGTGAATTCGGGAACAATATTTTCAAGATCACAATCGATCCGGATAATGTCATATCTGAGTACACCAAGGATAACAACACCGCTACCAAAAGTCTGGTCATCTCATCAAACGGAACAAAAAATCTTTTCCCAACAGCGTATTCAATTGTTAGCAAACGCGATATCAGCTTATCTCTTCAGGCGACGAACCTGCTATCAGATGAACGCGAATTTCTGGTCGAGTTAGACACAGCGTACACCTTTGATAGTCCGTACAAAAAACAATGGAAAGTCAAAGGATTGCTGTTGGCGCGGCAACAGATCCAACTCATAGACGCCGATACCTTAGCTTATTATTGGAGAACAAAGCTTGCCCAACCTTTGTCGGGCGAACTGGATGATTGGACTGCGAGCTCGTTCAGTTATATTAAAGATGGTAGTCAGGGATGGGCTCAGGTTGATTTTCCGCAATATTTGAAAAACGCCAATGTAGGGTTGGTTAAGGAAGAAGGTAGTCGACGATTTAAATTTCTGCAGGCCGTTAAGCCGATTGCGATTTCCACCTACGGAAGTCAGTATCCACATTATTACGATTCTATGAAGTTGAAGATGTCGAATGTTTCATACTTCCGCGGATACGATGACTTTGTATGCAGGGGTAATACCCTCAATCTTGTGGCATTTGATAGAAAATCTGCAGCGCCTTATCTCGGAGTCAAAATTATTTATTACCTAAATGGTGGTCGTACGTGCGGACGAGAACCTGTCGTCATCAACAGCTATAATTATACTGAGATGATCACGGATCCTGGATTTGATCTGATCGCCTATGTAGATAATGTCGAAGTCGGAGATTCAGTTGCTCTCTTTAATACTGGCGCGGCATATGCAACGCTCTGGCCCGAGGAAGCTAAAATCAAACTCGGCGAGTTTGGTATTTCGATGACGCAGCTTGAATCACTCGAAGATGATGAGCCTTTCATTATTTTTGGTCGTAAAGGTGATGCACCGGGAGCAGCACAACTATTCAAGTCGTCAGGATCTGACAAGAGCGTTGACAGCCTGACGGTGACCAGAACAATTACGGGAGGCTACTCCGAAGGTATCATGTCAAGTGGTTGGATTGGACCCGCCTTGAAGTGGGACTCCCTGTTTATGAAACCTACGGAAGTAGAGACCAATGACATTGTAAGCTTTGATGTTGCTGGTATTCGACAGAATGGTACTCAGGAGACTTTGTTTACTAACATCCACTCTAATCAAAGCATTGGTATCATCGATGCAAAAGAGTATCCATACCTAACTATCAATTTCAAAACGGAAGACGACACTTACCTTACCACGGCGCAGCTCTCGCATTGGATTGTAACTTATTTACCTGGACCGGAGGGCGTGCTATTATACAATGGGCCACGCGAGCAAGAACAAATCGCTGAAGGAAAAATCTGGAATGGAGATTATGGTTTCGTCAATATCGGCGACAGTCAATTTACCGATTCACTAACGGTACAGTATGAGGTATTCAATCAAACGCAGCTAATCTCTGAAATCAATCGTATTAAAGTCATCGCGCCGATGCCTGGTGACACGGCGATAATAAAATTGAGCGTATCCTCAACGGGTAAAATCGGGTTGAACGATGTCAGTGTGTTTGTTAACCCGCGTGTGTTGCCGGAGCAATACTATGATAATAACCAGCTTCAACTGATCAGACACATTAATGTTGCAGAAGATGTTTTGAACCCCGTACTCAGTGTGGCGTTCGATGGAAGACAATTGGTCAATGGAGATTTTGTTTCACCTAATCCTGATATTCTGGCAAAAATTTGGGACGAGAACAATACAATGCTGAAAACAGACACAGCAGGTGTGAGACTGTTTGTAACCTACCCGTGCGCGACAAATGAATGTTCTCCAACACGGATTCTTCTGACTGATCCGAATGTAAAATGGTCGCCTGCGACCGACACGTCGGTGTTCAATTTATATTTCACACCTAAGGCCTTGGTGGACGGCACTTACATGCTTCGGGTGGAGGCAGCCGACGCAAAAGGTAACTCAAGTGGCCTGGAACCTTACATCGTTGAGTTCGTGGTGAAGGGAGAAACGACTGTTGCTATTGAAGAACCGTACCCCAACCCTTTCACAGAACAGGTCACGTTTAGCATCGTAATCACTGGAGGTGTTGTGCCCGATGTGTTCGACATGCAACTCATAAACGTGAATGGGATAATTGAAGATAGCTTTACAATGGAGAACTTTCCGGTGCTCCACATTGGTACAAACGAAGTAGTATGGAATGGTAGCAGCGGGCGCGGTAACAACTTGCCGAACGGAGTTTACATCTACCGGATTAATTTGAATGTTGGCGACAAACGCGTGCAAAAGATCGGGAAACTCGTGATGGTTCGTTAGAACCAGTGAAGCGACCTTATTTGAGTGCAGAGTAAAGTGTCATCCGGTTACAGTCAACTTTGGCAATGTACTTTAGCTTGCTCAACGGGTCCAACGGAGACCAATACTTAACGTAATAGATTTCGACAGGCTGCTCTTGAAGTTGTGCTTCGAGGGCAGTAGCAGAAAGTCCATTACGCAGGCCGCTTTCGATGTAAAACATACGATCATCCCCTTTTAACTGCAACAAAACTCCGTCGGCTCCGGCTTCCGACACCTTTTCAATGGTGCCGATAGTCTTAAGCATGTTTCCCGGAGATGGCAGTGGAACGGGTCTGAACAAAAGAGCCAGAGTAGTCAACAGGCTAAAAAATATGCTGGCGATAACGATTTTTTTATTAAACATCACAAACAATGTTAAAAAGTGAGTCAAAGTTAGTCAATGAAACCATCTGCGCAGCGTCAGAGCGTTAAAATCATCACTAACTTTCGTTAGTAAAACGAAAAAAAAATTACATCTCTTTTTCGAAATCGTTAACGTTTAACAAACTTTATCGTTTAATTTTGCATTTACATCTTAACCAAAATGAAAAACGTAATGCATTTTCACTGACGTTCAAAATTTAAACGCAAAGAAAGAAATTGAAAACATTGATCACCAACATAATTGCAGCCACTGCTGCTAACCACTCCAAGGGAACCGTTCGGTTCTTGATTCATGCCTGTCCGGTGACCAGGCGACCCCGCCCGACGCGCTTTGTGCGTATCTGATACTTTCATCACAAACTTGTTTGGAATAAGACGTGATGTCCAGGACATCATGCCTTTTGCATCTCATTCGGGAGTCAATTTTTAATTAAGTAATCTACATTGGACAATCACAAATTAATTGTCAGGCTGGCAACAGCTGACGACAAACATTACGCCGACACCGTTACCCATGAAATGGAGGAATCGGCAAAGGCCCGCGGCACGGGTATAGCCAAGCGCTCATCTGAATATATTATGAAGAAGATGGACGAAGGAAAAGCAATCATTGCCGTGACTCAAGAAGGAACGTGGGTTGGTTTCTGCTATATCGAGGCATGGGAGCACGGCAAGTACGTCGCCAACTCAGGCCTCATCGTCGCTCCTGCGTTCCGTAAAACAGGCGTAGCGACAGAAATAAAAAAGAAAGTTTTCAATCTCTCCAGAGAGAAATATCCGACGTCCAAAATATTTGGACTAACCACGGGTTTGGCTGTGATGAAGATCAACTCAGATCTTGGATACGAGCCGGTAACATATAGCGAGCTCACCAACGACGAAGAATTCTGGAAAGGATGCAGAAGCTGCGTCAATTACGACATACTCATGAGCAAGGATCGAAAGAATTGCATGTGTACCGCCATGCTGTTCGATCCCGCAGAGGCGGAAGCGAAAGTTAAAGAAGTTGAAGCTGCCCGTGCTGCTAAGGCGCTCGAGGAGGAATCAGCCAAAATACTTGTTACTCCAGAAGGAGGACCTGTTCAGTCTCGTCATCGCCAATTCAAAGGCAACTTCAAACTTTTCGAGCGATGGGTACGATTCAAGCAATTTGTTTTGCTTCGGTCGTCAAAGCGAAAAGACGAGGGCAATGATGATGAATCAAACAAAAAGAGATCGCTGCTCAGCATTTTCTTCTGGTAATTCCCTCTTTTAATCAATCAAATCTTTTGAGCCTGGCGGTCGATTCCCTTATTTTGACCAGGAATTGATCAGCCGTACCCGGCGTATTCTGAACCTTAGCACCCTCAACGGAATGTTAAGGCTCTGTAAAACTTAAATTAAAATGAAAAAGAAAGTAGTACTAGCATTCAGCGGGGGTCTCGACACTTCATATTGTGTAAAATATCTGGGAGAGGAAAAAGGATACGAAGTACACACCATCACAGTGAACACGGGTGGCTTCGATGACAGCGAAATCAAAGAGATTGAGAATCGCGCCAAGAGTCTCGGCGTGGCCTCGCACAAAACGGTAGATGAAACGAAGAATTATTACGAAAAGGTTATTCGTTTCCTCATCTACGGCAATGTTCTCAAGAACAACACCTACCCTCTAAGTGTAAGCGCGGAACGTATGTCGCAGGCGTTAGCAGTCGCAACGTACGCCAAAGCACTAAAAGCCGATGCAGTAGCACACGGAAGTACTGGCGCGGGCAATGATCAGGTGCGTTTCGACATGATCCTGAATATTCTAGTGCCCGGCATTGAGATTTTAACCCCCATCAGGGATTTACAATTGTCGCGCGAGCAGGAAATAAGTTTTCTGAAGGCGAAGGGTGTACAGATGAATTTTGAAAAAGCAATGTACTCCGTGAACAAGGGTCTATGGGGAACTTCTGTTGGAGGTAAGGAAACGCTGAAGTCACTTGGCATGTTGCCTGAAGAAGCCTGGCCGACACAAATCACGAAACACGATTCAGAAACTATAAAATTGTATTTTGAGAAAGGCGAGCTGAAGAAGGTGAATGATAAACCATTTGGCCATCCGACCGATGCTATTCAGGCATTGCAGAAGATCGCGGGGCCTTATGGAATTGGCAGAGATGTTCACGTGGGGGATACGATCATAGGTATTAAAGGTCGCGTGGGCTTCGAGGCTGCAGCTCCAATGCTCATCATCAAAGGACATCACGCATTGGAGAAACACGTGCTAACAAAATGGCAACTCAGTTGGAAAGATCAGTTGTCACAGTTCTACGGAAACTGGTTACACGAAGGCCAGTATCTAGATCCCGTCATGCGTGATATTGAAGCGTTTCTTTCGGCTTCGCAGGAACAAGTTACCGGTGAAGTGCAGATTCAACTATACCCATACAGATATCAGGTTCTTGGAATTGATTCCGCGGCAGACCTAATGTCTTCCAAGTTTGGAAAGTATGGCGAGATGAATCTTGGCTGGACGGGTGAAGACGTAAGAGGCTTCACCAAGATCTTCGGAAATCAGACTGCGATATACCATCAGGTAAAAGATTCTGCAGATGGCAAGTAAGATAAGAGCAGGCATTGTCGGTGGTGCAGGATATACGGGAGGAGAAACGATCAGGCTACTGCTCAATCATCCACATGCCGAAATCGTGTTCGTGCAAAGTAGGAGTCAGGCTGGAAAATTTCTTTATGCAACCCACCCGGATCTGAAAGGAGATACAGACCTGAAGTTTCAGGACTCAATACAACAAACCGTTGATGTGATATTTCTCTGTCTGGGTCATGGAGAAAGTAAAAGATATCTTGAGGAAACAACCATAAACGAGTCTATCAAAGTAATTGACCTGAGCCAGGATTTCAGACTTGGAGACAAGATCGGTTCAAGATCATTTATATATGGACTTCCTGAATTGAACAGAAAGCAAATACTAGGTGCATCCAACATTGCAAATCCGGGATGCTTTGCTACAGCACTGCAACTGGGCTTATTGCCACTCGCTCAAGGCGGCTTGTTAAAGGATGTATTCACTACAGGGATAACGGGGTCGACAGGCGCAGGACAAAGGTTGCAGGATACGACGCACTTTACTTGGCGAGCCAATAATATTTCGGCTTATAAAACGCTTACGCATCAGCACCTGAAAGAAACAAATAAGTCGTTGACGCAACTTCAACCGGGCTTTGCCGGAGCGATTAACTTTGTACCCTGGCGGGGAGATTTCACTCGAGGTATTTACGTGAGCTCGTGTCTGACAACAGAGTTGCAATTGCCTGAAATCGTCAGCATGTACGCGGAATTTTACGAACCTCATCCTTTTACACTCGTCACGGCAGGAACAATTGATATGAAACAGGTTGTGAACACCAACAAATGCCTGATCGGCTTGGAGAAAGAAGGTAATACGCTTGTAGTACATTCAACCCTTGACAACTTGCTCAAAGGCGCGTCAGGACAAGCTGTTCAAAATATGAATTTGATTTTCGGTTTGGCGGAGACCGAAGGGCTTAAATTAAAATCCATTGCCTTTTAAAATATTAGTGTACTGTCAATCAATCATCAAATGAAATTATTCGACGTCTACCCACTCTTCAACATTGTGCCCGTGAAAGCAAAGGGTTCATGGTTGTGGGATGATAAAGGGCAAAAATATCTTGACTTATACGGAGGTCACGCAGTAATCTCCATTGGGCATTCACATCCTCATTACGTGAAGGCGATGACGGAACAATTGAGTAAGATTGCATTCTATTCAAACAGCGTACAGAATCCGCTTCAGAATTTACTGGCGGATAAACTCGGACAACTTTCGGGCTATCCGGAGTATCAACTATTTCTTTGCAACTCTGGTGCGGAAGCGAATGAGAATGCACTCAAACTTGCGTCATTCGTAACCGGCAGAAAAAAAGTAATAGCATTTAAGAAAGCTTTTCACGGACGTACGTCAGGTGCAGTCGCCACGACGGATAACCCAAAGATCGTATCACCATTCAACTCCGGCCATGAAGTGGTATTCGTTCCGTTGAATGATGAGAAGGCGTTTTCGGAAGTGATAGATAGAGATACGGCAGCCGTTATTATTGAAGGTATTCAGGGTGTGGGTGGAATACAGGTGGCTGAGGATTCTTTTCTCAGATTCCTTACCAAGAAATGTGGAGAGAGCGGAGCGCTGTTGATACTCGATGAAATCCAATGTGGCTACGGGCGAACCGGAAAATTCTTTTCCCACCAACATGCGGGAATAACGCCACACCTGATTACGACTGCCAAGGGTATGGGCAATGGCTTTCCTGTCGGGGGAGTACTCATACATGGTGATATTAAAGCGTGGAGTGGTATGCTTGGTACGACCTTTGGCGGCAATTATCTCGCCGCCGTCGCATCGATATCCGTGCTTGAAGTTATGGGGAATGAAAAATTGATAGAGAATGCTGCGTCGGTTGGAGCATACATTATTGAAGCCTTGAAAAAAATACCAAAGATCAGCAACGTTAGGGGTAGGGGACTTATGATCGGATTTGATTTTCCGGATGATAAACCTTCAGTAAGGCATGACTTATTATTCCGTCATTTTATTTTTACAGGAGAAGCAAAACCAAACACTATAAGATTATTACCATCACTTGCACTCAGCAAAGATGAGGCTGATATTTTCCTGGACGCACTGAACAAATCACTTATATGACAAACTTTATTTCCGCGGCCGATGCCCCCGACATTAACGCGCTTGTGCAGCGTGCATTGGATTACAAGGCATCACCTTTAAAAGACAAAAATCTTGGCAGTGGCAAGAGAATCGGTTTGCTGTTTTTGAATCCAAGCATGCGTACCCGACTTAGTACACAGATCGCAGCTCAAAATCTTGGGCTGGAGTGCATCGTGTTTAATGTTGGTCAGGACGGCTGGTCACTTGAGTTTGAAGATGAAGCCATCATGAGCGGATCTACAGTAGAGCACGTAAAAGATGCCGCCCCGATTCTTGGAAAATATTTTGATATCCTGGGCATCCGTACTTTCCCGACGCTTCTGAATAAAGAGGATGATTACAATGAATTGTATATAAAACAATTCATCAAGTATAGCGGCATTCCTGTGGTAAGCCTTGAAAGCGCTACACTGCATCCACTGCAAAGTCTCACGGATGTCATCACCATCAGGGAGACGTTTAAGGAGAAGCGCAGACCAAAGATTGTCCTTACCTGGGCTCCGCACGTCAAGGCGTTGCCTCAGTGTGTTGCCAATAGTTTCAGTCAATGGATTAATGCGTGGGGCGAAGCGGACTTCGTCATTACTCACCCCGAAGACTACGAACTGGATCCCGAATTTACTAATGGCGCTTCTGTTACACTAAATCAGTCGGAAGCGTTGAAATGGGCTGACTTCGTATACATTAAGAACTGGAGTACATATACCGATTACGGCAAAATTTATTGCAACGATCCGAAATGGATGATGAATAATGAGAAATTGCTATTGACCCATTCTGCTAAGATCATGCATTGTCTTCCGGTGAGAAGGAATGTTGAGGTGAGCGACGAAATCCTCGACGGAGCGAACAGCATCGTAACGAAGCAAGCATCGAACAGGGTATGGGCGGCTCAGGCGGTTTTAAGTGAAATACTACGAAAATAGTCTCACCTCATGAATAAACTCTTCATCATCAAGATTGGAGGCAATGTGTTGGACGATGCAGTTGCATTGGATACTTTTCTGAAGGACTTTGCGGCTATCAAAGAGCCAAAGATATTAATCCATGGTGGAGGTAAAATTGCATCAAACATAGGGAATCAGTTAGGCATTGAATCCAACTATGTAAAAGGCAGAAGAATCACGGACGCACCAACACTTGACCTCGTAACCATGGTTTACGGAGGCCTCGTTAACAAGCAGATGGTTGCGCGCCTTCAGGCACTGGGTTGTAACGGACTTGGCGTGACTGGTGCGGATGGCAATATGATCCGCGCCGTGAAGAGACCTATAAAGGATGTTGATTATGGTTTCGTCGGCGATATTAAACCGGAAGGCGTAAATACAGCATTAATACACGTTCTGTTGAAACAAAACACAATTCCCGTATTTGCTCCGCTAACGCACGCCGATGGCAAAATGTTGAATACGAATGCCGACACGATCGCTTCCGTGCTGGCTATCGCATTAAGCAAACATTTCGATGTGCGTCTGATATTTTGCTTTGAGAAGAGTGGTGTTTTGAACGATGTGAATCGCGACGATTCGGTCATACATCATTTGTCAAAAAAGATGTACGAGGATCTCTTGATGAAAAATGTTTTCGTTGATGGTATACTCCCCAAACTTGAGAATGCTTTTGCCGCGATAAGCGCAGGCGTTAAAGAAGTATTAATTGGTCAGGCTGCCGACCTGTCAAAGAATACGGGCAGAGAAACAGCAGGCACACTCATAACTATTTAAACTCAATACGTGCAGTTGCATCGGATGAGAATTGTGAATCATGCATAGGAATTTACTTAAGGACGCCGTAGGCCTCCTGCAACACCTTATAGCAATCCCTTCTTTCAGTAAAGAAGAATCGGCAACGGCGGATTTGTTGATGACATTTTTCGAAGAGCACGGTGTCAAAGGCAATCGTGTCGGTAATAATATTTGGGTTAGTAATAAACTTTTTAATGAATCCAAACCCACGGTGTTATTGAATTCGCATCACGATACCGTAAAACCAAATCCGGGATACACCCGTGATCCATTCAAAGCAGAAATCATCGATAATAAACTCTACGGTCTGGGAAGTAACGATGCCGGTGGTCCGCTCGTATCTTTGATCGCTACCTTTTTGCACTATTATGATCGTAATGATCTTTCGCACAATGTCATTATGGCGGCAAGTGCTGAGGAGGAGATTTCCGGACGAGAAGGAATAGAAAAGGTGTGGCCGACGCTTCCAAAGATTTCTTTTGCAATCGTAGGCGAACCTACCCTTTGTCAGATGGCGACAGCAGAAAAGGGATTGATGGTACTGGACTGCTTATCAAAAGGTGTACCTGGTCATGCCGCAAGAGAAGAAGGTGTCAATGCAATCTATGGGGCTTTGCCAGACATTGAATGGTTCAGAACGTATAAGTTTCCGCGTGTATCAGATACGTTGGGATCGATGAAGATGTCTGTTACGATTATTAATTCGGGATCGCAACACAATGTTGTGCCTTCTGAATGCAAATTCACGGTAGATGTGCGCGTAACGGATTCTTATACGCTGGAAGAAGCGTTAGAGGTTATCAAAAAGAATGTAAAATGTGAAGTCGTGCCACGTTCTTTAAGGATGAGGTCATCCGGGATTGCAGGTGATCATCCACTGGTAAAAGCGGCCAACAAAATGAAGCTGGATCTATATGGCTCACCAACGACATCCGATCAGGCGTTGATACCAGTACCATCCGTGAAAATGGGCCCTGGAAATTCAGCACGTTCTCATTCCGCAGATGAATTTATTTTTGTCGATGAAATTGAAAAGGGGATAGATACCTATATCAAACTTCTCAATGAGGTGATACTCTAAGTTTTTGAATTCTTAACCGTCTGTATGTTCCAACCCATCTCTACATGAAACTCTGGCAAAAAGATAAAACCTCGCGAAGCGAAGTCGACAAATTCACGGTTGGAAAAGACCGCGACATGGATTTGTTTCTTGCACCATTCGATATTGTGGGGTCGTTGGCACACATCACAATGTTAGAATCGATCGGATTGCTAACGGCTGATGAATTAAACGTTTTGTCAGCGGAGTTGAAGGCCATGTATGCGAGAGTTGAAAGCGGACACTTTTCTGTTGAGAAAGATGTCGAGGACATTCATTCGCAGGTTGAACTTGAGCTTACAAAGAAACTTGGTGAGGTCGGTAAGAAAATTCATAGCGGACGGTCCAGAAACGATCAGGTTCTTGTTGATATTAAATTATTTCTACGGTCGGTGATTGAAGACGTTGTCTCTGAAACAAAATTATTGTTCGATCTTTTGATCAGCCAAAGTGACCGTCACAAGGAATTTTTGCTGCCGGGTTACACGCATCTTCAGTTGGCCATGCCTTCATCTTTTGGATTGTGGTTTGGTGCTTACGCAGAGAGTCTTGTTGATGATTTAATTACGTTACAAGCTGCGTACCGCATTGTCAACAAAAACCCATTGGGTTCTGCCGCAGGATATGGATCATCGTTTCCATTAAACAGAACGATGACAACGAAACTCCTTGGGTTCGAGGACTTAAATTATAACGTGGTTTATGCGCAGATGGGGCGTGGAAAAACAGAAAAGATTGTAGCAGCTTCGTTGTCCAATATTGCATCAACGTTGGGAAAGCTATCTATGGACGCGTGCCTCTTCCTGAATCAGAATTTTGGATTTATAAGTTTCCCGGATGATCTTACTACCGGTTCTAGCATCATGCCCCACAAAAAGAATCCGGATGTGTTCGAACTCATTCGCGCAAGGTGCAATCAACTGCAAGCACTCCCAAATGATATTGCATTGGCTACCGCAAATCTTCCATCGGGATATCATCGGGATATGCAGCTGTTAAAGGAGATACTGTTCCCTGCCTTTCAGAACCTTGTTGACTGCCTGGGCATGGCGCGTCTGATGCTTTCCAATATCACCGTCAAGGCGGATATTCTCCAAGATCCTAAATACAGATTTCTATTTAGTGTCGAGGAAGTAAATCGCCTGGTTCTTTCAGGATCGCCATTTCGTGACGCATACAAAAAGGTGGGCCTTGATATTGAGAAGGGAAACTTCGACCCTGATAAGCATCTCCATCATACTCATGAAGGAAGTATTGGCAACCTTTGCTTACCGGAAATTTCAGCCTCTATGAATGCAGTTCTTGAAGGGTTTTATTTTGCGAACACGAAGTCTGCAATGGAAAAATTATTGTCTTAAGTCATCGCTTTAATAATTCGGAATTTTCAATCCGAGAATAAGATCACGATGTGCAAGTAACACGCCATCTTCACTCGTGCTCATCTTTAAAATGCCAATGCCAGCCCGTTGGTGTGTGATCTTCGATGTTTTTCAGTAAGCATTGAACGAAAACTTCCGAAAGAGCAGTTCGTGAAAGTTCACAAGTGTTTTATTATTTCAATTTCTCACATCAAATCAATTGACGGTAACGAGATATTAATTGGCGCTAACAGAATAAAGATTAGCAGAAGTCTCACAGAGAATGTTGTTGCCAAAATCATCGACAACAACCTTTTTAAGCGTTGACCTAATGGGCCATTGCTTCGATGTTGTATTTTCTCCATACTGGTTGAACACTTCTGCCTTCGAGGTACTTATCAACACCTTCAGCGAGCGCTTTCTTATATACCACCAATGCTTCATGAACCTTTTCTGACGTCTCAGCTACGTCCGCGTCAGTATGAGAATAACTTATAATTGTTGATGGCATGATCAACCCACGTTTCATTGTTTCTTGGATGAATAGCGTGCGGAATGGCTGCGACGGTTGATTATTTTCATCACGTGTCGTGTATACCGAGCAACAAGGCGGACCAACGATGGCAACTCTGTCCTGCAGACCAAGATCGCGGGAAGCTTTCATAATGCCTATTTCAAGTTTGGTGCCTTGTTCATAAAGGCGTTCGATCACGTTGTTTTTTTTGTAAAATCTGATGTTCGCTATTGCCGCGGCAAGTGCGTGTGTTTCCGCACCGTGTGTTGTTGAAAGAAGAAAAACTCTTTCGCGGTCGTGTTCCAGACCACCAAGCTTCATGATATCTTTTTTGCCAGTCAATGCCGAAATGGCGAATCCATTTCCTAGGGCCTTTCCCCAGGTTGAAAGATCGGGAATAATGTTAAACTTCTTTTGTGCTCCTCCAATGTGCCACCTGAAACCTGTGATCATTTCGTCAAGTATGAATATCGCACCATTTTCGTGGCAGAGGTCTTTCAGTTTGTGGAGGAAGTTATCGATAGGATCATCGTATTTGTGGGCTTCCAGAATGACGCAAGATATTTTGCCCGGATTGTCAGCGAACATTTTTCGTGCACTATCCAGGTCGTTGTAATAGAATTTAGCACTCAGCTTTTTTATAGCCTCGGGGATACCGCCGGCCATAGGCGTTGTGCCGATGAACCAGTCGTGAACTGAAAAGAAAGGGTGACTTCCACACATGCCGACCATATCACGGCCGGTATAGGCGCGGGCAAGCTTTATAGCACCGTCCAGGGCATCTGAGCCGTTCTTGCAGAACTTAACCATGTCGGCACCGTCAACTATGCTCAAGAACTCTTCTGCGGCCTCCAGCTCGATCGTTGATGGTCTTCCGAAATTAGCCCCCAGTTTGATTTGGGCCACCACAGCATCAGAAATTGGATCGAAAGCATGTCCAAGGGAAACAGACCTCAGTCCGTTACCATATTCAATGAATTCATTGCCATCGGCATCCCATACTCTACATCCTTTCCCTTTCACAATGTAGGCAGGCATCAACTCAGGAAACTGATCGTCGCCTTTGGCGTACGTGTGCGCCCCACCAGGGATTAAATTGTTGAATCTTTCTTGAAGTTTTAGAGATTTTTGGAATTGCATCACACTCAAAATTTAGATTAATGAATTGCGTTTCGTTGTGGGTGGGTGAACGCTGGTTTACAACAAATTTTTCAAACAGAATCAGGGCTGAATCTACCAAGTTATTGCCTAACATTACCAAAACATTGGTCATCTTGGTTTAAAACATTCATCATCGTGCACATTCATATGGAACCGAAAACGTTGTTGAATTTCATTTTGGCCATTACCATCTTTAGTTATCTCTTCGATCAGTTCCTTGAATTTCTGAATCTTACCCACCAACGGTCAGATATCCCCCGCGACATAGAGGCGTTTTACCAACGCGACAAATATCTGAAATCACTGGCCTACCATCGGCAAACAACTAAATTTTCTTTCCTCACTTCGGCATTAAGTTTTATATTCTCCATGGCATTGCTATTGTCGGGAGGGTTCGGATGGCTTGATACGTTACTGCGGAACTATTTTCAGCATGATATTATTCTTGCGCTAGCTTTCTTTGGTGTGATCACCATCGTTTCTGACGTGCTTACAACACCGTTTCAGATCTACAGAACTTTTGTTATCGAAGAAAAGTATGGATTCAATAAAACAACTGCGACAACTTTTTTTACTGATAAGATCAAAGGCTATGTGCTCACAGCAACAATCGGCGGTTCATTGCTTTCACTGTTCATCTGGATGGCGAAGCAGATCGGTTCCGATTTCTGGGTCTGGTTCTCAGCCGTGGCCGCGATTTTTATTCTTCTTGTGAATGTGTTTTATACTTCGTTAATACTTCCGTTGTTCAATAAATTAACGCCCTTGCCAGAAGGCGACCTTAGGAAGTCGATCGAAAACTTTTCGAAAAAAGTAAATTTTCCACTCGACAGTGTTTTTATTATCGACGGTTCAAAACGATCAATGAAAGCAAATGCATTTTTTTCAGGCATTGGCAAAAAAAAGAAGATTGTTCTCTACGACACCCTCATTCAAAATCATACCACGGATGAGTTGGTGGCTGTGCTTGCGCATGAAGTCGGCCACTTCAAGAAAAAGCATATCGTTTACGGCTATATTCTTTCCCTTCTTCAAATAGTATTTACATTATTCATACTTTCGCGAATGGTATATTCAGACAGTATTTCGTTGGCATTGGGGGGAACTCAATCTGCCATACACCTGAATCTGATTGCGTTTGGAATTTTGTTCTCACCTATCTCTGCCGTTACTGGATTGTTGATGAAGATTTATAGTCGGAAGAATGAATTTGAGGCCGATGCGTATGCGCGACAACAATGCAATGGTATCGCGTTGTCCGATGCACTGAAAAAGCTTTCTGTGGCCAGCCTTAGCGAATTGTATCCTCATCCCGCCTACGTTTTTTTTCATTATTCCCATCCTCCATTAATGAAACGCCTTGCAGTGCTGTCCGATTCTGTGAATAATGGCTAAGAAACTGTATTCAACATATATTCTGCTCGGCATTAATTTTCTTGTATTTGCCTTGCTGTCATTGCAACAGCAAAGCCTGATGTTTAATACGAACGCAGATGTGCTTGCCATCCTTGATGCCGGAGGAAATTTGAACCCAATGACTATGGGTGGCCAGCCCTGGAGGATCATTACCTCGATGTTTCTGCACTATGGTATCATTCACTTGGTAGTTAATATGTATGCTTTATATAGTATGGGAGTTGTATTAGAACCTGCTATCGGCACAGTTCGGTTTACACTCGTTTACTATTTCTGTGGCATAACTTCTGGTTTTGCAAGTCTTGCCCTCAACGTTTACGTGATTAGTGCAGGAGCTTCCGGTGCACTTTTCGGCTTATATGGATATCGCCTCGGTGCAGAGTTGGTCAGTAGTTTTAAAAACCCGCAACAGCTTAAGATCGTCTTTTTCAATTTTGTTTTTTTTGTCGTGGCCAATGCCGTTCTAACCGGAGTTTTTAACGTCGACCTATGGGGGCACTTAGGGGGTCTCATTGCTGGATTCGCCTTGGCAATAGGCCAGTTCCGATTTAGACTGCTGCTAAAGAACTATATGCTGGCCCTCGCATTCGTTCCCCTTTGCCTTCTTTACTTTTTACTTCCGTTGGATCAGCTTCGATATTATAATATTTTCCAACGTGTCCTGGTAAATGAACGCAAGACCAACCAGGTCTATGACTCGCCTTTGAACGATGGACAATTGCGCGATAGTCTGGTGAACATAAAAAGTGAATGGGATTCGATCCTTTATTCTTTTACCGGATTAAAACGAGTGCTTGAGATTCTTCGGGGCGACACTTCGGCAATGAAACAGTACATCAAGTTGCATCGAAAGGAAACCGATTATCGTTTGGCATTAATAGAAAAGGAATCTTACGTGTACATCGATAGTCTTGAAGTGGTGAATACCAAATTCGATTCCATTCCATCCTTTAAGTATCATTTGAATTATCATCCCGTTCTTCCCGTCGAGAATGAAGAGGATACTGCATCATCTTCTTCGGCATTGAAATCCAAGCGCCTGTTTTTCGACGTCCACTGGAAAGAAACCAATGATCCTTCGGGCGCCACATTTTATCGTGTGGGACAAACTGATTCGGCAGGGAGATGGCAGGGTGCCGTGAGGGATTATTTCCGGAATGGCGTCGTTCAGATGAAAGGCACTTATAAGGACAACATGAAGAGTGGAATCTTCATTTACTACAGCGATCACGGCACATATTCCTCAGCCGGACGTTACGATAAGGAACAATCTATTGGCAAATGGGAAACCTATTATTGGAACGGAAAGCTGAAAGAAGAGATCTATTATGATAACAGAACCTTTGTTCGGAATGTATTTGATTCATTGGGCAGGCCGCAGGTTGTTAATGGTAATGGGAAAGTAACCGACTGGTATTCCAATGGACAGATTGCGCAGACTGGTTCTTACAAGGACGGAAGGAAGGATGGCGATTGGTATGGATATCATCCGGATGGAACTGCATACTTCAAAGAAGCATACCACGACAATAAACTTTTGAAGGGTGTTTCATTCGATAAGGATGGTAGGCGATATGTGTATGATGAATTGAGTTTTTATGCCTATCCGGTGAATGGTATGGGCGCTTTCAAAACTTATGTCGAACGCAACATCATTAGACCCACGCTTCAAAATGGTGGTGGTAGCGTTAAAGTACTTTTCAATGTTGGCTTTTCCGGTGATATGTGGGATTTTGTTATTATGAAAGGTATCAGTCCCGAATGCGACGCGGAAGCCATCAGATTAATCAAGGAAGGTCCGCCGTGGAGAAGTGGTCTGTTGCACGGTCATGTGCCGCAGCCATCTCAAGGATACGCCGAAATAGAATTTTGAAAAGCAGGACACTCTTGATCGTTCAAGGTTTAAACGAGCCATTGGTATAATGAGTGATTCGTTTTCTCGATTAGGACATTCTAATTAGCATCATCTTAAAAAAAACCTCCCATCTATGCATCGAAGGCAATTCATCAAATCAACGGCTGCTGGCGTAGCACTCGCGTCGGTTCCACTCATTCGTGTAATCGGTAAAGATAAAGTATATAAGACTGCTTTGATTGGCGCAGGCTGGTGGGGCAACAACATTCTCGGATGTGCAATGAAATCTGGTGAATGCAAAATTGTTGCACTAAGTGATGTTGACGCCACATTCTTAAACACGACGGCCGCGAGGGTTAAACAACTCACGGGCGATACTCCAAAATTATACCGCGACTACCGTGAATTGTTAGCCAAAGAAAAGCCTGAGATCGTAATTGTGGCGACGCCGGATCATTGGCATCCGCTCATCGCTATCGCCGCGATGGAGGTTGGAGCGCACGTGTATGTCGAAAAACCGATTTGCCATACCATCAATGAAGGAAAGGCGATGGTCAAGGCAGCACGAAATACACAACGAATAGTTCAGGTGGGAACGCATCGTAGAGCATCACCTCACAACATATCGGGCATGGAGTTTTTGAAGTCTGGAAAGGCCGGCAAGATCGGATCTGTGCGCGCCTTTGTCCACTATGGTGGGGGACCCGGGCAAATTACGCCTGATAGTGAAACGCCGTCGACGATCGATTGGAACATGTGGTGTGGACCAGCGCCCCTTCGTCCTTTCAACACGACAATCCATCCTAAGGGATTTCGAAATTATCTGGACTACGCCAACGGAACGCTTGGTGATTGGGGAATACATTGGATGGATCAGATTCTTTGGTGGACAGAAGAGAAGTATCCAAAGAAAGTTTATTCTGCAGCCAACAGATTTATCAGAAAGGATAATGGGGATGCACCTGATACACAGGACGTAATTTTTGAGTTTGAATCATTTACTGCTTCATGGGAACATCGACAGTATGCAGCGAACAATGCCGAAAAGACAAATATCGGTGCTTACTTCTATGGCACCGAGGGAACGTTTCATATGGGATGGCAGGATGGATGGACATTCTATCCAACTGACGATAAGAAAGCTCCTATTCATCAGGATCCAAAACTCGATGAACCTGATCAGCAAAACATCGGAGCGCTGTTTGCAAATTTTCTCTCATCGATAAAGACCAATACTTTGCCGATGTGTGATATTGAAGTCGGTCAGAGATCAACCAATATGAGTCTGCTGGGAATGCTGAGTGCAAAGCTTGGTCGTGGCATTGTATGGGATGGCGAGAAAGGGTCGGTAAAGAATGATGAAGAAGCAAATAAATTGTTGAGCAGGGCATATCGGGGAGAGTGGAAATATCCGACAGTCTGAACTGCAAACCCACCTGTATCCTGGAAATTAAAATGCCACGCTTTCAGGCGTGACATTTTAATTTGGTTAATTGTTTCAGATTCTGATTACTCCATCGTGAAGACCCATGCTTCCTTGAAGAAGTTCTTCAACTTATACTCATTTCGTTTCTTTCTAACGTCGTCGAGCTCTTTGCTGGAGAAGATGTAAACGTAGTAGAGGTTGTTCTTCGGATTCAGTGCTACTGACGGTCTGTATCCTCTTTCACGTACTTCTTTCACGTACTTCATTGACCCTGCCATTTGCCTGAAGGCACCTACTACAACATAGTTGTGTCCTTTGGTCATCGTGAAAGCTTCTTTTGCAGCAGCGACAGTTTTCTTGGGTGTTGTCTTTTCTGTGTTAGACTTAGCGACCGTTGTGCTGCCGGTTTCGGTAGTTGTTGAAGGCTTGCCGGTTGTTGTTTTTGGCGCTTTCTCTCTTGTAATCACCAGAGGATCTTCTGAAAGTCTTTGCTGATGCTTCTCTGTCTCCACAGTGGCATTATCTTCTAGCACCATTTCTTGTGTAGAATTAGGGACCTTCTTGTCGGCTGCAGGCCGCTCATTTGCCAAGACGCGTTTCTTTGAAGTTTGCTGTGAATTCTTAGCATATATGTGGACTTTTTTGCTTGGCAATCTGATACCTAAATGAAGTTCGTGTGCACCACCGCTGGCTATTTTAGATCCAAAGGGAGCGAACTCGTAGCTATAGCTGAATCTGAACATTTCTTTTACGTTTGCGCCGACGATCAGACCAATGCCCTTGTTCTTATTGTAGCTCACGCCTGACCATATGTTCTGCTTGTAGTAAGCCAAAGTGGCCAGTTCCCAATAATTCTGAGCGCCATCGGTGGTTTGCCGGAAGAGTGCGTATGGTTCGATGGACCAGTCTTTCATCATTCCTACGTCGAAACGGTAGCTTGCCGAGACCAATCTGTTCTTCAGGTTCGACATTTTGAATTTATTAAAGCTTTCGGCATTGAACGCTGAAGATCTGAAGAGATCAGTCAGCGCAAATCCGACACGCAGGCCTCGGTTTGTGTAAACGGCTCCGAAATTTCCATCTATATAGTAGTTGGTTCCAACGGAACGCGTGATAACCGGGTCTTGGGTATTCATTTCGTCAACCGACAGATTCAGTTTGTTCATCCCTACACCACCTGAAAGGCCGAAGCGAAGTGTCTGATTCTTAGCGATTGGAATGATATAACCAAAAGTTGCCTTGAAGTTCGAGTTGCTGAGAAGCACTTGCTTGTCAGTATAGACATTGAACCCAATAGCGACCCGATCACTCATCGGTAATTGAAGGCTTGCTCCGGCAGTACTCGGTGCGTCTTTGAAGTTTGCCAGCTGCTTACGATACACCATGCTCGCTTCAATATTATTATTAATCGCTACGTAAGCTGGATTCAGCAAATAAGGATTAAAAGAGAACTGTCTGTAGAACGGGCCAGGGGCTTGAGCTCTGGCGGCATTATACGAAATGGATAATACACTAAAAACAATTAAAAGCGTTTTCATTACCCCAATCACCCTCACGTTCAATTTGTCAACGCTATTTTCATTCTGCACATCTGACAATCTTTCAATTTTAAATTCGCTCATCTTCATTTTCCCATCAGTAATAATTGAACAATATCGAAACGTCTTTTTTTATTCGTCTTGATCATCTCGTTTCAGTGTTTTATTCTGAGTGAGTCTGATCTGATTTTATCGAACTTTTTTTTGCTTCGATGACAGTCGATTAAAGCTGCCCTCACAAATCAACAAGACAAAAATTGCACGATGATGATGATATATAAAGTCCTTATCGATGAAGTACAGTATACCTAGATAAGATCAAAATATGGAGGTAGAATGAATGAGCATTCCGACAGAAAAAATGTGTAGAAAAATGCATCACTTTTTAACGACCAACTGTATGGCTACACGCAAATTTCGCGTGCTAAAAAATCATGATTGGCACACCCTATAGCACCATCGGAACACACACACAAACACCCCTGCCGGTATGGGGCCTACAAACGTTCGCAAAAGCCGCTTTTCACCATTTTTTTCACCAGTACCACCCCTCAGCCCAACATGTACTTTTGACGCGGTTTTGTTGCCTTTTTGATAGGTCAAACCCTTTCCAACACCGGATACAATCACGAAGAAACAGGCGGTAAAGTGTTAAAAACGGGTTTTGAAAAACTATAGCAATTTTTAAATCAGTCGCCGTTTGCCAATGATATGTTCTTCAATTCCATATATTCGGTTGTGATAGAGGTAACCCCTTATCCGACGAACAAAAAAACCAACCATGGACCGTAGAATCTTCCTGCAGAAATCGGCGCTAGGAATAGCCTCCACGCCAGCGCTAAGCCGTTTTTCTACCCCTTTTAGCCCAGGCCCGGCGCCCTCAAAACTCAAGATTACTAAGATAAGATACTACGGCGCTCCGGGTTATACGAAACCGTTGTTTAACCAGGCCCGCGGCATAGTAGAAGTCGAGACCGATGGCGGTATAATCGGCATCGGAGAAGGTGGTGCCAAGGACAATATCGAGCAATGTGCACAGATGCTGATTGGGGAGGATCCATTTCGCATAGAGTACCTCTGGCAGAACCTTTATCGAGGTATGTTCTATCCTCCAGGTCGCGAAAAACTACACGCTTTGGGCGCAATTGAGATGGCTTTATGGGACATTAAAGGAAAGGCCCTCGGAGTTCCGGTATTTGATTTGCTGGGAGGCGCGACTCGCGACTATGTAGAGTGTTATGCTACCGGTTATGGAGCATCAAAAGCGACATCAGAATATGATCGCGCGAAGGACTGTCTTGCCGCCGGCTTTCGCTGTTATAGAACTAATCCAACCGGAGGTGATGGTGAAGAAAAATTTGATTTTTATGAGAATGTAAAGAAGACCATTGAACATTGTAAAAAAATGGATCAAGCCGTTGGTGGCAACGGTAATTGGGCAATCGATCTTCATACAAGATTTGATACACCCGAGGCTATAAAGATCTGTGATGCATTGGAAGAACTTGAACCCTACTTCGTGGAGGATCTTATTCGCTCGGAGAACCCAGGCGTTTATAAAACTCTGCGTCAAATGACCAAGGCGCCTTTGGCTGTCGGAGAACAGTTTGGTGATCGCTGGGACATCAACGAACTCATTGAAAATAGATTAATCGATTACTCAAGAGTAACACTGCCCAATTCAGGAGGTATTTCCGAATTGAAAAAAATTGCATCGATGTGTGAGACACATTATGTTGGAATGATCCCGCATTTTACCGGGCCTCTCTCAACTGCTGCACTCGTTCACACCTTGGGATCGAGTAGTCCGATGCGCTGTATGATCGAACTTGCTGGGGGTACCTTTGAGAAACCCCCGTATTTCAATGAGGACTATATGCTATTCAAGGATGGAAAGATTTATCTGAATCCTGCCCCAGGGCTTGGGGTAAAATTTAATCCGAAAAAAGCAACGTTTGTCATGGAGATCACTGAGAAAACAAAATATCCACATCCCATATTGCACAGCAAAGACGGTGCAATACATGGTTGGTAGATTTATGGATACTTTGCATCACTCGTAACCTCGCGCTTCATGGCTGTAATCAAAAACTATCGCTGGCTAATTGTTGTCCTTTTGTTCACTGCAACAACGATCAATTATCTCGATCGTCAAATCATTGGCTTGCTTAAGCCGGTGCTTGAAAAAGAATTTGAATGGACGGAAACTGACTTCGCCCGCATTGTTATGGCCTTTACTGCAGCATATGCTGTTGGTCTGCTGATTTCGGGAGGATTGATCGACAGGATCGGAACAAAACTTGGCTATACAATTTCTGTTATTGTTTGGAGTATTGCCGGCATGTTGCACGCCTTAGCGCGAGGTGCCTTTGGCTTTGGTGTTGCACGCGTAGGATTGGGACTTGGTGAAGCAGGTAATTTTCCGGCAGCTGTAAAGTCAGTAGCAGAATGGTTTCCAGATAAAGAGCGCGCGCTTGCCACCGGACTATTTAATGCGGGTACCAGTGTGGGCGTTGTACTTGCGTTGCTCATGGTACCTATGATCCTCACGCACTACGGATGGCAGGAAGTTTTCTGGATTACTGGAGCGCTTGGTTTTGTGTGGCTGTTTTTCTGGGTGATCTATTATGAAGTACCAAGCCGACAAAGGAGGCTTTCAAAGGAAGAACTTCATTACATCACATCAGGACAATTGACGCAAGATGTGAAACAGACCAACAAGCCGATAAAATGGCAAAGGCTTTTTACATACCGACAGACTTGGGCATATATCACAGGGAAAGGACTGATAGATCCGATATATTGGTTCTTTCTTTTTTGGTTGCCTTCCTATTTCGCAGCGAACTTCAGCCTCGACCTTAAAAAGCCAAGTCTTCAATTGATGACGATCTATGCGGCAACTACTATCGGCAGTATTGGTGGTGGTTACTTCTCTTCGTGGCTCGTAAGGCGGGGATGGCCCGTGTTAAAGGCACGAAAATTTTCTTTGCTGGTTTTTGCGTTGATGGAAGTCTCTATCATTCTGGCGCAGTTTGCAGATAGCGCTTGGGTTGCAGTTGGACTTATTAGTCTTGCAGTGGCAGTTCATCAGGCCTGGGCAGCAAATGTTTTCACTATGGCTTCAGATATGTTTCCAACGGAGGCGGTCAGTTCAGTTGTCGGTATCGGCGGTATGGCCGGCGCCTTAGGCGGAATTTTATTCCCGATGCTTGTCGGCGATTTGCTCGATACTTACAAAGCAGCAGGAAATGTTGTCGCAGGCTACAATGTCTTGTTCACAATCTGCGGATTTACTTATCTCACCGCTTTGACAATCATTCACATTCTGACGAGAAACAGGAGCAAGGTGTTGTTATCGGAGTTACAATAGTTATGCGTTGGTTGTCGGATCTTTTCTAAGGCTCCATCCAATACTCCCCAACATCACGACAATCAATAGCCACGAGAATATTGTGGTAATCTTGTTGCCCGTTGTGTAGGCGGCAGGTTCGAATCTGAATTCAATTGTGTGTTTGCCCGAGGGAACATTGATGGCCCTCAATACATAGTCTACACGATGTATCGGGACTTCTTTCCCATCGATCGTCGCTGTCCAACCCACAGCATAGTATATCTCCGAGAATACAGCTAGACCCTCAACACTCGACTGACTTTCATATTTCAACATCTTTGGATTGTGATCCAATAGCGTGATGGTCGACGCACTATCATACTGACCCGATGATTTAAATGCCGGGTCATTGATCACCGCTTCATATCTCGTATTGATCTCACACACTTTGTGTAATTCTTCGAGTGCAGAATTCACGGGTATTACTTTCCCGACAAACCACGCGTTTCCATTAGCTGACGGATTTGGAATGACATTCCCTTTCTCTTCGCCATACACCAGATACTTTGCATTAAGCATGTTGATGGCACCGAATTCTCTGAAATCAAGTTTACCGGTTTTAACATTTTGAATAAGGCCTTGCAACTGTTGAGCCATGCACGAGTCGTATAGTTCCTGATAGCGTTTGATCTTTACACCGTGATAACCTCCAATTGAATGGTGATAATAAGACGTTCGCGCCTCTGCCATTGTACCCTGAATATTAAATACCCTATAATAAGATTTGTCGGTTAATATTAATTGATCCGCTTCCGTCGGCGCAAATACTGCTGCACGTGCCTTTCTTTTATAGTGATCCTTGGTGAAATATCGTTTGTCGACGATCGAGAGATCAAAGGTTATCATTAGAATCAGAAAAGCGTAAACGGCTATCGGCGAGAATTTTTTCCATAACTCAAAGTAGAGAACGATAAAGGCACCGACTACGAATGACAGCGATCTGAACGCGTCACTTCTAAGAAGAGACATCCGGTCATCAATGAGTGCAGACAGGAACCAGGGTGGCAATTGTTCTTCGCCTTCGGCAGTGAAACTCATGACGCCAGCAAACAACAGAAACACTGCGCATAAGCCACCCGTTACACCTGCAACGATCATGAGTTTTTTCTTTGCAGCCTTGTTAAGGCCTTCGGTCATGATTTTTTCTACTCCGAGCATTCCGAGTAAGGGCATCGAGAATACAACCATGACTAAAGTGAAAGTGACGGACCTGAATTTGTTATACCCTGGGAGGAAGTCGAAGACGAAATAGTTAAAGGCAGCAAAGTTGCTTCCCCAGCTTAAAAATATACCCAGTATAGAGACGGACACAATCCACCACACATAT
The DNA here is from genome assembly GCA_039916665.1 of Chryseolinea sp. GTDB lineage: Bacteria > Bacteroidota > Bacteroidia > Cytophagales > Cyclobacteriaceae > Chryseolinea. The sequence goes on along the minus strand of JBDSKX010000174.1, from coordinate 26,011 downwards.
TTTTTATCAGCGAATGTAATTCCTACAGCAAACAAGAACACTGTGATAGCGCCCGTATAGTATGGATAGAAAGTTTGAGTTCCCCAATATCCTCGAGTGGCGTACGCAAGTTGATTAAAGGTTTGCTCATTAGCGTTAGTCCGCAGCGCCTTAGACACATTGCTTGTTTGATCCTGGACCAGAAGATCCATTGCACTTCCCCCATAAAAATTTGGGATCAAAAGCGTCATCGGCTCCAGGATTCCATAATTATAATCGAAAGCATAACTTTTTGAAACACCAGATGAAGCATTCTTATCACCCCGTGGAATAAGATCAGAACCTCCCCTTGAATATTTAGTATATTCAGTCACAGCCCACATCGGACCAAAAAAAGTTCCGACTGCAATAAGGACAGCGGCAACCAGTACGCCAACTGCCTTAGAGAATTCGGATATTTCCTTCGCTTTGAAATAATAGACCAATTGTACCAGTCCGTAGATCCCAACAATCAGCAAAAGGTAGTAAGTCATCTGTAAATGATTCTCTCGAAAGTGAAGCGCGAGGGCGGTAGCGGTAAGTCCGAAACCGAGAACCGTACGATTTGTAAACACGAGATGAATACCCGCCATCACTAAAGGCATGAAGGCGATCGCACCAATCCGTGCACTATGGCCAACAAACATTCCAACGATTAAAAAATTTGAAAGTCCAAATGCAATTGCCCCTGCAATGGCAAGCCATGACCTCACGCCGAAGGTGATCAGCATGATATAATAACAAAAGAACGCTAAATAAATATTGCAGATGGGATGGGGAAGATTAAATGAAATGACTCTTTTTAAATAAGTGATCGCCGTGTTGCCCCACTTCACATTAACCAGGTATCCGGGCATGCCGCTAAACATAGCATCAGACCAAAGCGCTTCTTCACCAGTCTTGTCTCTGAAATCCCGCATCGACTTCGACGATCCTTCCCATTGTTGTATGTCTTGCTGATCGAGCGCTTTCCCATCAAAGAAAATCGGATTGTAAAAAAATATGGTAACGATGAGAAATATTCCTATCGCGATCAGGTGGGGAAGGACATCGTTTGGGAAGCTTATCTTTTTCATGCAGGATAGTTAAACAGTCCGCAAAATAGAAAGGATTATGGAATTCATGTCAAACAAACTAATTGCATATATTAAAGCCGAAAACCTTTAACCTATGCCCCTCCAAAAAATCTCAATCTTGCTGTTGTTGTGTACTTTGCTATTCGCTTGTCAGGACAAGCCTGCGACGCATGATACAGCCATAGCGCCTGTGAAGTTCGCCGAAGGCTACAAAGTGCCGGAGTTTGACGATGCCGAAAGAAAAGTAAAGATTGCTAAGGCTTCTACCATTATTCGAGAGACCTTCAAAAAATATGCTCAAGAGGCACGCTTCCCAGCGATGGCATACGGTATCGTCATGGACAACGACTTGATTTTGACCGGCGCCATGGGCTTTGTCAATTTAAAAAACAGCACGCCTGCGAGTTCAAAATCGCTTTTCAGAATTGCCTCTATGACGAAGAGTTTTACCGCAATGGCGATTGTAAAACTCAGGGACGACGGTAAACTCAAACTCGATGACCTGGCTTCGAATTATATTCCTGAACTTGCGAATATTAAGTATCTGACCGAAGATGCGCCAGGCATCACTGTCCGGAATTTGTTGACGATGACCGCGGGTTTTCCAGAAGACAATCCCTGGGGTGACAGACAACTTGCAGACACGCAGCCAGAACTTTTAAAATTCATTGAAGATGGTATTTCATTTTCAAACGTTCCTTCGAAAGAATTTGAATACAGCAACCTGGGCTATGCATTGCTCGGACAGATTATCACAAATGTTTCGGGCATGACCTATGAGCATTACATCTCGAAAAATCTTTTAGAGCCGTTGGGCATGTCCAATACGAAATGGGAGTACTCTGAAGTTGATTCAACTTTGTTAGCACTCGGGTATCGCTGGGAGGACGATCAATGGAAGGAAGAGCCTTTGCTGCATGATGGAACTTATGGTGCTATGGGCGGCCTGATCACCTCCGTAGAAGATTTTAGTAAGTATGTGATGTTTCACTTGTCAGCGTGGCCACCGCGCAACGGTAATGATAGTGGTCCGGTGAAACGCAGTTCATTGCGCGAAATGCATAAACCATGGCAATTCAGGGGACTCGAGGTTAATGCAAAGCGCCAGGGACATCTTTGTCCGACGGCCGGCGCCTATGGCTACGGACTTGGCTGGAGGAGAGATTGTGAAGGTGTCGAACGCCTTAGTCATTCTGGTGGACTTCCTGGATTCGGCAGCGATTACAGATTCTATCCTGAATATGGATTTGGAATAATATGCTTTGCCAATCTGACCTACGCCAGTGCAGGACAGGCCAACGGCCTTGTGATGGACACCTTGTTTAGTTTGAACTCGCTGAGTAAGCGTGAACTTCCCGTTTCCGATACGCTTCAACAACGGGCCACTCAGGTGATGGCGTTGTTGAAGAACTGGGATAAACCACTTGAATCGAAAATCCTCGCAGAAAATTTTTATCTTGATTTATCACGGGATGCGTGGATCAAGCAATCAGAAGCTTTCCTTAAGTCGACCGGAAATATTCTGAAGGTCGATGTTATTGTGCCAGAGAATCAATTGCGAGGTAAGTTCAGGATTGATGGAGAATTGAAGGATGCTGAAATATTTTTCACACTTACACCTGAAGCGTCACCAAAGATTCAGCAACTGGATCTAATTATTTTGGAAGAGAAACTGAAGAAATAGATGTGATTCGTTTTGACCACTATCCACCAATGGTCGACATCGACTCTGACACAGGCGTATGATTTCTTCTGCCTGCTTCTGCTTCGAAGCCGTCTTTCACGCGTGATCCGAATGCTCGCATCAGGTGATTTGTGATGGCTTCATCTTCAAGGCCCGAACGAAACAGTTCACGGATATTAAGAACGCCATCATCATAAAGACACGTTTTTAAAGTGCCTTGTGCTGTAACTCTGATCCGGTTGCATGTACCGCAGAAGGTTCTGCTAAAGGCGGCGATGATTCCGATGCTGCCTGCGTGCCCTTCAATTTTATAGTTGCTTGACGTCGAGAATTGCTCATCTGCTACCTTACGAATGTCGGGGTATCCGGCAGTGATATATTCCAGAATTCTATGGTGCGTCCATTTGAGCCGCGTGTAGTGACTGCCTTCACCATTGAATGGCATTTCTTCAATGAATCGAATATCAATCGGATGGTGGCGTGAGAATTCAACCAAGGGAATAATGTCATCTATATTTTTTTCGTCCATGACAACCGCATTGATCTTTACCGGTATGGCGGCGTCTATCAAGCCATAAAGTGTTTTCATTACGACGTCAAATTCATCACGGCGGGTGATTGCGTTGAATCGTTGTTTGTTCAATGTATCAAGACTCAGGTTCACCGAAGCGATATTCATTCGCCTTAGCTCAGGTATATGAGGACCAGTAAGCACGCCGTTGGTAGTGAGGTGCAGGTCGCGAATACCGGGGATCTCGACGATGTTGCGAACGAGTTTCATAAGATCGGTTCGCACAAAGGGTTCGCCTCCAGTGAGTCTCACCTTTGTAATCCCCATCGATGAAAGTATTGAAATCAACCTGATGATTTCATCAAATGAAAGCAACTCTTTCTTTGGAAGGTAATGTATACCTGATTCGGGCATGCAATAAAAACAACGCAAGTTGCAACGGTCTGTTACCGCCATCCTCAGATAGTTGATCTGACGTCCATGGTTGTCGAAGAGTGTGGTCAATTTTGAAATGCGCTAAGGCGTAAAGATACCAATATTTTGGCGTCGAGGTATATTTGCGTGTGAGGCGCTAGCCTATGCACACATTTCCCGTGGATCAAATCACCCGATGACGAGAGTGACTGCAAGGCAGGCAAATCCCTCCCCGTTGCTGCAAAAAAGACGCGTTGTAGAATATAATAATTTTCATTGCCTAATGTTTGACCTTACGACCTTTAGAAAAGGTATTTCTCCGCGTCTACCCGCCAAAGCGTTTCCCGAAGGAGGCTTGTTTGATTGGGACAGTCCAAAAACCAACTTGTGTGAATAGACTAGGTGTAATGCGGAGAGGGTCGTACGTAAAAAAGCTGCACGCCTCAATTGGCATGCTGCAGGCCTGCGCGTACTCACTCCGTGGTTATCGTTTTTGTCGCGTGGCGTTGAGTGCACTTCAGCGCAAAGCTTCGATTGGAATAAGACAAGGGTCGTACATTCAAAACGTTGGGCTATTGAATTAGCAGGTTGTGCTTTGCCGATTGCAGCTTATCTTGCAACACAATGCTAACATTCAAACTTCGGACATTCGGTATCACGCGCGAACTGCTCGGCAGTAAAGAGGCTATGCTGGAAGTTGACGGAAATACCGTGGCAGATCTAAGGCGCACTTTGTCTGAAAAATATCCCGGTTTACGGGGTCTTAATTCCCTTTACATCGCTGTAAACAACGATTATGCTTCTGAAGACCAGGTTTTAAACACCAGCGACGAGATTGCACTGATACCCCCTGTTAGTGGCGGGTAGTTTTTATGCGTTGTGAATTGCCATTCATTTAGGTAAATTGATCTACTCGTGAATATTGTTCAACACAACCCCGCTGATCATGATTAAAATAACGGAAAAGCACATTGATGTTCAAAAGGTCATTGAGACAGCTTCTAGCTTAAATGCTGGAGCCGTTAACGTTTTTGTCGGAACGGTGCGTAACAACGCACACGGAAAAAATGTGGTTTGGCTTGAGTATGAAGCATACGAAACGATGGCAGTTTCGGAGATTCGAAAAATCGTCGATGATGCTTCACATCGATGGCCCTTGCAAGGATGGGCCATTAGTCATCGGGTAGGAACGTTACGACCAGGAGAAGTTGCCGTTGTTGTTGCTGTTTCAACACCTCATCGCAAGGATTCCTTTGAAGCGTGTCAGTTTATTATTGATACCATTAAAGAGAAAGTTCCTATCTGGAAAAAAGAAGTTTTTGAAGGTGGTGAAGAATGGGTATCGGCCAGGCCCCAGATGTCATTAGAGCGTTAAATTATTTTGTTTCATTTCAAGATTGTTATAAAACAAAAGAGCCCCGACTTTCGTCGGGGCTCTTTTTGCTTACCGGGTTTCTGCTACCCGAGTACAAGTACGATAGCGGAGAAAAGTAACAGTGCCATTGTGAATCCTGCACCAGTAGCGATTAATAAATCTCGTTTGATCGGATTGATTTGAGTCTTTGTTAGCGTTTTCATAAGTAAACATAGTTTAAAGCCTATATGCAAGATGTCAATAAAACTTTTCAATTGCATAACCCGAGCAGATAAAAAATTATCAAAAAATATTTTTCATCCTTGTATCTTTTTGGGAAATCTGCATTTAGGAGTAGAATTTAATAGTTCAATACTCTTTTGTGATACATAAAGACGTTCAATTTACACATCAGGCGCTAGCAGAGGAAAATTCCTTAATCGAGAAATCCAAGCTTGATCCTCAATCTTTCCGGTCTTTATACGAAAAGTATTTCAAAAGAATCTTTGTTTTTGTACTGCACCGCACGGGAGACAAGACCTTGTCAGCGGACATAACGTCGCAAGTTTTTCTCAAAGCACTGTTGAATATCAACAAGTATAAATCGAAAGGATTGCCATTCTCTGCATGGCTATTTCGCATTGCGTTGAATGAATGTAATGACTATTTCAGAAAAAATAATCGGCATCGGATCGTTACGATGGACGAAGAAATGGTCGCTTCTTTACACGAAGAAATAACTGCAGAACACAGGATAGAAGATTTGAAAAATCATTTACCAGCTATACTTGAAAAACTGTCGGCGCCCGATCTGCAAATCATTGAAATGCGATTCTTTGAGCAAAGACCTTTCAAAGAAGTTGCCGATATACTGGGTATCACTGAGACTTATGCAAAGGTGAAAGTCTATCGCGTCCTGGATAAAATGAAAAAACTTTTTTTGATGAATTCATGAAGCAAAAGATCAAGATAATGAAAAACAAGCCTGACTTATCTGATGAAGAGATCAGAAGTTTTATGGACTTTGATAAGTTATTAAACGCCAGAAACCAGGCACTGCCGTTCATAGGCCGCGCGAAACTATTGGTGGCATTGAGTGTCGTCATGATTTCTTCGGGAATATGGTTGTATTTTCAAAGGTCTCACCCAATTCCGGATAACCCTGTCGGTAATAAATCATCTCAGGCTTCGTTACCGAACGATCCATTTGTTGTTCATTCGGATAGTTTAACAAAGTTAATACTTGATTCTGTGAGCATGCCTGCTTTGAAAAACAGGATGCCAATGCGTTCGAATAAATTATCGAAATCAGGAAAAATTAGGTCTCAACCCGCAGATTCAGTTGTAACGAATTTGTCGCTGTATGACAAGTCAAGAGAACCGTTGAAAGACACATATGTCGAGGCTGAGCCACAAAACGGATACGCGGACTTTTACAAGTATCTGAATGACAACCTTAGATATCCTGTCGAGACCATCAAAGATTCTATTCAAGGTGTTGAGACTATAAGTTTTACAATTAATGCGCATGGCAACATGGAAAATATCCTTGTACGGCAATCTCTCGGGAAGTCATTTGATCTAGAAGCTGTGCGCGTGATACAACAAATACCCGCCTGGAAGCCTGCAGTTCTCAACGGGAAGGCTGTAGCAAGTCAGATTTCAATTCCCTTGACTTTCCACATGGAAAGACTAAAAAAATAGAATCATCAGATGAAAAACTTATTCGCGGGCGTACTATTGGTTTTGAGCATTTCCGTTGCGGGGCAACAGTACAAAACACATTATGATCTTGCGCTGCCTGATTCCATAGCGTCCGTGAAGCCAGTCTGGGCCGACATGGACAACGATGGACTACTCGACGTGCTGCTGTTGTCCACTTCAAAAACAGGCGACAATTATCTTCAGTGGATCAAAGGTGATACTGTGAATTCTCCAGTGCTGAAGTCACAATCTGTCACCGTAATCACCACAGTAAATGCATTTCACGTAACTGACTATGATCACGATAATTTGCTCGACATTGTTTTATCAGGGTTAATGAATTCAGGCGCCGTTACAGTTGTCTACATTAATGATGGTTCATTTACGTTTACTAAGAAGACGTTGCTGGCTCCATCTTTTGAAGTCCTTAAGGTTGCGGATCTGGATAATGATGCACGCCAGGAGTGGATTATCAGCGGAATAGAAAATGGTAATTACTTTTTCAGAATTCTTAAGCAGAACGGCCCGTGGTCGTGGATGACGGTGCATGATTCAATTGCCATGCGTGCTTTTTCAGTAAATATACTCGACGCAAACAACGATGGATTCACAGATTTATTTGTGAGTGGAACATTGAAACCGGATTCAGTCGTGAGCGCAGTACTCATTAATGACGGCAATCTTTCATTTCGTCCTATCAGCAGCATCGACGTGGGAGGATTGAGTTCGGCGGGCGATACAAATGCGGACGGTCTTATAGACGTAATGATGATGGGCACAGACAAACAGAATCTTCCGCAGGCGTTTTTGTTCGAAAGCAACGGTGGTGACTACGATCGTCTTGATCAGGATTTTGATTTAAAAAATGGGGTGCCGTTTGTCGCTGACTTAAACAGCGATGGGACAACAGATAAAAACTTTACCGGTGTCACGCTATCGGCAGATACGTTGAACGTAAATGTATTCTCGCTTCAGTCGAGTGATACGATTGATAGCGAAAATCTTGTAACCCAGTGTTTCGGTGACATGGATTTTGATGGAGATCTCGATCTCCTTAAAGTGAAAAAACATACCAGCTTGCACTTATTATTTTTAGAGAATACAATCACGGCTAAGAACAGTCGACCCGGATCACCCACAAATGCCACAGCCACCGTAGTATTCGGAAGAACTTTTTTATACTGGAACAAAGCCACAGACGACCATACGCCAACGGCGTCTATTACATATGACCTTCACATTGAAGGGGCAAATACTTCATTGACTGCAAATTTTGACATCGTGAATGAAAAGCGCTTGCTGGTAGCGAACGGAAATAATGGCACAGAGAACTTCGCCTTAATACGAAATGTTACGCCTTCAACGCTTCGGTTCGCTGTTCAGGCAATAGATAATTCATTTCATCCCAGTGGGATATGTATTGGCGGTAGTTGTTCCCAACCATCATCTGTCCATGACTTAACCGCCTGTTCAAATGAAACGATAAAGTTAAGCGCGCCAACAGATTCTTATTGGTTTTCATTTGCGAAAGGTTATCTGGGCTGGTATAAAGATTTGAGTATGGGAATAAATAGGAACGATACTATTTTTTATTACAGTCCGGTTGGCAATAAATGCGGTGATTTGGTTGTCTGGACAATTGGTATTCGAAATGACACGCTCAAAACCGAATTCAAAGACACGTATGCATGCACGGGGACACCACTAACCTTGTCGGTTGAATCAGGCTGGTCGACAGTAACCTGGAAGAGTAGAATCAAAGGCAATTTAGGCTCCGGACAAACCATCCAATACGCAGTCGAACAACCTGATTCAGTATTTGCAACACTTTCAAATGGTAAAGGATGCACGATCGTAAGGAAGACCGCCATCAAAATCAGTAAACCAGATGTATTGGTTGCCGAAGAAGATCTTAAAATCACCAAAGGTTCTTCGGTGACTCTTAATGCCACTGGAGCACAACGGTACGAATGGACGCCAATATCGGGACTAGATCACGGCGATGTTGCATCACCGGTCGCCTCACCTCCTGCTACGATTCAATATATTGTTACAGGTTATGATTCATTGGGATGCACGGATAAGGCGATCGTGAATGTTCAGGTTGAAGAAGGTGGATTTCTTCCGAACTTGTTTACGCCCAACGAGGACGGTAAAAATGATGAGCTGAAGGTTTACGGTTTGGTTACTGTTAAAGATTTTAATTTCAGGATTTACAACAGGGAAGGATCACTTGTGTTCAAGACCAATAGCGTTTCTGAGGCTGCGCAACGCGGTTGGGATGGCACAATGAATGGTACCAGGCAACCTCCCGGAGTTTATTATTGGAAAGTCGAGGGAGAAGGAATTTCCGGGATTAAGATACTTTTAAATGGAAAGGAAGCGGGATCAATTGTGCTTGTTCGATAAGGAGACGAAATGAAAATAATCTTTACAGGATTTCTTGTGTTTTATTCGTGCTCAGCTCTGGCCCAATATTTTCAATTCAGTCAATATAACTTTACTCCTCAGAGAATAAACCCAGCGTATGTCGCAAGTTCTGAATATGCGTTGTTAAGTGCTGTCTACAGAAACCAATCTACGCAGGGCGGGTTCCATCTTAATAGTACAATTCTTAACGTTTCCTATCCATTAATATCGTCTCGCCTTGGACGATGGTCAGGAATTGGACTCTCATTTATGGATGACAGGTCTGGTACAGCAGGAATTTTTAATACACAGGAAGCTGCCCTTTCTTACGCAATCAACCTGAATCTTGCCCCCTTCCAGGCAATTTCATTTGGCGCTAAACTACTCTATCAAAGAAATAAAATTGATCTATCAGGATTGAGTACAGGAGCACAATACGTACAGGATCGTGGCTTCGATCAATCGCTTCCGTCCGGTGAAGACCTAGGCCAGTTTAGCAATCACTTTGTCACCTTCAGCACCGGTATTCATTGGCAAAAGACGGACAAGAAAGATATCATGTTAGCCTATTGGGATGTATCATTCTTTGACTTTAACAAACCCGACAACGCGTTTACTGACCACACGTCATCATTGAATGGTACGTTTGTCGTCGCCGGAGGAATGCGCGCATTCAAAACGGGAAATATGAGTTTGTATCCTGAAATTCTTTATACGAGAAGTGCCTCTAATTTTGTCAATGCGGGCCTGTTATTCAGATGTGATTTAATGCCATCGACGACAAAAGCAGTTCCTCACGTCGACTTCCTGGCGAAGTATGCTTTCGGACGATCGGGTATCCTTGGATTTCAGTACCACAATGACAAGTTTGCATTTGGCTTGAGTTATGACGCTCCGGTGTTTGTCCGCAATGTTGCAAATACGGGTACCATTGAAGTTGGATTCACGATGAAACGACTTGTGCGCAAAGAGGTAAAGAACAAAGAAGATAATCTCGATGATAAAAAGAGCCATGTTCCGTCCGGAAGGAAACTCGGTGCTTCGGTTGGTGTTAAAAAACCTGCGACAACAAAAGTTCAATCAAATGCTGATTCATCGAAATTAATTACAAGACAACAAATGAGTGATCGGTTGAAGCAAAAGCAGGATTCCCTAGCAGCGATTGCCAGGGCTGGAGCGGTTGTCCATGAACCATTAATTCTGGAAAAAGCAACACTGTATTTTAATTTTCAATTTAACAGTGCCGCGCTCGATGCAGGTTCGGAAACGTATCTCGAAGATCTATCAAAAGCATTGCTTGATAATCCTGGATTAAAAATTAGGCTGGAGGGTCATACAGACAATGTTGGTTCTGAAAAATTCAACGTCAGACTCTCGCTGGAAAGAGCTAAGGCGGTGAAAACATACCTGATCAGCAAAGGCGTTGACGCAGTTCGAATCGAAGTCGAGGGAAAAGGTATGTCTGAGCCTTTGAATTCAAATCAAAATGACCAAGAAAAGGCAAAGAACCGTCGCGTTGAATTGGAGATACTTTATGATCATTGAGCTGCTGGGAATAAACGTCATCCGTTGCATCATCGTGGTATGCTACTGATCAGTCTCATGAAACTCTTCTCCGCAATGGGGACACTTGATTGTTCTCGCTTTGTCTCTGTCAACATGCAGGAGCTCGAAAAACCCTGACGATAGAATACCGGCGGGTAAAGCGAGTAGCCCGACGCCTGCAATCGCGAATATCCCGCCTAGAAATTTTCCGACGTCTGTTACCGGTACAAGGTCGCCATAGCCCACCGTTGTAAGTGTAGCGATGCCCCACCACATCGTCGCCGGGATACTGCTGAATTTATCGGGTTGTGCTTTATGCTCCACATAGAACATCACGAAGGAAATAATCACAAGTACGAAGAGAATGAACAGGAAACTCAGAACAAGTTGTTCTTTTCGGTCTACGAGTACACGTTTGAAGATATTAAGTGCATGAAGGTATCGTGCAATCTTAAACATCCGGAACAATGCCATGAGTCTGAAGATCCTGAGAAACCTGAGATCAAATGGAAAAAACGTCAGATAAAAGGGGAGGAAGGATAAAAGATCGATGAGTGCCAAAGGAGTAACGGCAAACCTCAACCGTCCATTGACAGGATCCTTGTACATTCGCTTTTCAACAATACTGTATAGTCTGGCAATGTATTCTATTGTAAAAAAGATCATTGAAAAGATTTCAAACTTTCTGATCAGTGGCCCGTAATTTTGATCGATATCTTCAACTGAATCTATAATGATTGTGAGAATGTTCAGGATAATGATGGCGATCAGAACATACTCAAATATTTTTTCAGCAAGTCCGCCTTTCTCCGAAGGTTCTAGTGTGACGTAAATTCTTCTGCGGAATTTCATGATGCGTCTAGCGTTTGAAATTTTTTTTGCCTCCTGCCTTTTCCATGAGTTTAATTTCCTCGATAACGATGTCATGCGATAGCGCTTTGCACATATCATAAAATGTCAGCGCGGCTACGGTTGCTCCTGTTAGTGCTTCCATCTCCACACCGGTCTTTGCAGTGATGGTTGCCATGCAATCAATGACAACCTTATTGGATCTTATTTGAATTTTGATCTGGCAGTCTTCTAACGCAAGCGGGTGGCAAAAAGGAATCAGTGAAGAAGTTTGTTTAGCACCCATGACTCCGGCGATAATGGAGGTTTGAAACACGGGGCCTTTTTTCGTTACGAGTTCATCGCCTTTAATCATTCCGAGGATAAGCTTGCCGGGCGATATAATGGCTTGTGCTCTTGCCGTCCTTCTGGTGATGTCTTTTTCAGAAACATCGACCATCGTCGGATTTCCCGAGGGATCAATGTGTGTAAATTTCTTCTTAGTCATGTACCTTGTGAAAAACAAAGGTAAGATAAATCCTATGGTAAGTGTAGCAGAGGCTTCTTCAATAGTTTTGAATCACCTGGTAAAGCCATTGGAGGTTGTTTTGAATCTTTCTCATGCGGTCGGCCGAGTCCTTGCCGAAACCATCGTCGCTGATCGCGATCTTCCTCCCGTCAATCGCGTAACGATGGATGGTATTGCGATTGCCTTTGCTGCGGTCCAATCTGATATTCAAAAGTTTTCTATTGAAGGGACACTGGCTGCGGGCATGCCTGCAAAAGTGCTTGGCAACAAAATCAATTGCTTCGAAGTCATGACCGGTGCCGTGCTTCCCGGAAATACGGATACAGTCATACCTTACGAGGACATTCTTGTTGACGGAAAAATGGCAACGCTTCAAACCGCTTCAGTAAAGCAAGGTCAGAATATTCACTACCACGGCGCGGATGCTAAGGCGGGTTCACTTCTGCTCTCCGCGGGTATGATTTTGTCGCCGGCGGAAATCGCGCTGCTTGCCTCAGTAGGCAGAGCTGAAATCAAGGTTTATGACTTTCCCAAAACTGCAATTATTTCAAGCGGTGATGAGCTGGTATCAGTTGAAACGAGACCTCTGCCACATCAGGTCAGGCGATCAAATTCTTTTGCAATTCACGCAGCTATGCAAATGATGGGATGGGACGGAGAACTTTTTCACCTTGCTGATGTAAAGGAAGATATGAAAACATCATTGCGTGAAATTATAAGCAAGTTTGATGTTCTGATATTATCCGGAGGAGTTTCAAAAGGTAAGTACGATTTTGTTCCCGAAGTAATGGAAGAACTCGGCATCAGTAAATTAATTCATCGTGTAAGTCAGCGTCCCGGAAAACCCTTCTGGTTTGGAGCTTCAAAAAATAAGGTGGTATTCGCATTGCCAGGTAATCCGGTGTCGACCTATATGTGTTTCTATCGATACATTCGTTTATGGATCTTAAGCAGTATGAATGTCAACGCGACTGAATCACATGTGATATTGGCTGAAGATTTTAAACCGCTGCATGATCTGACGTACTTCCTGCAGGTAAGGGTATATAATGAAAGCGGTAAATTAATGGCACGTCCGGAAGTCGGTGGCGGTTCTGGAGATTTTGCCAATCTTAAACTGGTAACAGGATTCATTGAACTTCCTCCTGCTAAAAGTATGTACTTAAAAGGCCAGGTTTTTAGATATTTTTCTTTCAGATGAAAACTAAGGCTTCACAATGTCTATGAAAGTACTGATTGCGCCCGATAAATTCAAAGGCTCTGTAACAGCTGAGCAGGTTTGCACAGCGATACGTTTGGGTTTGCTTTCATCTGATCCGTTATTAAAAATATGTGAACAGCCTTTGGCTGATGGTGGTGAAGGCACATGTGAGCTGTTAACAAATTTCAGTCATGGAAAATTTGTCGCGAGTGAAGTACGTGATCCTTTGTCAAGACGTATCTCTACAGTCTTTGGTATTTCTCAGGATGGAGAGACTGCCTTTATTGAAATGGCCATGGCTTCAGGATTGCAATTGGTTAATGTATCTGAAAGGAACCCGTGGTACACTACAACGGTAGGGACAGGCGACATGATCAGGCATGCGCTCGATGCAGGAGTAAACCACATCGTCATGGGCATTGGAGGAAGTGCAACCAACGATGGGGGTATGGGAATGGCTATAGCACTAGGGGTAGAATTTTATGATGCCAAAAACAATCGGCTAAGCGGGCGAGGTTGTGATCTTGAAAGTGCGACCTGTATCGATACATCAAACATGCATCCCAGATTGAACGAAGTAGACTTTACAGTTTTTTGCGACGTCGATAACCCTTTGACAGGGACTCGTGGTGCGTCACATGTTTTTGCTGCGCAGAAAGGTGCTGACGAAAAGATGATTGTTGCGTTAGACAAAGGCCTTGAACATTATGGAAAACTACTGCAACAATCCACCGGCCGTATGGTAGACTTCTCTGGAGCTGGTGCAGGTGGGGGATTACCAGCATCGTTGAAAGCATTTGCCAACATCGAAATTCGAGCGGGCATGGAGTTTATCATCGGCTTTATTGGACTTGAAGAAAAAGTTCGCCAGACAGATGTAGTATTCACTGGAGAGGGTAAGATTGATATTCAGACACTGTCTGGTAAAGTTGTCAAAGGTGTTTCGGACCTTGCGAAAAAATATAGCAAGCCATTAATTGTTGTTGCAGGCAAATCGGATGTCACTATTCGGGATTTGCAGGACCTCAAAATTCAAAAACTCCTGACGCTTACAGCTGATGGGACCTCAGACAAGCTTGCTATGGAGAAGGCACCTGAGCTTATCGAGAAACTTGTTAAAGGCGCCTGGGCAGAATACAAAGGCAAAGTTTCTTACAATAATGACGGCCTCGAAAATTGACAGGTTTTATGGACTGAAATTCTATTTGCGAACCGATGCCAACTCTTTAAATTTGCCTTTGCGGGTCAGGCAATGACCAGCGGATTTCACCGACACGAAGAATCAATCATTATGTTCGATAATTTAAGTTTTAAGCTGGATAAGGCCTTTCAAACACTGAAAGGACAGGGAAGGATAACTGAAATCAACGTTGCGACGACGATTAAAGAGATACGGAAGGCGTTGATTGATGCCGACGTTAACTACAAAGTAGCGAAGGAGGTCACCGACGAAATCAGGGAAAAAGCAATGGGTCAGGACGTACTCACGGCTATTTCGCCTGGACAATTGTTGGTAAAGATCACCAGCGATGAATTGACGGCCCTCATGGGCGGTCAGAGTGAGGACATTAAGATTGAAGGTAATCCGGCCATCATACTCATCGCCGGACTTCAGGGATCAGGTAAAACCACATTCTCAGGAAAGCTCGCCCTTTACCTGAAGAAGCAGGGGAGGTCGGTTTTATTAGCAGCTTGTGATATTTACAGACCCGCTGCGATCGATCAGTTGAAGGTCTTGGGTGACCAGGTTGGTGTTGAAGTATATTCAGAACCTGAAAACAAAGACGCGGTCAAGATCGCTTCAAATGCTATAGAATATGCGAAGAAAAATAATCACCGCATTGTAATCGTTGACACAGCCGGCCGATTGGCAGTTGACGAAGCGATGATGAATGAAATTGAAAAACTGAAGAAAGCACTCAACCCCTCAGAAACTTTGTTTGTCGTTGATTCAATGACAGGCCAGGACGCAGTGAACACGGCAAAGGCGTTCAATGACCGCCTGAATTTCGACGGTGTAGTGCTCACAAAACTTGACGGCGATACTCGGGGTGGTGCTGCACTTTCGATTAGAAGGGTTGTTGAGAAGCCTATAAAATTTATGAGCCTTGGCGAGAAGATGGAAGCGTTGGATCGCTTTTATCCGGAACGTATGGCCAGCAGAATTCTGGGCATGGGTGACGTTATTTCGCTGGTTGAAAAGGCGCAGGAAGTTTTTGATGCCGACGAGGCGGCAAGGTTGAACAAGAAGATCCGGAAAAATCAGTTCGACTTCAATGACTTCCTGTCTCAATTGGAACAGGTGAAGAAGATGGGGAACGTGAAAGATCTCCTGAGTATGATTCCGGGTGTGGGAAAGGCGATGAAAGGTGTAGATATCGACGACAACTCTTTTAAGCCAATAGAAGCGATCATTCGGTCAATGACAAACCATGAAAGGGAAAATCCGGATGTCATCAATGGAAGTCGGAAAACTAGAATTGCTGATGGGAGTGGCACATCAATTCAACAAGTCAATCAATTGCTAAAGCAATTTGGAGATATGCGTAAGCTCATGAAGACTATGAACAAAATGGGTGGAGGAAAACGAGCGTTGTCGGCTATGAATCCGTTTGGCAAATAGGACTAAGTTTTTTAAGATCAGAGGATTTTCAAGAATGGGGTAGCAGCAGGACAGTCAGCATATCTCATCGTTAAAAATCTTTAGCGCAAATTAAAGATTTTAACCCCGCTTATCCATGCCTAAAATCTTAGTGCATACAGTTGGATTTGGCGACCATCGCTATTGTCGGGGTGAAATCATTGACTGTCACTTCGAACCTCACGCTTCGTCGGATTACTAAATTCCACCGATCCATTAATCCCGTAAATCCCAGTTAAGACAGTCAGCTACTGAAAACTGAACCGGGTCCCCACCTTGTTCAGCGGCCCGTAGTAAACATACTTTCCAACGTAGCTCGCTTCGACTCTTCCAGAAGCTGAACCATAATTGCTGCCCTGACTCAAATGCAGTGAAACACTTGCGTCATAGGTTCCGCTCATGTATTTCATCACGATGTAGTATTGCCTCTCTTGTATAGTGTCGTCCACTACAAAAGTTTCAAAACCTGTTTCGTTTGTACTTTGAAACTGTTCGACCCTTTCGAAAGTATTTATTTCGCCATCCGATGTTAAGGAAAGAGAGGTAGCGAGATACATATCAAAATTTGCGGCATTGATACGGATATTATCGCCAAGTGTCCACGACAGATCCACTTGCAGGCCCGATGCCGGCGATGAATCGTTGTCGACAATTTCATAAGCAAATACAGTTCTTGTCAGTTTCTTGGTAATACCTTCGTCAGAGATATCTTTAATATGAAAGTAGATCACTTCATTTCGCGTTTCAATTTGATTGTCGTCGATCAGATCAAAATGTATAGTGGCGGTTGAATTTCCTTCAGGTATCGTTAATGTGTAGGGTGCTTCGACCGCATATTGACTAATTTCATCGACCCGGTAGTCGCCGTCAAGTGCCGCGTCTCCACCCACTTCAAAAGTTAGCGTCGTGGTTGCTGTCGTCATCTTACCAAGATCGATGGTGATTGTTTGTGCGCCGTCGCCTTCATTTCCCGTAGCAGAAGTTATAGCAAAGCCCGACACAATTTCTTCTTCCTGACAACCGATGGCCAAAGCGCAGGCAAAAATGATCAACGCGATCGCCGATTTTTTCATGTTTAACTTTCTTGACGGGTTGAATATACCGCTCCTTCACGCGAGTCGACGGAAAATGAGACGATCAAGCCAAGAGTATAGATAGAATCGTCATTGCGGTTCTCTGATGGGGATCCCGAAAGTGTTGCCTTTCAAAGGGTTATTTGTGAACAAATTACATCATGAACGACACAACCATTGATTTTTGAAAATTAAATGGTTTACCTGTAAACCAATTGGGAAATTATCCCGTTCTTATGGACAGTTTACAGGTTGTTATATAGGTTAAAAATGCCCCGACTACTCGGGGCATTTTTACATTTTTAGGACCTTTACTTAAAATCAAAAAACTCAACTATGAAAAGAATAGCTTCGCTTGCCCTGGCATTGATTGCCACATTCTCAATGCTTTACGCCCAGAAGCCAGCCAGCCCTACCGGGACTGCAGAGGGTACAATAGGATCTACCAAGATCAAAATCGTATACAGCCAGCCATCAGCACGTGGGAGAAAAGTAATGGGTGGCGATCTGGTGCCATTTGGTCAAGTGTGGAGAACGGGAGCAAATGCTGCAACGACCATCGAATTCGATAAGGCTGTAAAGATTGAGGGTAAGGATCTCGCCGCAGGAAAGTATGCACTGTTTACGATCGCCGGGGAAAAAGAATGGACCATCATTTTCAGCAAAAAAGCCGAGCAAAACGGAGCGTTTGACTACAAAAAGGAAGAGGATGCCTTGCGCGTAATTGCACCTTCCAAAAAAACTCCAGCTATGGTTGAAACATTTAATATTTCTGTTGGCACGGAAAGTATTGAACTTAAATGGGAGAACACTTCTGTTTCTATTAAGGTTAAAGGTTAAGGTTCTGTTAAATAATATTATCGTCCACAATACGGAATTCCAGGTGTTCGCCTTTGGCCGTTGCATTAAATGGTTTTATCCGCTATCATTCGGACTGTTGCTGAAGTACACGTAAAAGGTAAAGTGCATGAATATTCTAGGCCGTTCCGATCGGGTAGATCTTCCGGAGTTGGGAGTTTTTGACATTCAAGCCAAAGTTGACACAGGTGCATTCACCTCTAGTCTCCACTGTTCGCAAACAAAAGTGGTTGATGGAATCTTGGAATTCGTATTGCTCGATGAAGAACATCCGGAGTTTACTGGGAGAAAGCTTAGGTTTCAGGAATTTGATGAAAGAGACATCAGGAATTCTTTTGGAGAGGTGGAACGACGATTCATAATAAATACTATACTGAGAATCTTTAATGAAGATATAGTGACTGAGTTCTCTCTTTGTAATCGCGGTTCTCTCAAATTTCCAGTTCTTATAGGAAGAAAGATTCTTCAGGACCGTTTCCTGATTGATGTAACCAAGAAAAACGTTTCCTACAAGCACAAGCGCAGAAAGTATACGACGAAGAACAAGATCAATTAACCAATTGCCATCATCGCGCTATGAACATTGCTATCCTTTCCAGGAATGCTAAATTATATTCTACCCGCAGGCTTAAGCAGGCAGGCGAAGCGCGTGGTCATAAGGTGGAAATTATCGACCACATGAAGTGCGTTTTGTTCATTGAGAAAAAAAATCCGGTGGTCTTATATCAGGGGCGAAAATTGGATTATTTCGATGCCATTATTCCGAGGATCGGTGCTTCCGTAACATTTTACGGCGCCGCGGTGGTCAGGCAATTTGAAATGATGAAAGTATTTACATCTGTAGAATCGCAGGCGTTGATTCGTTCAAGGGATAAATTGAGAAGTTTGCAGATCTTATCGCGCGCCGGTCTTGGCCTGCCTAAAACTATTTTCATGGACTATTCCAGGGAAACGGAAGGTATTATCGAAGCCGTGGGCGGCGCCCCAGTGGTGATAAAACTTCTCGAAGGCACCCAGGGTCTGGGTGTTGTACTCGCAGAAAATAAGAAAGCTGCCAAGTCAGTCATAGAAGCCTTTCATGGGCTTCACGCCAGAATTATTGTACAGGAATTTATCAAAGAAGCAAAAGGTGCAGATATTCGTGCATTCGTGGTTGATGGCGAGGTAGTAGGTGCCATACGTCGCCAGGCAAAAGAAGGTGAATTCCGTTCCAACCTGCACCGCGGTGGAACAGCATCCGTCGTTAAACTCACGCGACTGGAAAAGCGCGCTGCTATCACCGCTGCAAAAAAAATGGGTCTGGATGTAGCTGGTGTGGACATGCTTCCTTCAAATCGCGGACCCCTTATCCTTGAAGTCAATTCTTCTCCAGGGCTTGAAGGAATCGAAGGCGCCACAAAAGTTGATATCGCAGGAAAGATTTTTAAGTATCTTGAGAACAATGCTGGACACAAGAAGATCCAGAAGGACAAGGTTAATGCTTAAAGATTAAAGACAGATTTGCGAAAAATAATCATAGCCGGACAGGAAATACAGCCTGGTGAGTTCAGGGAGATTGATATCAACATCGCCAGACTACCATCACACACAGTTATCGACACGCCGATCTATGTCTCAAGAGGATTAGAAGACGGCCCTGTCCTTGCACTCACTGCAGGTATGCACGGTGATGAAATTAATGGCATGGAGATCGTCCGAAGAATGCTAGACACCGGGTTGAATAAACCAAAACGAGGCGTCACGGTATGTATGCCGATCGTAAACGTCTATGGTTTTCTCAACTATTCGCGTGAAGTACCCGACGGGAAAGACATTAACAGATCTTTTCCAGGCAGCAAGAATGGTTCACTGGCAAGTCGTGTCGCTTACCACCTAATGCGGGAAGTAATTCCTTTCGTCGATATCGGCGTAGACTTTCATACCGGTGGGGCCATGCGTGCAAACTATCCGCAGGTGCGCGCTGTGCTTAAAGATAACGTCAACGTAGAACTTGCTCAGGCATTTCACGCGCCTTTCACCATCGATGCTCCATTCAGACCCAACTCGTTGCGCAAAGAAGCGTCGCGCAAGGGAAAAAATATTATCGTTTACGAAGGCGGCGAATCTCTTCGGTTTGATCAACAAGCGATTGAGGAGGGTGTTTCAGGAACACTCAGATTGATGAAACATCTGAACATGATCGACTGGGCCCCAGCCCCGACCGAGGAAACGCGAGTGATATGGAGTACGTCATGGATTCGCTCTCGTAATGCAGGACTGTTCCAGCCTAATGTAAAATGTGGCCAGCTGGTAGATGAGGGTGACTGGGTTGGCACAATCACTGACCCTTTTGGGGAATTTAAAGAACAGGTGATTGCGCATGAGAAGGGATATGTGATTGGATTGAATAACATACCTGTGGTAAATGTCGGAGATGCACTGATGCATTTGGGCATGGATAATTTCTGTAAACTCGATACGTCCGACAATAACTGACCTGTTTAGCAAGTGGAGAAATTTCTGGATGACTATGGTTATATCGCATTGCTCGGCGGTACATTCTTAGAAGGAGAAACTGCGATCCTGATTGCCTCCTCGTTAATATTCAGGGGATTCTTCGAAACACCATATACGATATTCTTCGGATTCGCAGGTTCCTTTATCAGTGACTGGTTATATTTTATTATTGGTCGCCTCAATGGACGATACTTCATCGCCAAACGACCAGCCCTTCAACAAAGAGTGGCACCGGTAAATCAATTCTTTGACAAACATCAATATCAGATCCTGCTTACCTATAGGTTTCTTTATGGATTTCGCGTGATCATTCCGCTGGTGATCGGGATGAGCAAGATCAAACCGCTTCAGTTTTTGTTCTATAGTATTGTGAGCGGGCTAATGTGGTCTACCTCCGTTACGCTGGTGGGTTATTTTCTGGGAAGGTATCTCAACATCAAAACAGATATGTTCGAACAGAACATCATTTATATCGTCTTAGGCTTTGCCACGTTTGGGATCGTTTTGGGTTATTCCATCAAGCGAATTGCATTTAAAAAACTTAACTCGGAAGCGGACGCCTTTGCTAAATAAACTACTTCTGAAGTCTGATCAGATAGGTTCGTGGCCAGTTCTTTCCCGTCACAAGCATAGCCTTTGAATTTGGATCGTATGCAATACCATTCATCACCTCTGTTTCAGGAAACATTCTTTTGATTTCGTCAACGAGAACGGAAAGATTAAGCTTTCCAACAACCTTACCGCTGGCGGGATCTATCTTAACAATGGTTGGCGTCTCATAAACATTCGCGAAAATATATCCGTCAACATACTCCAGCTCATTAAGATTTTTTAAGCCTTTGCCACTTTCCGTCACAGACAACTTGCGGACGATTTTAAAAGTCGTTGTGTCGAGATAATAGAGTTTGTCTGTGCCATCGCTCATGATAAGATTTTTGTTGTCATGAGTAAGGCCCCATCCTTCAGTTTCGAAATTGAATTCGCCGATTTGTTTATAACTGTTCGCCTCGTATATGAAACCAATTTTTGTCTGCCATGTGAGGTAGTAGAGTTTGTTATTGAGTACAGTCATACCTTCCCCGAAATAACGGTTATCGAGTGTAATCTTTTTTGTGTGTACGCCCGATCCTGGATCAACTTCAGCTACCCACGATTTTCCATTTTGACCTGTACTTTCTAGGACTTTGCCATCATGAATCGTAAGACCTTCCGTGAATGCCTCGGTGTTGTGAGGTAGAGTCTTCAAAACCGTATAAGCTATAGCGAGGGAATCCACTGTTGCTGTCGATTCAGTGGTTTTTTTGTTTCCGCAGGCTGCAAGCAGCAACGCTGCCAAAGCAATGTATACCAGTCTCATTTTATTTTCTGATGATTTAATTCCGAATGAAGTAAAATAATCACACTTCACCAATTCAACTGGTAGAAGGCAGTATACTTAAACCCCGTTACTATCCTCAGAGTTCCGAATATTCCGCCGGTTTTAATAAACGGATCTCATTGCGGGAAACGTTATGCTGGTATTCAGGAAGTTTGGAAACAACTTTCCATTGAGCATCATCAACAAATGTTTTCCAGTGTTCATCCCGTGCCGCCATGTTCTCGAATGAAGTCATATACATTAGATTCGGCATCCGGCTTCCGGACAACACTTCAGCATAAAAAACGGCATTAAAATCCAATCGTTTGAAGAGTCCCACTTCATCACCGTCGTTAAACATCTTAACCTTATTTGTCGAGATCTTTTCACTGTGACTTTCATAGCTTCTGAGTTCGTAGACACGATCAGCCTTAGGTGAAGTCAGCTTTGGCACTTCATGCCTTGGCAGTCCGGTAAAAGCCTGCAACAAGATCTTTTGCATTCTGTTGTATGGAGGCATCTCATATGAGGCATCGAGATACTCTTTTCCGTCAGCCAGATATTTGCTGTCTTTTAAAAGATCGCCTGGCATTTTTGTAAACTGATCCAGAGAGTTATATGGAATCAGAACATAGATTCGTTTGCCGGCAGTGGAATCTGCCTCTACAGGCTTGTAAACTCCCACGGCAGGAATAGACGCACGATGGAGGGCCGGTATCAACGCATTCTTCAAATAGGCATCGATCTTTTCTTCCTGTGCATTATCCTTCAAATAGTAGACGCGTATTTCATAGAACTCGCGTTTTGGCGGAGCAGCGAGAGTAATCAAAGACACACAAGAGAGAAGCAATATGTGCAGGTATTTCATGGCGTTGGAGTGAATGTTTCTTGAAAGTAAACGAACGGCAGCGTTAAAAGCAATGAAGAAGTGTTGATAGGAAAGAGTCCTTTTCACCGCAGTGACGCGAAGGCACTGAGAAATTCAGCGTGTTATCGTTAGTTGACCTGGGCCAACTGCATCTTTATCGCTATGGGCGGTATCCTATGCGGCAGCATGACGCATTTCTCTGCGCCGTGGCTCCTTTACGGTGAAAAAGACTTCCTACAGCTTACTCAACTTCCTCGGTTTCTCATCGAGAATCAATCTGATGCCATCATCCGGACGAAGATTATTCATCTGGCGCACAATCCAGGGATAGCGTTTGGTGATGTAGGGGGACGGGGGAATTACTTTGTATTTTTTTGGATTGGGCAAAGCGGCAGCGATCATCGCACACTCTGTCGGCGACAATTTTTTCGCCGGCTTCTTAAAGTACGCTTGTGATGCGGCCTCGATTCCAAATACACCACGCCCCATTTCGGCAACATTGAGATAAACTTCAAGTATTCGTTTCTTGCCCCAAATGGCCTCTATCATAAAAGTGAAATATACTTCGAGACCCTTACGGATCCAGCTCCGCCCCTGCCAGAGGAATACATTTTTTGCCACCTGCTGACTGATAGTTGATGCTCCACGAACACGTTTCTTTTTGTTGTTATAGTCCATCGCCTTCTTGATGCTCTTCACATCAAATCCATTGTGATCTGGAAAGAGCTGATCTTCTGAGGCAATCACTGCCAGCCCTGCGGAGGGAGACATCTCATTGAATGAGATATAATCGCGTTTAAGTCCATCGCGCGAAATCCAGCTCACAAGCTGAGTGACAGTGATGGGAGGATCCACCCACTTAAGAATGATAATGTAGATCAGGTGAGCGGCGAGCAAAAACAAAAGGACGGTCCTGAGCTTTTGCCAAAGCCGTAAAAAATACCCTTTGACAGCCATAAGTTATAGATACAAAATTAGCCAAATGTTTCAACTATGTGCTCTTTTGCCTATTTAGCACCAGAATAAAAAAATAATTGTCCTTATAACACTTACATTGCAATACCCTTATATTTAATTGAATCAAACGTTTGAAAGATTTTAACCTTGTCTAAATATGACCAAAGATGCCTTTGTCATTGGTGTAGATTACGGTACAGATTCCGTGCGATCCGTTATTGTCGATGCGAACAATGGCGCAGAAATAGCCTCTGCGGTTTTTCAGTTTCCGCGTTGGCGTGACGGCCTTTTCTGTGATCCTTCGGCGAATCAATTCAGACAACACCCTCTGGATTATGTAGAAGGACTTGAATCAACAATCAGGGAATGTCTGAAAATTGCCGGTGACACCGCAAGAAATGGTGTTCGGGCGATTTCGATCGACACGACAGGATCTACGCCGGTAGCTGTTGATAAAACAGGAACACCTTTGGCGATGAGGTCAGGATTTGAATCGAATCCGAATGCCATGTTCGTTCTTTGGAAAGATCATACTGCAACACGCGAAGCGGCTGAGATCAACGCGCACGCGACAAAGTTCAATGTTAACTATCTGCAATATGTAGGTGGTATCTATTCTTCGGAATGGTTCTGGGCAAAGCTGCTGCGGATTCTAAGGGCGGATACATCCGTACGCGAATCATGCTACAGCTGGGTTGAACATTGCGATTGGATTCCATATCTGCTTACCGGCGGAAATGATGTTAGTAAAATGAAGCGCGGCGTTTGTTCCGCGGGGCATAAAGCATTATGGTCGGCGGCCTTTGGAGGATTGCCACCAGACGATTTCTTTTCATCTCTCGATCCTTTGTTAAAAGGATTTACGAACAGACTCTTCAAAGAAACTTATCCGGCAGACCAGGCAGCAGGAACATTGGCTGACGAGTGGGCATCAAGATTGGGATTATCAACTGATGTTGTTGTCGGTATTGGTGCCTTTGATGCGCATATGGGTGCCGTTGGAGGCCAGATTGCTCCCGGATACCTCAGCAAGGTAATGGGTACTTCAACCTGCGATATGATGGTTGCATCAAGAGAAGAGATAACCGATAAACTCGTACATGGAATCTGCGGACAGGTCGACGGTTCTGTCATTCCTGGGATGATTGGACTTGAAGCCGGTCAGTCAGCATTCGGTGACACGTATGCTTGGTTCAGAGAATTACTGATGTGGCCGATGCATAACTTCTTGAGAAATTCCAAGGTGATCTCAGGAGATATTGCTGAAAAGCTTGAAGAAGAATTCAGGTCCTTAATGATTCCAGAGTTATCCCGCGCGGCACAATCGCTTCCGATAAAAGAAGAAGATACACTGTCACTCGATTGGCTGAATGGCCGCCGAACACCGGACGCCAATCAGGAGCTCAAGGCCGCGATGGTGGGTTTAACGCTTGGCAGCGATGCACCTCAGCTATTCAAATCACTCGTGGAAGCAACATGTTACGGAGCAAAAGCGATCGTTGATCGATTCAATGATCAGGGCGTGCCTGTGAAAGGATTGATTGGACTTGGGGGTGTTGCTCGGAAGTCGCCTTATATTATGCAGGTGATGGCAGACATCATGAACATGCCCATCAAAATCCATCGCTCTGAACAGACTTGCGCTTTAGGCGCATCGATGTTCGCAGCAACGGCGGCGGGTATCTATCCCGTTGTTGAGGATGCCATGCACGCGATGGGTCAAGGTTTCGACTCCGAATACAAGCCAAATCCAAAGATTGTGGGTACATATCAAAAACGCTACGATCAATACAGGAAGCTCGGGAAAAGTGTTGAACAATTTCATAACGGGACAGCGAAAGTATAAATTGGCCAATGAGCAAGTACGAACATATACAAGAGGCAGCCTATCAGGCAAACATGCAACTGCCAAAGCTTGACCTTGTGATTTTTACGTTCGGCAACGTCAGTGCAGCAGATCGCGGTGCCGGAGTGTTCGCCATCAAACCAAGTGGTGTTCCTTACAAGGATTTAACACCGTCGAAGATGGTGATCATAGATTTCGAAGGGAAAACTGTTGAAGGCAAACTAAGGCCATCTTCAGATACCCTAACACATGCCGTACTTTACAAGCATTGGACCGGCATAGAAGGAATTGCACATACGCATTCGCTATACGCCACAGCCTGGGCTCAGGCACAACGTGATATTCCGATCTTTGGAACAACACACGCTGATCATAATACTGTCGACATACCTTGCGCGCCACCAATGGACGATGCAATGATCAAGGGCGACTATGAATATGAGACAGGCTTCCAGATCATGAATTGTTTCAATCAACGAAAGTTGGATTACAAAGAAGTTGAAATGATCCTCGTAGGGAACCATGCGCCTTTTACCTGGGGTAAATCTGCGGACAAAGCAGTATACAATAGTGCAGTTCTGGAAGCGATTGCAAAAATGGCTTCCATCACCGAACAAGTTAATCCAAAGGCTGAACGTCTCA
>JBDSKX010000173.1:0-3516 GCA_039916665.1 Chryseolinea sp. | reverse complement strand
GCGAATAGGTTGTCAGCATCAGGATCACCGACATGACGCTGTCTATCCAAAAAAACACCTGATGTTTTTTCTTTCATTAGTAGCTAAGGAAGTTGAATGCCCGTAACAGTTACGATACTATCTCCGTATCGACATAACACCTCGGCGCTAGGAATGTTCAAAAATTACGTTAGAACCTGACACCATCGGATAATTAATTCGGTGCGGGAAAGGTAAGTTGCCAAATGAATTGGGTGGTTGAAACAGTCGCCTTTTAACCAGCATCGAAGCCCGAGGTTTCACGTTGATACACACGCTGAACCGAGTCTTACCGCGAAACTGATTCCGATATCATGGCCAAAATTAAAACAGTTCGTCCATATCGCCATCACTTTCACGAATCTAAATGTAAGCCTGATGGTTTGTGTATCATCATTGCATTTCAACTACTATTTTGTCCTTCAATTACTGCGATAGGCATGATCATCTGCTTTATAAAAGAAACAGAGCAAAGCGTCTTTCCGATCGTGTGTCAGTATTTCCCAATAATGCCATCATAATAGTCGAAAAATCGAGTTCCTCTGTATTTATCAGTGTTTCTACAGATTTTAAGAATTTCAGTAAACAATGGAGACCGTAGTTTGTTAACCGACTTAATGTCGTTTTTCCGTTAGCAATTAGTCATTCAAAACTCAAATCGTGTTGTATCAAGGCCGTCTGCATCAACACTGGCTAACTAGTCAAATGATATTATTAAAAATTCAGCTGGTTTCGTGCGCATTAATTGGTGCGGCATGCATTCTCCAATGCAAAAACGAACAAAGTAAAAAGCATAATATCAATCTTAGTCAAGTGCTCTTCTACACGCTTGCAACGTTATCTGTCTTTCTGGCTTCGTACATAGTGGCAACGTTAGAAATATTTTAAAATTTTTTAAGGATCATTGGGCAAAAGGCCCTGTTATCAGCAAATGATTAAATCAATTAATCCGTAATAATACGGACTTGAATATTTCCTCCATCCTAATACATTTATTGAGTATTTCATGGTTAAAATGTAGTAAGTGTAAAGTACGTATGGTTTCTTACTCTGCGCGTTGTAGCTAACGGGGACTGGTCGCGAGGCCTTTCCCTTTTTATTTGTTGATATGGTTTCACAAAGTTTGTGCAAACTCTCTACCATGCCACCCCATCGCATTGAACGCACAGACAATTAGTAGGTTAGGATGATCCCTTTTGCACAACAGTTTGTCACCATACCACCATTCGAATTAGGCGATCGCTGATAAAAAGGCGACTTTGGTAATCCTAAAGATCATGTAAATGAAGCCGCGTCAAATCATCGCCAGTATTTGTCTGTTATTTGGTCTCAGCATTTTGGCTTACCAATTATCCAGCGTGGAGTTTCAGAGACAGCAAATCAAGGAAGATTCGGTCGAACTTTCAAAAATCAAATACGGACTATTCAGTGTCGACGAATGGAAACGTATACTGGCATCTGTGATCGCCAAAAAAATTGAGGAGTTTGATTTTAAAGACACAAATAAGGATGAAATGCGGAAACAAATTTCAGCGTTCCTTTACAAACAAATTGCAGAGTTCGAACAACGGTTTAACCGAGATGCCTCTAAGAGCTTTATGGGCTTTGTCAGAAGTGGCATTGCCTCTTTAACGGGAACATTTGGACAATTGAAAGGTCAGGTACCCCAATTCACTGAATCGATCATTCAATTTATGGACGATCCCAGGAATAGAAAAGCAGTTACCGACTATGTTGTCCAAAAACTGAATGACTACACCTCAAAAACTTTTGCTGAAATTGATTACTCACTTTATAACAGCATTCTGAAAAAATATGAATTTAAAGGCAAAGATACGGCGATCGGAGCACTAACCTCGATCAATGCTGACATGAAAGCCAAAAGCACGTCTCTAACTATTGGGCTACTCGCCGCAGCCATTATCATTGTATCGCTAAGTTGCTTTGGCAACGTCGTTTTAAGCATTCCATACCCCTTCGCGATCGTCGCCTGCGCAATATTACTTTTCACCGGATTAAGCCTTCCAATGATCGAAATAGATGCAAGAATTGCCGAAATGCATTTCTCTCTACTTGGCGAGCAAGTCCAGTTCCAGGACCAGGTATTGTATTACAAAAGTAAAAGTATTCTTGAAGTCGTGAGTATGATGTTTACGCAAGGAAGGTTCGACTTGATTTTTATTGGTGCGCTTGTCCTGCTGTTCAGTGTGCTTTTCCCCATAGCAAAGTTATTGTCAACAATGACTTATTACTATTCTGAGCAAATGAGAACCAACAGAGTTATTATGTTTCTCGTATTTAAAACTGGAAAATGGTCGATGGCAGACGTCATGGTTGTTGCCATATTCATGTCTTACATTGGGTTTTCGGGAATCATCACGGAGCAACTTCGTCAAATAGAAGGCATTGCTCTGAATGTTGATATTCTCACTACGAATCAATCCAGTTTGCAGGCAGGATTTTATGCATTCACTGGCTTTTCGTTATTGAGTATTCTTATATCCTCCACTATACAAAATGGCTTGACGAGAAGCGATATCAAATCGCATTAGAACAAAAGAATACTAACCCAATGTCGTTAAGATCAGCGCGGCGTCAGCCCGGAGGGTGCACTGCAACGACAATTATAAATTTGGGCGCTTTGAACTTCCATTTTCTCCTATTAAACGCCCCACAGCCTTAAGTCAACGACTTTGAATTATTAATCAATGTCGTTGAGTCAGGGAAGAGATATTTTCGCAATTGGTACGCTTGCCCCATACGCAAGCCTCGTGGTCGTCCGTTCGGAGCACTGATCTTCTGACGTATAGGCGACATCGTTGGACGCAAATACACGTTCATGCCGACCTTTTGACGACGGGTGGATCTACGTTTCTCATCAGCCTCGTACAGATCTACGAATCCATTGGATTTTTAGCGCCAGTTCCAATTCTTATCTTAAGACTTCTGCAGGGACTTGCTATTGGTGGAGCGGATGGCGGCGCCATTGCATTTGTCACCGAACATTCGCCACCGAACAGAGGATTTTGGACATCGTAGGTTCAGGCAGGATCACCTGTAGCGTTTTCAATTTCACGCAGCGTGATCCTTTTTTTTAAGAATACACTAAGACCCGACGACTGGCACGCATGGGGATGGCGCGTTCCTTTTTCCGCCTCCGTACGAAAAGAAGTATCAGACAACCAAATCTAAAAAATATAACGGAGGACACATCCAGGATATTACTCGAACAGCACACAGACAAATTGCCAACGGCATCCGTTGTTTCCACTACAAACCCTTGCGATGTAAAAGCAAGATTGTTCATTTAAAGCACGGTTGTGGACAAGGACCGACACTTACTGTTCAATAACATTCCGCTCAGGAGGAAGGGCAAATAAGTTTTGGTTGGCATGACATTGGCTTAAGTTTTTTAAAGACGTTTTTTATTTGACCATAAAAACATTTTATCATACGCATTCAATGTCATTGACTTAACGCCGTAGGGAAGTAGATAAC
>JBDSKX010000172.1:0-40560 GCA_039916665.1 Chryseolinea sp. | reverse complement strand
TTTTTTCATTATTGTCTTGTGCTATTACTTTATCAACTGATACTTCAATGAGACAAAAGCTCCAGTACTCACCAGGTTAACTTTTCCTTCACCAACACCTGATATCGGCGCTTTTAAAAATGGTTCTACCTGGAACAAGAATCTTTGTCCAATACGCTGCTGAAGTCCGATCGACACATTCAACATACTGAACCATTCATTGTTCTTATGCGACACCCTTTGATCATAAGTTATGTACTGCTGATTCTTCAAAATGGTATACTTGTACTCTTCATTCAACATGATGTAAGACGACGTTCCCAACGTGACAAAGAAGTTTGTCCTTCTCTGCGGAAAGAGATAGTATGTGAAGTTAAACGGAATGTCAAGCACTCTGCAATCGCCATCGAGCCTACTTACCTTTGCACTCCAGCTTCCAGAGTTGTAGACCTTTTCCGGATTTTTTTGATCGTATAACTTCTTTGACCAAATCGCGCCAGTGCTCACCGAGATATGTTTCGTCAAGTAATACTCACCCAGCAAACCGATATTGATTCCTGTCTTGCCGGCCGATCCATAGTCTATCGAACTAAAGTCGGGTGATACCGGCAACTTGATAAACAGAGCGTGATTAGACTTCAATGGGTCTTTCATCACCACAGTTTCTCCTTGTGCCATTGAAGGCTTAACAACTTTGATTTCATTAATTTGTTTTTCTTTTTTGACAGTCTCGAGCAACAACGGCAGTCTTCTGTCGCGTGTTAATGTTAGTGATGGAAACTCACGTTTCGCCTGCTTTTGATTAATGGATCCCGTGGTCACAGTTGATGGATTGCCCGCCAGTGATTTGAAGCCGCCGTTATCAACATCCTCACTGTTCTCACTGGCACTTTTTTCTGCTCCCCTGTTGATTTCGACGACTTCATTATTCACCGTTGGCAAAGTCCTATTTTCATTCTCCACCGTGTTCTCAATTCCAGCTGTATTTTTTGTGGACAATTCATTCGCACTATTTTGAGTTCTCAATGCTAATTTCATCTCTGTTTCGAAAGCAGTCACACTATCCTGTTCGGACTCATTCACGCGCTTTGCATCAGCTCCCGCCGCTTTAGTGACGTCATCTATGCTGCCCGATGTAGATTTATTCTCTGATTGTGAATCGGGAAAGCGGGAAAGCGCTCCTTTTTCTTTCGTCGCTGATTGAATTCCTTCGGCATTTTCGCGCACTGAGGCCCGCCCATTCATTTTTGATTTAATCATTTCGTCTTTCGGCGAAACAACGGGCGTTGGATTTTGCTGAACAGAAGTTTTGACATCTTGTTCGCCCGCGGTCGGAGCAGTTGCATTACTATCCTTTGACTCAACTGACATCTGCGACAGTTGCTCAGGAACTTTGGCCTCTTGAGTTCCTTCCGCTTTCTTAGTTACCCCTGACTCATTCGATTCAATAGTTTTTTCTTTCGTTGTAAATTCTGTGATATTGAATGGGTTCATCGACGCGGCTTCAAATTTTCCATCGCCGAATGGCGACCAAATTGAATACAGAACCAACAAAGTCACGACCGAGTACAAAGTTCTGTTTCTTGCTTTCGCCACCTTTTCTTCGTGCGCCAATTTTTGGCCCATATCCTCCCAGTCACGCGGATCAAACTCCGGATGAGCACTTTCCGCGGCGTCCCGGAATAGTCTGTCTAGTTCCTCATCTGTTACCTTAGGCATACCGCTTTATCTTATTTTTATGTAAGGCTGCTTTAAGATTCTCCCGCGCTTTAAACAGATTGGACTTTGATGTCCCTACAGAAATTTCAAGCCGGCTCGCAATTTCTTCGTGCGTATAGCCATCGATTACAAACAAATTAAAAACTGCACGATACGCCGGCGACAAGCCACGGACCAGTTCGATCAATTCCTGGTGCGTAAGATTGCCAATAGCATCCATCTCACCTGCAGGTTCCCATGCCATCGTTTCGGAGACATCATCCAGATTATAATGCTTACTATTTTTTCGATAATGATCTATCGAGGAGTTAATCATGATCTTTCTCAACCATGATTTGAACGAGCTCTTTTCATCCCTCAGCCTCAACCGCGTAAACACTTTCATAAAGCCATCATTCAAAATTTCCCTCGACTCCTCCCTTGACTTCGAATAACGAAGACACACACTCATTCCATAGCCATAGTAATGCTGATAAAGCATTCTTTGGGCTTCCCTGTTGCCGTCAAGGCATCCATCTATTAGGACTTTAAGCTGTGAGGGATCTTCCAACTATTTATTCTGTTTTTTCCCGAGACGAAGCAATGGTCGATATGGTTGCCACACGTTAATAAAAACCCCTGGAGTTCCGAAATTTACAAAGCAACCTGTAACTTTTGAGGTGTCGGCAGCGTGATACTATCGATTATTGAGTCTGTATGCCATTGGCGCATCATTATTTCTGAAATAAATAATGTTGTTGTTGGAAGAAATGATACTTCGGACCTCACCACGAATAGTAATACCGGATTTAACAGGCGACAAAGGGTTAAAATTTCCATGGCCATCACCCAGCAAAATGTTGCCAAAATTGCCTGTTGCTTTTCCAAAACGTGCGCCCATTTTGTTAAGATTTCCGCCCGTTAGAATATCAAGATTGCCATCACGATTAACATCCATAGCGCCTAAGGCAAAAATCGGTGCTACTTGTGCTGAAGCAGGCAGCGGCATCATCGATAACTTTCCGTTATCATTTCTGAAGTAACAACTTGTAAGCGTATAGGCCTTAAGTGTTTTCACAGACTCACATTCTTTAGCATTGATCAGCGCTTTAGTAGGCGTATTGGCATATGACGCATAATTGTTAAACCGTTTTCGAAACGAAGGCAACTGTTCTAACAACTCATCTCGTGTCGCTGAAGGATAAAGTCCTGCTCCGATGTAATAGCTGATTATAGGATCAACTGAACCATTCCGATCGAAGTCACCGTAGTCGATTACGATCGGAGTTGATGGTGAAACACGGTATTGGTTATTGTTTCCAAAATTTCCGATAACGAGATCAATATCACCATCCAGATCAAAATCGGCAGACAGTATCTTATTCCACCATCCAGCGGTGCTGTCATTAACAAACTGCGATGAGCTGTCGATTAATTTTCCTTTCCTGTTAAGCATGACTGTTACGGGCATCCACTCACCTACCAAAACCAAATCAGGATATTCATCATTATTAATATTCATCCATGTGGCATCTGTTACCAAAGCACTGATCACAACGTCGCCCCTGGTGAACGAACCTTTTCCATCGTTGACTAGCATATAACTCTCGACCGCTTCCGGATAACGACCAGGCAGAATTCTGTTTCCTATGAAAAGATCCAGGTCTCCATCCCGATCGACGTCACAAGGTCGAACACAGGCGCCGCTGTCATTCAGTTCAGTCAATGGATGCGACCTAAAATTTCCATTTCCATCGTTTTCGTACAATCGGTCCGATAGCAACGGATCGCCGGGTGAAAATTCAAATCCTCCATTAACGACGTATAGGTCGAGATCACCATCCGCATCCATGTCAAATAAAGCCGCATCGATATTTTCTGATTGATCATTCTTAATGAAGTCAGGTTGAGACTTCTCGATATAGTTACCATCCTGAGTCTGAACGAATATTGCACCTGATTGACCCTTGGCCCCTCCGATGAAATAGTCTTTCAAGCCATCATTGTTAACGTCGCCATACGCAACCGCCGGGCCACACGTTGAATAGGACCTCGGCAATAAAGCCTGAACTCTGAAATCTACAAAGTCATTTTCATGATGCCGGAATGGAATAGGATTCTTGAATTCCTCGAACATTACAGGTGATGCTTTTTCTGTTTGATAGCCGGTCACGTTGTTCTGGTTAACTTCCATCATCCTATTAGCCTTAACACTTCTTATGACTTCAATTCCTCCACGCGGCCACCTGACGATAGCTGAATCAACAAGCCGTGCGGTGTCAAGTCCAAAAGAAAGTAACGGTTCAACACTCGACTGGAATCCACGAACTGGATTCAGTGTTCTGTCAATCACGTTTCCATTAAAATACAAAGTGACCTTTGCCCCAATTCCATAACTGTTCTTGTCGCTCCCGCGTAGACGAACTTTCAAATAATTTCCAAGTGCATTGTTCCGGTAAATCGTTGCTGCATCATCCAGCTGATTAATGACCAGGTCGAGATCGCCATCATTGTCCAGGTCAGCGTACGCCGCACCATTGGTAAGATTGGAAATTTCAAAACCCCATGTGGTTGAGACATCGTCAAATGAAACGCCATCCCTATTCTTAAACATATAGTTGTGGACTTTGTTAGACGGCATTTTCTTTATGATATCCTCAATCTTGTTGAATTTCTGTCCACGTCTCACTTTAATGAACAGGTCTGCCTTGTATTTCAAAAAATCATTATTGATGAACTCGCGTTTGAATCCGTTTGAAATAAAAATATCCTGAAGTCCATCAAGGTCATAATCTGCGATAAGTGCAGACCAGCTCCAGTCAGTATTTGAAATGCCGGATAGCTGTGCCGTTTCCGAAAATGTTCCATCGCCATTATTGATATGCAGCATATTTCGCATGTATTGATGGTGCAGTCCATTCTTCGCCATCGCTGCATATACGTCGTACTTATTTGGCCACAGTAATTCCTTTTGACGTTTATTGGTTTCGGGAAGCATATCCAATGAAAAGATATCATCCAACCCATCGTTGTTCACGTCGGCTACATCTACGCCCATAGAGAACTGCGACATATGTGTTAACAGACTGTCACTGACTTCGATAAACTCTCTTCCTTCGTTATTGAGTAATAACTTATCCTTCCCCGTGTAGTCATTCGAAATATATAGATCGGGCCATCCATCATTGTTGATGTCTGCTGTTGCAATCCCCAGGCCGTAGTTTGACGCAGGTCCATATATCCCTGAAGCTTCGCTTACGTCCACAAACTTTCCACCATCGTTCCGATAAAGCCTGTTTCCAACATAGGGGACACGTTGATTGCTGTTCCGTTGCGTGATATCGAAAGAGTTGGAGATCGTAAGTCGCGAGTGATTGAGCACGAATGCATCCAGGTCACCATCAAGATCGTAGTCGAAGAATGACGTCTGCGTGGTAAATGAATTGTCGTTCAAGCCATAGACTGCAGCCTGATCAGTAAAGGTTAAATCCTTGTTATTGATGTAAAGAATATTTTCACGCGACGATGGCGAGCCGTCACCTGATCTTGAGACATAGATATCAATAAACCCATCCGCGTTGATGTCGACCATTGAAACTCCGGTCTTCCAACCTTCCTTAGCCGGTACACCAGCCTTTATAGTAATGTCTTCAAATTTCAAACCACCTTTGTTCAAATAGAGTCTATTCTCTCCCTGATTAGAAGTCAGGTAAATATCAACAAGTCCATCATTATTTATATCGGCAAGTCCAACGCCACCACCATTGTAAAAATACTCGTATTTAAGAATATTATGTGTTGCGTCTTCGACGTTTTCATTGATGAAATTAACGCCCGTATCGTCAGAAGAGAGGACAGTGAACAAAGAATTTAAATGATGTTCTTCAGACGAAGAACAGCCGGCTAGCAAGATCAATAACAGGCAGCATTCGACGATGCGCTTCAACCATCGAGACATCCACACGGATGTTGTTGTGATTACGGATAGCCAGGAATTGGAACCCATAGTTCAAGTCAATCAAAATCAAGCGTCTTATAAAACTCAGTTTTAATCATTTTCATCATCTTCACCTGTTTGTGAAATAACTCTTCATGCCGTGAATCGTCGATAAAAAAATTCAATGTCTTGTAGGCAGTATCCAGATCAGAAAATTCATACTCCCAAATCAAGGTATTCGATGGTTCACCACCAGAGATCGGCTGCATTCTTTTTCCCTTTGGATAGTCGGTGTTTCTTTTTTCAAGCTCATGAAATTGTTGTTCAAGCTTCATGAATTCTTCTTCCATTGCAGGATCAAACTGCTGAATGATGCGCATGACGACTCCCATAGTGTTATAATTTTAATAAGCTTAAAAGTTCCGAAGGTAATTTTCCTTTTGATGTTTTTGCGAAAGTCGCTAACGATACCCTGTCTAATCCCCAATGAATCGTATCCTTTGAAGTGACGCTGAAAGATGCTACCAGTGATGCCAGCCACTGTGATTGATGCAGCGTGAGTCCGACTGCCAATCCGCAAATCAATCCCGCAAAGAATGCATCACCAGCTCCCGCCGAGCTCGCTACCGTTGTTGGAAACACGTTACAATGCTGAAGACCCGCTCCATCCCAACACCAACTTCCGTCTATCCCGGCAGTTACAGATATCATTATGTTTTGATTGTACTTTCTTAGTTCGGCGATGACTGATTCAATCGTTGTACCTTTATCCTCAGAACTTCCAGCAATCAAAGCTTTAGCCTCATCCCAATTGATAGCAATAAGGTCTGTATTATTTAACATTCCAGCAGCACCAGCGTCCACTATTTCTTCAGAAGTAAAAGCTGCTGCACAGAACGACTGATTTGATCTTCCAAGCTCCAAGAGTTTTTGCCGGGCCTTCATTGGAACCTCTGGTGCTGCCAAAACAATCCCGTTACTCCCAAATCTGCGGATGTAGCCCGTTGCATTGCTTATCAATCTTTCATCAACATTCGCACTGGCCGAGTTGTCAGTCGTGAGATTTCCGCCCGACCCATCGGGATACGAAAAGCAAAACGAAAACAGTGTTGAAAGACCCTGCTGTTTCCCGACATGTTCCAGAACCATTCCCACAGCGTTCATCTCTTCAAGTAATGTCTCGCCAATATCATCATCACCGACAAGACCAACAGGAACAACCGAAAATTTCTCCCCCAATAGTACGGCGATGTAATGCAGAATGATATGCTGCTTGCAATAGTCTTTGATGTAATTAAAATGTCCACTCCTGCTTTCCTCACGTCCGAGGGTATGATCGCCATTTATTACGAAGAATTTACCAGAACCAATGCCACCGGTTCCTACAATACCCTTAAACCGAAGTATATTTTTTGATTCGAGTGGACTCATCACAATATGATTCAAAGGCCGAGATCCCAATCAGGATTTTCACTAACGGGATGGCTGGCCGTTGAAATGGTAGCCGTGAGCATAGCATCCGAATGTATTTGGCACAAAGTGATCGGATACTCGGGTGTGAGAGGACCAAATAATGCTACGCGTAATGCCGTTTGTTTCCACGAACCCGTATCGCTAAACAATCTGACCTTTTTCGCAGAAAGACATTCCTTCAATCCCAATGTGATTGACATCGGAGGAACGAACTGATATGCGCCCCCAAACGTCCGCTGAGAAAGTGCCAAAATTGTGTCGACGTTATTTTCCTGAATTCGGATCTTTGAGTCTTTCATATCCTCTAGCGTGACATTACTGAATGGACTTCTACGCGTCTGATTGTACGCAATATGCCCGTCTTGCCCCCAACCTCCCAACGTAATGTCTATGCTTCCTTCGTCCAGCTTTGCTGCAACTGTTTGCATGGTATCCGGACTGATCCATACACGATTCTCATCCCTAACATTAAGCTCGCGTTTTATCGGACCGTAGAATTTTTTCTCCATGAACCCGCGAAAACTATAAGGATGATTTCTTGGAAGTTCGCGTCCTTGCCAATCAAGGCATTCATCCATGTGAAAAACGGTCAATGCTTTTAATGATATTTTCTCAAGATTGATGAGCGCTGTAAAGGGCTCATACCAGCATGCTGGACCGCAAGGAATAATAGCACGCGTTAATTGTCCGCGACTGTTATTCGACTTAATGAGGTCCGCCAGTTCGCGGGCCATCAACTCGCCCATCTCTTTCGAATCCTTCACCAACCTGAATGGAATCTTACGATCGGGATGATGCAGCAGTTCATCATAGGGTATATTGCACCAGGGATAAAGTCTTCGTGCTGTAATGATCTGTGCAGTCTCCATAACTTCAATATTGTCCGTGATATTCCCGAAATTAGGTTTCATGCAACATGCTTTCTATAGAAGAGCACGAAAACGTTGTTTCTCATCTAGGCCTTCAACCGAATTGTGCCGCGACTTCCCTGGAAGTCACTGGCTGTAATACGAATGAGCGCCATGCGCATGCCCGTATCGTAGTTAAATCCATCGATATGTAATCCCCTCGTCCTGCTGTCGACCTGAGTACACGATTCACATTTAACCTTTACGGTTTGCGTGCCATAGACTTTCAACTCAATGTCAAATTCTTCGTTACGCCTGCTGGCAGAATAGACGTTATATGTTCCGTCGTTTAAAACATAATCGTTCATCTCAATGGCACCCAGTTCAAATTCAAGCGTGTATTTCTGTGCCTTTAAAGGTGGAAGATAGAGAAATGTGTACCGCTCGAAATTCAAAATCGCAGGAATGGATAACCCATTGAGTGTTGCCTTGCCAAGCAATTCATCGTCATTGCGTTCAATCTTCAGCACCAGATTACCGAGCAAGTCGCGGTGGAAAGCGTCAGATGGCATCACTGAGTTGTCAATTTCAACTTTGCCGGGCGAGACTTCTTTAATGATCGTATGTTTTCGGTAGAGCCACTGGGAATGAAGTTGCTCTGTATTCTTGGCGATGTAGCGATTGTCTACTCTTTGAATGCAATTGTAATAATCTATCCATCTCGTTGTGGCTTCGGACTGAAGAAACGCATCCTGCGCCAGCCAATTTGCCCAATGACTTTCTACGATATCCGTTCCCTGAAGATCGATCGTGACTTTTGGCACCGTGTTTAACTCATGCCACAAATTTCCAAAGTTCATTCGGTTGATCACATGAACTCCATGATCAAATCCTCCTCCGTTAACTTCTTGTGGTGGAGACAACTCAGGAATTTGCGAGAAATCCGTATTGGCGTATTTTGCCCCGTACTCCCACATCAATTTTCCAAGACTATAATCACCATTGGGGTTCCAATAATAACTATACGCGCAAGGAACAAATGTTTCAGGAAAGGAATGGCCGTTCGGTTTTGACAGACCATACTGATTCATAATCCTTGTAAACGCCTCAATATGTTTTCTGAGCTCCTCTTCTGGCCAGGGATAACGATCCTGCATGTTGTACCATTCTGCGCGACGTTGAACTCCATCATCTGCCCAGAATTCATGACCCGTTCCATGTAGTCCAAATTCCATGTATGCCGACTGATCAACGACATACTTCATGATTTCAATTTGTTCCTTGCACACCCGATGAGAGTTATCCCACTTCGATTTCATGTGTGTCGTTGTCGGATATTGGGCCAGCACATTCTCGCGATCCATCTCGCTCAAGATGAACAAGCATTGTACCCGAACACCAACCGTCTCAGCCACCTTAATCATGAACTGATAATCCTCCAACGTGAAATTGCGTTTTATGCCAACCCTATAGGGACCAGGAGGGGAATCATAGAGCATATTCCTTCCTTCATTCCAACCAAGATCATCGACTGCAAACGCGAAGGCACGTGGAAAGATTATTTTTTTAACAATACTCATTTCACCCCAAGTTTAGAATATCATGGCTTATCGCAAGAGAAGTCTTATCAACGGTAAAAAATATCACCGTTTAATTCTTTGCGACAACTTTAAGCTTTTCAATGATTAGTGCTTTTACGGACGCCGTAGCTTTCGGAAACACCTTCCTCAGATCAATTTCATCATTATCACGAAGAATACTCTGAAGTTGTTTCATGAACATATTCTTTGTTTCAGTTGCAAGGTTCACTTTGGTAATTCCTCTCTTTATCGCATCTTTTAATTGATCATCGGGGATGCCTGAACTACCATGGAGGACCAATGCAACATTTGTTGCCGTGTGGATGTCGGCTAACAAATCAAGCTGAAGTTTTGGCGTCTCTTTATAAAAACCATGCGCCGAGCCGATAGCAATAGCCAGCGCGTTGATGCCTGTGGCTTCTGCAAATCTTTTTGCCTCGTCGGGTTGCGTGTATTGATGTGTAACCTGTACTTGTCCAAGTTTCGCGACATAACCGAGTTCCGCTTCCACATTAGCATTGTACTTTGAAGCGATCTTAACAACTTCAGACGTAATTCGGACATTTTCATCGAGTGACTTTTCACTTGCGTCGATCATGACAGAGTCAAATCCCGCATCGAGACATTGTTGTATCAACTCAATCGAGCTTCCATGATCGAGATGCAACCAGCCTTCTACTTTGTTTTGTTTGAGTGCTGCACGGGCCATGGCCGTAGCAACATCAAGTCCGAGATATTGAATTGAGCTTTCTGACAATTGCAGAATAATTGAATTCTTCTGATCGGCGGCTGCTTGCAATACTCCCGACAGTGTTTCGAAGTTGTAAAAGTTGGTCGCCAGCAATGCTGATCCGTTCTTGCTACACCATTGAAGTTTATCCTGGAGACGCATCAGAATTTATAGTTAAACATTTGTTCCATTTGCAATTTTATTTGATCGCGAGTTTGAAATGCATTTGTTCCCCCGGCATGCGTGGTGTTCAACGCACCAGCTGCCGCACCAAACTGCAGGCATTCAAGCCACGCTTTCTTTTGAAGGTACGCATGAATAAATCCTGCGTCAAAACTATCACCTGCACCAATCGTGTCGACAACTTTATTATTGAAAAACGCGGGGCAATGAATTAATGAACGCCCATCCCACAAGTAGGCACCATCACCGCCACACTTGATCACGCTTATCGCGCTGAACTTCTTCACTGCTTCGATCGCATCTTGTAACGTCCTGGTTTTTGTCAACGCCCGGCACTCTTCTGCATTTGGCATAAACACGTCGATGTTGGACATTATATCATCACTTATGAAATCCCAATTTTCAGATGGATCCCATTGCGGATCAATCGAAGTGGTCAGACCGAACCTTTTTGCCTTCTTCAGCAGCGTGGGAATATCACGTCTCAACTTATCTTGTAAGAATACTGAACTGATGTGCAGATGTCTCGCCTGCTTCAGCGTTTCGTCACGAATGTCGTCAATACCGAATTGAGTCATCGCGCCTGCGTAGGTGACGTTGGCCCTGTCCTGATCAAAGCTTAGTACAATCGTCGCCCCCGTAATGTATTCAGAGGATACTTTTATGTTATTTATATCGACACCTTTTTCCTTAAGTACGTCTAATACGAGTTCGCCAAACTTATCGGCCCCGACCATTCCGGCAAAAGTCACCTTTGTTCCCAGCGTGCTAAGGTTGGAAGCAAAAATAGCTGAACTACTTCCAAGTGTTATCGTCATATTCTCCGCCAGAATTTCTTTGCCGATGACAGGCACTTGATCAATACCATTCATAATGATATCAACATTCAATTCCCCCGCGACAATCACGTCAAACAATTTCTTCATCTGGTAATTAAAGGTTGACGATCAGAAGAACAGGCTCATTAAATAATCTATTAAATCCAGTGGATATTTCCTCATAATACAGGATTGATCTTCATATCCATGGATGAGTGTGTGTAAATCTCAACGCCCTGTACAACGCGCGTAATTGCACCACTGGCGGACGGCGTATCAGGTCGCAGGCCGAGCTGCATTGATTTATAAAATCCCAGGATTTGCGCCGGGACCACATAGCATACACAAAGAAACTCTTCGTCGACCTTCAGGCCATCAGACAAAACGAATAGATCACTCAGCCTGGATTCAAATGGAGATTCTGAAAATCCGACCTCCAGCATGGGCGTTGTGCCACGCTGCATATCATCTAAAAGATCCTTCTCATACTGCAGTGCGTAGTCGTCATTGGAGAAAAAATAAACCACAATTGTTGCTTCATTGACGACGGCTTTCGGTCCGTGCCTGAACCCGAGAAACGTATCGCTCTTGCAAATGACTTTACCATCTGTCAGCTCCTGAAGTTTAAGATGAGATTCTGTTGCCGTACCATAGAATGGTCCTGAGCCCAGAAAGACTGCGCGTCTGAAATCCTTATTTGCGATTTTCTTGATTGCCGTGGGGAAATGATCCAGTATTCGCTTTCCATAAATTACCAACGACGCAATCATTTTTTTACATTGTTGAAAATTCTTGATACGTGCACAAAGCAGACCTGCCAATAGCATTCCCGAATAGCTGCTCGTCATGGCAAGACTCAGGTCGTTTGCGTTCGGCGGAAGGCAGTACACATATTTACGAGAGCCCGGCTGATACTTCGCAAGCTGACCTTCCGAATTGCACGTAATAATAAGATGATAACAGCGTGTAGATAACTCGTCTGCCAAAGTTATGGCGGCAACACTTTCAGGACTATTACCTGAACGCGCGAACGAAACTACGAGCGTCGATATGTCTTTGTGAAAGTAGTCTTTGGGGTGCGACACGATGTCCGTCGAAGGTACTGCTTCGGTAAGGAGACCGAAATTGCGTTGAAATACGCCTCTCAGAGAAATTCCAATAAAGGCGCTTGTTCCGGCGCCTGTTAACAAAATACGATGAACATTGGCAGTCGCCTCAGAGAGGAATGCCTGGAGTGCTGGCAACTGCGCTTCAATTCCATTGCCAACCTGTTCCCAAATTTCCGGCTGTTGACTAATCTCCCGCGCGGTATGAATCGCTCCCAAATTATTGAGATCGTCCGTTTCTATCCCTAAATACTTCATGAGACTCTAAATCTAAATGAGGTGCCTGCTTTCAAGTTGATATTCAATGTCAATTTCCAATATTCGGCACTTGCTTCTGTAATGTATCGATGGCTTTTGATATGAGATTGTAAATAGCATCCGCGCTGATATTCATCACGCCTACAATTTCCTCATAACTAAGGTTGGCATAAAATTTCAAATGGATTGCCTCCTGCTGTCTTTTTGTAAGACATTTTATAGCCCGATTCAAAGTTCTCTGTTTGTCTAGCAGGTTCTGCTCAAAGATGATCTGATCTTCTTTGGATTCAACCATCTCCGTGTCGGGAAGTGAATCGACCTTGAGCGGTGCCCGCTGCATTTTCTTTTTGTAGCGGATCAACTTCCGTTGCAAAGAGATGATCAGATAGGCCTTCACTGACCGGGGTATGGAGAGTCGTTCCTTGTTATTCCACATCTCCACAAAAAGGTCCTGAATGGAATCCTTGACTGCATCACCATCGAGCAGTATTTTCTGACCGTAAGCTTTAAGGAACTTGAAGTACCTGAAATAAAGCGTCGCCAGCGCATCCCGGCTACCATCGCGGAAAGCTGCAGTCCATACAGTTTCGTCGGATGATACATGGTGCGATGCGGATTCGATAGAATGTACAATCATAGGCGCGCAGGGGTTATCAAACTTTATTAAGTCAGAAAAGCATTTGATTGGCTATCGAAAGGACCAACAGATAATCAGCTGCTTCCCAAACAAAATTATGGGTTCATTTTATCTTTCCTAGCATGAAACGAAATATTTTACATCAATAAAACAAGGAAACGAAAGATATAATGGTGATTATTGGCGTAACATCATGCGAATCAAAAGGTAACGAATGGTTTTGTTGAGATTGTTCCCCAAGGGTTTCTCCGTAAAGTGCCTTATCTTTCAATTCCTTTTCAACCCATTACACATTACCTTTACCTGGAATAGTCAAGCCACCCATGTCAAAAAAGAGGGACAGCACCGTCGGGAGAAGAAATGATATTCTCAAGATGCTTGCAGAAAAAGGAGAAGTGTTTGTTACCGACCTCAGCAAGAAATTCAAGGTCAGCGAAGTCACGATCAGAAATGATCTGGATCAGCTTGAACACAAGAATACTCTGATCAGAGCACGTGGTGGAGCCATGAGAGTGGAAACAAGAATGGCGTACGATCAGCGGGTCGTTGACAAAAGCAAGATCCACTTTAAAGAGAAGAGCCTCATTGGAAGAACCGCTGCCCGCTACGTCAAAGAATCAGATATTATCATCATAGATTCAGGCTCGACAACATCTCAAATGGTTGGTAACTTCGTTGATTATAAGGATCTTACAGTCATAACAAATGCTTTGGATATCGCAAACCAGCTAATCGCAAAGCCAAACATCAACGTGATCATCCCGGGAGGCTATCTTCGTAAGAACTCAATATCCCTCGTTGGCCCGATGGCCGAGAAAAGTCTTAAAAATCTAAATGTCGACAAAGTTTTTCTTGGTGTCGACGGCATTGATACACGCCACGGTCTCTATACACCTAATGTAGAAGAAGCACGACTTAACGAAGTGATGATAGAAATTTCACGGGAGGTCATTTTGCTCGTAGACTCAAGTAAATTCAAAGTAAGGAGTCTTGCCTTTATCTGCCCGATCAACAAGGTTCACAAAGTCATCACGGATGCCAACATCGCGACCGACGACGTAAAAAGATTAACAGACGCTGGTGTGGAAGTGATCATTGCCAACTAATCACGAGCGCATCAGCTTTCTTAAAACTTACGAATCATAAGCTTTAATAAGTATACAATTTGCGTATACTTGTTATATGAACCCTTCGCTTATTTCCGGAATTTTAGCGGTTTTTGTGTTATCCGGCTCTTTATTGAAAGCCCAGCCTCAGGAGTTTTCAAATGCAATGCCGGAAGATGCAGGCTTCTCTGCTGAACACCTTAAAAGGTTAGACGTCTTTCTTGAGTCATTTGTAAAAGAAGAAAAGGCACCTAACATCGTAACCTTCGTAGCACGCCATGGAAAGGTCGTTCATCAAAAGGCTTACGGTTTCAAAAACTTAGAAAAGAAACAGCCAGCATCTGTTACCGACATTTATAGACTGGCATCCCAAACGAAAGCCATCACTACGACTGCGATGATGATACTCTACGAGGAAGGGAAATTTCTGTTGGAAGATCCTGTTTCGAAATATATCCCGGCTTTCGAAAAAATGCAGGTATTCGATCGTTATGATGAAGTTACAAAACAATCAAAGACACATCCCGCCAAAACGGAAATCACGATCAAGCATCTTTTAAGTCATACAGCAGGCATCTCCTATGGAAACCCGGTGCCACAAGATCCAAAATTCAAAGATCTCGATTTCCTTCCCGGCAGAACTGATGAAAGGTTGAGTCGAACGATACCCCTACTCGCAAAACGTCCACTATCTGCAGAACCCGGAAGTCAATTTATCTATGGGCCCAACATCGACGTGATTGGATATCTCATCGAGGTTCTCTCTGGAATGTCGCTTGATGAATTTTTTAAGCATAGGATCTTTGACCCGCTCGGTATGAAGGATACGTATTTTTATCTGCCCGCCGACAAAGCCAATCGACTTGTAGAGCTCTATGCCATGGAATCATCATCGGTGAAGCTGCAAGTAAATCCGAATCATGCGCGCCGTGTTTTCCCCCTTGATACTCATGGTACATATTATCTTGGCGGAGCAGGTTTAGTAGGCCCCATTGAAGACTATGCGAAATTTTGTCAGATGATCGTCAACAGAGGAACGTTTAACGGTAAACAAATTCTGAGTCGTAAGACGATCGCATTAATG
The DNA here is from genome assembly GCA_039916665.1 of Chryseolinea sp. Classification (GTDB taxonomy): domain Bacteria; phylum Bacteroidota; class Bacteroidia; order Cytophagales; family Cyclobacteriaceae; genus Chryseolinea. The sequence goes on along the minus strand of JBDSKX010000172.1, from coordinate 25,123 downwards.
AGCAGAAATCAAATTGGGGATCTAACCGTGTGGGATCGAAATGACAAGTTTGGACTGGGTTTTATGTTGATCACTAAGAACACAAGATATGCCGATCAGGCATCGCCGGGATCATTGACGTGGGGTGGTATGTTCTCGACGGAGTACACTATAGATCCAACGGAAGACCTTATCATGTTGGTGTATACCAATGTCGATCCTTATTTCTACGAGCGGGAACTCGAACGAAAATTCAGAATCCTGGTATACCAGGCGTTAAAATAAACAGTGCTAAACCTTACTATTATAATATGCAGTTCCATGAAACTTCACGCCGCGGCTTTTTACGGAAGTCGGCAATGGTCGCCGGAGCATTAACTTTCTCTGACCAATTGATCACATACGCCGGAGAGGTGAAATCCAAAGTGAGATTAGGAATGATTGCTGTCGGTCTTCGTGGACAGGATCATTTACTCGAAATGCTAAAGCGGAATGATGTCGAGATTGTTGCAATGGCTGACCCCGACAAATCCATGATGGCGATGGCGCAGGATCTAGTTAAGAAGTACGGTAAAAAGGCGGCAGTAGAATACACGAATGGCCCGAATGATTATCGCAACCTCTTGAAGCGTACCGATATCGATGCTGTACTCGTAGCCTCACCGTGGGAATGGCATTTGCAGCACGGCATAGATGCTATGGAGGCAGGAAAGATTGTCGGGATGGAAGTCTGCGGCGCGATCAAACTTCAGGATTGCTGGGACTTTGTAAAGACCCACGAGAAAACCAAAGTCCCATTAATGTTACTGGAGAATGTTTGTTTTCGTCGTGATCTAATGTCAATATTGAATATGGTCAGGAAGAATATGTTTGGAGAAATCCTTCACCTTCAGGGTGGATACGAACACGATCTTCGAAACATTCTTTTTACGGACGGACATACAGATAAACCAGGTGTTGATTTCGGTGCCAAGGGTTTTAGTGAAGCTCAATGGCGAACGCAGCATTACGTAGATCGCAACGGGGAATTATACCCAACGCACGGGCTAGGGCCTGTCGCGGTAATGATCGACATCAACCGCGGAAACAGACTTACGCGATTGTCTTCTATCGCGACCAAATCACGTGGCCTTAACCGATACATCGCCGAAAATCCAAAGGGAGGAAAAGATCATCCAAATGCCAAAACAAAGTTTAAACTTGGTGACATCGTATCGACACAGGTTCAATGCGAAAATGGCGAGACAATATTATTGACTCACGACACATCTTCGCCGCGTCCTTACAACCTTGGTTTCAGAGTGCAGGGAACGAATGGATTGTGGCAGGACATCCATCGCGGTGATCCGGAATCAGGCTTCATTCACTTTGAAGATAAGAGTCCTCATCATGAGTGGGAGAATCCGAAAAAGTATATTGAGGAGCACGATCATCCACTCTGGAAAAAGTATGAGCAACTGACAACATCTTCGGGCCATGGTGGAATGGATTATTTCGTCGACAATGCTTTCATTGAATGTATCAAACGCGACAAAGAATTTCCACTTGATGTATATGATCTCGCGACTTACTATGCGATTACACCGCTAAGCGAAAAGTCTATCGCAGAGCACGGGCAAGTGCAGGAGATTCCAGATTTTACGGGGGGAGCATGGAAGACGAGGGTGCCGTTGTTTGGGGTTGGGGGTGAGTACTAAATCACCGCAATGGCGCTATAACGGAATGGACGCAACGAAATAATGTTTAATTGCATAACTAGCAAGTTAATAATCGTTTCCTGATCGTGATGAGGATGCGATCGGAACGCAACTGGATTTCTTTCCGTCCATTGCGCCGTTGTGTCATCGTGGTGATTTACTTCCCCTCATGCATCTTCAAAATCCGTAACGCATTTTTATTATAAACTTTCTCCAACACCTCATCAGGTAAATACAACCCATAAATCATCCAGCGTCCTTGCTGTCCGTTGGCTGGTTCAGTGTCGAAATATTCATCGTCAGTTTCAAGGAAGCGGTAATAGACGCGATAGGAAGCTGCGTCCGGCGATTTGTCTGTGCCAAAGAGAACGCGATCCTGATACCGGATCATGAACTTGCGTGTAGTGTAGGGTTGTCTTCCAAGTTCATTGATGCGTGCATCTATGTCGACGTAAAAATTCGGATACTGATCCAGCCATAATGCTACACGTCCTAAATCTTCAGGAAGGTTGCCCATGTGTGCTCCGATAAAGATTGTATTGGGATGTTTCGCGAGCACCCGATTACGCTGATCCAGTATTTCCTCCTTCCCGGGATACTTATCGCCTACAAAAGCCCATTCTGGATGTTCCGCAAGTTCATCATAACGCTCATTGTGTGAATCGACCGGGGTGAAAAAAGCTTTTGGATCTGAAACGTGTATCATCACCGGTATATGAAGCTCACCACACTTCGCCCAAATAGGATCTAATCTTGGATCATCTACCGGAACAACTTTCCCTGTTTTGTCTTTTACGGTAAGTCCAAGTGACTTGAATACTTTAACACCCCGTACACCGGCTTTATATGCTTCATGAAGTCGCTTGGCTTCATTGATGCCGAAATTGGGTTCATCTATTTTTTCCCATTCTGGAGCAAAAAACACTAACAGTCTTTGTGGTGCGAGGGTCTGAGATGCTTTGAGGTGTTCCTTATAGAAATCTTTTTTTGAAAGACCATCGAGGCTGATGGCGATCCACACTCTGGCCGAATCCATTTGTGCCAGATAATGCTTCATGTTTTCAAGTTCACCGAGATGATTGTGAATATCTATCACAGGAAATTTAGGATAGCGCACTTCCGTAGCATGAACCACGATCTGGCTATTGGGCTGCCAGTCGAGTAATTTCAGATCTGCGTTTTGAGCGATGACAATGCTATGGACTGCAACGACAAATAGCATAACTGCTGCAAATCGTTTCAATGTACCTGCAAATATGGGGCTCATAGTAAATATGTTTTCAATGGGAGGAGGAAGTTTATAAAAAGGAAAAGTCCCGATAAACAGGACCTTTCCTCAAATCAATTCAAATTAAACCCAAATCGTTTAGTTTTCTGTAGTGTATCCCGGATTCTGACTTCCAAGGATTTTCGCATCGAAGTCAGGTATCGGATATAAGTAGTCGTCGTCTGTTACGTTTCCAATATTTTCAGGATGATATTTCGTCGCTAATTCATTCAGCAACCGCTTCCTGATGATGTCAAACCATCTGTCGTATTCCAGGCAAAGCTCGAAATCGCGTTCTTCTATCACGGCTTTGTCGAATGCTTCTTTTGATAATCCTAAAGCCAGGTCAACTGTTACATTCGCTACATTCAGCGGCAGATCATATGCTCTTCTTCTAATACTATTGAGTGCATCATACGCGGCAGGAGTAGGACCACCGGCAGCCATGTTCTCAGCTTCAGCATAGATCAACACAACATCAGCATAACGAATGATCGGAGTGATCGAAGTGCTTTGCAAGTTGTTGTACTGATCATCAGTGATGTAAGGCATCACATATTTTCTGATGAACGGCCTTTGTTCTGTAAACTCCTCCCATGGCGTTCCATCGTATTCAAGGATCAGATAAGCATCCTGACGTGGTTCATCAGGACGTTTGTCTAACCAGTTCTCTGCCCACAGCACATCAATACTTGCATCGCCCCAACCATCCATGATCTCTGGCGTCCAGATCTGTGGATCCGTGGTAACGTCATCAGAAGTTGAAACAAAGCTCCAGATGTTTTCGGGACCGAACTTATTCTCAGGCATAAACACATCACCGACTTTTGGAACCAGTGAATAAGTTCCGGCATCCATCAAAGCTTTCGCCATATCGCGCGCCTTAGCATAATTCTCAGTTTTGTTCAAAGGTGCTGTGGCCATCGTCAGATATGCTTTTGCCAGCAATGCCTGTGCTGCGCCTTTCGTTGGCTTACCAGGTTCACCGCCCCATGATGTAGGAAGATTGTCAATCGCAAAAAGGAAATCACTTTCGATCAGAGCATACACATCAGCAACAGGCGTGCGTGTCTTAATCGGAGTAACTACAGGATCCGGCGTATCTTCAGTGATCAAAGGCAGATCTCCGAACAGCCTTACCAAGGCAAAATAGTTGTAAGCTCTCAGATAATGCGCCTGGCCTGCGAGTTGTGCTAGTTCGGCTTCATCGACACCTGCGAGTGATCCCTTTTTAATTCCTCTTAAAACACCGTTGATGTTATTGATCGCCAAATAGTGTTGCGACCAGAGATCACCACCAAATCCATTTCCGATATTAAGATCACCGTCAAGTAATTGATCATCCTGAATAAAGTTCCCGTAGCCATAGGAGTAGCCCGGTCCCCAAGCGTTCCACAATGCTTCCATGGATCCGGTTAGAGCAGCTTCGCCTTGCGCTATCGTTGCGTAAAAGTTCCCGGGATTAACAAATCCTTCGGGCTTCTCATCAAGATCCTGGCATGAAAACGCCACGCCCGCAATTGCAAAAAGTCCAAGATAAAATTTTATAAAATTCTTTTTCATGTTCTGATTCTTTAGAAGCTTAAGTCAATACCAAAAATGAACGACCGTGAAGTAGGATAACTTCCAAAATCAACACCGAGTCTAGCGTCACTGGAATTGAACGAACTCACTTCAGGATCATAACCTGTGTACTTAGTAATAGTAAACAAATTGGCTGCCGTCACGTAAGTCCGCAAACGCTTCACGCCAAGTTTTGAAGTTGTCATACCAGGGAAAGTATAAGCAAGCGTGATGTTCTTCAACCGCACATAAGATGCATCTTCAACCCAACGGCTAACACGTGTATCGGTGACAGACACCTTAGCAGGTACGCCCACAAAAGACGACTTGCGTGTACTTTGTGAGATGAATGCCGGTACATCAGTGTTCTGGTTATCCGGCGTCCAACGATCAAGCAGTGCTGTGCTTGTTCCTTCGCCTGGTCTTTCAAGCCGAATCCGGTTTACGTTAAACAGGTCATTACCCTGTGTGCCTGTAATGAGAAAATTCAGATCGAAGCCTTTATAAGAGAAACGGTTGTTAAAACCGAAAATAAAGTTTGGAACAGCATGGCCAATGATTGTTAAGTCCTGACGATTGATAAATCCATCCTTATTAACATCCTTATACTTGATATCTCCAGGTAACTGCGCATACTTGGCTGCCTCATCTGCTTCGCTTGATTTCCACGTGCCTTCAGAAATCCAACCCGTCATTTCACCAAATTCATGTCCTGGTTTTAAGTAAAGTAATGCTGTGTTATTATTGGTACTAAATCCATAACCAGCACCAGTAGTAGTTCTGAAAGGAAGTTGTTCTAAACCTCCAAGATCAACAACATGAGCGCGGTAACCTGAAATATTGAAACTGGTATTCCACTTGAAATCTCCCACCAAAGGATCGCCGCCAATGGTTAATTCCAAACCTTTGTTCTGCGTTTTGCCTACGTTATCAATAATGCTGCTGAAGCCAGTATAGGTTGGTAATTGTCTGCTCATCAACAAATCTTTGGTAGTTCTTACGTAGTAGTCAAAGGTTGCAGTAAGTCTTCCGTTGAACAGACCCATATCAAGACCTAGATCAGATTGCGTTGTGCTTTCCCACTTCAGGTTTGGATTGGCTGCACGAATGATGCTGAATCCAATATCGGTGACATCTCCCCCAGTATAGGGGTAGTTATATCCTGATGCAATCTGTGCAAGTGTAGCGTATGGACTGATACTTTGATTACCTGTGATACCCCAGCTTCCGCGAACTTTCAAATCAGAGAAGACACCAAGATCGCGAATGAAGCTTTCTTCAGATAGTTTCCATGCCGCCGAAACAGACGGGAAGTAACCCCACTTATTGTTGGCGCCAAATACTGATGAACCGTCTGCCCGATAGCTGGCAGTCAATAAATATTTTTCACCGAATGAGTAGTTCACACGACCGAGGTAAGAATTAATAACACGTTTGGTACTCAGTGATGATGCAGTGAGCGTTGTCGCACCGCCAAGATCGAAGATACCGGCACCATCCACAAGGAATCCGCTTGCATTGGTAGTACTTCCACGGTTGATTTCAACCTGTTGTTCAGCCACCGCCGTCACTGTGAAATGATGTTGGCCTAAATGTTTGTCGTAAGTCAGGATGTTTGAATTCTGATAACGAGCATACTCACTCGCGTTGACGTAACCAGTACCGCTCTTCTTAAATCCATCAAGTGTTTTTTGATTGAGGTAGCGATAGTTATCTCTATTGGCAGTTACGGCACCACCCGTCACTCTGAACGTGAGACCTTTGGCAATCTTAAAATCAAGATAGAGGTTTAAGTTATTGCGCATCGTGTTGTTCTCGATAAATGGTTCGCGACCACTAGCCACAGGGTTCCATGAGTTTGGTTCTCCAAAACCAGATGGGTGACGTGAGTAATTTCCGAGTTCATCGTACACTGGAATTACGGCACCCCATCTTGGCGCAAGACTAACAACTTGTCCAAGAGGATCGATATCTGATGCTCCTTCACCAAATGGCGGTGTATTTCCCTTTTCTTTGATACCTGCCCAACTCACGCCAAACTTTGCCCATTTCGTAATGTCTACATTGACGTTGGCACGAAGCGAGAAACGCTGGAATGCTGAGTTGATAAGAATACCTTTTTGATTAAGGTATCCCGTTGACACCAGGTATTGCACATTATCAGAGCCACCCGAGATAGAAAGTTGGTGCGTCTGGATTGGAGCAGTTCGATAGATCTCATTCTGCCAATCTGTACCTTTGCTCTTGTCATATTGAGCAATCTGAGCATCGGTAAATACAGGAGTAGGCACGATCACATCGCTACCAGGTTGATTGAGCGTTGCCTTGTTATCGTTGATTGAACGGGCAAAATCGCCAGCATCCATAAGATCAAGTTTCTTTCTCAGTTGCTGCACACCAACAGTATAGGTATAATTGATTGTTGGCGCACCTTTTTTACCACGCTTTGTGGTGATCAGGATAACACCATTGGCACCTTGTGATCCGTAGATCGCAGTCGCGGATGCATCCTTTAATATTTCCATCGACTCAACATCGTTCGGGTTAAGCGAGTTGATATCTCCACCCTGCAAACCATCAATCACAATGAGAGGCTGGTTGCTTCCGTTGATAGAGTTCATACCGCGTATCCGTATCGTTGTAGGCCCGCCTGGCTGACCACTTGGACTTAATACCATCACGCCGGCTGCGCGACCCTGAAGTGCTTCGCCAACTTTTTGTGTGGGGAGTTGCGCGAGATCTTCACCTTTTACTGAAGTGATTGATCCCGTGAGGTCGCTTTTTCTCTGCTCTCCGTAACCAACAACAATCACTTCATTCAATGTGCTTAGATCAGGCTGAAGCGAGATATTGATTTCAGTGCGATTACCAATTGTAATTTCCTGTACAGCATATCCGATGTAAGTGACAACCAGTGTTTGCGTGTCATCAGGAACTGATAGTGAGAACTTGCCATCGGCGTCGGCAGTAGTACCAACCGTAGTTCCCTTTATGACAACGTTGGAACCGGGAAGGGCTTGGTTGTTTTCATCAACTACCCTGCCTGAAATTACTTTGTCGAAACGGGCCGCCTTCGCAGACACGTGGTTTACCAGTCTGGCCTCAGTTGCAAGAACTGTGGTGGCCGAACCGGTCACACTAAGCAAGCAAATCAGCATACAACAGTATGCCCTTGAATTCTTCTTCAGTAGATGTTTATTCATATTCTGTCTTTACGGTTTTGGGTGCTAATTAAACTACCTTCTCAAATTCGCAGCTTCGAGCTTCAACCCACCAGCTACAACAACACAAGTCTGCTTTGAACGTCCATCCAACTCTCCTCCACTTCTTCAAGGTCAACGAGTTCGTCCAACGATTCACGAACAACAGAAATAAATGACTGCGCTTTTTCTACCACTAAAACACGCTCCGGATATTTGGCCAACCATTCTGGCCATTCTTCGGAAGGCACATGGTGAGGGTTGGTTATCCAATGCTGAAAAGATTCATTGAGAATAAAGTCCTTAATAGAAAACTGTAGAAAGTCGCTTTTAACCATTAAAAAGGAACGTCTGTTTAGATTAAGAGCACACGCTCAAGGCTTTCTCATTGGAAAACTGAGGGCTTTTGAAAAAAATACTTTGATGACAGATTAGCCATTAGAAAACTGGCAGCGGGTTGATGATATCTTCGGCCGCATCAGGATCTCCAGCCGCCGGGCCGTACCACACTCCACCTCCGAAGGTCAACACAAAGACTTTGCTGGAGTCTGCCATATCTGGTTCTACACGACGCCCCCACTTGAAATTGAACCCCATGATGCGATCCCAATTTTGTCCGTCAGCAGATTTGTAAGCAGAGCCAGCAAAGCCGCAGGCGAAGAATGTCTTTGTACGGGGATCATATGTGACATCGTGAATGTGTTGATCCTTATCCAGGACAGCATTCCATGTTTTACCATCATCATCTGAATAGAATATTCCTCCACCGATATCGGCGGAAAAGATCTTTTTTACATTCCTTCCCCATGCTGACAAAATTATAGCAGATGGATGTTCCGGATCCGTAACTACACACATCGGTGCGTTGGTCTCCTTGGGTAAGGAAATCTTTGTCCAGGATTCAGCGCCATCTGTTGAACGATACAAGGCACCGTCAAGCTCATTGCCAATGCTGCCGTCTTCGCTTCTTCGACAAACGATGAGAAACAAATTGCCGTCAGTTTCTCTTCTGATGATCCTCCATGCAAAAGGTTCTTTGCCTTCAATGCCTTTGTTCTTCAAAGACCAGGTCTTTCCTCCATCCAAAGATCTGTAAACACCTTTTCCAAAAGCGCATGCGTATAGCGTTCGCGATGCAGGCGCACTCGACGGCTCTATCAGGATGTGCGTCATTGCAGTTTCACCCAATACTGAAGTCAAAGGCGTCCAGGTCTTGCCGCCATCATTGGTTTCAGCAATTCCACCGGTAAACTTCGCGATACCGGTTTTCCGCCACATTTTTGGCCGCGGCAAGTCGTGTGTCCCACTCATAGCCGCCCATGCTCTTCCTTGTACCAATGGGTCGAACGCCAGCCAATAAGTACTGTTCATCCATTGTCTGGGGATACCTGTATTTTTCGTCGCACTCTTCCAGCTTTTTGTTCGATCCTGACTTTCCATCAGACCTACATCAGTGTTCGCTATAAAAACATGATTAAAATCAAATGGATCGTATACAATATTATAATTTGAAGTCACTTCAATACCTCTCGAAGTCCACCCGCTGTTTGAAGCTTCCTTCGTATACACTTGATCCCATGTCCTTCCGCCATTAACAGTTTTCAATACCCGGCCAAAGTCTGTTGTGTAACACACATCGGCATTGCCGGGTGATACACCAATTGAAAATGGATTCTCTCCCCATGAAGGGCCATATCGATCGTTAATCCATCCGCCTTCAAGATTTTTTGCCGGAATATTATTGCCCGAGGTCATCTTATCTTTCCAGACCAATGACCAGGTATTTCCGAAGTCTACACTTTTTGCAACACCAATACATGTCGTGTCTTTGGCAGTTTGAAAATTAGCGTAAGAAATGTACAACACGTTCGGATGCTTTGAAGATGTCCCCAGACTTCTCCACTCTGGTAGTGATGTTGCCTTCGCAGTCATATCAATGAGTGCGTTTTGTTTGTTCGACCAGCTAGCACCCCCGTTATCAGTCATAAAGATGCCGGACTCATCTCCTTCCGGATTAAAGTATGACTTGCCCGAGATACCATAAATAATAACACGCTTCGAATCACTATCAAATCCACCACCATATTCCGTGATATGATCTACTCCTGTTGGAATTGGGTACGAATTCCACCTTCCATCCGTTCGCGAAATAATTGATTTTGGTCGCGTCAGATATATCGTTCTATTCTTTTCATCTGACCCAGGATGCACAAAAATATTCGTCACACTACCTTCAATGCTTTTCTCTTTTGCCCAGTTTTCACCGCCGTCGCTTGAGTGTTGGAATGAAATTGAATCCTGAATTTGAATCACCGCGTAGAGGGATGAAGAGTTTGCCGGATCAACGGCGAGCGCCATGACGTGATGACGCGTACTATCTTTTGTGATCCATCGTTCGTCGGCATGATCACCTTTTGCAACAATTGCACTTACTGTTTCGCGTTTTGGAAAGCGTAACGACCATGTATCGCCACCGTTAGTACTTTTGTACAGCCCTCCACCGTCACCTCTTCCAAGTGCATATACTGTGGAGGCTTGCAGCGGATCAAATACATAACTTCCAACGACTGTTCGCAGATTAAACATGCGCCACGTATCGCCACCATTATTCGTGTGATATGAGCCGGTCATGTCACAACTTAAAAAAGCATTGTTTGGATCGTGTGGACTTACAACAGGATAAAACGTTGCGCCACCTCCACCGAACCCAATAAACCCCCATTGATCGTTTCGACCGTTTGGATTTACAACTTCAACGTTCTCAGAGGAAGAATGCCGGGTTGCTTTCTGGCATGCGCCGAAAGTTAAAGCACACATTAGCCATGCAGTACTGAAATACTTTTGCCGAGGCAGAAAGGTCATGAGCATTTCTTAATCAGTTACAGGATGTCCATGCCACACGCTTGAACCGAAAGTCGTGATATAGATTTGTTCAGGATCATTATTGTCCAGAACCACGCGTTGCCCCCAATGAAAATCGTATCCTTTCAATTTCTTCCAGGTCTTACCATAGTCGTCGCTTTGATAAGCAGCCTGATTGAATGTACAGATATAAAGTCTTCCAGGATGATGAGGATCGGGCGTTACATCGTACACATATTGTTTATCATCAAATATTGAGCGCCATGTTTTTCCACCATCTTCTGACAGGAATACCCCACCCGGCATCTTTATCAATTCGTTCCCTCCTGTGTTACGTGCAACATCACTTCCTACAAGATCAGACACATCGATTGCAGCCCAGCAAGCGAGATAAATGCGATCTGAGTTCTCAGGATCCACACCAATAGCACTTGGAAACAGAGGTTCATCAGTCACCAGAAGTTTAGTCCAGGTTTCTGCACCATCAGTCGATTTATAAACTTCACCGGAAAAATATTCTCTTCCCTTCTTACCGTCCTTGTGCATCGGTGTAGCACTGATGGTAAGATATAGATCGCCTTTGCTGGTTTGTGTGAGTTCAAAAGCACTCACATTATCTCCGATGCCTGTATTTTTTAACGTCCATGATTTTCCATCATCCGTTGATTTAAATACACCTTTATTATAAACACTAACATATAAGGTTCGATTACCTTTCGTTGACTTCGGATCCAGGATAATGCTCGTCGCCGGTGAGTCATCTCCAATCCCCGTAGTGAGTGGTGACCAGGTTTTTCCGCCATCATTGGAAAGGCAAACACCGCCTCTAGCATGTTGCTTCCACAAAGGATTTCGTGTCATTTTTCCTCTTGGAAAATCGTGCATACCTGACCATACAGACCACACCTTGTCTTTCACTTCGGGATCATACACTAACCCGTAACACGTGTTTATCCATGGGACGGGTACACCCTCCGTTGATCTCACCCAGCTTTTTCCGCGATTATAGGAGTGATGATATCCAATGTCGGTATAGCTGATTGCAATGTGATTGCTGTCGAAAGGGTCAAAGTGTACGCTGTAAGCGGTGGTTACGTCGAGTCCACGACTCTTAAATGTTCCATCCGACTGTGGCTCACTATATATTTCATTCCATGAAACACCGCCATCCGTTGTCCGCATCGCACGATACCAGTCTGTTACGATCGCCACATTTCCATCCGTCGCGGCAACACCGACATCCATCAGCCGGATATATTCTCCACCAAATGCTTTTGCTGACCATGCATCAGTAAGATTCTGAACATCGATGCCGTCCTTGACTCCATATTGACCGGAGCCACCACCGCCTTTCCAAACCCACTTCCAATCCTTACCACCGTCTGAAGTTTTGAAGGCACCATACCAATAAATAAATTTATCATTCTTCCTTCCTTCATAACGATTCGTAACAAGATATGCTGAGCCTGCATCAAATTCAGCACAGGCGATCATTGAATAACTGGGTTTGATACCAACTGATTTGTTTGTTAATACCTCGCTCGAAAGTTTATTCCAGGTTTTTCCAGCATCTCTGGATGTCCATACTTCACTGTGACCAAACTCTTCTTTAATCTCCTCTTTGGGATCATGATGCAATGCATAGAAAACTACTTCTTCTTTATCCTTGATTGTCCCGGCCGTAAAAGAAAATGCGGGTGACATTGCCTTTGGAAGCGGCAGGTTTGAAATCTTCTTTGTTGACTTATCAAAACGATAGAGTGTATCATCTGAAAAGATGATTACCGCGTCTTTCAAACTGCCGGCATTGGTGTATAGATGTTCGATTCGCCCGTCAAGTTTCTCACGACTCCACGAATCACCGCCATCGGCGCTATAGAAGAAATAAGGACCCATACTAAAATACAAGGTATTGTCAAGTACCGGGTCAACTTTGACGGCGTGAATTCGACCCACATCAGTAACATAAAGTGAACTGTCTTTTACTTTGATGCTATAGTTTGCATGGTCATCTTCAAAGGTTTCTGATATGATATCCTCGCTCTCTGGAAATATCCTGTCCCAACTTTTTCCGCCATCTTTTGAATGATTGAGTGTTGTTGCTCCTATCCAAATTGATTTCGGATCTTTGGGATCATAAGCGTATGCATTTGCGCCATTGGGGAAATTAATCTGATGGTATGATTTCCCTCCATCTGTTGAATGGTACGATCCTGTCATGTCGCACCGCAAGATGAAGTCATCACTGGATTGATAGGAGAAAGTGGGGATGAACGTAGCGCCTCCACCACCTGGACCAATTTCTGTCCAGTCAATCTGATTCGGTGATGTATGATCCGACGCTTTTTTATCGCATGCTATGGCAACAACAAATAACGCTACGAAGAGCGCAAGCCGTCGTAAAACACCGGCGATGGTAACGAAGTTTCTCATATCTTAATATCTTTCTCAGTATAATATCAATTACTTCAGTAACGCGTCGAATGCTTTGTAATACGTTACGCGGGTCTTCTCAACACCTGACAACTGATGTGCAATATCTTTGTAATCCTTGCTGCCTGACTTCAATAGCTTTGTGAGTTGCTCATTCGCAGCATCAAAATGTTCGCGATCTTTATTTTCGTATGACTCAATATATTTTAACGATACATCAGCCAGTGCTTTATTGTTTAACTGATCATAGCAGTACGCCATCAGAAATTGTGTCGGGCGATTATCAGGATTGTAAGGTGCCCCCGCGCCGAGGTTCTCAGGCCACGTCTCAGATTTTTTCAACGACGCAATGGCATCCTTCCAGCGCTTCTTACTCATTTGCTCCAGTGCGTAATCAATATTTGCCTGCTTGAAAAGTGTCGGCGCATTCATATCAAGCTCTGCGGGTAACATTTCAAGTTTATCCAGCATCGACAATCCTTTAGCGTATTGTTTATTGCGTATCAGCATTTGCGCATACTGAAGTCCGGTAATGTAACTGGTCCTGTGTGACAGATGATTTTTTTGAGCAATCGAGAGCGCTTTTTCGGGCTGATCGTTTGAAGCGTAAAACTGAGAAACCTGTGCAGCCGGACGCCAGGATGCCGGGTCGATTTGATACGCCTTTTCTAATGATGCCCGAACAACATCAACATCATCCTGAAACAATTCCGCTTTCGCCATATAAAAAGGTGCGAAGTCAGGTTCCGTTCCACAAGCATTGAACAATGTCTTTGCCATCGCTACCTGATGATTCTGCCAACGGATCAACGCTTCATAGTAGTTGAACTTCCAGTGGGCACTGTGTTGTTTTGCCCAGGCTAACACTGGAAGTGTTTCAATTCTAAATGGAAATACCAATCCAGCGGAAGCTGTCCGGGTGAATGCAAGTGCTTCGGCTGCTTTTGATTTGTTGCCGCTTTTCTCGAAGATGAACGCCTGCCATAATTGTACCATCGGATGCTTTGGTGATAATGAAAGCACAGCCAACGCATCGTTCAATAGATTCAACTTATAATAGTGAATTCCAATTTCAAGAAACGTTTCGTGGGGCATCTCTTGACGGATCAGTGATACGAAATCCTGCTTGTCTTTATCCAGCCTGGTGAGCAGATATTTTTCCAACCGCGCATAGTGATCAAGCGGATCCTTTTCAAGTTGCGCTGTAGCCAACGCAATCCCTTTTTCTTTCTGACCCGAATAGCGCAGTGTTATAGCAAGAAGATTTGATGCGTCGTTGTTATGAGCATCTGCATCGAGTGATGAAGCAATTAGATGTTCTGCTTTTTTCCAGTTACGCTGGTACACGTTAATGGATGCCATTTTCATCAAGGCTGCGGAGCGATATGCAGGAGATAGTGATGCTACTGCAAAACCATCAAGCGCGTCAGCAGCATGACCGATCTCCATGTTGCTAAGACCCCAAACATAGTTGGCACGTGGATCATAAGTGTTGACTGACAATGCCCGGCCCGCAAGTGTTTTTGCCTGCTCATATTCACCCTCGCGATATCTGATCTGCGCGAGTTGCGTCAATGCAGGAATCAGGTTGGAATTTTTTTCAAGTGCCTGGTTTAAGAACTCCTCCGCCTTAACATAATTCTTTTGATTGGCAAGATCCTCCCCTCTGATTTGAAGTCCATATTCTGAATCCCAGTCAAAATGGTCGGGTGCAGTCAACGGCCGCGATAGTGGTTTGTTGTCTTCACTAAGAAACAAGTCGTCCCCTATCCTAACCGTAATGTCTTCGGCATTTCCTTTCCAACTCAAAGAATCACGGAACGACTCCATTGGTTTCAGCTGCAACCTGTGTTTGTACAGCACACCATCTTTCGAAGCAATGGCCAATGTATCAGACTGTGACGCTAACGCCATCCAATCAAATTTCAGCCAACTGTTTTCCACTCTGATATTCAACGCTCCTTTCAACGAACCTTGTGTCAGACCACGCGTATTTTTTACAGGATACCAGTATTCACTCCACTGATCAGTCGTGTATGGCGCAAACGATACATGCTTGAATGGCGTGAACATACTTCCGGGACTAGCTTGATTGAACAACCTTCCTGACTGAAGTTCAACATTTGGACCATCGGTATCGGTAAGGAGTTTATCCCATACCAATCCTTCGCGTGACAATCCCCAACTCCAGGCCTTCTTTCCGATCTTCTCCTGATAAGGCGCATAGTGACCGACACCCATGTTTAAATCATGCCAATAGCCACCGTAAAAATCGGTCATCTTACCCAGCACATGGTATGATTTGAAAGATCCAAATGTTCCTTTGTCGTAATACGAAAGATTTCTGCCTATCGTATCCGTTGGAAAGGTTTCAAATTCGCCCACGTGACCTATAAAATGAGTACCCGGAAACACATACTCAAGATTACCGATCGTTTTAAAACCAGTATTGGTCCAGTTATAATACGACGTTTCTAATGGCGAATTGTTGTACCACCAGGAACGCGTCATAAAATATGCTTTGTCAGGATGAATGCTGATCTCCACTCTCCACGTTGTTCTTGCTGACCAATCAGTCGCACCGATAAAACAACTTACACTTCCATCCGCGTTATTTCGAACAATGTAATCTACAGGAGTAGATGTTGTTGGAGCATGGCCGATGTCACCAAAATTGAATTCCATTCCACCGGATGTCCATGCCCCGCGCATCGCAATGTCTCGGAACTTGACAACGTGATTCGAGAAAATAAACGGAAAGTCTTTTGATTTTTCATAGGCTGACCAAACCTTCCCGCCAATTTCAGGTGTGATCGCGATCTTGATATAGTCGTTTTCCATCTCCACTATTTTCCAGTCCTGTGGTTTGGATATCGTTGTGTATCCGTCAAATCGGAAGTAGGGATAAAGTCTGCCGGGTCTTGCTACAGGATCAGGATCTGAGAACGGGTAAGTCATGAAACTTTGCTTAAGTTCACGAACGACCGCCTTCTGCTGTGCATGAACTGTGGTAAAGCAGAAAATAATAACAGTGATTACTAATGAGAATCGTGACATATAAAGTGCGGAAAAAAAATGCGATGCTAGTCTAGATTGGCTAGATAAATAAATACTATCGGGTAGCCGTATTGAGAGAAACCCAGTCTTCAATCTTCTTGTTCATTCCAATTTCATACAAAAACATCCAGTCTGTCGAATTGGTACCATTGGCAAGGTGATGATGGAAATTTGAATCCAGCTGATACCCCTCCGGGTTTCCCATGACACGCGTCTTTGCATACGTTTTCTCAAGATTTTCCCGGAGAACGGTGAATTCCTTTACTTTTTGCTGAATCTGAGTCATGAGTGTTGCTTCGTCCTTGCGTGTAGCCCGGTCGTATTTATCGAGCAGTATCATCATATCCGATGAATACGTCTCCAATTCATTGATCACTTTATAAAGAGAAAGAGCATATCTGTTTCTGCGCGTGAGATCCAACGCCTTATGGAGCTGCTGATCCAGTTCGCCCTGCTTGCCTCGAATGACTTTAGCCCTTGACACTTTTTCACTGTTGGTCTTGCTCCACACACCTTTATTTCTGGAGTTGGGCAATTCAATCAGTGTAAAAGTAGGATGGAAGTTTTCGCGATCACCTTCTTTCAGAAAGGCAGTCTCCCAGTAAGGTGTTGTGGTTTCCTCCATCTCGTCTTCGAAGTTGAACGCGGGGCCCGACAGTGCATAGCCAAAGAATCGCTGTTTATAAATTTCATGCGCCTTTTCTATGGCAACATCTTCATAATTCCAACTTAGCAATGCAAAATCGAAAGCACCTCTCGTAATCGTTTCAAGATGTTGAGAGGCATCATCCCATATCGTACACAGAATGCCATCCATTTTCTTCTCTGTCGTCAGCTGACAAAATTCTTTGATGGGTCGAAATTTTGATTTCGTATGTGGAAATAC
Source organism: Chryseolinea sp. (assembly GCA_039916665.1). Lineage (GTDB taxonomy): Bacteria > Bacteroidota > Bacteroidia > Cytophagales > Cyclobacteriaceae > Chryseolinea. The sequence continues at coordinate 8,179 of JBDSKX010000172.1, read as the reverse complement.
TGTAGCGTAGTATTGCCCGGACGTTGCGGCCATAACGTGCAGGTTATTGGCCTTGTACCAGTCGATTGCATTAATGTTTCCAGGAACGGCAGGGTCATCGTAATTCCATCTCATGTACACACACTTTTCTGGAAACAACGGCAACACTTCGTTGAGAATCGGCGTATTTTTCTGCCAGCGCCGTGCAACTTCAGCTGCCGGGATCAAAGGGTCGTATGTCGTTTCGTACAAGTTCGCAAGTTTAAAGACCATGTCATCCCAAAAAATTGGAATACGATGATGTTCTAAGGCGAAGTCGGTAACTTTTTTGAGCCAGTACATCTGTAACTCAATTGGCTTTTTACCCGATGCTTTCGCTAATGCTGATTTTCCCAGTGAGCCCACTTCATCGCCGCCAACGTGAAGATATTTTCCATATGGCGTCGCAGCTATTGCATCTTCATACAATGAGAATTGTAGGGCATACGTTTCGGGATTCAACGGATCGAATACCCAATCCGATGTTGGATCATCCCTCAGCTTCTTGTATTCTTCGTGTTTAAGGATGAATGAAGCATGTCCAAGTCCCTGCACAAGCGGACTGATCTCGATATGACGATCATTTGCGTAATTACACAGGGCCGCAAATTCCTCAATCGAAATTGCGTTTGGCGAAGCGACGATGGAGGATTTTCTATAACGAAGTTTGTCCTCGAACTCTATAATAATGGCGTTGATTTTTATTCCAGCGTAGCGATCGATCATATCATAGTAATAACGACCAGCATCGATGTGGTGCTTTAAGTCGAGGTGGATCGAGCGGTAGGCTATTTCAGGATAGTCTGTAATTTTGCAGGCGGGTATCTCGATGTCCTGTTCCTGGCTGTCTTCTAATAGTTGCCGAAGTGTTTGTATTCCATAGAACACTCCGACTGCTTCTTTTGCGGTGATGGATACTTGTCCATCCGCAATCACCAGCTCATAACCTTCCGGAGAAGGGTTTTGCAACGAATGATTAATTTTTAGCAAGACTGTTCCTTTTCCAACCTGACTTACTATGGGCAGATCATTTAGTACTCCGGTCATTACTGGTCGTGTCGCGACATCCTGGAGAACAATCCCTTTCAACTCAGAATAAAGCAACCCTCTACCTGACTGCACCTCAACTTTCTGAGGTTGTGGCAAAAGTCTGAAATGACTTGCGAAATCGGTGGTCTGCGCTGATACATTGAAGACAAGAAAGTAAAAAAGAAGAAAAAGGGATCTTGTGGGTGTCATGGTAGAAAATGTGTACTCGGCTCAATATTGTAGAGTCAAGAAGACTCAGTTTCTCATCAATTGACAGGATTTTGAACATCTGACCGCCTACACGCCAAAATGACGCCCTGTGTACGATATTGGTTCAAAATTTAAATTCACTCGATCTAGCAGCCATTCAATTTGATGACATTTTTAAAATAGAGTTTTGATGTCGAAGTTCAAAGGGTAAAGGAATCGAGTTCCAAAGTAAGTGTTGCGTGAACTATGTGGAGATATTGTTAAAGGCGAATTTTCCGCAATTCAATACTTATACGCATTCTAACTTTAGTCTCTCAAAGTCGGTATCGCTGACATACTTTTTTATCTTTGCCCCAAACAGTAAGATGATTTTCAGATGTGAATTGAGTGGTGCCACCCTCATGGCATGGCAGCCGCTATCTGGACTGTTATTTTATTTCAAATTTGAAAACCAATGAGGTCAAAGAGTTACAGACGATGGATCTTCAGCATCCTTGTCATCTTAACAACCAGCGCGGTACACGCACAGTTCAACGATTCGACAAACCATTATATTTACGTTGGATCTACTGGTGCTTTTAACAAGACAAATGATCTGAAATCTTACGTACTGAACAACGCTGTGAAATTCACGATCAGTAAGAAAGCAGTTTCATTTCACACTGCCCACAGTTGGATCTATGGACAACAATCTGACGTAAAGATTAACAATGATTTTTCAAGTGTTGTTGAATTAGATTTTCTAAAAAACAAACGTCGGTTCTACTACTGGGCGATGGGGACGTTTGATAAAAGCTACTCGCTGAAGATTGACTACCGATTTCAGGGTGGCCTGGGTGTTGGATACTATGTCATTGACAATCCGGAATGGATAATTCTTTTGAGTGATGGATTTATCTTCGAGAAAGGAAATCTTACAGACAAAGTTCTGGGTGACCGCAATTACGACGTGTGGCGGAATTCTGCCAGGGTGAAATATAGGTGGGTCTTGAGTGATATTTTTATTCTCGACGGATCGGCATTCGTGCAACCCTCAATCACAACAAGTCACGACACGATTATCAAGTCATCTACAACGCTGTCTCTGAAGCTTAAGAAATGGCTGAGTGTGACGTCGTCCGTGACTTACAACAGGATTACATTGACCGAACGAGAAAATCTTTTCGTCACTTATGGCGTAGTACTTGAGAGATTCTTTTGAACCGCTGGTCAATCGATTATTCCCGAAGTTTTTTCAATTGTGTCACAGCGTTGGTACTCGTCGAATCAAGCTGTAAGACTTTCTCGTAGTACTTAATGGCAAGCGCCTTGTTACCTTGATTCATATAAGCCTCAGCAAGACTATCCCAAACGTTCGCTGATTCGGGATGATCAAGTGTATTCCGTTCAAACACTGCGATGGCATCGTCGAGCATCTTGTTTCCCATGAGCGTGTACCCCAGCGAATTCATTTCATCCGCACTGATAACCTTTGATGGATCTTGTTTACTATTTGCTTCATATATTTCAAGTGATTCTTTTGATCCCTTCTCAACAATTTTTTTCAAAAGCAGTCTTGAAGGTGCATCATATCCAGGATAGTCTAGCCATACCAGTGAAGGATGAGAGCCCCCTACAGCGTCGGCGAGAATTTCTTTGGCAATTGACAGACCGTTCGCGCTGTTGGCAAAATATACTAAGCCACGTTTCCGTTGAAGATCTCCAATCATGAATGCTTTTGTAAAACCCTGATCTCCCCAATGCCAGAATTCCTTTGTATTTCCTTTCACCTCAAGACCCAGTCCCAGGCCCCAAAAAACTTGAGGAAATTTTTCATCCACCTGAATTTGTGCCTTCAGCATTTCCTTCCCCGTGGTCTTTTTCAAACCTGTTCCGCTGATTAGGGCACACATGAATTTCGCGTAGTCTTCGGCAGTTGTTCTGAGACTAGCCGCTGCGTTGTAGTTCGTTCCCTGATTTCGAAACGCGACATTGCCAAGTTGATCATGACGGAAGGATCCACTTTGATCAAAATCGTCGCGCCACACAAAACTGCTATTCTTCATCTGCAAAGGAGTAAGCACCATCTCCTGCATGAATTCGATAAACGATTTGCCCGAAATCTTTTCCAAGACTTTCGACAGATATACAAATCCCTCTCCCGAATAAGAAAACTTTTCTCCAGGCGCAAAATTGATTGGAAGGACGGCTGCACCCTCATCTCTCCAGTTTGGGAACCCGGCGCTATGGGTCAGTACTCTCCGCGTTGTAATCTGATTTAGTCTTGGGTCATCGCCGACATCATAGTTGTTACCGAGATACATATTAAGAGGTACATCAATATCGATCTTGCCGGCGTCAGCAAACTTCAGCGTCGCATAGGCAACCAAAACTTTTGTAAGTGAAGCCGCCTCAAATATGGAGGTTGCCGTTACAGTTTTTTTGGTGTCTGCATTAATCACTCCAAATTCGTGTGTCCACGCAACTTTACCTTCATCGATGACCGCTATCGAAATTCCAGGAATATCGGCAAGTTTCATCAATTCAGGAATGTCGCGCGTCAGTTTCGCCGCGCGACTTTGTAAATTATCCGTGACTCCGTTGTCGATAACATTTTGTGCGCTTCCAATTCTGGAATCCAAAACAAATAGTGCTATTAACAGACTAACCATGAAACGTGTGATCCGCATATTCGATTGTGTTTTATTCCTTGGGGAAATTCCGGTGTCGCGCAAAGGTTGCCATTTAAAAATAAATAAACTACCTCCAGAAACTCTCAAAAGGTTTTCATTATCTTATTGCTGTATACATTAACCTAAACCTTCCGAAGTCATTCATGAAAAAGTTTTCTCTCCTTCTGATATTTCTTGGCTATGGACTCAATATCATCGCTCAGCATCTTCCCTCATTTGAAGAGGTGATTTCACTTCGAAGCACATCGAACGCCATTATATCTCCTGATGGCAATCTAGTCGCATACACGGTGCAGACAACCGATTGGAAGAACAACCGATACGATTCGGAAATCTGGCTCAGCAAAAACAACGAAAAGCCATTCCAGCTGACCAACACGCCTTCAGGTAGTAGTTCTAATCCAGCGTTTTCTCCTGATGGAAAATGGCTTGCATTCCTGTCTGATCGCGGAGAAAAAACACAGGTCTTCGTGATCAATCTTTCAGGCGGAGAAGCACGCACGGTGACGGCAGATGAAGAAGGAATTGAAGCATTCGACTGGCTTCCATCAGGAAGGAAATTAATCCTCCTGAAGGACGAGAAAGAAGACAAGAGCAAAAAAGAAATTGAAAAGCGTTATGGTGGATTTGAGACAGACGATAAAGTCTTTTCATTTTCACATCTGTGGCAAATTGAATTCAATCCGGAGCAGTCAGATCCGAAAGAACATCCGTGTTATGAAACGGTTGATTCACTGAAAGCAATGGCTGGCTGTATAGACCTACCAAAACCCGAACAACTTACTCGTGGCAAGTTCACCGTGACCAACTTTATGATTTCTCCGGATGGAACAAAGATCGCGTTCAGCCAACAACCCGATCCTTTGATCAACTCAGGATCAAAGAGTGACATTTCAATTGTTGATTTGTCAAATAAAAAGATAACGCAGATCGTGAACAACAAAGGGACCGATGGTCTTGAGGATTGGTCGCCAGATTCAAAGGAGATCCTTTATACGTCATCTTTAAATGACACCGTTTCAAATTACTATTTAAATTCAAAATTGTTTGCCATTGATCTTGGCTCAAAGGTATCGCGCCAGCTCGGCAAGGACCTCGATGAAGACCTGGGCGGTTTTTCCTGGGAAGAGTCTGGAATATACGCGGCCATCTGGAATAAAACACAGCGACATGTCTATCGGATAGACCCAAAGTCGGGCGCACATAGCGTCTTCATGACGACCCCACAGCAAATTATGGGAATATCATTTTCAAAAGATGGCAGCCGCTTTGCGTTTACCGGCAAAAATTATGATCAGCTGAATGAAGTTTTTACGGCGACTATTTCATCTCCACAGCCACAAAAAATCAGTGATTTCTCAACACAAATCAAGGACTGGAAAGCTGCACAAAGCGAAGTAATCAATTGGAAGAGTAAAGATGGCACCACCATTGAAGGTGTTTTGCATAAACCGAAAAACTATGATGCAAACAAAAAATACCCATTAATGGTTGTAATCCACGGCGGCCCTACTGGAATAGATGTTCCGCAGCCTGTCCCAGGTTATGTTTATCCCATTCTTCAATGGCTCGATAAGGGATGTCTGGTGTTGAGACCCAACTATCGTGGATCTGCCGGCTATGGAGAGAAATTTCGTTCCCTTAACGTTAAAAACCTCGGTGTGGGAGATGCTTGGGATGTACTTTCAGGCGTCGATTACCTTGACAAGCGAGGATTGATCGATAAAAGCAAAATGGGATGCATGGGCTGGAGTCAGGGTGGATATATATCGGCGTTTCTAACAACGAACTCCACTGCCTTCAAAGCGATCTCCGTCGGCGCTGGTATTTCAAACTGGACGACCTATTATGTGAACACTGATATTCATCCTTTCACAAAACAGTATCTGAAAGCAACGCCCTGGACAGACGAAGCTATTTACAAGAAGACTTCACCCATTACAAACATCAACAAGGCTAAGACACCGACACTCATTCAACATGGAGAACTTGACAAACGCGTTCCCATTGCTAACGCCTATGAACTATTGCAGGGTCTGCGTGACCACAATGTGCCAAGTGAACTTATCGTTTACAAAGGATTTGGTCACGGAATTACCAAGCCAAAAGAGCGACTCGCGGCGACATGGCACAACTGGCAATGGTTTGGAAAATACATTTGGAATGAAAAAATTGAGCTGCCTGTTGGTGTCAAGACTGGAGTTAAATAAGAATTGCCACCAGCCCAATGTGTGGTGAAATTTCCTCGTAGTATTTCTATTGAGGCTATTGCGGGAGGCAGATTGATCGCTGTGATTCCGGCATATTTTTTTATACACGTGCAGAAATAATTATTGCGGCGCATGAATTTTTCACACTGGACTACCCTTATCGTAGAAAAACTCGAACGATGGTTGACGGCATCTGTCAAATTGCTACCCAATCTAACCGTTGCAGTGATCACCGTGGTAGCAGGCTATTTTGTCGCCAAACTGGTGAGGCGCATAGCCTATAAACTCACGTTGAAAATTTCACACAGTGATTCAGTGAGCGGCGTAGTCTCGGGCATACTCCAAACGCTAACGATGGTTATTGCCGCAACGATTGCGCTAGGTGTTCTTAATTTAGACACGGTTGTATCATCATTGTTGGCCGGTGTCGGAATTGTTGGATTGGCACTAGGATTCGCATTTCAGGATCTTTCCTCCAATTTTATCTCAGGATTGTTTATGGCTTTTAAGAGACCATTTGAGATTGGTGATCAGGTGGAGACTAACGCTTTCACTGGGACCATTCACGATATCAGACTGCGAGATACTACACTCTATACAACGCAAGGACTACATGTGATCATTCCCAATAAAGATATTTTTCAGAAGCCTATTATTAACTATTCAAGATCAGAGAACCGCCGTGTAGAACTCGATTTTACTGTTGCGAACACAACGGACCTGGCTTTTGCAGAATCAGTTATTCGAGATGCTATTAAAGAGCTGAATTCTGATTCTCTTGTCAGCGAGATTGAATTGTATTACACTGGAATTGAGGATCCAAAAATAAAACTGAAAGTATCATTCAAAATTGAGAGCGCGGATCCAAAAGAATTCATGAAGCAGCGCCATCTCGCTATCCGGTCGATATATAAGGCATTTGCAGATCATCAGATTATAAAAGTGACAGTACCTGAGGCGCACACATAGCCAGATTTGCGAACATTGCGTAGTAGGCATCTTAATCTAAAAAAATTGTGCAGTTATAAAGTATTCAGAGTGCAATCGAGTTACGCAGTCGCATACAGACAAGCAATAATTCATAATTTAAATTCTCTCTTGCCTACCTTTACGCCAAATCAACATCCGCTTTAATGCAACCAACCCTCTACCAAAGACTAGGCGAAAATAATCTGGACGATCTCGTCAGCAAGTTTTATGATCTGGTCTTTGAAGATCCACAGATAAGTCACCTCTTCAAAAGCGACAAAGGTCTTATCAAAGAGAAACAAAGGCTTTTCCTCACTCAGTTTCTTGGTGGTCCAGCATTGTATTCTGAGAAATATGGACATCCTCAACTCAGGGCGCGACACATGCCTCATCCCATCGGCGAAGATGACGCGGTGGCCTGGCTTTCTTGTATGTCTCGCGCCGTGAGTTCCCTAGCTATAGAACAGTCACTCAAGGATGAACTCTTTCAAAGGTTTATACCGACCGCCATGTTTATGGTTAATCAGAACGAAAATCAACAATAAAAAATTATTCGATGTCACTCGGGGACGTATGGCCCACCCGTTTCGCCCCAACCCCATTTTGGCATGGGCTCTTCTTTGGCCATCGGATTTGCAGTGAGATGGGAATTAATGACAGCAATCCGTGAACCCCATTCGATATAACCTACAAAAGCAGAACGAAATTCAGGATCGCTCTTCAAACCGACTTCATCAGCGGTTTGCATCAAAAGATCCATCCAACGGCGACGCTTTTCCTCTGTCAACATTTTACCGATGTGCTTGCCAATCATCTTAGCATGACTCCCTTGATCTTCTTTGCTGTACAGTTTTGCTCCGCCAAAAACTTCAGCAACAAAATGCGCTACATGCTTACGATGTTCCGGAGACATGTCTCTAAATACTTCGTTTAGTAAATTATCTTTTAAAACTTTATCGTAAAACAGATCGAACAACTTTTCAAAAGTTGATATATCCCCCGCCCATTCGTATAAAGTTGGTACTTCCTTCTCCATAAAAAATAATTTACTACCACAATGCGATTATCCTT
>JBDSKX010000171.1:0-2778 GCA_039916665.1 Chryseolinea sp. | reverse complement strand
TCCTCCAGCCTTGTAAATAATAATTTAACATCCTTATTAATTGATGGCAATGGAAATTTATGGGTCGGTACAGATGGCAGTGGATTTGATCTGTTTGACAAAAAAAATAATGCATTCACGCACTACGAAAACATGAAAGATCGCTCGGGTAATCCATATGATCTTCACATAAAGGATATTTTCGAAGACAGTGATCATCATATATGGATCGGCACAGGCGCTGGGCTTAATTTGTTTGACCAGGAAACAAAAAGCTTTGTTTCTTTTTTGCCTGATAAGCTGAAGCGAGGGCCACTCGGTTATTATGATGTTCTGGTTATTTTTGAAGACAGCAGAAGCCGGCTTTGGATCGGAACCCGTGGAGGAGGATTAAATATATTCAATCGGGAGACGCATGAATTTACACAGTACAAAAATGATCCGTCAAACGAGAATAGCCTGGCGAACAACAGCGTACTCAGCATAAGTGAAGACAGTAAAGGTGATCTCTGGGTCGGAACTGAAAATGGTGGATTAAGCATTCTGGACTACCACTCTGGAATATTTCATAACTACAGACAAGATGATATAGACAAGACCAGCGTGACGAATAATTCCATCTGGGCAATTTTCAAAGATGCTAAAGGGAACATGTGGGTGGGTACATTCAATGGAGGGATCAGTTTCCTTAATCTTGATGCCAGTAAATTTATGCATTACCGGCACAGTGGATCACCGAATAGCCTGAGTAACAATAATGTTTTGGCCATTTTTGAGGACTCAACAAACGACCTGTGGATTGGTACAGACGGAGGAGGTATGAATAAATTTCAACCAGCCACTGGTAGATTCACGCACTACAAACATGATAGCCAAAACAAGAAGACAATTGCCGGAAACCACGTGTTAAAAATTATAGAGGACAGTAAGAAGGATTTATGGATCGGCACGTGGGGAGATGGGGTAAGTGTATTCAACCGAAAAACGAACGCCTATAAACATTTTAAAAATGATCCCGCTATTCCTTCCAGTTTAAGCAGCAACAACGCATGGGCTATTTTCGAGGACTCGGATCAAAACATTTGGATCGGTACCTATACAGCAGGTTTGGATTTATATGACGAGCGGCACGACAATTTCATTCATTACCGGCATAGTGCCAGCAATCCCGGAAGTATTGCGTCCAATACCATCAATGTGATCTATGAAGATAACCGGGGAACAATCTGGGTAGGAACGGGGGGTAGTGGACTCGAGCAGTTTGATAAACGAACGCAAAAGTTTACTCATTTTGTGCAGGGTAAACTTAAAGGCAATGTTAGCAGCAATAATATCAATTGTCTCTACCAGGATCGGCGTGGTCATTTATGGATCGGCACTGATGTTGGGCTTGATCGAATGGATTTAAGCAATAACGAGATAATACCCTTTCACGTGCCGGATGGTTTGCCCGATGAAGCAATTTTTGGCATCCTGGAAGATGACCATCAAAATCTATGGATCAGTACAAACAAAGGTTTGTCCAGATTTAACCCCCAGACAAAAACGTTCAAGAATTTTAATGTCGCTGATGGACTGCAATCAAATGAATTCAAACAAGGCTGCGCTAAAAGTCGTTCTGGCAAAATGTATTTCGGAGGTGTCAACGGTTTTAATGAGTTTTTTCCAGATAGTATCAAAGATCGCAAGTATGATCCTCCGATCGTACTTTCGGGTTTTCAGATTTTTAACAAACCTGTTTATTCTATCGTGGACGATCATGGTGCATCTAAAAATATCGTAGACGCAAAAAAAGTAGTATTATCCTACGCACAATCCGTAATATCATTTGAGTTTGCCACTTTAAATTACGGTGTGCGGAATGATAAAAAACTATACTCTTATAAACTCGAAGGGTTTGACAACGACTGGAATGAAATTGGTACAACCCACAATGCCACTTATACTAATCTGGATCCCGGTAGTTACACTTTCAAAGTAAGGGGTTTAAACAATGAAGGCAATAGGTCAGCAAATACAATAGCACTCGCGATTGTCATTACACCTCCTTATTGGGCTACCTGGTGGTTTAGAATATTGGTTACTTTATCTATACTGGGCCTGATTGTTTCTCTTTTTATTGCGAAATCACGCCTTGACCGGAAACTTAAAATCAAACTGGTGGAAAAGATCAGTATAAGTACCGCTGAAATAACAGGGCAAAAGGAGACTCTGGAAGCGCAGGCTGAGAATATGCAAACGCTAAACGATCAATTGCAAGCTCAAACCAGTTTTCTGGAGCAGATTAATGAAGAACTCCAGGTGCAACGTGAAGAGGCGGAGCGCGCCCGGCAAGAGTCGGAGAAAGCAAATCAGGCAAAAAGTACTTTCTTGGCTACCATGAGCCATGAGATACGAACGCCTATGAATGGTGTATTGGGCATGGCTTCGTTGTTGTCGGAGACTTCGCTCACTTCTGAACAAAGAGAGTATACAGATACTATCATTGGGAGTGGCGAGGCGCTTCTTACCGTAATCAACGATATTCTTGACTTTTCAAAAATAGAGTCAGGCCATCTGGAACTAGATCATCATGTATTTGACCTTCGTCAATGCATAGAGGATGTTATGGATATTTTTTCAAACAAAGCGGCTCAAAAAGGATTGGACCTGGTCTATCAGATAGACTATCTGATCCCTGCGCAAATTATAGGAGATAGCCACCGTCTCAGGCAGGTGATTCTTAATCTTATCGGCAATGCCATGAAGTTCACGACCCATGGTGAAATATTCCTGGGCATTGATCTATTGAAAATCACC
>JBDSKX010000170.1:0-5180 GCA_039916665.1 Chryseolinea sp. | reverse complement strand
GTGCTGAGAGGAGCAACAGGTCATTGTCATGTTAACACAATCCTTAATCGTAATACTGCATTAAAGAAATCAACCGCGGTTGAAGTGTCCGGGACATACATCATAAATAAACCGAGGCAAGAAGTTTATGCGTATTGGCGAAGATTGGAAAACCTTCCCTTGTTCATGAAACATCTTGCTGAAGTAAAGCAGATCAATGAAATTAATTCGTTCTGGAAAGTTTACATACCAGGTGGACTTGCAACCATTTCCTGGAAAGCCGAAATCATAGAAGATCAGCCTGGAGAATTACTTGCTTGGTCATCGCTTCCAGGATCGTCAATTGATAATGCCGGTACTGTCAGTTTTGTTGATGCACCAAACAATTCAACCGAAATCAATGCAAGAATATCTTACAGGCTTCCGGGTGGAGATCTTGGAAGTCTTGCAGCACAATTATTCAATCCGTTTCTTAAGAACATTATTCTCGCGGATCTTGAGAGATTTAAATATAACATCGAAGGCGGCGTTCATTATGTTCGTGGTGACGCAGAGGAGTAGTCATGTTAATGAGATACAATAAAAAGGGAAGTTAAATACTTCCCTTTTTTATTCTCTATTATTCCTAGCTTCGGATGAATTTGAATAACCTTGGATAGCATCACGCATTTTGTTCTGGGAGGTTGCGTAGGAGAAATTGTTTCAGGAAAAGAACTGGGCAGAAAATCCATCATCTTCGGTGGGGTTTCGCAACTCATACCGGATATTGATTTTTTGTTCGGTTTTTGGATGACACCTGCTTCGAATGCACTTGCCCATCGCGGTGTTACGCATTCAATCCTGTTCCTGCTGCTTGTGACACCAATGCTAGCATGGAGTATACAACGCTGGTGGCGATGGAAAACGTTCCCATTCATGTTTTGGCTGAAGGTGATTGGTACACAGATCCTGATTCACATTTTTCTGGATGCGTTCAACGCGTACGGTACGGGTTGGTTTGAGCCAATTTCTCATTTCAGAGTTTCGTTCAATACGTTATTTGTTGCAGACCCTTTGTTCTCGCTGCCACTTGGAATCAGCATGATATTTCTCCTGATCATTAAATCAGACGATGCAAAGAGAAGGTGGGTTTCATTTCTGTCAGTCTCGTTCTGCGTTCTTTTTCTTGCTTATAGCGTTGTGAATAAATCAATTATTGAAAGATCGGTGATCGCAGCGTTTAACAAGAAAAATATCCCGGCACATCATTACTTTACTACCCCAACGCCGTTCAACAATTTTCTGTGGTATGTTGTATCAACTGATTCACTCGGAAGCTATGTGGCCTACCGCTCTGTATTTGATGATGGGGATGACATGGATTTTCAATTTTTTTCGCGCAACGACACTTTGTTGGGTTCCGTTGTGGACCACCACGATCTTGATAAGCTGTTGCGTTTTTCTCAAGGATATTATACGGTTACCAAGCAGGGAGATACGCTGGTATTCAACGACCTGCGTTTCGGGCAAATGCTAGGCTGGCAGAACCCGCGTGCGGGATTTGTATTTCATTACTATCTCAATTGCGGATTAGACAACAAACTTGTCTTACAGCGCGGACGATTTGCCGGTTGGGATGCAACTGCCATTAAGATCTTTATCAAGCGGATGTTCGGGATAAAAGTTTCAAAGCATCAGTAATCAGTAGTCTGGTCGGCTACTTGCTGCGCGTCTTATTCAGAGGTCTTTCGCGATTCAATGGAAACGTGAACACGATCAGAAACATTCGTCCAACCGCATAGCCAATGCGATAAATTACCCTGTTCCACCAATTCGTGCTCCGGATAAGTGATTCTTCTGTGATGTGGTCGCAGTCATTTTGTATAATGTTTTCCAACGTGTCGGCCAGAGCCTGCGAAAATTTCGGATTGTGTATGTCCAGGTTGAGTTCGATACTCACATAGGCACTCAGGTCATTCAGGTTGTAAGAACCTATGGTCGACCATAAATCATCGCATACAGCTATTTTCCCATGAAGAACTTTTTTCCGGTACTCATAAATTTCGACGTTGCGTCTGAGAAGCCATGGATAAAAGAATCTTTCGGCCTGCTTCGCAATGAAGACGTCTGAGATTTTAGTTAAGATAATTCTGACCCGAATTCCGCGATGGGAGGCCAGCCTGAGGTTCTTTCTGAATATTCTTCCAGGCATAAAGTAGCTGGACATAAAAGTGACGCTTTTCTGCCCATATCGCAACATATCGCCGTAGCTCCGGGAGATTTGATTCTTGTTTCGAAACCAATCATTAATGCGAACCCGTACCAGACATTCGTCAACAGTGGCTGGCTTGATGGAAGGAACATTTCTTCGCGCCGGAGGCTTCCGAAACCACATCTGAACACAACGATTATGCAGTTCAACCGAGGTTTGGCCAACTACGTAAACGGCCCAGTCCAGCCACGCAGGAACCCCAGGCATATCGTTGTAACGATCGCTGATGTTTAATCCGCCGACCAGACTCCGAGAGGCATCGGCAACAAAAATTTTGTGGTGCATTCTGCGTCCCACGAAAAAGCTGTCGGCTTTGAAGAGCGGTTGGAACCATCTCAAGTAAACCCCTGAAGTCTTCATGCCTTGGGTAAATTCCGAAGAAAGTGGTCTGGATGCATACCCATCGAGCAGAAGATAAACCTGTACACCTCTTTGAGCGGCCTTTATCAAAGCATTTGCAATCTTCATTCCTGTTTCATCATCCTCGAAAATATAAACCTGAAGATGAATGATTTCTTTGGCGCCGTCGATCAGATTCTCAAGTAATTCAAAGTATTCGCTGCCTCCGTGAATCAGCTTAACAGTGTTGTCGGAGACATACCCTGATTTGACATTAAAGGACTTCTTCACCATGAAATGTCTGCGGACTAATGAACGGAAAATTGCTGGGCAGTAAAGTAAACAGAATATTTTGCGTCCGGTAATACGTTGTATTCATTATTATTATTTGAATATCTTCGTAGCGGCCAACAATTATGAACAAATTACTGATACGACTCTCTTTTGCCAGTGCCGTCCTGTTAACATATTCCTGCAAGAAAGAAGTACATGTTGCCACAGTAACAGGTCATACCTACTACGTGGCTTCAAATGGAGACGATGCCAGCGATGGGAGCATGGCTAAGCCCTGGGCAACAATTTCCAGGGTAAACATCCTTAACGCGCAGCCTGGTGATACGATCCTGTTCAGAGGAGGAAATGAATTCAAAGGGCAGCTTCAACTCGATTCTGTCGACCGGGGAAGTCCTAAACTCGAGGTTTTCGTTTCATCTTTTGGTCGTGGAAAAGCAACTATTAACGGCGGCAATACATCAGCAATTGTCGTGAATGCAGCGCACGGCATTCGAATAAAGAATCTCATAGTTAAAGGTAGTGGAAGAAAAGGCGGGAATACCGAGAGTGGTATCATCATTCGTAGCAGTAGTCATATCAATGTCGACAGTGTTGAAGTGGCGGGTTTTCAAAAATCCGGTCTTTATATCAATGCATCAACCTATTTTTCGGCGGAATATGTTCACGCTCATGACAACGGTGCGGCAGGGATATCGCTTGGTGGAACGCGTGGTAAGAATGACAATCACCATATCGTAATACGCCATTGCCTCGCTGAAAATAATCCCGGCGATCCGACAAATTTCGATAACCATAGTGGCAACGGAATCCTTGTGGGCTTATCAACCGGAGTGCTAGTCGAGTACTGTGTTGCGACAAACAACGGTTGGGATATGCCTCGGGTAGGTAACGGACCCGTTGGGATTTGGGCATACGAAGCAGACAGCGTCGTAATTCGTCATTGTATATCTTACAAGAATAAAACTGCTCGTGGAGCAGAAGATGGTGGGGGCTTTGATTTCGATGGCGGAGTTACGAACTCAATCATAGAATACTGCCTTTCGTATGAGAATCAGGGAAGCGGCTTTGGCATTTTTCAGTATGAAGGGGCATCTCCATGGATTAATAATACAATCAGATTTTGCGTTAGCCATAACGACGGCCTTACATCCCGGTCAAGATCAGGTATATTTATCTGGAACGGTGACAAGATCGGAAAGAACTTTCGAGACTTATACTTTTATAACAACGTTATTGTCAATACCAAAGGGACTGCAATCAACTTCGACACGCAAAGCAAACACCTTAATTTTAAATACTTCAATAATATTTTCGTTGCAGGGGGAGAACTCACTAAAGGCAAGGCTACCGATGATACTTTCATCGGGAATGATTGGTGGAGTCTGACTGAAAAATTCAACATCAACGGTATTAGAGATTTTAAAAAGTGGGCACAGTTTTCAGGCCAGGAAATGCAGGGTGGCACTGTGCACGGAATGAATGTAGATCCGGGTTTCTTAAACCGTACGCTCAGGATTACAGATCCCCTTCTCCTCATATCACTCGAAGAGTTTAAAATTGCAAAATCGTCAAAGCTCCAGTCCAACGGCGTAGATCTGAAGGCGAACTTTAACATCGATCCAGGTCAGTTGGACTTTAACGGAAGGCCTCTGAATGTCAGAGGAATCGGCTTGTCATTTGAATTGTGAAAGTAATTAATTGGTATCCTAGGGAATCCTAACGTCAGTAGCGACAATACCAGCCGGCACGCATCCATTAAAAATGACTTATTGAGAAATCAGACTTTCTGACAGTTCGTTCTCTTCGGCAGTGAACTGCAAACCAAATGCTTTTCAATGCGCGTGCATCTCTAATCTGCAAGCCTCTGTTTGTTCAACGAATACCAATTATTACTTGACAGTGATCACCACGCGCTGGTATCTCGTGAGTGCAGGCACACCATTGTCAGTTGCTTCTGCAATCAGGTGGATCGTGTCGCCGGATTTTGCATCCAAAGGTATTTGGACAGTTATTTTTGGTTTACTTGGGTTCAAAATATGCACCTCACCAGCATAGGTATCCACTTCATAATATTGCCACCACATAATGCTAACTTGATTTTCGTCTGGGTCTGTGGTCATGCATTCGAGGTTAACTGACTCACCAGGCTTCGCTTCAAGCCGACTTGATTGTGTCATCGTTATTTGAGGCGGATGGTTTGCTTTGTCGAAAGCAACGACACACCAATCTGCTCTGGCAGAGAAGTCATTTTGAATGACATCTATCCATCTTGTTTGGGGATATGCTTTGTCGAATGCTTTCAAGTATGGGTTGAAGT
>JBDSKX010000169.1:0-7277 GCA_039916665.1 Chryseolinea sp. | reverse complement strand
TAGCACAAGGGTTTTCAGCTTCGCTTTATTCTCGGATCTTTTGATTTCATTGACTATTGTTTGCGCAAATGCGGGAACCTGGGCGTGTATTTTTTTCTCATTCACCAACGCGTTTATTATGACCTTCCTTACTTTGCCTTTTAACGTTTTGCGTTTTTGGTGCATCATGGTGTCTGCCTTATCGATAACCGCGTGGAGCACTGTTTCTATCTGACCCTTCATTAGCTTTTCCTGGTCTGGCGTCAATTCGAAATCGTCGATGCGGTTAGAAATGATGCGAACCAAATGGTCTTTCCATGCATCCACTGAAAGAAGGCCATAAGTGATATTGTTAACTGTGCTGTAATCGGTTTTGAGGGCCGCCCGCTCTTTTGACAGCGTATATATTTTATAACTACAGTAAACTGCCCCTACAAGTAATGGAATGGTGAGAAAGGCTAAGATGGATTGGTGAAGTCTGGGGTTCAAGATAAAGTCGTTAGTAGGCCAAACTACAATTCCTTTCCGGTTATCTGATATACCATTTCCACTATTTATTCAAAGAATTGTCGTCAAAAGGAATTCGTCAGGTAAAATCAACATCAACATTGAATTGCACAGACTTAAGGCCAATCTTGTAGATAATTTTCCACATGGAATCTGACAATTTGATTGTTGTACAAACAAATTTATGCGATCAAAGATTAGATTTAAGAACGTGCTTCTTCTATCGGAAAAATTTATCGAAACCACGGCGTTCTTTCTTATGACAAGTCGTGTATGAACTTGAGGTTGTCAACCATTTTGGTCCCGATTATAAATGGAAAGAAGTCAGGGTGACTCATTTCTCTGTTCCGGCTATCAATTGAGAGTAATGGCAGCCGCAAATTTTGTTAAAGTCTTCGCTCGTGTATGGGTCAGTGGTTATTTCGGTTCCGGAGACTTTAATGCGGACTACACTCCGATACCAAAGTAATAAGCCATTTCGAGTATCGATTCGGTTAAGAAAGTGTGCTCCGCGTTCAGCCCAATCTTCCCAGTAATGCGCGGTATGTAGGGGCTTATGAATCGTGTGTCTAGTTTTCAGCGGCCAGTCTTGTAATAGGTTTTCAGCCGGTCTCGTGGCTGGCGTTTGCATCACCAAAGTGCAGGCAGTGCAATGCAGAACGCGTTAAAAAAAACGCTTCGGCACGGGGTTTGTCAACTTAGAAAGTAAACGAATCTATGAAAACAAAATACTCAATCCTGATCGTGGCATTTAGCATCGTATGTCTTGCCATTACTTCGAGAGCTCAATCAACCGATGCAGTGAAGAAGGCTAACAAATCCAATGACGAAAAAGCCGATAAAAATCTGGTCAGCGAGGACGATGCTGTTTTCTTGGTGAAATCTGCTGATGCAAGAATGATGGGTGCAAGCGAAGGAAAATTGGCTCTTCAAAAAAGCGCTAATGCCTCAATTAAGAAATATGGTCAGTTGATGATAGATGATCAGCGTATGTTGCTTGCAAAGATAAAATCCCTTGCATCTAAGAAAGGCATTTCTTTACCTGCAAAGATCAGCGATAAAAAGGAGGATGGACGTGAAGATCTGGCCAAAGAAGGAGTCGAAGATTTTGATAAGAAATTTGTAAAGATGATGATTATTGATCACGAACGTGATATCAAACTGTTTGATAAAGCGACTACTTCAACCGATCCTGATATACGCGTGTTTGCAGGCAAATATCTCCCGTTGATAAAGTCACACTTAGAGAAAATTGAGGCTATAAAAGACGAGTTGAAATAAGTAAATCATTGGAGGACATGCTCGTGAGATTATAAAATCAAAGTGCATATTTCGGGGAAATCCGCCAAAACGGCCATCAACTTGAAGTCAACAGAATTATTGACATCATCGTTGTGCCCAAGTATCTACGTCCCAAAGAATAATTTGGGCGACATTTCCGGCTTGTCTCACACAATTTGAAGATCGTTGCCACGCTTTAACAGCGCTTAAAAATAATTTGGAGCATCAGTCGCCCAATTATTGATATCTTGGTGGCCTTAATCAATTACCATGACCAAAATTATTCAAATACTTATTGCCGGGGCAGCAATCATACTTGCGTCCTGCGGAACAAAAAACTCAGATTCATCTGAAGCTCCTGCCGAAGACAGCAGTGCTGTATCCAGTTCTGCAGTAGAAATCAACAAAGCGAACACAGATTACAAACCAGCATTTGAAGGACAGACCCGTATTGCCGGAGTGAAATCTACAACAGCCTATGAGGGCACAATGCTGGATAGTTCGCTGACTAAACCCTGGGGACTTGCATCTTTGCCCGACGGTAGATTTGTGATTACCGAAAAGGGTGGCAGCATGAAAATTGCAAAGACAACGGGCGAGATAGGCGAAGCCGTGAAAGGCCTTCCAAAAGTTGATAGCGAGGGGCAAGGCGGATTGCTTGGAGTATGTGTTGATCCCGCCTTTGAGAAAAACAGAATGATATATTTTGCTTACTCTGAACCAGTGACGGGTGGCAACCTTACTGCTGTAGGGAAAGGTAAATTGTCGGCTGACGAGAAGAAGCTGGAAGGCGTTAAAGTTATCTACCGCGCAACACCTGCTTTCAAAGGAACACTGCATTATGGTGGTCGCGTCAAATTTACAAAAGACGGAAACCTGATTGTAAGTACCGGTGAACGCTCCGATACTGTAACCAGGCCACAAGCGCAACACCTTAATTCGGGTCTCGGCAAAGTTATTCGCATTACTACTGACGGCAAGCCTGTCGCTGGTAATCCCTTCGAAGGAAAGGCTGATGCACGGCCAGAGTTATATTCATATGGACATCGCAACGTACAGAGTATTGCTTTTCATCCGGTAACGGGAGACCTATGGGAAGCCGAATTTGGCCCACGAGGCGGTGATGAGCTGAACAGGATTGAGCCAGGGAAAAATTATGGATGGCCAACGATCACCTACGGAATTGAATATTCTGGTAAAAAGGTAGGAGAGGCGATTCAACAGAAAGATGGCCTCGAGCAACCGGTTTACTATTGGGATCCTGTGATCTCGCCAAGTGGAATGACATTTTATTCCAGCGACAGCATTCCTGAATGGAAGAACAACCTTTTTATTTCCGCTCTAAGCGGCATGCACATCTGTCGTCTCGTAATTGAAAACAATAAAGTGGTGGGTGAGGAAAGATTGCTAGCGGAGGTTGAACAACGTTTCCGTGACATTGCTGAAGGAAAGGATGGGGCGTTGTATGCAGTTACTGATCAAGGACGATTTTATCGTTTGTATAAGAAGTAAGTGTTAGTAGACAAATTCAATTGTTGACTTCGGGAAGTCTGATCAGATTTCAAATGCAACTTTGATTGCATTTCTTAAAAAAAAACATCCAATATGTTTAACGGATCGGATTTCCCGAAGTCACTTGATGAAGAAATTTTCGTTCGCTGGCTTGAAAATGGAAGGCTTAGTAAAATACGATATAGTTATCTGCTCATAATTTGGGACCGGTATGATTCGGAATACAAACCGGTGTATGCAGAGGATCGTAACGAAATTGGAACTTATGAAACTTATACGGCTTCGACTGGCCGCGAGTCTGTTGTTGCTGCGTATGACTTGTATTCAGAATCAAGAATTTTTTAGAGAGATATGACCGCACCCCCTCGTAGAGACGGCGATAGTTTTCGTGATTGAAAGTCTGCGTAACGCGTTATTCCCAACACAAATTTATATGAAATAGGCGAGAGACTTGTGCCGACAATGAGCGATGTCAATTGAACCAGGAGTACATACCGTAAGGCTCAACAAGCTTCGAGTCCACACATGATCAAGAGCCGTTTCAATCGGGAATATTGCATTATCGCGCCTGGCTATAACCACGTTCGTCTTGCTACCCAACATGACGTCAGCCTCACCCTTTTTTAAGCGGGCACCTGTCTTGGTCTCTCTCTGTCCCAGAACCTGTGTTGTGAAATCGCTTTTATAAATATATCCGACAATTTTGTCAAGTCTCCTGTTATTACCACACCTTCTCGCAATGCGCTTGCCTCACTGCCGTCATTTGGAAGTTTCTTCCGAAAATAAGTTGCGTCAAGAACCTGACGTGCTGTCTCGTCGCTTGCTATCGCTTTACAATGCTTAAATGCTTCATTCAAAAAATGAATTGCATTTGCTTCAGCCGCGATGGTGGCGACACTGTTTGTTCCACCAGGAACATAAACAGCATCATATAAAACTGACGCAGCAGTAAGAAAACTATTGTTAACTGGAATCTGACTATTGTTTTCGCTAATGAGCATTCCTAACTTTGGGGCTATTACTTCAACCACCGCCCCCTCGCTTTCCAGCGCTGACTTCACCTTATTTAATGACTTTTCGTCAACACCGTCAGCTGCTAACACGGCTACCTTACGAGTTCGTATTGAATTCTTAATTGTATTCGCCATGCTTAATGCATCTGATTTCACAATTGAGATTTCTCTGCTTACCGACTCATACCGTTGAGGATTAGCATCAGCAGGAATGCTTTGATTCAATGTTTCCGGCAATTCTTTTGGAATAGACAATCCAAGACCGTAAGCTACTTCTTGAGCGAGCCCCTTGTCAATGTTACTTAATATAACAAGCATCCGTTCACGGATCGCAATAGTTTGCACTTTACCCAATTCGAAACGCAAGGCATCCACGATATGATTTTTTTCAGGCTCAGACTGGCTGTTGAAGAATAGTCTGGCTTGACTGAAGTGGTCGAAAAAACTTGAGCTTCGCTCTCTGATTTTTTTCGCCTCAATTCTTTCATCATACGATGTAAACCCGCCCTCGATGGCTTTCGCCTGAAATGGACAACCACCACCCAACGAATTGGGATTATAACTGACTTTACCTGTATTGATTGTCTGGCGCATGTGTCCATCGCGCTGATTGTTGTGAACCGGTGCAATGGGTCTGTTAATTGGTATCTCATGAAAGTTAGGACCACCGAGCCGTATCAATTGTGTATCAGTGTACGAAAACAATCTACCTTGTAAGAGTGGATCATTTGTAAAATCGATACCTGGAACCACATGGCCGACATGAAATGCAACCTGTTCAGTTTCTGCAAAGAAATTATCCGGATTGCGATTTAAAGTAAGTTTGCCAATACGTTGAACGGGCACGAGTTCCTCTGGAACGAGTTTCGTTGGATCAAGCAAATCAAACTCAAATTTATGTTCGTCGGTTTCTGGTATGATCTGAACCCCTAGTTCCCACTCTGGAAAATTTCCACTTTCGATAGCATCCCATAAATCCCTCCGATGAAAATCGGGATCTTTGCCCGAGATGTTCTGTGCTTCGTCCCACGCAACAGAATGAACACCCAACAAAGGCTTCCAATGAAACTTCACAAAATGTGATTCATTCTTTTCATTGATAAGTCTGAAAGTATGGACGCCAAAACCTTCCATCATTCTATAACTTCTTGGGATAGCTCTATCACTCATTACCCACATGATCATGTGTGCGGATTCAGGCATTAGTGAAATGAAATCCCAGAATGTATCATGAGCGGAGGCAGCCTGAGGCATTTCGTTGTCAGGCTCCGGTTTTAAGGCGTGAACCAAGTCCGGAAATTTGATCGCATCTTGAATGAAGAACACAGGAATATTATTTCCTACTAAGTCGAAGTTACCTTCCTCCGTGTAAAATTTAACGGCAAAACCGCGTGCGTCGCGAGCAAGATCGGTTGATCCCCTAGAACCAGCAACAGTTGAGAACCTTACGAATACCGGTGTCTCCTTTGAAGGATCTTGAAGAAAAGACGCACGGGTATATTTCGACTGTGATTTATAAACCTTGAACACTCCGTGTGCTGCAGACCCGCGTGCATGAACAACCCTTTCAGGAATTCTTTCATGATCGAAATGTGTGATCTTTTCTCGTAGAATGAAATCTTCGAGTAGAGTAGAACCTCTTTCACCTGCTTTCAGCGAATTCTGATCGTCATTGATCCTTACGCCATGATTGGTCGTGAGAAACTCGTCGTTTCCAACTTCCCGATTGACATCCAATTCCGAAATCTTGGCATTATTGTTTTTGACGGAATCCTTAACACGCTTGGCAATTTTTTTTGCACACATTTTTCGATGATGATTTAAAATGATCGAAGAAAAGAAGCTTAAGCTTCTTCTTCTGCTGACTGATAGTTTAAACTAGTTTCGGCGATGTCAGTTAACAACTGATCCGTTTCTTTTTCTTCTGCCAATGTTTGGCTAAGAATGTCAGCGATTTCTTTACGGCCAAGGGTTCTTGCCAATTGAGCCAAACCACCATAGGTCGATATTTCATAATGCTCAACTTTCTGAGCCGCCAGGATGAGGCCCACGTCACGCGTTGCAGTACCATCTTCAGTATCTTCAATAATGCTTTCACCCTCCTGGACAATACCGTCCATCGCGTCACACTTTTTAGCTTGTGGCTTTTTATCCAGAAGTTCAAAGATTTTCTCAAGCCTTTCCACATGCACCTTTGTCTGCTCTAAGTGTGTGGCAAATGCATTCTTTAAATCTTCAGAAGTCGCAGCTTTTCGCATTTTTGGTATCGCCTTGGTCAGGTGTTTTTCAGCCCAATAGATATCTTTAATTTCTCCGGTAAAGAATTCTAATAGCGCTGAGTGAGTTTTTCCGGTTGCAACAGTAGCCGCCTTGCGCTTAGTGTTTGCTTTCGAGGTTTTAGCCATGGATAGTTTTTACAGACAATGACGAAAAGCATGCCGTAAACCGGAATACGTCGAAGCGGTGCAGATTGCTGATGAACTACGTCAACGCAGAACGCTGATCGTGTCAAGTAATGGTCATAGCGATAATGCCGAGGAAATTCTAATTCATTCTTGAATAATGTTGCAGAGGTCTTTGTGGATAATGTTCTCGTAAGCCGGAATAAAATGTCTCACTTTACTGGTAGAATCACACCGCGGCTTGTAGAGCACCACCCAGTGCCAAGTGTATTGCAGCGAGAGGGAATTGATGAGTATATGGTAACGCGTTACTCAAGTGTTGGATTTTTAAATTTTGGGTCTGGGCATTTACATCCACATTTGTGCAAACATTTGCGTCGACTGTAAACAACTTTTAATATAATTATAACTTGCGGGAACTGGGGTCAGCTTCGTTAGATGTGGAAAAACTATATTTTGATTGCCTTTTGGAATGGCGATCATGTTTGAATTCAATCATTGTAAATGTCTTTGAGCATATTTTAATAATACCGCAAGCTCATGTATTGACGCAAGAAACACAGGTGAACTTCAGGTTACAGAG
>JBDSKX010000168.1:0-12394 GCA_039916665.1 Chryseolinea sp. | reverse complement strand
TTCATCGTCCAGTGTTGTTTTGCTCATCAGATTAATGAGTCCGATGATGCTTGCAACAGGGCTTCTGAGTTTATGGGCGTTAATAAAGGCGTATTCTTCAAGTGCTTTGTTCTTCTTTTCCAGTTCTGAAGTTCGTTTATGAACGAGCGCTTCGAGATTTTCATTGATCGCTTTTATTTCTTCTCCTCGAAGCTGAATCTCCTGATTTTGTGCTTTAATCTCGATGTTCTGCGTCTGCACTTCTGCGTTGCTGAGCTCTAAGGCGATTCGCGCTTTTATTTCTTTGATGGTAAGGTTATGCCTTGTTCTGATCAATGTGATCATAAATATTCCGGATGCTATCAACAATAATCCACCCTTTACAAAAAAGTTATTCCACTCCAGTGCACTATTCGAATTAACAAAGTATGCCGTCGCTAGCGCTGACGCTAATATGACAATCAATGAATAACGGAAATCCCAGGCGATGAACATAGCGCCACCAATCAACAAGGCCATGTAATTAAGATTGTGGCCCAATAAATTTGAGTCACTGATCAGACTGTAGGTGTATGCGTTCTGTAGCGATATCAAAGTAAAGGGAACCAACACGATCATGTATGAAGGAAAATACTTCCTGAAAATAAAGGTAAGGAGCGTGAGCGTTGCTACAGAAAGGCGAATGACGAGCAAGTGTTGCCAACTACCGGGGATATTGAAGTAGTCGGTAATAGCAAAGAGGGGATCAAAAACTATTCCCACCCAGGCGGCCACGGTGTGATATCTCGCAGTGGATTTTTCTAGCTCGAGTTCCCATGAGTTCATCGGATTTCTGCCTTTAACAGCTATAGCAGGGGTGGTGAATTCCTTCATGCTTGACGTGTTACTGCTGTAATGTATGAAAAAAGACAGCGAGAGATTATTAGCGAATGTTGAAAACATTTCGGGATTGGCGCTTATACTATAAATATTTTCTTGATGCCGAAGTCACAACTAGTCAGACTTCACAATTGCCTGATCATGATCCGCCTTTCATTCTCCCATGCAGCGATTATGGTACCATCCGCCATATGCAGAACATTGAGCGATATTCCGTCTCCTATTTTTTGAGGATCCTGCTGCCCGTTCTTGATAAAAAGTTCTGATCCCTCTTCCCAATGCACCAGCGTACCACTCATGCCAACATCGCGTCCTTCACCGATTTTCTCTTCAGGCTTTCCGGGTTTACAGGAATAAACGTTTCCTTCTCGTTGCCACGCAGTGTGAATTATGTTCTCAGTGTCTATGGTAAGGCCGCCTCCGTCCATTGGACATCCATTCAGGTGCCATGTACCGCTGCCGAGTTTAGTACACTCTGAAAATTTATTGCCGTTGTCGGTGGAAGATATGATATACAAGTCCCTTGACCCCATCAACCAATTTCTGAACATAATCGAGACTCGAGTGTCATTTACAACGATCGAAGGTTTACAGCACTCACAGACATGACCGTCCGGTGATTTGTAGACAAACTTATTTTTAGACCAATACTTACCTTGTTTTAAAACTGAAAAGCAAATATTGTTCTGGTGGTTTTCGCGTAGGTCAAGCCATACTGCAAAGAAATTATTGTTTTTATCTGCAGCCAGACTCATTAACCCTTCGGGAGCGGATCTGCCGCTGTCGTTGATATTGCCGAGTTTTTCCCATTGGCTGGTTTTATGAGTCAGTCTGAATGTGTGAATGTTTCCCTTTTTGTCGATCGCTGTAATTACAGAATAGTCTTTCGAACTTGCAATCTGCGGTCCCCGGGACATGCCAAGATGCATTTCCGGAATTTCGGCTACGAGTGTTGATGCAGAAAATGTTTTACCCCGATCGGTCGACATCGCGTAGCATATGGAATCTCCATTACCATAAACGAGCCTGACAACGTTTTGGGGATCTAATGTCATCTGCGGTTCCTCTCCCCGCCCGATAATTGTTTGCGCATTGCATGTGATGACCAGGACAGTTAGTGCAATGCCTGAGAAGAGCTTTAAAATCATAAAAATAACTTCAACTTAAAAAATAGACACAGATTTATCGAATGAAGATAGGATTTAGTTTGAACTTTACTGCGCCGTTGATCAAAACGCTAAGCCTCGGTGGTCTGCGTAATTTTTTTAAACGTTAAACAAACTTGATAAGGTTAAACAAGACTTATTTTTTGTCGCGGTTGTATGACTTGTGACTCATACAATAAGCTAATCAGTAGATAAGCGCTTAAGACGGAGCGGTGTGGTGCAACTTAAGTTTCGTAATGTCTGTGAGCGTTGTATCTAAAGAATAATTTGATTTCTTTTCATTTGAGAGATCCGATCCATGTCGTTACGGCGTAAGTAGATCAAACTAAAAATAACAGACTCACTTATGAAAAAATTACTTATTGCCGTATTCAGTTTTGTACTCAGTATTGGCGCCTTTGCACAAAAGCCAATTACTGTTGGTGGAGCCCCGATGTATCCTAATAAGAACATCATC
This sequence comes from Chryseolinea sp., assembly GCA_039916665.1. Taxonomy (GTDB): domain Bacteria; phylum Bacteroidota; class Bacteroidia; order Cytophagales; family Cyclobacteriaceae; genus Chryseolinea. The sequence goes on along the minus strand of JBDSKX010000168.1, from coordinate 9,913 downwards.
GAGAACGCCATGAATTCAAAGGATCATACAACACTGGTAGCTGCCGTGAAGGCTGCAGGCCTTGTGGAGACTCTTTCGGGCAAAGGCCCTTTTACTGTATTTGCACCAACAAATGCTGCTTTTGAAAAATTGCCCGCTGGTACGGTAGACAACCTGCTTAAGCCTGAAAATAAAGGAATGTTGACTTCGATCCTTACCTACCACGTCGTAGCAGGTAAAATGAATTCAAAAGATGTTGCTGCTGCAATCAAAGCAGGAAATGGTAAGGCTGAACTGACTACAGTGCAAGGTGGAACGCTTACCGCCTCTATGGAAGGTAAGGATGTTATATTGACAGACGCCAAAGGCAACAAGTCAAAGATTACAATATTTGATGTCAATCAATCCAACGGTGTGATACACGTGATAGACACTGTTGTGATGCCAGAATAATTGTCGCTTATAAATCGGAATGGTCGAGAAGGTCCCTCAGAAATGATGGACCTTTCTTATTCAACTTTAACCCATCTTATTTTTAATCATTTTATTTCCGGTCTACAACGGATCTAATGTATGCTGCTGGAGTGGGGGAAATGATCGTTTCGTCTTACGCATCCGTGTCATTATCCGATCTGACATGAACACGTTTATACATATTCTGAGTGACACCAATCACAGTACGCGGATTAATTGTGCGACAATTGGATGCGGAATTCTTGAAACCAGCTGTACCCTCAAGGAACTATTGCTGGCCAAAATAAGTGCTGTACTGCTTTTATTTTCACGACTTCCGTGTACGCAAGGATGAGTGCACAACCAGCTCAAAAAAATAAAGGTGAATAGACGTCGCTATTAGTGTCCATGACCATCGCGCACTCGCATTTTTCCTTAAAACATACATTTATTACATCCGTTATGGCGGCAAAGATTTGGCAAAAATGAAAAGTCCGAGGTTGGGTACCTTGTATATACTAATCGAAAGTTATGCCCGCAATCAAAAACATCGAAGGCCTTACGACTGCCCAGATCAACCAGGAACTTGCATATGGTGCCAAGTTTGTGATGTATCAGTATACGATCTCCGTTGTGCTGATGACGTTCAAACGGTCATCAGACATATACTTTGTCCGTGCAAATGAAAACTGTGTTATAACAGGACTGCCATTTACAATCATGTCATTTGTGTTGGGATGGTGGGGCTTTCCTTGGGGACCGATCTATACAATTGGAAGCCTTTACCGTAACTTATCTGGTGGAACAGACATCACCCAAGATGTTTTGCTTCTGATGAATGGACAAGCTGCGAAACCTGCAGCCTAGTTATTTAGTGATTCGTTTATTGGATTATTTGGCCTTTTGACTATAACAACGTTGTCGTAAGAGAGGCGGCGATCATCAATATGCAGTGAACCGAAAGGAACTTCCGTATACTCTTTGATGGTTTGAACAGATGATCTCTGACGGTGCCGATGCTAATGCTTAGCGTAAGTGCAGCTTCTGCATAACTGTGTCTATCAACTTTAACGAGCTGGAAAACAACTTGACGTTGTGACGGTAATGTAATGCGCCTCTCATTTTGAATGGCGCGTTGTGAGAATAAAAAAATAGTGTATGCTGCTGTCCCGAACCGGGATTTTGGTCCGGTGAATGCTAATTGGAACTAGGCTCTAAATTTGTTGTGGCTACAACCGTTGTACAAATGATTGCTGGAGCATTTGCTCCGGCTCACTTGATTATTTGATCACATGGTTATTGGTTATTGGGTTATTTGTGCAGTGCGAATAGTCTTTCGCCACCCTGACAGGAAGTTGAAGTGAACTTTTCCTGGCGAACAGGGTTATTCCATTCATTGGCTCATAACTCGTCATTTACTGATTTATCGTATTTTATAAATATTACTCTATGAAACTTCCTTCTCTTGTTAAATGCGCATGCTGGTTATGTGTAGTGCTTTCACTTACTTTCGTGGCTGTAGCCCAGGTCTAAAAGTTCGGTAACATGCTTTGCGGTTGTTCTCACGATTTTCGTAGCTCCACGACTTGTAAATAACCCTCGTTTTTTTTTCTTGAAGGGATGTGTTTCAAGAACCTGATGATTGTGGATGATTAGCAAATAAGTCTAGAGTAGAATCTTTGAACAAACAACGTGGCAATCTGGAAATCTATTTTGCAGGTGCCGATTTATAATCCGTCAGAAGCCAGGTGACAAACACTGCGATTCCGAAGCCGAGATAATAATTTCTGGCAACATCACCGTCGATGCTCCCGAAGTAGAAAGCTAGTGCGACCAATGCTACAGCCACGATCAACTCGATCACGCCATGAATTCGAAATGCGATGAGCTTAAATATTCCGGCCTCGAAGTCGGTGCCAATGGTTAGTGCGAGGTGAATGCCTCCCAAAACATAGGTAAATATCGATGTAAACTCTCCAAGCGGAAACACGGAAGGTGAGGCGAGAAGGAATACCACAACTACGTAGTCAATGATGCCGTGTATTTTGGAAGTTAGCTTCATAAGGTTGTTGTTGAATATCGAATTAGAAATTGACTGAGTACCAGTTTTAATTTGTATACAAACAAGCTAGTACAAATTTCCGATGGATTCGCGTTTTTATTTGTCGGCTGGATAGCAAACAAGGTGAAAAGCTTTTTAATTGAGCTTCCCCGTAACATTCTGCCTACACGTCCACATCTTATATTCGGCATCCGCAAAGTTTTAGAACTTATTCACAAAGCGTTGAACCGGATTGTTAAATTAATTTAACGCTTTAAAGCGCTGTTACAGTTTGTAATCATTCAACGAAGCAGGCTATCTTGCTTAACCAGAACTTCGATAGACTCTTCGGATTGAAAGCTATTTCTGGAAAAGCAAATCAAAGTCTGTCTCGCCCGAACGCGATTGTCATCAGTGAAAAAATAGCAAACCAATTCTTCGGACGACCTGATGTTGCCGGTGAAACTTTGTCGGTAGCAACTGAAGGATATGGGAATAAGTTCTTTGAGATCACAGCCGTCATTGAAACGCTTGGAAAAAATAATTCGGTAGCAGACTTCATGAATATGGACGCGCAGGTTTTTCTCCCGATGTCAAGTACATCCTTCTTCTCACTTGGCACGCCCGACCTTTATCAATGGCCGGTAGCATTATCAGTTATGTGAAACTATCGAAGTTACCGTACTGTCGCTATAATGGTGCTGTGGCATTACTATTTATCCCACCTAAAGAAACACAGCCCGTGTAAAAATTAAAAACGAGAATGGAATTGAAATCCGCCCGCAATCACGCCTCGGATAAGGCAACGATATCCTTAACTCGAATTATTTTTTTCGGATACCCTTTGGTAACTGTTTTGACCATAGCCTTGCCAACTTCGCCGACTGTGCAAAAGCCAGCTGGATAGATTACGCGTCCGATTGGATACATCCACGCAATGAGTTTGTAGGCACTTTTTATATTCTTTTGCCCAGGAACCGGCTTCATGAAACCTGGACGAAACATGTATGCATTCTTGAATAGTTTCATGAGCGCATTTTCAGTTGCACCTTTTACGCGTGCCCACGCAATTTTTCCTTTTTCACTACTGTCTGTACCGGCACCGGTCACGTAACAAAATGTCATTTCAGGATTGAGTCGCGCAAGAAGATTCCCTATATACAAAGTAAGATCGTAAGTCGTGCGTCTGTACGCTTCCTGACTAATACCGGCGGATGATATGCCCAAACAAAAAAAACAGGCGTTGTATCCAATAAGTTGTGACTCAATCTTACTAAAGTTGAAAAAATCTTTATGAATGATTTCTCTCAGCTTTGGGTGTGATACGCCGCAAATCTTTCTATTGATCACTAACACCTGTCCAACATCCGGATGGCTAAGACATTCTAGTAGTACGCCTTCTCCGACCATCCCAGTAGCGCCCGTAATAATGACTTTGATTTCATGGTAACGAAGTAGGAGGATTTTGAGTAAAGCTGCAACGACAAGATGGTCGTCCGGAGGTTTTGAATATCATCTATACCCGACGATGTTGCATCCTAAGTTCAACGTGACTGTGGACCACCACGAATTCATTCGACGTTGAAATTCGCTATGTGAATCCTATATTGGTAAGACAATAATTTATCGCTGTTAGTCGTCTCGATAATTTTCCAATGCATCAACTCATCAACGAACTGTGGCTCAGGCAAACCAGATAGTTTGCTGGCTCGCGTGTAATATTCCTGCTTTTGCGGATGGTGAGGTGAACATGCATGAATGACGTGTCCGAGTACCATAGATTGTATGATCGTTGCACAAACTCCAATGCAATCATCAAGATGAATTAAATTTACAGGCGCCCTGCCATTGGGGACGTTTGTTTTGCCGGCGAAGAATCTTCCTGGATCCCTCCCCGGACCTATAAGTCCTGCGAAACGGACAACAGTAGTTGTAAAATTTGTTTGGGCTCTTAATAATTGTTCCGCGATTACCAATACTTTTCCTGAATCAGTGTCCGGTGTGGTTGTATCGTTTTCATTTACTTTTCGATTTTCATCGCCAAATACTGAAGTCGAACTGACAAACATGACATTCCTCACGGAATGCTCGTTTATGTAATGGATTGCTTTGCCGATACCATCGAGATAGTCTGCCTGGCTGCTGGACCCAAGCTTTGGTGGAATCGCGATTAATAAAATATCGCAGTCAAAAAAAGTTTTATCAATCTCACCGAAAGCAGCGGGGGACAAGTTTAACAGAAACGGAGTGATACCACTTTTGTGAAGTAACGAAAGTTTATCTTTTGATGTAGTCGATCCTTTCACAGTGTATCCAAGCGTAACCAGCCTTTGACCAAAAGGCAATCCGAACCAACCACAACCCAGGATACTGATCGTCACTTCTAATAGATTTGAATGCGAATGTGCGTAAAAATGGAATCAACTATAGACTTTAATCAAGATCATGTGTGAAATATCTATTGATGTATGATGCTGAAAGTAAATCCGATCCTTTCCAAACGATTTAGTCTTTGTACGAACAAATGAAGTTTGGCGTGATTGCCGAAAGCCATGAAAACCCTTTAAAAGCACTATTTTGCGATTGCAGGTATTGGTCAGCAAATGGATCAAATAACAACCATGAAGCGAACCGGAGATTTTGAAGAGAAGGTGTTGTTGATGGTAGCTATCTGGATGCCAACTCTGTTGGTGTAAGGTAGCGCTGTTGACTATAGCATTCCAGGCAATAAATCAGCATAGGTCGACCCAGTAGCACTATTAAGATTAAAATAGGTAGTGGCACCGAACTATTAAGGTGCTTTTTTCGAAACGATATCTTCGTTGCTTTTTGGTGAAAAACATCTCTTGGTGTTGGTATCAATTCCGAAAAATTGCAATCTTACTGCTTTCCAACCCGATCATGACAGAGCGCGAGCTGATAAAACTAGAAGGTACCATCAGACAAAAAATGGCCGATATCAAAACACAACGCATTGCAGCGAAAGATTCAGGCATTGGTGTGTTGCTCAATTCGTTGAAAAAGGTTGATGAAGCTCTCTACGAAAAAATACTTCCCGAATACAAAAAGATCCTTGCGGATAAGAACATCTTCAAATAGATACACAAGAGTAATTGGATCGTCTCAAGTAAGCAGCACACATTTGATTTGCCTGCCTCTGAGGCACAATTCTCAGCACGACAGTAATCAATTCTCGACCCTCCTTTTTCCAACGAGCAGTCCGCACTACGTCAGTATCTTCACGTGTAAAGAAATTGCTTGTCTGTCACTCCAATTTTGGACAGGCATTTACATTTGAGGACTTTTCGCAATCAATCTGGTGATTTTCCACCGCGGAGGATTGGCAATTCCTTGAGAAGCAGCTTCCTTGTCTCCAGGTGATTTATATAATAAAATCAAGACTTAATGTTGAATGCGTGCGTCAAATAGAAATTCATCAAAAAACGGATGAACCGTTGAGCCTGCAATTACTAGTTCCCAATTAATAATTCATAATTCTTAACATCCCAATGCCTATATTGATTGCTATCAAAAAACTCAACCATGAAACGTACTTATCTTACTCCTTTGCTATCATTACTGATGGTGATGTGTTCTATTGTTTGCGATGCGCAGCAATTCAAAGTCTTGCTTTTCACTAAAACAGATGGTTTTCACCACGAATCGATTCAGGAAGGCGTCACGGCTGTCCGGCAATTGGCAAGCAGAAATAATTTCACAGTCGACTGGCAAGAGAATGCCTCCGTGTTTAGTGATAAAGGCCTCGAACCTTATAAGGTTGTTATTTTCCTTAATACGACCGGAAACATTCTCAATGATGAACAACAGGCTGCATTTGAAAAATTTATCAAGGGTGGAAAAGGATATGTCGGTGTCCACAGCGCAGCCGATACTGAATATGACTGGGTATGGTATACAAAGATGGTGGGCATGATGTTTAAGATACATCCCCAGCAACAAACAGCGTACCTTAAAGTAGAAGACGGAAATTTTCCGGGAATGGAAAGATTTCCTAAGAAACTTTTATGGACGGATGAATGGTATGAATACGGTGAACGCAAATCAACAGATCTGAAAGTTCTGGTAAGTGTTGATGAAAAGACATACGATGCCAATGTAAAATGGGGTGACAATGTTGGCAAAGGTATGGGGGCATTACATCCTATCGCCTGGTATCACAACTATGACGGAGGTCGGGCTTTTTATACTGGTCTCGGACACATTTCGCTGGCTTATTCTGATCAAACTTTTCTTGATCACCTTTACGGTGGTATCTATTGGGCAGCCACAGGCAAAGGACTGTAATTTCATCAGTGTAAGTAATATTTCACTAGGCTTCAGGTCATAGTCACGTACAAATCGCGCGGGACTATGACTTAAGCAAATGATTACCTTTGTTAAACCTTATAACTGCCAGGAACTGCACCAAACGTAATGGCTATCCGGTTCCACGAGTTGATCTGACAAATAGCCATCACGATAGTAGCGATCTCGCCTTTTGAAAAGTGTTTGCTAATCTTATCGTAAGCATCAGTTACCACTTCTGGTTCAGAATGTGCAATGCTTGTCAGTACGTCCGTGAGATTAAGCACAGCCTTTTCTTTCTCGGAGTACACGGGTGATTCTTTCCAGGCAGGAAGCAAATACATTCGTTGAATCGTTTCTCCCTCTTTCAACGCATCTTTATGATGCATGTCCAGACAGTAGCCGCAACGATTTGTTTGAGAAGCTTTGATCTTGATCAGGTGGATCAATGAGTGATCTATTCCACTTTTTTTAACAAAGGTCTCGATGTTTTGCATGAGTTCGTACCATCCTTTTGGTACGTCATTGAAGTTTATTCTTGGTTCCATAATTAGAATGTTAATTCGTTTATATTCTAATGACCGGTTTGGATCTCACGGCGTGACAGCGATTCTAAAATAAGTCGATCTTTTTTAGTTTGTCAGGATTAACCATCACGAAGATTTTTTGGATAATGTTCGCTTCAATCTCAAATATGACACAACGGAATACGCTACTGTTCAATTTAAACACCAATGCTGGCATGTGATTAACGATAGCAAACGACGACGTTGCGTTCTCCGGGAAATATTTTCCGTATATGGCTTTTAGAAGTTTGCTGACGTGATCAGGACCTTCGAGTACGTTGCGTGTTGCACTGATGTTAGGACCGCCATCTGCGATACACGACACATCGTCTGAGAGAAGTTTTTTTGCTTTCTCCAGATCGGCGGATTTTATTGCGTCGGCCAATTGGGACAACAGTATTTTGCTTTCTTCTCGTTGGCTCGACGTCGACGCTTTTGGTATTGATATTTTTTCTTTGCCTCGTTTTAGCAGCTGGCGAGAATGATCTACGGTGATTTTGAGAATGTCGGCAATCTCTTCATGGACGTAATCAAAAGTTTCTTTCAAGATGAAGACCGCGCGTTCCTTCGCGTTCAACCTTTCCATAAGCACCAACAATGAATAATGGATAATAGAATCGCGATCAGCTCCTTTATACATGCTTTCCTCTGTCAGCACCGGAGAAGGAAGCCAGTGACCAGGATATTGTTCCATCCTGTTCCTCAAAAGATTTTTCTGGTTAATTGCTTTATTCACAACGGAACGGACAAGATAGCCTTCCGGGTTTTCAACATGCTCGACAGGGCGAGTCATGTGATGCGTGATCACTTCCTGAACAATGTCTTCGGATGCCATCAGATCGCCTGTTATGTTGTATGCAAACGGAAATAACAGCGACTGATAGTGTCGCAGTTGTTTTGCTTCGGTGCCTGGTGGTGGCTCGGCTTTCATTTGTCCCAAAAGTAATAGACCTACTCATTCTATGACAATTCTAGGCAAGTCTGCGTGACAAGGAAATGAGGTTTTTGAAAAAAAATACAACAAACTGTTGTGAGCCCGGTTTGGCCTATCAGATTTGTTATTTAACGGCGATTTCGCGACGCCTCATTTCTTCCTGAGTGGCCTCCAGTTCCTCCATGTTTTGCCGCATTTCTTCCTCCTGCGAGCGAAGTTCTTCGGTTTGCTGTTGAGCCTTCTCCAAAAGTATTTTCGTCTTAACGCTGCTTTGAAGCGCAATGATGGATGCTGCTATTGACTTGCACGCACTGGCCAGAAAATCGCGGCTAAATTGGTCAATCTGAGTAAACGAAGCAATCTCGATGAGCGCCACCACAGTTTGGTTTTGCTTCATCGGATACACCGTAAGAACAGTAGGTGTCAGTTCGCCCAGGCCACTCGTTATAGTAACATAGTCTTTGGGCACTTCGGTGAGATAAACCGGTTCTCCCTCAAGAAATATTTGACCCAAAACACCTTCGCCGATTTCAACCCTTTTCGTTACGTACTTCTTTTTATCGAAAGCATAGCAGCTTACTAACTCAATATATTTATCCTCTTCGTTTTCGTCGTTGAGTACAAACAATCCTCCCTGTTGTGCCTGAAGGTATTTTATCATAAACGAAAGCGTGTGCTGACATAACATTTCGAAATTCGTCTGATAGTCACGAATGATCTCGGCAACCTTATTAAGCCCCTCGCTCACCCACTGCTGACGGACAGACTCTTCCTGTCGTCTTTTCATACCCTCGCGCATGAGAAGCAGTTCGCCGGAAATATTGTGCTTGTTAATTTCCGAATCTGCATTGCTGAATCCTTCCCATTTCACTTCATAGTTACCTTGGGCAATACCTTTGATAAAGTTTGCAGATTTGTTCAGATTCGTGATGATATCATTAATAACATAGTTCTCATCGTCGAAGTCAGTCGGATGATTTGAATCAAAAATAAGTTTTCGATTCTGCTGATCGAGCAATGTGAAAAGATTCGCCCGCTTGGTCTGCGTACGCGTCAGATTGATTATCGTGTAAATCAAAACAGGGACGCCAATGCCAAAGAGTATGAATTGAAATATCAGGCTCATGTTTAACAAAGTATTGTAGCTGTTTTGAGCTTCAGCCTTTTTCTCCTGAATCACCGGATCAACAATACCAGACAACGCCATGTAAGTTTCCCAAACCTGAGTACCATGATCTTCTTTAATGATCTTTAATGCTGCATCTTTATTACCTGCTCTTGTCAATGAAATCGCTTCGTCCATCAAGTCAAAATACTGACTCAGCATTTTTTTCATATTTGAAAGTGAGGTGACTGGAATGCCAATAGGCGGAAGGTTGGCTTCAAGGTAAGCCATTGTTGGACCATTGTGACTTTTGATCTTCTCGTACGTGCCGACGAACGCTTCATTTCCAACCAGCAGAAATCCGCGAAGACTCATGTCGATATTGTTCAAGTCTGAAATGATTGTTCCTTTGTGCTCGGCGATCTCATTCAGCTTGTTCTGAGCATCAACATTCTGATTCATCTCCATCTTGTAACGAAATGTGAGGAGCGTGTCGATCAATATCAGGCCAATCACCAGGTACAAGGCGA
>JBDSKX010000167.1:0-10857 GCA_039916665.1 Chryseolinea sp. | reverse complement strand
TGTAGCGATTTGTAAAACTTTCCCTTTACCGATAACGCCGAAGCATGTAATCCTAAGTTGACTTTCAACGCCGGCGTGATCAGGAAGTCGTCTTCGACATAGGTTAGAAACTCGAACGTCCGGGTATCTTTTGAACCCAGTGTTGTGTCGCTCTCTTCGGTAGCGCTGTAGTTCAATACGCCCGGTGAGAAAAGATGATCGACAGCCTGCGCGCCAAATCGAACATCATGCCCGGGGCCAGGAAGATAATCCAGGTCAAACTTGATGGCGTAATCTCTTATCCCGGAAAAGTATTGCCCTTTCACATATTTTGCGCTAACGACGTCATAGTTGGTAATTTTTTCGCTCGACTCGACGGAGGTGTCAAATGAATACTTACTGTATATCGCCGATACGTTACTGAATAGTTTTTTATTGATGATGTTCGTCCAGCGTACCGTAGTCGTAACGTTTCCCCATCGCAAGCCCAGGCTATTTTTTTTCTCAGTCCGTTCATTGTACGACTCTTCGTTTGACGATGACTTCGCATACGCCTTATCATTGCCAGAATATAAACTCAGAAAAAGCCTGTTCCGGTCGTTGAATTGATGGTTGATCTTTGCGTTCAAATCGTAGAAGTAATATCCTGCGCGCCTGTCTCCTTTCGTCGACCATTTAATTATTGGACTTGCCAGCGCATCGATGTACGTACGCCGCCCCGAAATAATAAATGATGTTTTGCCTTTTCCGATCGGTCCCTCAACGGTGAGCCTGGATGCAATGATTCCAACGGAACCTTCTCCATGAATTTTCCTGGTATTTCCCTCTTTCATATTGATATCAATGATCGATGAAAGTCGTCCTCCATACCTTGCAGGGAACCCGCCTTTCACGAGCTCCACATGATTGATTGCATCGGCATTAAAGACCGAGAAGAATCCAAATAAGTGTGATACGTTATATACCGGAGCGCCATCGAGCAGTATCAGATTCTGATCTGGTCCCCCGCCCCTGACATACAGCCCACCCGATCCTTCTGCACCAGCCTGCACGCCCGGAAGCAACTGCAAAACCTTCAGCACATCGACTTCACCGAGAAGTGCCGGCAAGGCTTTGATCTTTGCGATCGACACATCGATCGTCCCCATGCGTGAGCTTTCCTGTATCTGATCATTGCCAGTCCCTTCTATGACCACCTCGTTTAACATTGTCCCTGGCGTTAGTGCGACGTTCAATAAAGTATCGCGCGAAAGAAGGAAGCTGATGATTTTTGACTCGTATCCGACGTATGATATTCTTAACCGGACAGAATCATTTGGTTGTGTGAAGCTGTAAAAGCCATAGCTGTTGGTGGTCGCACCCTGAAGCCTTCGCATATTGAAAATACCGGCGCCAATAAGGTTTTCGCCGGTGTTATCATCTTTGACCGTTCCGTTTATCGTAGCTTTTTGAGCCTGTAGCCCAAGCGATGTAGAAATGAAAACAATTAACAACAACGATCTCATTAGAGATTTGGATTAGGTTAGTGGCTAACGGGGTCAAGACAAATATATTGTATTCTGCGTGAACCACGCTTTTCTCAATCATGGGCCAACCGAACAAAGGCACCATGATCCGCGATATTCTCTACGCCGGCTTCTCCATTTGCCCGAGAGCCTTCCATCCTTCTGGTGTAATGCCCATAATTTCTGTTGCCACGCCCAGGGTCTTGTAAGTGTCGAAGAATTTCATGCGCGCGATAGGATGATCTACTTCTCCTATAATTGGATATCCTTGTTCCGATATTTCATTAATAACCTGATCGAAACCACTAACCGGTAGTCTGAATGCTAAATGCTGTACGCCCCCGGAGGGATATTTCGCCAGGTAATCATGAAATAGACTATGACCTGAAAGTGGTTGAATAAGTTCGATGAATGTACCACCGTTGTAGGTCTGGGTCGTCAATCCATCGCTGGGCACAACCTTGCCGAAATATTTTATCTTTAATTCTTCTGCATTGTAGCGTCCGACCTTTGGGAATTCGATACGCAATGATTGCTCAAGGAATTTTACGGTGGCATGTATATCCGGTACGACCCAACCTATTTGTGCGAATTCAAGTTTCGCGAGAGTTTCGGTGATCTTGCTCATAATTATGTGTTTTAAATGATGAGAAGCAAAGTTAACGATTGACAGGTCCTGCACGGGGTGACTTGCGTCTAAAACAAGGTGGATTCCGACTATCGCATTGAATAGTAGTTGGCGATTGCTAATAGCGTTTTCAAATGCATAATTTATGGTTAGAAAATAGTCTTCGAGACCAAGGATAACAAACGAGATGATCATCAATATTAAAATCGATGACCCGAGAACTGTTTAAACTTGACATTCATGAGTTGCAAGATGTTCGACCGCATAAAAAGTCACACCACTTATATCGTTGTTTTGTCCGTTCCTATAAATTCTTCGCCATCGTTTAGGGTGCTAGCGAAGTTGAAACTGTCCAGACGTCTTTTACTCAGGACATAATCATTCCGCAGCATTTCTGATCCATCGCTCAGTTAACATCCATGTAAACAGACAGATAAAAAAAATGAACACCCCTGTATCTGGGGTATACCCTATGTTTGCCCGAGGAACAATCTCCACATATCCATTCAGTTTAATAAGAATTCTCTGGGCAGACACCAGGATAGATAGCATTTGAACTTTATATCTGGGCTACTAACTTCAAACGTTTTCGCACTCGTTCGTGAAATCGAATAAGTGTAAAAGTTTGTTAACCCTTATAACCCACTAACATCTATGATAAACTTCTATCGGAGTTTGAGTCTAGCTATTGCTCTGTCGGTAATGCTAGCAACCCAGGTCCTTGCTCAGGACATCAACGTGAGCGGTAAAGTTGCTGATCCTGCTGGAGGTACAATGCCCGGTGTGAATGTCCTTGTAAAAGGAACGCCAACCGGAACAGTAACTGACCAGGACGGGCGTTACACGCTGACTGCGCCTGCTGATGCCACCCTCATTTTTACTTTTGTTGGCTACACCACCACGGAGGTCCCGATCGGTGGACGAACAGTTATTGACGTCACCATAAAAGAAGACATGAAGTCTCTCGATGAAGTGGTCGTTATTGGTTACGGCACTCAGAAGCGATCTGACCTGACAGGGGCGGTCGGATCTGTAAACGAATCAAGCTTGAGGGAGCGGCCTTCAACATCACTGAACCAACAGTTGTCGGGGAAAATCGCAGGCGTTCAGGTGAACACTAACTCTGGTCGGCCAGGTGGAAGAACCAACATTCGTGTCCGCGGATTCAGCTCCATCAATTCTTCCAACAATCCACTTTATGTTGTCGATGGCGTACAGTTACCACAAGGTAATCAGGACCAATTCAGTCAATCTATCGACTACATCAACCCAAATGATATTGTATCTGTTGAAGTGTTGAAAGATGCTTCGTCAACCGCCATCTATGGAGCAAGAGGTGCCAACGGTGTTATCCTTATTACGACAAAACGCGGAAAAGCAGGTGAAGGAAAAGTAACATATGATGTTAACTTCAGCGTGCCTACCGTTGGGCCGAACAAAAGAGAAGCACTTAACGCGAAAGAATATATACAGGTTGAGGACCTCGCCTATGCGAACATGGAAAAGTTCGACAAAGCTGGTTGGGATGCAGGGAAATATACAAATCTTAACCCTGCCGTTCGCAGAGTTGATCCACGTGTATGGGATGCCAATGGCAATAATCTGTACGATACTGACTGGCTGAAAGAAACAACGCAACATAAACTTTCTCAGAATCATCAACTCGGATTTTCAGGCGGTAACGAAAAAACAACCTACAGCCTTTCGCTTGGATATCGTGATGACGAGGGTCTTCTGAAGAAATCATACCTCAATCGTTATTCAGGTCGCCTGACAATAGATGATCAGGTAAAAAAATGGTTGAAGGTTGGCGCTACATTGAGCTATAATCATCAGACCGAAAATCTTGTCGATATCTCCGATCAGGTTGCGCGCCAGATTGTGGAGGACTTTCCTTTTCTTCCCGTGAGATATGAAGACGGTAAGTTCGCGAACAATCGTGACTATCCTAATGCAGAAGGAACGATGAGCTCCGTGCATAGGTTATTCGACCGTAAGTATATTCTGCAAACTCAGACTACACTGGGCAGCGTGTTCACAAACCTGACACTTGCGAAAGGACTTGAAATGAAAACGGTGCTGGGTGCGAACATCGTGACACAACAAAACGATGAAGCAATCAATAGCTCACTGAACACGACAGGCATCGGCCAATCACTTGCCAGCACAGAGAAGCAAACCTTCTGGTCACTCGAAAATTACCTGACCTATAACAAGACGTTTAGCGAAATTCATTCACTTACTGCTCTTGCCGGTATTTCGTGGCAGGAACAGAATCGCTTTTACACCGACATCGATGTACGGAACTTTCCAAGCGATTACCTAGAGTTTAACAACCTTGGGGCCGGTAACGACAACAAAGTACTTCAGTCAAACGCTTATCGCTACGCACTCAGCTCTTACTTCGGCCGGATCAACTACAGCCTGATGGGTAAGTATTTGTTCACCGTCACAGGACGTGCCGACGGTTCCTCCAAGTTTGGTGACAACAACAAATATTCATTCTTCCCTTCAGCCGCACTGGCATGGAAAATCTCCGACGAAGGTTTCCTGAAAGACAATCGAATCATATCAAACCTGAAACTCCGGACCAGTTATGGCCTTACCGGTAACTCTGAAATACCAGCGTATTCCTCCCTCTCTTTGCTGGGCTCAAATTATCGCGCTATCTGGAACAACGCGAGCGTCGGTGGTACCGGACTCAACCGACTTGCCAATCCTGATCTTCGCTGGGAGAAAACGGCACAAAGTGATTTGGGAATTGAATTAGGTTTGTTCAATGACAGAGTAACCCTTGAAGCTGATGTCTATTATAGAAAAACAACGGATATGCTACTGGACGCGCCGGTACCACAAACGAGTGGATACGCGATCATCCGGAAGAACGTAGGTTCAATGCAAAACAAGGGCCTTGAAGTAGCGATCACAACCACGAACATTCAGACCGACAAGTTCGTGTGGAGAACAACGATCAATGCATCTTCAAACAGAAACAAGGTACTGTCACTCGCGACACCATCCGACATATTCAACGTGGGTGGACCTGGAATTACCAACCCGACGAGTATCATCCGAATCGGCGCGCCTGCGGACTCCTTCTGGGGACTGACCCGGCTCGGCGTTTGGGGAACTTCTGAAGCCGATGAAGCTGCAAAATATACGAGTTATCGCAACGGTCTCACGATCCTTCCCGGCGATATCAAGTACAAGGATGTCAATGGTGACTATGCCATCACTGATGCCGATAGAAGTATCATCGGTCGCGGTAGTCCCGATGTGTGGGGTGGTTTTGTCAACTACATCAAATACGGTCCTGTCGATCTTACCATCGATCTCCAGTACTCCTATGGAAACGATATCATGGACATGAACCTGCACTCAAGCGAAGACCGTCAGGGATTGGCGAACAGTTACAAAACGGTATTGAATGCATGGACACCTGAAAATCAAAACACCATGATCGCTCAGGTTCGCGGAACGAGCGCTGGTTATGTAACCAACGTTGACTCACATTGGGTTCAGGATGGATCATTCGTAAGAGGCAGAAACCTCCTGCTTGGTTATACAGTTCCCGGAAGCATGCTTCAGAAATTGAGTCTCGACAGGTTGCGCATCTACGCATCGGCGCAGAACTTCTTCCTCATCGTAGCCGATGAAGTGATCGGTGATCCTGAGGTCACACCTTTGCGCGGAGGCAATGGCGACAATGCATTCTCACAAGGCATGAAGTGGCACGAGTATCCAAAGGCAACAACGTTTATGCTCGGATTACAGATTGGTCTATAATTCAGAATTCAAAATGACAATTATGATGAAGACAAATATATCAACGTATGGAAGCAGAGTTATCATGATCAGTTCACTGCTGTTCATGGGCACCGCTTGTTCCGATTTCCTTGATGAAAAGGATCCCTCCAATCTTACGCCGGAAAGTTTTTATACTGAACCGAAGCACGCCGACGCTGCGATTGCTGCTGTTTATGCAGATTCCAGATTTTACGGCGACGGTGCCGGAATCTTCTCTTCAAACTGGCAGATGCTCGAGGCACCAACGGGTACTACGACAACTGAGACTGCGCAGAACTCGGATCTGAACAATCTTTACTCACTATCGTATGATCCCAACACTGGCCACATTCAAAACTGGTGGAGAGGTGTGTACAAGGTGATTGCCAATGCCAACCTGGTATTGGCCAACGTGCCGAAGATCACGATGGATGAAGCAGCCAAAAAACGCGTACTGGGAGAAGCAAGCTTTTTTCGTGCATGGGCATACTTCTATGCGGTCAGGATCTGGGGTGATGTTCCCTTGATCCTTGAACCACAGTCTTTCACTTCTGAAGATTTTTATCCTGAACGTACTCCAGCGGAATCAGTATACGCACAGATCGTCAGTGATCTGCAATCCGCAGAGGCGGCAGGACTTTCATGGACAGATCCTTCAGGACGTGTTTCTCAGTCGGCAGCAAAATCATTGTTGTCGAAAGTATACCTTACTATGGCTGGCTTTCCTTTGAGCAAAGGCGCGCCGTATTACACGCTTGCGGCAGAAAAGTCAAAAGAAGTGATCGATGGCGCTGGAACGATTAAACTGTTCGACACCTATGCCGAGGTGCACGACGAAAACCTGCGCAATCAGGGAGAACACATCTTCAGCTTACAGTATACTGCCGATGTTGCTGAAAATCCAATGGGTAATATGTTCCCGAACTTCAAACCAGTTACATACCGCGGTGCGTCCGGAACCGGAAGCACAATTCCGACAGTAGCGTTCTATAACTCTTATGAATCAGGCGATCTTCGCGCTTCGGATCAAGAAGGATGGTTCTACACAACGTATTATACAAACGGAACAGGCGCACCATTCTCCTTAAATGCACCATACATCTTCAAGCATTTCAACGTGAGGGCTAATGGCAGCAACAACATTGTGCCGACGAAGAAAGACAATTTGAATGTGCCGATGATACGTTATGCTGAAGTTTTGTTAATCTACGCCGAAGCTGAAAATGCATCGTCCGGCGCACCGAACGCACAGGCGTACAACGCATTAAAAGCAATCAGGGATAGAGCAGAACTTTCAACGCCTGATATCGGCACTTATAATCAGGCATCATTTCAGGAGGCGGTCTGGAAAGAACGCTGGCACGAACTCGCTTTCGAAGGCATTACCTGGTTCGATATGGTACGTCTGCGGAAAGTGTACAACAACGAAGCCAATGCGTTCGATGATTTTGTCGGACACGTGAACACAAACTCAAACCAGGCACTACAGGAAAAACATCTTCTGTTTCCGCTCACAAGACAAGAGTTGGTGAACAACCCGAATCTCAGACCTCAGAATCCTGGATATCCAGATATAAACTAGCAAGTCGGGATCATTGTCCGATTAAACAATCGCGCTATAACGTAAAAAGATAAATTATTAAAGAGCGGCTCAGTAGAGCCGCTCTTTTTTTACGCTATAATGTCTTTCTTGTGTTGTTCGGTCAGTTCGAGGAATGCCATACTGAGTCATTTTTATCCTTATGAACTACACCTTGAAGCAGGCAAAAGTTGAAATGAAATTAAGACTGAAGAACAGATAAATGTGGCCGACGGCTGACGCCATTGAAGTAGTTGTTCCAGAAGGGGCTAGTACCGGTAAGATTCGTGTAGACGCTGTTGGCGGGATCTCATCAGAGATTTGGATAAGGTTATTGGCTAACGGGGTCAAGTCAAATATATTGTATCCTGCGTGAGCCACGTTTTTCTCAATGATGGCCAAAAGCCGTTTTAGTTTTGGACATGGTTGAGTTCTCAGGACCTGATGATACGGATAAAGGGTGTAAAGTTTAAAGTATCCGGTTGTCTCGGGAAGATATATCACTTCATTCGCAAAAAACTCACCTGGAATCATACAAGAACCTATCGCATATACTCAACCTTTGCATCAGTTATCAGTGTTAAATTTATCGAATTAGGCATCTGATTGATAGTTGCCGCATGCGGCTTACGACAACTTTTACATTTCGTTAACCTTCTTTTACACACGCTTAACAGAAGCCAGGATAAAGCCGTTTAGCTTTGTTAAAAGCCCTAACACAAAAGGGAATAATCATCACGGTCTTTTAAAGTGGAGCGGGACAGAAAAATAATGTGTGTTGTCCCACCTCCTACTTTCCGCTAAGTACTAATCGATATCGTTTTACTTTAAATTAAACAAATGAAAAAATTATTTGCGTTTATACCGGCTATCCTACTGGTATTATTTCTACTGAGTTCTTTTGTGCTAAAAGAAAAGCACGCAAAAAAGAAACCATTAAAAAAGGGGAAATCAGCGGGGATCGTCAACATCATTTTCAAATCTACTGATGGCGGACAAACCTGGCAGGACATAAGCAAAGGGCTGCCTGAAAATTTGGTGAGAGCAGGTATACGCAGAGATGGTGTCTTTGCAAATGATCGTGGGCTCTATGTACGTTCTGGAAATGGGGTTTATCACAGTGAACCACATTCCACAACTTCTTTTTGGACAAAAGAGATCTTCCCTGGTAAACAGCCTAACATTGCCTCTGGCAAGAATGGGATATTTGCCTATAACTTCAGGGGTCAATTTTTACAAAAAATAAACGGAACCAGTAATTGGTCGCCCGTGTACAAGAATTTTCAAGAGCAAGCCGTACGCCTAAACACAACGATAGATTGGATGTACACGCATTTTAAAGAGAGATATGTACGCTCCGTTTTTGAAACTGCCGGAGGCACAGTTTTTATCGTTTCAAGCAATAGCCTTTTTAGATCAACGAACAGTGGAGAAACCTGGAAGCAAGTGCATGTGGGAGGCGCGGACATGAAATTGGTAGAGTCAAACGGTATACTTTTGGCTAGCTGCCAAGGGGGAATATTAAGGTCTACCGATGATGGTCAAAATTGGGACCGTGTGATCAGTGAAGAGGCTGTTGGCATCGCTGTGGAACGTATTGATGGAGGATTTGCTGCTATAATAAACAACACAGTAACCCAAACAAACAGCATACACATTTCAATGGATAGTGGAAAAACCTGGAATGCCATAGGTGAAGATCTGCAGCCTTCCTGGAGTAACTTATTAATGAAGAAAATAGGCGTATCTCAATCCTCATCGGCTATTTCATCAATCAAACAAGTGGGTAAATATTTAATATGTGGTCGCTCAGATGGTTTATTCCGGTCATCTGACATGGGCCAAACATGGCAACAACTTTTACTCCCTTCTGCAGAAAGTTTTGGCTTCTATTTATCTGTTTCGGGCAACGTGATCTATGCCGTACCAAATAAAGGATGTTGAAAAATTCCAACTCAGAAATAATGCGTATTGCTGATTTTAAAATCATTAGGTAATTATCATTAAGCAATATCATTTCTGTAGTATGAACAACAGGCTATCAACCGCTAATTCATTCGGCCAAGAACACAGTAGATCCAATCCAAACGAATTTGCGATACTAGCTGGATTAAATCAACCTCTTATTTTTGGGGCTTTGATTTGGAAGCGAACTACTTCACCGTCTGAGAGGTGTTTCACCTTGTTGCAAACCCATAAAAACTTTCCACATACTGGCAACGCCTGACATCTCAGCCATCACCATATGCTCAACATTGTCAACAATAGACCAGCAATCTGATGATGGTTTGTATTGAGTCTGACGATAGGAAAGTCCGGAAGCGGCGGTGATAAATTGATTCCGGGCATCGGCGATGGAAGTCAACAGTTCTGTAGTTAACATAGTTTGATGGGTTTGTTTGTATTCAATGAACCGCGAAATATTAGCCCCGTACCAACTGTCCGCCTGTCGACGCTACATTAGCAGTCTGCCTTTCAATTTCTCTTTTCTATTCTCGGGTCTTACGTTGATCATTGTCAAAATGAACTCAGTCAGCTTAGCGTCGTCAACTGTAATTTGTCCGAGTGAAATATTTAATTCTTGACCTCCAATTTTCTTGTTGAAATTTGAAACTGATTTCGAAACTTCTCCCTTCTTAGCCGATGGTTCGTACTTTTCGTCAACCACTAAGCAAACGAATTTTTGTCCGTGAATACTAATCAGGTAAGCTCCTTGGATAACATCCCAGTTAATAAAGTCCTTGTTAATTGTCCGATCAAATATTCCAATCTCATTTATGATGATGTGTGGTCTCCTGTCAAATAGATGAAATAGTCCAACTGGATAACCAAGTCCGAAAAAACCTATACTCATCCAAGCAACCCATTTTGGCGCGTGCGAATTGTTTAACAAAATTAGTCCTCCGAAAACGAATATTGAACAAAGCAAAATCAGCTTTATCGCTTTCCACGGTGACTTGTATAATTTTATGTCCATTGATTAGATGTCGAATCTTTTTTGGCCATTGCTCATTTAAGGGAATTCTTTGATGGAGAAGATCCACAACAGTAATAAGCAAATGGCGGTGATCATTCCGAGAGAGTACTAGTCATCCGATTTTTTGTTGTGCAACGAATTGTTGCATTGTCGAAACCTAACGCTACAGATATTGTTTAAAGTCGTTAAAGTTTTTCAGTTTAGTGCTTTTAAATTGAATCCACCTAAATTGTTAGCGAGCCAAAGCTGTTCTGAAATGGAACAATCAGTTATACCATTTTGGAGCGATGGTCACTCGTACAATAGCTCCCCCATCCCTGGCGATGTGCGCGATAAAGTGGTTGAGCTGAATTTAACAAGTGTAATTATCATCGAGATCGATCGCTCCCCCATCGGTCCTGGG
>JBDSKX010000166.1:0-64451 GCA_039916665.1 Chryseolinea sp. | reverse complement strand
ACCAAATTTTAAAACAATCATATTATTGCGATTTAAATAAGCCCGCAAATATAATTATCGGTGAAAATAATCGAACGGTTTTAAAGAATTTTAATGACGCATCTATTGAATGGATGCGCATTCGACGCGGCTGAAACGATATTTCGAAGTGATTTTCCGAAAGGCAATGTTCGTGACATGATAAATTTCCATTTAATACGTTGGAATTAATCTAATGACGTATCATTTGATCTGGCTCTTTTGTCGTCCCGCCCATCCGACATTTTCTCAAAACTTGTCGCCAATCCTGGTTTCGAATCGTACTCGAGATGCCCAAAGAATTATTCGGAAAGCAGGGCGGAGGTTTATGCCACGGCCTGGGAGTCGGCTAATCTTGCTCCCCCTTTCTTTCAATAGTTGCAACGGAAAACTGGCTGGGGTTCCCGAAAACTGGCTGGAATATCTGATGCATATTCTGGTCAGGGCTATGCCGGAATATACGCATGGATGAATAAAAGCAATAATTATCGCGAGTATCTTCTGGGTACACTTAAAACACCCTTGATTCACGGCTCTATTTACAACGTTGAATTTCATTATCGGTTTTCTTCATATTCGCGTTACGCCATCGATCGAATCGGGATTGCACTAACAGTCATCAAGCCAGTAATTCAGTATGATCAGGTTATTGGTAATATTCATTTTACGAATATGATCAAGGTTTCAGCTGACTGAAACTACCGGCTTTGGGAAAATGTTGC
The DNA here is from genome assembly GCA_039916665.1 of Chryseolinea sp. Lineage (GTDB taxonomy): Bacteria > Bacteroidota > Bacteroidia > Cytophagales > Cyclobacteriaceae > Chryseolinea. Next base: position 63,711 of record JBDSKX010000166.1, on the reverse strand, counting down.
ATTTGATTACAGCAGTTGGGGGTGAATCGTATGTGGTGATCGGAAATTTTTCGGACAATATTTCGACGCACCGATATTTTATTGAGTACGCTCCTTCACAGGAAGCGATGTTGGAAAGCAGCGCATATTACTATGTTGATGAAGTAATGGTGATGCCGAAATGGCACGTTGCTTTCATCGAAAAAGTTGAGCGTGATGTACAGACTTTTAGCCTTGGCTCAAATTGAATTGGATAATCGCTACATCTTAAATAAAATTCAGTTCGATTTTGATCCACACACCTTGACAATTAATTTAATTCCTATCATCAGCGTGATGAAGTAGTGAGTTGGATGAACAATCATCCAACGATCTGTATTGAGTTGTCAGGCCACACGGACGATATGGGAAGTATGAACATAATCTCGACCTTTCGCGCAAGAGAGATCAAAGTGTAAAATCGTCTCTGATATCAAAACACATTTCCACTGTGCGAATTGCGGCAACAGTTATGGAAAGGATAGACCTATTGCTGATAGAGCTACCGAAGCGCATAGATCAAAAAGCAGGAGAGTGGAAATTGAATTTTTAAATGGAAAGTAAGATAAGCGTTAATGTTCCTGTTTCACCTTCAAGTTCGTTGAACAGTTGTTCGTTTGAGAATCTTATGGTTTTAAGTCCCAGTTCGTTTCACTCAAATGTTCCTCCGCAAAATGAATTTCGCTCTCAAGTATGTAACCTTGACGTCGGAAAACCGACCATTTTTGATTGACAAAGTGTGAAAATAGTCAATTGAAAAAATGAATGCATTGATAAGTTGTAGAGTACTTAACCTTGATATTATTTATCAACGTCAGATAGTACTCAAATTTGCATCCTTCGCCTTTGGAGAAGAACCGAGGATGAGGCGACACGAAGAGGAATTCGAACCTATGTCCATATTCATTTGAACTTGACATTAATACACTAACAAAAAAAACCGTACCGTTGTTAAATGGTTCGCATTTCGCTCAACCTAAATTAATAACGGTACGGCTACGATTTGAGTAAGCAGGCTACTTCTCCGGATTCAAAACGATCTCTGCAAAGTTCTTCATATCAAGATACTTTACTGCTGCACCTTTCAAGTCTTGCGTCGTAAGCGCTGCAACACGCTTCTCGTAACTGACTACGTCATCGGGATTTGTACCCAACTCAACGCTTTGTAAAAGCTGCTTTGTCCAGAAACTATTGTCTTTGATATTCACTTGATACTGTTGCTTCCAGGTCTCTTTTACTTTGTCAAGGTCTGCCTGCGCAGGACCATCTTTTTTGATCTTTTCAATTTCTGCAAGTGTAGCCTTAATGAGCTTATCAACGTTTTCTGGTCCGCATGGCAACGATATAGCAAGCGAATAATTGTTGTACGGGTTCTTATTCAATCCGCCGGAGATACCACCACCATAGATACCACTAAGCTCTTCACGCAATGATTCTATGAGTTTGATATTGATCACATCGGTAAGCGCCGAAACTTTGAGTTGCTCTGCTTCTGAGAAAGGAGCTTCTCCATTCCAATACAGCCTGATAAAACTTTTTGGTTCTGTTCCTTTCTTGATCTCTTTTTTAAGAACACCTTTTACTGGCCGAAGACCTACGTCTTTGAATGCCGGCTTTGATGGCGCCGATGGCAAACTTCCAAGGTAGGTTGCAAGCAACGGTTTGATTGCGGCTACATCAAATTTACCAACAAAAACAAACGTGAATCCATTTGCATTACCAAAGCGCTCCTTAAATATTTCCAGCGCACGATCTTCTTTGATTTGTGCGAAATTTTCAGGTTTTGGAAGTTTAGGTGCCCACGGCTGCTTCTTGTATAGAATAGAAATGATTGAATCCTGGAATGTAAACTGTGGATCAGCTGCCATATTTGCATACAATGAACTCTGCTTGGAGATGAAAGACTTAAACAAATCATCATCCTTTCGTGGTTGCGTGAAGTATAGATATGTCAGCTGAAGCATAGTCTCGATATCTGTCGCGCCACACTGTCCATTTAGAGATTCGGTTAATGATCCTATTCTCGGTACAACACTTGCGGTTTTGCCTGCAAGAACTTTTTTCAGATCAACAGGTGAGAATTGGCCAATACCCATTTGTGTAACAACAGTTGAAGCAAATTCGGCGTTGAACCTTTCTTTCGGATCATATTGATAATATCCTCCGAATCTTGATGCACCCATAACGACCTGATCATTCTTGAAGTCAGTTGATTTCAAAATCACATTGACACCGTTACTTAATTTCAACTGCGTTGTTCCCAATTCCTTGTCTTCTTTTTCGCTCGTTATTGTTCCTGCTTTAGGCGTTTTATCCATCAGGGAAGAAGCCACTGCTTTTTCTTCATAGGCTGAAAGATCACCCTTGCCCGAGTTGTCTGCGATGGCAAGTAACTCTGTATTGGAAGGGATCTTGAACTCTGCCTTTTCGGGACCAGTAAGGATAACAAGTTTAGGATCGGTTGCCGACGGAATAGTTTTAGCCACGAATTGATTTACTTCTTCGAGTGTAATTCCTGGCAGGAATTCTTTATAATATTTATACTCATTCTCAATACCGGGGATTGGTTCTTTCTCGAGGAAGTTCCTGATGTATTCTTCGGTGATATTGGCGGATTCAGTTTTTTCGCGCTCATTGTAACTGCGTTCGATATTTTTCATCATCATCTTTTTAAGACGATCGAGTTCGCCGGCAGTAAAGCCGAATTTTCGAGCGCGTTCATTTTCCTGCATCAATGCTTGTATCGCGGGCTCAATACCACCTTTACCGAGATACGCGAAAGATTGATAACCCTCGAAGCCACGACCCCACCCACCAATATTACTTCCTCCAAAAACAAATGGAGGATCTGGCTGTTGTGTAAGCTCCTGCATCCGCTGACTCAACATCGTTGTAAACATAATTCTCACGAGGTATTCACGATAATCGCCTATGGTGACTTCTTCTTTGGATTTCGTGTAGGTGTAATCAATTTCGACCACGTGATTGGTTGCCTCTTTATCCGTCACGACAACCGCTTCTGAGGTTTTACGTCCAGGGACATCGGTCAATACACGCGGGCGTGCCTTAGTGGGATTCTTTAATTTCTCAAAATGCTTTTTAACCAACGCTTCAGCCTCAACAGGATCAATATCCCCAATCACCAAAACAGCCATCAAGTCGGGACGATACCAGTCGCCGTAGAAACGTTTGATCACATCATATTTGAAGTTTTTAAGGATATCATCCTTACCAATCGGAAGTCGTTGAGCATACTTGGATCCTTCGAACATTTTTGGATAGACGACCCGGAACATCCGGTCCTCCGCGCCTTTTCCAAGTCTGGATTCCTCGAGAACAACGCCGCGTTCCTTATCTATTTCGGCACCTTCAAATGCCACAGTACTTGCCCAGTCTTCTAGGATTTGGAATCCTTTTTCAATATTTTCTTTCTTTTCCGTCGGAATAGGAAGGATATAAACCGTTTCATCAAATCCGGTGTAGGCATTAAGGTCGGCACCGAATTCAACGCCAATAGATTGAAGGAAAGAGACAAGCTCATTCTTCTTGAAATTCTTTGACCCATTGAAGGCCATGTGCTCGGTAAAGTGAGCTAGTCCTTGTTGATCATCATCTTCAAGAATAGATCCTGCGTTAACGACGAGTCGCAGTTCGACTTTTTTCTCAGGTCTGGTGTTCTTTTGAATGTAGTAGGTCAACCCATTAGAGAGCTTACCCATTTTCAGTCGTGGGTCTACCGGAAGCTTGTTGGTGAGATTATCCTGGCCGTTTGCAATGCCGAAAAGGCCGAGATTCATCAGCGTAAGCATGGCAACTGCAAGGCTGGAACGTTTATAAGGATTCATATTCATACAACTGAGTCTTGTTTATTAAGCCATTAAAATAAGGAAAGAAGTATTAGGAAGAAATCCCGACAGGTGGGCTATTTCCACTTTGCTTGTACCAGATTCAGCATTTCGTCGTGAATGAGGCTGTTGGCAGCCACAAGTTCGCCGCCAAAAAGACAGTTGTCACCACCTTTAAAGTCGGTTACTTTACCACCTGCCTGCTGTACCAGTAATATTCCGGCAGCAACATCCCAGGCATTGAGGTTATACTCAAAATATCCTTCGAGCCTGCCGCAGGCAACATAGGCAAGGTCTATAGCTGCACTTCCCAGTCTTCGGATACCATGCGTTCTATCAAGAAAATCTTTAATGATACTGAGATAATCATCGCTTTTGCCAAAGCGATTGTACGGAAATCCAGTAGCCAGAAGACTTTCCTGCAATACCGGAATGGTTGACACATGAATGACCCGATCGTTACAATAAGCATTGTCTCCTTCTATTGTATGAAAGCATTCTTTGCTTACAACATGATAGACAACGCCAAGTACGGGTTTGTTATTTCTGGTTAATCCAACACTGATAGAATAAATCGGAAGCGCGTGAAGAAAGTTGGTTGTTCCATCAAGCGGATCAATGATCCAGTTATATTCATTGGTTTTGGATTGAGTGACTGTACCCTCTTCAGTGATAAAACCAGCTATGGGCAATAAGTCGCCAAGTGCTTTTACCAATCTTCTTTCTGCTTCCTGATCAACATACGAAACCAGATTATTAAATCCCGATTTCTGTTCTATGCGTGATCTGTCAAATGAGCTGCCTTCTTTGTAAATGAATTCAGCAACTTCACCACAAACACTGATGACATTGCTTTTTATGTCTGTTAGATTAATACTCATACTCAATAATTTTTGGACTCAAATCATTTGTCACCACATTACCTCACAATCCGAAACAAGTTTGCGTATTCAGTCAGCCTTGCAAAAAGTGAAGATAAGCATCCAATAGGAATTAGCGCACACGTGCAGGGATTCTTTTGAATGTGGTCATTTGTTCGGATTACCGGCAACGACAATTACAATTTCACCCTTCACTTCTTTGGAAGCAAAGTAGGTGAGCACGTCAGCTACAGCTCCGGTCTTTGTCTCTTCAAACATTTTAGTCAGTTCGCGGGATACCGATACCATTCTGTCAGGGCCAAAGTATTCTGAAAATTGTTCAAGCGTTTTTACAAGTCTGTAGGGGGATTCGTAAAATATCATTGTGCGTACTTCTTCTACAAGACTCTTGATCATGGTCTGTCGTCCTTTTTTATGAGGGAGAAATCCTTCGAATACGAAACGGTCGCAAGGTAGACCTGATTTAACCAATGCCGGTACAAACGCAGTTGGTCCGGGCAAACAATCGACTATCAGTTCCGCCTGCAGGCAAGCGCGGATCAGCAAGAAACCGGGATCTGAAATGCCAGGTGTTCCGGCATCCGATACAAGCGCCATCACTTCACCTTTCTTCATTCGCTCAACAAAATTATCGACGACTTTATGTTCATTGAAATTGTGAAAACTTTGCAGCGGTTTTTGGATGAGATAATGTTTCAGGAGAAAACCCGATGTTCTGGTGTCTTCTGCAAGGACGAGGTCAACTGATTTTAATATGTCGAGCGCCCTCAGTGTGATATCACCAAGATTCCCAATCGGTGTAGGAACTATGAACAATGAAACTTTGCCTTCCATGGCTACTCAGAAGCGCGCATTGCGCCAGAGATCGACTTTATCATACCACAGCTCCTGAAATTTCTTCTCGCGTATCAAAACATAGTTCTCAGGATCAAACAGTGTTTGTGATTTTATAAAATTGAAAGTGGTTTTTGTGCCACTGCTGTTGAAGGTCCAAACTTCCCGATCGTTAAACTTGAATAGTTCATCAGGCAGTCCATAAAGAATGTAAATCATGCCTCGGTCTGTTTTCCACCCCTCTTTATAAGACGTGAAATATGCGTTTGCCCATTCCACGCGCTTATAATAATTCCTGATAAAATCCTTGGCGCGCCCTGGGCTCCCAGTGATTGCTAGAATAGCCTTGTCAAAAGCCTTCTTGTCTCCTTTGGCTTCCTTAACTCTGGCAAACTCTTGCTTTGTGCAGATGTATATCAGCGGATCGGCAAGACTTTCAATTCTTGTAAGCCTTGGATAATCCTGTTGGACTCTAAAAGCAAACCCTTCCTTGGCGACGGTATCCTTCTGAACGAGGTAAAGACCCTGCTTGGAAAAGCTCAACGTCCCGTTGATGGGTGCGGTATAAGTCGTATCCACAGTCATACCTCTCGCGACGCGACCCATACCTTCAGAAAATGAAGGGACGGCTGCCGGAAAATCATCCTGATAAAAGGAAACGATGTATTGTTGGTCGCCAGTCCCTGCAAGGACCACAGGTGTATTGTTCTTAATGTAGGAGTGGAGCACGGGCTTTCCATTCTGTGCGAGATAACCATTAGAAGGATAATTGGGCAATAAAGTTTTATAAAAGAACCATACCCGTTTGGCAAAGTTATTTAGGATCCTTGCTGTAAGATATTGAACCTGCAAACTTGATCCGAGCTTTACAACGCCATGAATGTCTTTCGGCGTAACTATTTTCTCAACACTCAACTGGTCTAAGGCGCTCCCTTGTCGCTCATCTAAAGAACCCCTGTTCTCCCACTGAATGACAAACTGATCGGTGTGCTGGGAGGAGTCCTGAAGGACAAGTTCATAGTAGACTTCCCATCCAGTGCCCGTCCGTACGGCCTTCGCCGTAAACGTAAATGGCTCCGCCGGATCGTATTGAAAACTGAAATTAATATCCCGGAGCGCCTGACTAAATCCAGGCAAAGTGATGAGTGCTAGTAAGAAAACTGGGGCGTACCGCATAATTACGCTCAAATTAAACAAGGTTTTGAATATTTACGAAGTGTGATGTCTAACATTCTCCGTGAATCAATTAAACGGGTAAATCCTTACTTTTGACACTTATGTCAAAGGTGTACACTACTGAGATTACTAGCGATGAGATTGTTTCTGACAACCCCATACATCAACGACTTTTTAAAGCCTATGTTGTGGCAACTGAATACGTAAATGGCGACCTGCTGGAAATAGGCTGCGGTGAGGGTAGGGGAGTTTCGACTATGATCAATCTGGCGAAGTCATTTACGGCGGTGGATAAAATCGAATCCGCACTTGAGGTACTGAGACCAAAATATCCGCTTGCCACTTTCAAAAGTATGAATATCCCGCCTTTGACAGGCTTGGAGGAAAATGCTTACGACAGCATTGTGAGTTTTCAGGTGATAGAGCACATACAGGATGATGCACTGTTTTTGAAAGAAATTCATCGTGTACTTAAACCAGGAGGAGTGGCTTTGCTGACAACGCCCAATAGAAGCATGTCCTTGTCCCGCAACCCCTGGCATATCCGCGAATATCTCCCTAAAGAACTTATAGATCTGGCCGCAAAGATTTTTCCGGTTGTTCAGATGAAAGGTATCACGGGTAATTCCAAAGTGATGAACTACTACGCGAAGAATAAGAAAAGTGTCGAAAAGATTACGAGGTTCGACGTGTTGAATCTTCAGTATCGCCTGCCTGCATCTGTTTTAAGAATACCTTACGAGATATTGAACAGATGGAATAGAAATAAACTTCAGTCGATAGATCATAAACTGGTCGAGAACATTACTCACGATGATTATATCATTGTAGATGATGCGGAAGACGCACTAGATCTTCTGCTGATCGTAAAAAAATAAGAGGCTTATTCAGCCTCTTTATTATTTACTTCGTTCGTAACTTCTTTTACGTTCTCCTTGAATTCACGAACACCTTTCCCAAGCCCTTTCATCAACTCGGGAATTTTCTTGGCACCGAAGAATACCATAACGAATAAACCGATGAGGAGAATCTCCTGGAATCCCACACCACTTAGAAATAATAATGTTGCTGATAGCATAGTTGTAAATGTTTTAATATATCGATTGGTGATCAGAATAGTGGATGCCCGGAAAATTAATTCCGGACATCGCTCCACTACCCTGTACCAACACTAGGATTTTATAAACATACCGGCAATTGCCAGAACCGCTTCGGGAGCCAAAGGCTCATCAAAGGCTTCTGTAGCAGTGTCAGCTGTGTAGCCGAGAGAAACGATACTTGCACCACCTTGCGTGATGTTATCTTCTCCGGCATAAATCGCTTCGGGAAGACCACTTGCATTCTTACCAGTGATCCATCCTTTTTCAGCGCGAAGACGCCTTACCATACTGGCGTGTCTTGCTTCAACAGAGTGAATCTGAAGAGCGGCTGTTAATACGGTTGCGTTACCCAGTAATTCACCAGCGCGACCTTTATAGGCACGAACACCGGTGTCTTCAAAACTTTGTGATAAGGCAAGGAAAGTTGTATAGTTTGTGAAAACATCAGCGAACATTCCGTTTGCCGTGAAATCAAACTCAGGCTTGGCAACTGGCGTAACCGACAATTGGCCCAACACTGCTAAAAGAAATTTCACGTGAGCATCTTCGTGCTTGCTGATCTGGTTGAAGATCGCCTTCCTGTTATCAGGGATCAATCCCGCAGCGGCAAGGCCTGCTTTGTAAAATGCATCTTCAAGATATTCCAGCGTCAGCGCGTAGTTCAATACGTCACCAACAGATGCTGAAGTTCTTGCGTACGTTTTGTTGAAAACACCTCCAAGAAGTACAGGAGCTGCTGCAAAAGCCATCTTAGTACCGACGTTTGACAAGTGTTTAAACATGCCGCGTCTTGAGTTTAGCTTTTCGTAAACATCAGGGTCAGTCTTCCCTATTTCATCAATTATTTTTAACAAGTTCATGTGCGTTGGATTTTAAATTAACTAGGAAGTTTATCGAATGTGACCTTTGTTTTCACGAAAGGTGACGCGGCTGTGAGTACAGCAGTTGGTGTGTTTGCAACATCAAGACCTGTATCTCCGGCAACCACATCATCTCCTGAGAAATCTGCAGAATACGGATTGAGAAGGTCGCGTATTGCTGAAGCGTGACGAGCTTCTACAGACACGATTTTACCGGCGAGCAACAAGTAATCAACATTTGTGATCAGCTTGCCTGCCCCATTGTAAGCAGTGACGCCAAGATCCTCAAATACTTTGGCTGTTCCCAATACGCTTGCACGGCTTGTAAAGTCAATAGTAGAAAAGTTAACTTCAACAGATGCGATAGCGGCTGTGCCCAATGCAGCTTTAAAAAAGTCGCGGTGCGCTAGCTCATGATTACGGATATCAGTAAGAATTGCAGTTTCCGCTGCAGTGATGCCTGAATACGGCGTCATAATAACCTGAACATAGAATGCTGCTTCAAGTTGTTCCAACAAATAGGCATAGTTCAATATACCGATATCGCCACTTCCAAGATCAACACCTGCTGCAGGAGGAGTCATTGGTGAATTATCGTCGTCACTACAGCCTGTAACCAGCAGCGCTGCTGCTGCTGAAGAAGCTCCCATGTATGTTAGGAACTTTCCTCTTCTCATAGGAGCCGTGATTCTGCTAGCAAAATCACCTCCCATGAACTTGTCATCTTTCACATTCGATTTGTTCATAGTTTGAAGTTTTTAATAAGAATTGATAAGTAATCTTCCCCATCTACGAATCGATTGTAACGCTTGGATTTATGGTAACCAGATTATTTTATATTTAATTAAATAGCGATTTGACATAACGGAATGGATAAGCGCAGAAGTGAGAAGGATATTGCTCACTCCGTAGATATTTAACCTCAGCAAAGAGGTGCGTATTCTCCAATCAAACGGTTTTGATTCTTGTCATCGTACGATCAGCAATCCAATTAATTTAATGTGTGTTGATGATTGCTAGCGATATCGTACACAAATGATGAAGGACTTCCTAAAACTGAAATTTGCAGGCTGGCTTTCCATGCGCATTCCGAAGTATGCTGTACGTGTTTTCATATTAATGGCTGGATTGAGGTGAATTTTAATTTCATACATGGTTTTCATGTTGCTGGAAACCTACCTCCTTCTGTTTTCGGATTTCTTGGAATTGAAATAACCTTTATCAGAGTTTCATGTTTTGTTAGTGACTCTTAATAGTAGAGAGGGTTAATAGTGCTTAATGAAAATTTTTAGATATTTTAGCGTTCCAAGAACGACAATCGCAATCTCTCCCATCTCCAAACATATCGATGAAGACTCGCTGGTAGCGTCCCTTAAGAATAAGGACAGTCACTCGCTAGACTATCTATACGACCATTATTCTGGCGCCCTGCTCGGGGTGGTTTCCCGCATCGTGAAGAAAGAGGAAATGGCGGAGGAGGTCCTTCAGGACGTTTTCCTCAAAGTGTGGGAACGAATGGACACCTACGACCCAACAAAAGGCCGGTTATTTACATGGATGCTGAATATTGCCCGAAATCAGGCAATCGATAAAACGCGATCAAAAGAATTTAGTAAAGAAAAGAAAACTGGAGACATAGATAACTTCGTAAATAGAATCGACAATGAAGGATTTGTGGAGCAACCTGTCGAATCAATTGGTTTACAGCAGCTTCTCAAAACACTACCCGAAGACCAGCGATTTATAATTGACCAACATTATTTAAAAGGGTACACCCAGGCGGAAATATCCGAAGAATTCAACCTCCCCCTGGGAACGGTGAAGACCAGGATGCGCCTTGCAATGAAACTATTAAGAAAATTGTTAGTCGAGTGAACGTTGAAGAATACATATCGTCCGGAATTCTGGAATCTTATGCCCAGGGAGAGTTGTCGCCAACTGAGCGTGGCGACGTGGAAAAGAATTTGCGTCTATATCCAGAACTAAGGAAAGAGCTTGCCATCATTGAAGAAGCTCAGGAAGCATTGCTGATGTCGATGGCGATAAAACCAAAGGCGTCGGTGAAAGAAGCACTTTTCGCGAAAATTAATGCCTTCCAACCAGAAGCAAAAATAGTTTCAATAACGCCCGGCCCAACGTTGGGACTTTGGAGATTTGCTGCGGCTGCCTCAGTAATGGTAGCATTGATTTCCTCCTTCCTGGCGTATGATTATCACGGCAAATGGAAAAAATCTGATGCAAATTTAACCCAGCTGTTAGCCCAAAATCAACAAGTCGCCCAGGATTACAATAAAGTCAATAACCGGTTAGAGCAGATTGAGAACGACTTGAACGTTGCCAATAACCCTGACTTCCAACGCGTGGTCATGAAAGGCACGCCAAACGCTCCTACAGCTTTGGCAGCTGTATATTGGAACGCAACAACAAAGGAGGTTTATCTGAGTGTTCAGGAGATGAAAGCGCTCTCAACGGAGAAACAATATCAGCTGTGGGCTATCATCGATGGCAAACCTGTTGATGCGGGAGTGTTCGATGGCGACATTGCCGGTCTCATGAAGATGAAGAATATCGCCTCAGGCGCGACCACTTTTGCCGTCACCATTGAGCCGAAGGGTGGCAAAACATCCCCGTCACTTGAGACCATGCAAGTCGCCGGTAACGTGATCAAGGGATAGGCAACCCATCTTGTTTTTCCTGTATCCACAATTAGTTGCAAAGGTCCAAATGGCCGAATTTGTCTCAGGAGCAAGAATTGTCCTCAGGAAGTTGATACCTTGAGTTTACTTGCCCTACCTTCACTTTTCTTTTACCGACCCGCCAGAATTCTTCATATCATAAGTAATTCATACACGTGATTTCTATGGTGGTTATTGACGTGGGGATAGCACGTCATGACCACCTGAATCAAGCCGGGATTTGATAAATTTACGCTTTCATCAAAACCCGCTATGAAAGCACAATTACTCGTTTTCGGATTTCTTCTGGTGACTTATTCTGTCATAGCACAAAAGAACGATTCTTTAATGCGTGTGCAATGGGATGCCGGATTGAAAAAACTGGCGTCAAATGATTACAACGATGCGGCTATACAATTCACTCAACTTATCAACTCCGGATTTTCCAACAAAGAAGTTTTTGTTAAACGCGGTATAGCCTATTACAAAGCCAAGGAATTTGAAAAAGCCAAGGCCGATCTCGACGAAGCCGTCAAAGCCCGTATAAATACATCCGAATTATTTGAATACAGAGGTAATGCCCGATATAATCTTGACGACGTAGAAGGTGCAGCTGGCGATCTTGAAAAAGCGGTAAGCATGGGCGTCGCCAATGGCGAAGTGTTTGCCAATCTGGGTAACTCTAAATTCAGAATGGACAATTTCCGCGATGCTATAACAAACTACGACAAAGCAATCGCGGCAGGCAAATCAGATGTCACGATCTTCAACAACCGCGGAAAGGCGAAATCAAATCTGAAAGACTTTAAGGGTGCTGTTCCCGATTTTGACAAGGCTCTTGAAATCAAACCTGGTAGCACAAACACACTTCAGAACAGAGCTGATGCCCGTTATCAATTACAGGATTGGAAAGGAAGTGTTGAAGACTACGAAAAGGTAATCGCTGCGGGTAGGACGGACGTTGAATTCTATCAAAAACTGGGTATCGCGAAATATAACCTTCAGGATTTCAAAGGTGCATCGCAGACCCTGAGTACCGCCGTCGAGAAGAAAGTTCGTGACAAAGATGTTTTTAAAATGCTCGGTCTCAGCTATTCTAAAGTTGGTAACTGCACAGAAGCAGCAAGGAGTTTGTCGGCAGCAGTATCAATGGGTGCAAACGATAAAGATGTTTTCAGTGAACTTGGTACTTGCCAGTATCTCAACAAAGATTATAGTAACGCTGTCGAGTCACTAGGAAAGGCAATCGCATCAGGGGCATCAGACAAAAATATTTACCAATCGAAGGGCCTTGCAGAATTTGCGCTAAAGGATTACGAGAATTCATTAAGGGATCTTGAAAAGGCTATAAGCTTATCAGCAAAAGACAATGAGGTTTTTCGTGATGCAGGTGATATTAAGTTTATGAAGAATGACTTTACTGCGGCACTAAAATATTATGATCAGGCCGTTAACGGAGGTTCAAGTGATGCAGTTTTGTTCAACAACCGTGGAAAGGCAAAAATGAGTTTAAATGATTTTCCTGGAGCAGTCGCGGATTTCGATAAGGCCATTCAACTCAACGTTACATATAGTAAAGCACTGCTTAATCGGGGTACTGTCAGGTACATGATGAAGGAATATTCCGGCGCCGCAGAAGACCTTGAAAAAGCAAAAGCGGCAGAAGGAGAGAATCCCGAGATCGTTAAGATGTTAGGTGTAAGCAACTACGCCCTCGGTAAAAAAGACGCTGCAAAGATTTATCTTGATAAAGCAGTAAGCGCTGGGGTGAAGGACAGTAAAGTTTCACTCTATGCGGGTTATCTGAGATATGACGGCGGCGATTTCAAAGGTGCTCAAACTGCACTAAATGCGGCGGAACAGGCGGGTGAAAAAGAAGATGATCTTTACATGAAACGCGGTAAGGCAAACTACCAGCTCAAAGAATACAACGCGGCAACAACCGATCTTGAAAAAGTTGTACAGAATGGAAAAGCTGACCTTGGCGTTTATGAGGCTATCGCAGTTTCGTACATGATATCTAAAAAGGAAAAAGAAGCGCTTCCTGCTCTCGAGAAAGCCGCCTCACTGGATAGCAAAAACAAAGATGTTTATTATCAATTAGGCAACGCTAAGTTTAAACAGAATAATTTCAATGAGGCTATTACTGCTTACGACAAAGCAATCACTCTTGGGGCCAATGATGAGGTTATTTTTAATAATCGAGGAAAAGCAAAACTCAATGGCGGATTACTCAAGGAGTCGGTCGCAGACTTTGATCGCGCTTTAGGAATCAAGAAGGACTTTGTTCAGGCACTTAAAAATCGTGGCAGTGCCAAGTATCAGCTTAAGGACTACAGCGGTGCCGTTGCGGATATGGCAATCGTTGTAACCCGAGGCGAAGCAGCAGCTGAAGAATTTGCTGTACTCGGTGTGTCGAAATACAATACGAAAGACTATACAGGTGCAGTTGGCGACCTTGGGAAAGCGATAGACGGTGGTAGTAAAGACAACGCGATTTATGCTTCTCGTGCCTATTCCCTATTCGAAACAAAGGAATATGAAAAATCACTGTCGGATTTCAATAAAGCAATTACCCTCACGCCTGAGGAGTCCAATCTTTATTTCAAACGCGGCTCGGCAAAGTATTCATTGAAGGATTATAAGGGTGCGATAAATGATTTTGATAAAGCCATTAACACTGGAACAAAAGACGCGTCAGCCTACGACATGCGAGGCTATTCGCAGTACGATGGCAAGAACTACGAAGCCGCCATTAAAGATTTTGATGAGGCAATTGTAAAGGATCCAAAATTTGGACTAGCATACTTTCACCGGGGAGATGCCAAGTTCTCTGCGAATAATCTCACTGGGGCAATTCAGGACTATGATCAGGCTGTATCATCGGGGATTAGCGATGCAACGCTGTATAACAACCGAGGCAAGGCTTACCTGAAGCAAGAGGTTTACCCAAAGGCTATCGCTGACTTCTCATTGGCCATCACAAAGCGTTCCGATTTTGTAAAGGCACTTGAGAATCGCGGACAGGCATACATCAGCACTAAGAAGTATGAAGAAGCCGTGCGCGACTTTCGTGAAGTGGAAAAGCTGACTGAGAAACCAGGTCCCGAACTTTATCAGATTCTGGGTAATGCTTATTACGCGATGGAGAAATTTCCAACAGCACAGGAGTATTTCGAGAAAGTGATTGCAGGTGGTATAAAGGACAAAGATGTCTATTTTAAACATGGACTCTTGTTGATTGAAGCAGAAGACTACAAAGGAGCGATCGCTGCTTTTGACAATGCTCAGAAAGCTGGTGACAATAGCATTGGTATATATCTTAACAAGGGGAGAGCTTTTATCGCCTTGGAGGACTATAAGTCTGCCGTTGTCGAGTTGAATAGAGCCTTGGATATTGAGCCAAAGAATGTCGATGCGCATTTCAATCGGGCGTTGGTGAAAGAGTCGCTGGAAGATTACGAAGGTGCTATGCTCGACTACAATAAGGTGATACAATTTAATCCTGAAGATGCCCAGGCTTATTACAATAGGGCAACTTGCAAGTCTGAACTTGACGATTACGGGGCTGGAGTGTCAGATATGGACGAAGCCATTAGAATAGATCCTAAAAATGCTTCGTTTTATAAGCAACGTGGCAATTTTTATTACAGGATTGAGAAAAAGGACAAGGCTTGCTTCGATTGGCGTCGCGCTGTCGAGTTTGGAGATCTAAAAGCCAAATTCCAGGTTGATCAATATTGCAAATGATCCCAGTTTGAATTGCCATCCCTCCCAAATTGGTTCACTACACATGCTACAAACGATTTTTTAGGGTGATTTCGGTGTTTTATTGACGTGGTGGTTTTTTTGTCCATACACTTCAAAAAAACACCATTATGAAGCATTTCCTGATTAGTTTTCTCTCTCTCGCCTTTACAACGGGCCTCGCCATGGGCAATGACCTCAGTGGCAAAGTAATCAACGTTATCGACGGAAATACCCTCCAGGTTCTCGGAACAGACGGTCAGACCTACAATCTTATGTTAGCTGGTGTCGACTGCCCCGAGTTGAAGCAGGCATATGGCAAAGAAGCCAAAGTTTGCCTTGAGAAGCTCACCCTCGGCAAGCAAGTATACGTTCGAATCGTCGGCAAAGACAGATTAGACAACTCACTTGCTGAAGTCCTGGTCGACGGTAAAAAAGATCCCAGAATTCAACTCTTGAGGGATGGTTTAGCCTGGACTTCAGAAAAAGACCCCAACGCGATTCTGGAGGCGTACAGAACCTCTTCCCAGAGTAAGCGCAAAGGAATCTGGAAAGATGAACACCCTACACCTCCATGGGTATTTCGCAGAGAACAGTCAATGTTAGAAGCTAAAAGCAGTTAAAAATACAGATTTGGTTTATGTTGGTTTTTGAACTGCCCTCAGGAAACTGAGGGCAGTTTCATTTTTAACACATATCACCTCAATTTCCGGATTTTCTTACGCACGGGTCTTGACAGGACAATTTTTTATCACCAGGCGAGTTAATACCTTTGAAACTGACATGATGAAATTTCTCGTTGCAATCATTCTCACATTCATCACCCTAACTTCGTTTGCACAGGAGCTTACGAGGAAAGAGAAGAAGGCCGCGCGCAGAGGTGAATCTATCAGCGAGCCTACTACCCTTGATCCAGGGAACAGTGGCGATGAGTCAACATTTAGCCCAAAGACATCCCCTCGGAAAGTCAAGAAAAGCAACGGTCCGACACACAATGCTGAAAAAGAATTTCAGGGTCGTATGGATGCAAAAGCCAAGACAAATCGGTACAATGAAAAAATGCTGATGAAGCCGCAGTATTCAGATCCCTCTTACTTCGGACATAAACACAAACCCAGGCGCCATTCTGCCAAGAACATGAAGTTCTGCAAAGAGTGTGGCATTCGACATTAAAAGTCATGAGTGATGAGTCCATGGCTCTGCTTGAATACCTATCCTTAATTTATCGACATCTACTTTTCTTAAAAACGCCTCGCGTTTGCGTAACTCTGAATCCATTGCACTATGGTTATGCATAAGTCTGCATGAAAGAAATTTCAAAGCGCGACTCACGACTCATGGCTCATCACTCATGATTCCGAAAAATGCTATCTTGGAACTTCGCTAATATCATTCTTTGTTGCGTTAACAACTGTCAAACACTAAGACCCCCATAATGAGCCAAAACTTTTCAACGCTATTTCCAACAGAAGAAACTATTCCGCAGCAGTTCCGGATACAATCCAAAATCGAACAAAGAGAATACCTCATAGCGGGTGAATTGAAGATCTGGGAAGGAAGTTTAAACCCTGTGATGAGTCCCGTGTTTATTAAATGTGGTGATACCTATGTACAAAAAGAAATCGGCAGTACGCCGCTACTCACAAGCAAAGAGTCACTTGAGGCACTTGATGCTGCAGTGAAAGCGTACGATCTTGGTATGGGCGAATGGCCGACTATGAGTGTCTCTCAGCGCATCGAACATGTAGAGAAATTTCTTGTTCACATGAAAGGTCAACGCACCATTGTCGTCAATCTGCTAATGTGGGAGATCGGCAAAACCCTGAAGGATTCTGAAAAGGAATTTGATAGAACATGCGAATACATTGTCGATACGATTAAAGCATATAAGGAGCTTGATAGAAACTCTGCAAAGCTTTCCGAAGAGCAGGGCTTCATGGCACAGATACGCCGTGTTCCTATAGGGGTTGCGTTGTGTATGGGCCCTTACAATTATCCATTGAATGAAACTTTCTCCACACTCATTCCAGCGTTAATCATGGGTAATACTGTTGTATTCAAACCGGCAAAGTACGGTGTGCTTTTGATGAAACCTTTGATTGAAGCTTTTCGCGTCAGCTTCCCGGCTGGTGTTATCAACATCATTTACGGACGAGGAAGAGAAACAGTTGGGGCCTTAATGGAAACCGGGAAAATTGACGTCTTTGCATTTATAGGAACAAATAAAGGAGCCAACGAATTAAAGAAACTTCATCCTGCTTTGCATCGCCTTAAGGCTGTCCTCGGCCTCGATGCCAAAAATCCTGCAATAGTTTTGCCGGATGCAGAATTGGACAATGCGGTATCAGAATGCATCACGGGTTCATTATCGTTCAATGGCCAGCGCTGTACAGCATTAAAGATTTTGTTTGTGCACAAAGATGTCTTACAAGAATTCTTAACGAAATTCAACGCTGCAATAAAAAAACTTAAACCTGGAATGCCGTGGGACCCTGGAGTATCGCTGACTCCTCTCCCGGAACCAGGAAAAGTTGAGTACCTAAAGGCTCTGGTTGAAGACGCAAAAAAACATGGCGCTTCCATTGTCAACGAAGGCGGAGGAGAATCATTAAATTCATTTTTTTATCCTGCCGTCTTATATCCTGTTAATAAGGACATGCGTATTTACTACGAGGAACAATTCGGACCACTAATTCCGATAGTTCCTTTTGATTCCGATAAAGAGGCGATTGACTACGTTGTAAATTCAAACTTTGGTCAGCAGGTAAGTATTTTTGGAAACGATTCTAAACGTCTTGCAAAAATGATGGATGCATTTGTGAATCAGGTCGGACGGATAAATCTGAATGCACAAAGCCAGAGAGGTCCTGATACATTTCCATTCAATGGAAGAAAGGATTCTGCAGAAGGCACACTATCGATCGGAGACGCATTGCGTGTCTTTTCGATACGGACAGTTGTTGCAACGAAATCAACAGAAGAGAACAAGCAGATCATGGCAAATATTATTCGTAACCGTGAATCCGCATTCTTAAGCACGGATTATATATTCTAAGTAATATAAAGCCTATGTTGAAACATATTCGTTTCACCGTAAAGGGTAGAGTGCAAGGCGTTTTTTTCAGAGCCTCGGCAAAACAAAAAGCTGACGAGTTGGGGATTTGTGGTTCAGTGCGGAATCTTGAAGATGGAAGTGTATTCATCGAAGCAGAAGCTTCAGTCGACAAGCTTGAGGAATTTTATAAATGGTGTATGGCTGGTCCGCCGCGAGCAGATGTGACACAGCTTGATGTTGTCGATGGAGAACTGCAGCATCACAAAGATTTTAAAGTAATTCGTTGAAAGCAATCAGGCGGCGCCGCGCTTCAATATTCCTTTCAATGGATCTATCTTTACTTCGAAAAACTTGGTAACGAAAATATTTAGTCGAAGGCCAGCCAGCTGCGGCGTGTAGTCATCGGGATAGAACACCGTTAACTCTAATACCGCACGTATAAACGACTCTTGTCTGCAAAAATCTTTCGCCCATCGTTTGAATTCGGCAGACCATTCATCCTGATATTTTTCAAAATCGCTTCTTTCGTCGAAAAGAAATTCGAGCTGATTATTATTGTAGTACTTATAACGGAATACACCAGTAAGGCTGAGATAGAACTCATCGAGTTGACACAAATCATTACCCGAATGGGTTTGAATTTTCAGGCATGTATCATCGGATAGCCCCAGTGGGTTGAACCTCAATAAGTATTCTACTTTGACGGAATCCACCAGGTATTGAAGCAGCGTCGCACGAACAGAAAGTTGAGCGTTCTCTAAAACATAGTTCTTGTCTTGCGGAAAATACTTGCGCAGCACGAAATACTTTTTTACAAAAGTAGGAATAAATTATGATAATATGATATAAGTAATTGACGCAAAGAATGATGCGGTCAATCGATGGGCACATTTACGTGGCGCTCGGCGTGATATGAGGATCTTACCAGAGGACCAGACTCGACATATCTCAATCCCCGCTTAAGGCCTTCCTCTTTATACATTGAGAATGTGTCGGGATGAATGAATTCTGCAACTTCGAGATGTAGTTTGGTGGGTTGCAAATATTGACCAAGAGTAAGGATGAGAAGTCCATTACCAGCTAGATCATCCATCGCTTTGAATACTTCGTCCTGGGTTTCTCCAAGTCCAAGCATGATACCAGATTTAGTCCTCATTCCCGCTTCGCGAATTCTTTTGATCTGTTCAAGACTACGCGCATAGCGCGCTTGTGGTCTGACCATCCTGTACAAACGCTCAACAGTTTCCATGTTGTGAGATACAACCTCCTGGCCACCCTCAATCATTCGCGATAGCGCATCCCAATTCCCTTTGGTGTCGGGGATAAGTGTTTCAATTGTCGTCCCAGGACTGACAGCCTTCGTTTGAACTACGGTTTGATACCAGATCTCTGCTCCTCGGTCCTTTAATTCATCGCGGTTTACTGATGTGATAACCGCGTGCTTTACTTCCATGAGCTTGATGGCTTCAGCAACACGGGCCGGTTCTTCAACATCGTACTCAGTAGGTCTTCCTGTGGCAACGGCGCAAAACGTACAGCTCCTAGTACAGACATTGCCGAGAATCATGAACGTAGCAGTACCTGCACCCCAGCACTCGCCCATGTTAGGGCAGTTTCCACTTTCGCAGATCGTATGGAGTTTGTAATTGTCAACGAGACGGCGTACTCGTGCGTAATCAGGACCTACGGGCAGCTTAACCCGCAGCCAATTCGGCTTGCGTTTTCTCGCATCATCACTCGATATTACTGGGAGCTCAATCATTTAAATTTGAAAAGTCCAACAGACACTAAAACAACCAGGAGCGCTATTAACGTTCCTTACTTCCCAATAAGTTCTTTGTATTGAACAGGCGACAGTAATCCGTCCACGCTACCGGTAATCTCAGCTTTAATCATCCAACCATCACCATATGGATCCTGATTAACCTTTTCCGGACTTGCATCGAGCAACGCATTCACCTCCAGCACCTTTCCGGCAACCGGCATGTAAAGGTCGGACACCGTTTTAACGGCTTCCACAGAACCGAAAATTTCATGCTCAGCTACTTCCTTCCCTACGCTGGAGATGTCCACGTAAACGATATCACCTAGTTCGTTTTGTGCGAAATCCGTGATTCCAATGGTGGCGGTTTTCCCCTCAATTTTGACCCACTCGTGATCTTTTGTATACTTTAATCCGTCAGGAATATTCATGTTGGCTAAATTTTATGCGGCTAAAAATAGGAAAAAAAAGCAAAACAAGGAGAACAGCCGGTTGGAATAACACGAGCACAGACGCGTTGGATTTTATCTTGTTCAAATAACTTGGCTTCAGGGCGGGTCCGTCTTTAGACTATTGCGCCAAACTGAATCGTATTTGCGTACCGAAACGCGTGGTGGCACGACGAAATGAATTGGAAATTAGTGGCTCATTTACCGTTCGCTCAAAATAGAACTGAACGTTTAATTTCTGATTGACAACATAACTGACATTTGGTCTTAACTGGAAGTTAATATTACCATTCGTAATAGTGTTGATTTCGTCGATCTTTCTCTGAATGGTTTTTGTATCTCCAACGGTAACATTCATTCTGAATGTGAGGTCATTCTTCAAAACAATAAGCCGGCCTTGTGACTTGAACGGCAACTTCATTCCGTTCTTCGTATAGCCAAGTTCAAAGGAGACGTCCTTACTGGTTAATTCTGTGATCTGTGCGTTTGATACGTTCAGCGACAGATCGCGCTTGGTTTTGTATTGAAGGTTGGCAGTGACGCGACTCTTCGTTCGCACGTTCACACCTATTAATGGCGAGAATTGTTCAGAGATCAGTACCTGACTGATAATATAAACGGGCAACAATTTCCCGTCAGTAATGCCTCCAAAGTAATTATGATTATAACCTTCAACCGGCCTGTTGATTCGAAGCGCATTCTGATCACTAAAGTCCAGCGCATTGGAATAGTTCATCACTGAATACGATCCTTGATAGGCATGAGATAAAGTGACTGACTGAAAAACTTTTTTGAGCGCGGCGATCTTGCTTAACCCGGTGTAGTCGATGCGCCAATTGGGTAGCGGAAGTTTTGGAAAAGGAGACAGGCTAACGGAATGCGCATTCTTTCCTGAGTAGGCTGCGATGAACGCAGGTATCAAAACATCTTGTGATGCAGAATCATAATCATTTTGTCCATTGATAATCCCGAAGCGCTCCTGAATAATGTTAAGATTATTTTCAAAATCACTAAAGGCATTTGAGTTGACAGAGTTGTTGGTTTTATCGAAAGCTGTTTTTACAGTTAGAAACGAAATGCGATAGGTTCCGCCGCGACTTGGACTAAGAGACGCATAACCTTCTTGTGCAGCGTCATACCTAAAAATTTCCTGGTAAGTATTGGTTGTTTCTTTTTTGACGTCGAACTGTATCTTAAAATCAGGAGTCGGTTCAACATTTGCCCTAAGCGTAATACTTGTGTTTCTAAGTTGTGAGAATGGTGTTGTTAGCGACGAGGACCTTGGGTTATTAGGGTCAGGACCCTTAAGCCATCCGTTGTCGGCTGCTCTGTATCTTATGTCGGGGTTTTGATCTCCAAGTATAAATCCCCAGCCTGGCGATTTCCAGGCGTCGTCCATGCCCAAAAACTTCGGCGTCGCACTGAATCCCGGAAGTATTGTTCCCTCCGTAAGACTGAAGGTTCCGTTTACAGATCTCACAGACATCAATAAACGCAAAAGCCCCTTGATAAGAGGGGGAGTGGTTTTTTCTTTAACCGTGTCTTTTGGATCCGGTCGGGTAGGTATTTTTGGATTAGTAGAAGTTCGCGTCGATACTGGCTTTGGAGGCGTATTAAGTTCTTTGAGGAATTTGATCTTGTTGTAGAGTTTTACAAAATCTGCGCGGCCTGTTAAATTTTGATCTCTGCTATTCTGTATCGTGTTCCCGAAATCAAGACTATCCGGCAGATCTACGATAACATTGCCGTTGTCAGCTCTGTTCCTCGGCCCGGCTCTCCAGTTGTATCTCGCCTCATATCGGTAGTCTGCGCCTAGCCAGTCAGTTACAGGTATCTTATCCAGAGGGATAGCATAATTAACGGTAAACCGCTGGTCGAAGTTTTTCATTCGGCCAAACTTCTTTAGATTTTTTTTGATTTCGGTATTCACCGAATCTCCTTCACCTTCAGGTTCATCAATGATCGAATTCGACAGAGCATTGTATTCAAATGAAAGACTCTTCGATATATTCCATCTTAAATTGTATTGTCGATTGAATGTGAAATATTTCAGATAATTCGGTGCCGATTCAAAGCCATCATTACGATAAATATTCTTCCCGAAAGATCGATCGAGATCAAAACGAACGCCCATACTTGTAGGCAAAAGACTTATGTTAAAATCTTTGATCATCTTCAGCCATGGTGATGAGAACCTGGAAGAATTTTTAAAAGGTTCTATGCCAGTTGCCTTTGGCGTGAAAGTATATGCAACAGAACCTTTGTATTGCTTTTGCAATGCCTCTTTCAACGTAAAGTTGGACCGTTTTGCTTCACTGAATGAGTAACTGAAGGCAAGATTCTCAACATCCCAAAGATGACTGACAGCATCGGGCTTTGTTTTTGTTTTTCGGACATTGATAAAGTTTATACTTCGTCGCGTCTCGTGATCACGAATGATCTTCAGATAATTTCTTCGCTCTTCATCTGTATTGAAGGATGACAGCGATGCTTCGAGTCGAAGATCAGGATTCGCCGGATCGTATTGCGGCCTGATATCCGTATTCTGATAACCGAGGAACATGGGAATTTTAATGCCTGTGTTTCCTGGAATCAATTTGTCGACGTTAACATTGGCGGATATATCATACGTGGTAGTTTCATCGCGCGTACGTTCCGAAATCTTAGAAGCCACACTACCGAAACCAAATGTAGTGTGCCTGAAAGCACCCGTGACGGTAGCAAAGTCGGCAAGCTTGGCGCTCATCGTTGAGTTAACAGCCCAGCCAGGCGTTCTATCAAAATCTGTCACACGAAGTTCATTGGCCCAGACACAAGCCGACAAGGCACGTTTGTCATCCGACTTTGTATTCCTCACACCTATCATCATAACTTGAACACTGCTCAAATCCGGTCGCCCGAATATTCTAAGGCGATGTCGGTCCACAATCTTTGGTCCTTCGCGGGGAAAAAACTCAGTTAATGGAAAGCCTTCGCGATCGCGTTGAGCCTTCAAAGCATAGAGCTCTTTTAAAGCAAGATTAATCGTGTTTTGGTCCGGCCATATCTCATCGATTTCATTTGAGTTGGTTGGCCAGGTAATGTGTAATGGAATTTCAATCTCATAGAAGTTCTGATCGAAGTCAGTACCCATCCTAAGATAACCTGTAAGCTGACCATCAGCATATTGAATCTCGCTGTTGGCATGGAAAAACATTTTAATCTGGCCGTAGTTGAAAAGATCTGCCGCAGCATTCTTGTAGATTGCTCTTGAATCTCCATCCGCGAGATTTTCAACGCAAACCTGAACCGATTGCTCATTCAATTGTCGGGGTACTGACGAAGTGTTATCACGGTCCCTGACAACACCGGGGGGAATCACGTAAGGTGATTTATTAGCGTCACCCGCAGCGTTCTCTTCAAGATTCACAACGTTAACCGTGAAATCATCCGGTGTAAGTTCGGGGTCGGCAATAAGACCGCCTTCACGAAGATTCGCTGTATATCTTCTCCATCGGCTTCCTACCATCCGGAAATTAGCAAACCTCAACACAACGGGTTCCTGAAATCCTGTAAGAATCATCCGTGCATATTTCAACGACTTAAATCCATCGATGCCATTAAACTTGGAGTCAAATTGTCTTACCGGAATTCTGAACAGGTACCACGTTACATCTTCGGGTGAATTGGTTCCTTTGGTTGAGATCTTGTCAACGATGAACCCCTTTCCAACTTCGAGCTGACTGGATTTAAGGCTTACGTTGTATTGGTAATATTGTTCAAGGTCGCTAAGCGTATTATCAGCATTCAAATCTTCGTTGTCTGGTGTTTGACTTCCGGATGGAGCAATATCACCCGAAGTGATTACAGGGGAGTTTCCATCTTGCCCATTAAAGTTTTTATAACGTTCAAGTATTTTAGCGTCGGCATCGTCAAGATCATTACCAAGAAAATAATGAAAGTTATCAGCTGATGGATCGGTTTCAATTCGAGCTCGTGCGCCAGGATTGATGGCGCTCAAAAAATCCTGAAAAAATTCACCCTCTTTGCTCGTCGGCAGCCCGTCAAATCCAACGTCCTGATTAGGTCGGCTTGATGCTTGATTTTCAAAAGCCGGTGTTACAAACTGTTGATCGGTGACATAGCCGAACCCATTCTTGGTAGCACCTAATGCGAGATTTCCATCTTTGGGTAGTCCGTTCTCAAAGGCCTGTTTACCATCCGGTATCACATCTTCTGAAATACTTCCCAACTGGAATATAAGATCTCCGCCAGTTGTGTTTTCTTTTGCTGGGTTTATGCCATCATTAATCTTACCATACTCACCTTTAATGAATGGATCCAACAACCAGAATTCAACATATTCAATATTCGCTTTATCAAAATCCACTTCAGTCCTTATGGGATAAGTTATACCGGCCCAATTGGTTTGTGGATTATTCAGAAAGCCATTGTTGTCGAGGTCACGATTGTAGTTATAAGGGCCACGTTCCCTTGGATAATAAGCGACGTCGAAGATCTGTTCGTAAAAGACACCTTGTGTAAGCTGACGCTTTGGGAAAATCTCTTGCGGATCGACAGCCCTTACATAATGATGCTTGAGATCTTCATCTGTAAGATTTTTTGGTTTGAATTTTCCGACAGGGCGATACAACTGATTGTCTACTGTATACCATGCGAGCTTGGCGCGCTTAAACCCGGCACGAACATCACCATCGGTGGCTTTATTGCTGGGATCAAATCGGTTGTCATCGGTCTTTGGCGTTGCGGAAAGTTTCCATCCAAACGGACTCATCAATGAATAGGGCGTCGCCGTATTTTCAAAGTCGTCAATATAAGCAGTACCCTCTCCGTTAATCTTGTTCGAGGTTCCCGGAAGCAGCTGAGCAAACTCACCTGTCATGGTGAAAGAAGAGGGTTCTTTTGTTTGAATGAGCGGCAATGCATCGACAAGCTTGGTCAGCAGACGACTTTTCTTATTGATGTTAAAGTCAAACCCGTATTGAAGATTTCTTGCCGGTTCTGTTCCGATCTGATTACGGCTTATCAAGGGTCTTTCATTGTAATACATCACCGTCGATCCGAAGTTGATATCATCGTTCAAGTGATAATCGAATCGAGTTCCAGCCAAACTTCTGGTCTGAAACGCAAAAGGATCAGAAGTTTCATATTTGACATCGATGTCTTTGCCAGAGCTGAGGATCTGATCGTTCATAATCGTCACCTTGCCAAAAGTATAATCAACAACGTAGTCGGTTCCTTCAGTTAACGGAATTCCACCCGAATAAACTTTAACAGATCCCTGTGATACTCCAAATCCCGGAATCAGAATTTCTTTTGCGGACCCGGCATTATAAAGGCCTTTCATGTAGAACTTATTCTTGGTAGCAAACAACTCTGCGTCCGCTTTAGTCGTATTGTAAAGCGTATCGTATGCATACTTCTGAATCAGAAATGCCTGATTCGATGTTTCCTGGGCGAAGGCTCTTCGAAGCCCGTCGCTAAAAGGCCTTAGATAGGGATAGATAATAAGTCCGGTCGTTGAGTTAATGGTAAGTCCTTCTATATAATCGAAGTTACCATCTTGCTGCGGATCGTTAACTGGATTGACGCGATCGAGTCCAAGCACTTCAATGAGTTGTCGCTGTCGTATTTTTGTTCCTTCCTGCAATTGAGGATTGTCGATACCGGTGCGGTCATCGCGATAGATAACTCGGAGCTGAAATCCGTCGCGAGAAAGTTGATTGACGTTGAGATTGTAAATGTTCTTCATCATCAGATCCCATGTTGGAATGATGTTCTTATTTTCATCCCTGATAGAGACCTTTCGCGGTCTTAGCAGTTTGAGAAATACATACTGATTATCCTTTAAACTACTGTAGTCTTCAGACAACTCTCCAACAGTGTAGGCTCTGCCGTTGTATGTGTATTGGTAAGCAACGGCGAGTGCTTCGTCATTTTGAAGCTTCCTGGTCAAAGTGATGTAGCCTAACTGTTGATGAAATGTGAATTCAGTAGGCGCTAGTTTACGTGCGCGATTCATTTTTTCATAGTCAGTACCCGGCACTAGTCCGATGCCATCGGAACCATTCGTTCCAAGAGCTGCGTCAACAGTATCTCTGTTTATATTTTGGATTTGCGGCCACAAAAGGTTCGATCCATTTCCAAGTGGTAAAGTGGCATTGGCATCGATTTTGAATTTTTTTCTATAGATTCTTACAGGTTCACCAAGATCCATAAAGCCGACGACGTTTCTCAAAGTCTGTGTGTCGTTATTTCTATTGATCACGTAGACTTCTACACGCGTGATGTTAACACCGGACACAATTTGTGGAGGATTTCCGATCCATCGCTCGTAACTATCACGAAAGAACTGCCCGAGGAAAAAGTGACGGTTCTCATCGTAGTTCGAAGCAATGATTTCGAATGGCCTGCCTTGTCCGCCGTTCGCTCCACCAAGTTTAATAGATTGTGTCTTGCCTCTTTGAGTAGTAGCAATCGCGGTAACGTCAAGTTTACCGAACTGTAATTTTGCTTTAACACCAAATAGATTCTGTGCACCCTGAATGAGTGTGTTGTTTAATGGGAGACTGACATTACCAATCTCTAGTTTTTGAAGAATGTCTTCTTTGAAACCCGTGTATTCAACTTTCATGTTGTTCTGGAAGTCGAATGAATTGTTATTATCAAAGTTTGCAGTCACGGCGAGTTTCTCACCAATCTTTCCCACAACGCTCATGTTAATCTGTTGCTCAAACTCAAAGCCACCGTTTTTTTGTTGGCGGATAGGAATTCCAGGGTTGAAGATCCTTTGAAAAGCGGCGCCGAAGTCAAGCGTTACGAAGCCGCGAGGGACTAGTTCTACATAACTTCCACCAAAAATCCGATCAAGTACAGGGCTTATAAATATTTTAGGAATAAGACTTCTGCCAGTGACCGCACTTTCGCCATCCTGAGCACGTGCACGATTTTGCCAGTATTCCTTTAGGATCTGCCGGTCCTGATACGTTTTAAACTCCGCGGCAGTCATGCTTGATGTCGGCCTGTAGTTTAGATCGCCGATTTTTTCATAAATGGTATAATCGCCTGCCGTATCGATCTCGACATCGAGCTTGAGTTGATTCGGGTCTTTCAGATAAAGCGGAGATTCGGTCGGTGTGTTAGAGAATGGATCGCCGTATCGATCGGTCGCTCTATATGTTGGTCTTCGGCTTGGCTTGTATGATTGATTGCGTGTAGTGTCAGACGTTGACGGACGCGTTGATTCCTGTCCATACACCTCGTCAGGGATGAGCAAAAAACTCAGCCATAACACTATCATTCGGCCAAGCGTAAGGGTAACCTGATGCTGCTGTGTAAAGACAGTCAAACGTACTATGCGTTTTTGAGGGCCTGCTTAACTAAATCTTCTAATGTAATGGTATTTCCTGATTTATTCAGGGCTGTATCCACACTTTTCTCCGCGGCTGCTTTTGACAAACCTAGCGTGAGTAAAGCTGATAACGCTTCTTTACGCAACGTATTGTGACTAGACATTGAAATAGGAGACTGAGCTTCCTCCCAACTTTCTTTTTTAAGTTTATCCTTTAACTCAATGATTACACGCAGCGCAGTTTTTCCTCCTATCCCTTTAATGGATTGAAGTGTTACTGCATCTTCTCTCACAATGGCAGACTTCATTTCATTCGCATTCATGTACGAGAGCATTACGATGGCAGTGCTTGGCCCTACGCCATTGACGGATATTAGCTGTTGAAATAACTTTTTCTCCGATAAGCTGCTGAATCCAAACAGTAAGTGGGCGTCCTCCCGAATGGCGAGATGGGTATACAACATAATATTCTCCTTATCCTTGATCTCTGAATAAGTAAACAATGTGATGGACACCTGGTACCCAATGCCATTAACATCGACAATAACCTGAGTCGGCTCCTGTTGGACGAGCCTACCCTTTAGGAATGCTATCATAGATCAAAAAATTAGAAATAGAAGGAACAACGAATGTTCAAAAAATAAAGTGCAAGGTATGAGAAATACTTCTAAATACATTGCCCTTGCGATGGACTACAAGTGGTCATTCTGGTCGTGTAACTGTGCATCAACGACAGCAATCGCCGCCATGTTCACAATCTCCCGGATCGAACTTCCAAGCTGCAGGACGTGGACGGGCTTTTTCATTCCGAGAAGTATAGGCCCGATCGATTCTGCGCCGCCAATCTCCATCAACAACTTGTAAGCAATGTTACCCGACGCGAGGTTCGGAAATATTAAAGTATTGGCCGCTTCTTTCGAAAGCGCACTAAACGGAAATGACTCCTGCTGAAGCTGTGTATTCAGTGCAACGTTTGCCTGAATATCACCCTCGACAACGAGATTAGGATTCTTTGCCTTTGCCAGCCTGACTGCTTCCCGGGTTTTGTCAGGGATGCTTCCTTTAGAAGAGCCAAAATTTGAATATGACAATACAGCAATGCGTGGGTCAATGTCAAAAAACTTTACTCCACGCGCAGTCAATTCGATAATTCCTGCAAGCTCGTGAGCATCAGGGTCAACGTTAACTGTAGTATCTGCAAAGAAAAATGTACCTCGTTTATTAATGATAATGTACATGCCCGCTACACGCTCAACACCAGACGCAGTGCCAATCGCCTGCAATGACGGCAATATAGTCTTGGAATAATCTTTCGTTAATCCACTAACTAACGCATCGGCGTCGCCGTTGTCTACCATCATTGCCGCATAGTAATTACGCTCACCCATTAATCTGAGACAGTCAGGATAACTCATTCCTTTTCGTTGTCTCTTTTCATAAAATGACCTGGCATATTTTTCTATCATCTCCGATTCTCTTGGATAAATGATGGAACAATCGTGAAGGTCAAGTTTATACTCTTCGATGAGCTTCACGATTTCAACCTTGTTGCCAAGTAATATCGGATGCGCTATACCTTCGTCCTGAAGAATCTGTGCGGCCTTGAGGATCTTTGGATGATTGGCTTCCGCAAATACAACGCGTTTCGGTTGTCTTTTAGCGCGATCAATCACTCTTGACATTAACTTTTGATCGATGCCTATCCTCTTTTGTAATTCGTCGTGATAAGCAGGCCAATCTGTGATTTCTTTCTTTGCAACCCCTGACTTGATTGCCGCCTTGGCAACGGCGGGAGAAATCGTTGTGATCAACCTTGTGTCTAATGGTTTTGGGATGAGATAGTCCCGGCCAAAGCGAATGACATCCGAACCATAGGCTTTGACAACAATGTCGGGTACCGGTTCGCGGGTCAGTTCAGACAGTGCATGTACAGCGGCGAGCTTCATGTCCTCATTGATCTCTGTTGCACGAACATCTAATGCACCTCTGAAAATGTATGGGAATCCCAATACATTGTTCACCTGATTAGGATGATCGGATCTTCCAGTTGCCATAATGATATCGGCGCGAGTCTTCATCGCGAGATCATAGCTGATCTCGGGATCCGGATTCGCCAGAGCAAACACGATCGGGTCTTTCTCCATCGTCAGAAGATCGTCCGGTGTAATTGCGTCAGCAACGGATAGTCCTATAAAAACATCACAACCTTTCATCGCTTCCTGAAGCGTTGTGATTGGAAGATTGGTGACAAATTCTTTTTTGATGTCATCCAGACCGGTGCGCGAACTATTAAGAACACCTTTGCTATCGCACATGATAATGTTCTCTTTCCTGGCACCGAGTGCAATGTATAAACGTGTGCAGCTAACGGCTGCGGCACCCGCACCATTAACAACGATTCTTACGCTATCAATTTTTTTTCCGACAATATCCAGCGCATTAAGAAGCGCAGCACTTGAAATGATCGCGGTACCATGCTGATCATCGTGCATGATTGGAATATTCATCTTCTCGCGAAGCTCAGTCTCGATCTTGAAACACTCCGGTGCTTTGATGTCTTCGAGATTAATACCACCAAATGTAGGCTCGAGCGATTTTACGATCTTGATAAATGCATCCGGATCTTCCTCATCGATTTCGATATCGAATACATCAATGCCTGCAAATTTTTTGAATAGAACACCTTTCCCTTCCATTACAGGCTTAGAGGCTTCGGGCCCGATGTTCCCTAAACCCAGTACAGCCGTACCGTTGGAAATCACGGCTACAAGATTTCCTTTAGCAGTGTATTTGTAAACGTCTTCTTTATTGGCAGCAATCTCTAAGCATGGTACTGCAACGCCAGGTGAATATGCTAAGGCGAGATCGAGTTGAGAACTTAGAACTTTTGTTGGAACGACTTCTATCTTACCGGGCTGGCCTTGCATGTGATAGTTCAAGGCGTCCTGCTTTCTTATCTTTATAGACATCAGTTTAGGGTCTTTTGGTTTGGTGAGGCTAAAGATAGAAAAAGTCCATAACGCACAGAGTAAAACCAGCTATTCCAGTCGATGCGTAATTCGTGGTGCCGCTTGGTTCACCAAACCCGGTGCATAACCAATCCCCCTTTCGCTGGACGCCTCGGCGGACATCCTCCTTCGCGGGGACGCTACGGCGCAAGTTTCTCAGGATATACGATACCATTTTACTGGACAGAGATAACGTGCCTCAACTGGGTCAGCTTTCCCATGCGTTCAATCAGTGCCTGCGAGAACGGTCGTTCGCTAGTTGTCAGAATATTAAAAATTGGAATTGATGAAGCGCGAAACTTCGGTCTGCCGCTATTGCGATTTGCCTGCCTGCAAAGCAAGGTGTGAAAAGAATTAAATTCCAATAATCAGCTTCTGTCCAGGTTTAAGCTTGGTGTCGCCCAGATTATTCATGCTTTTAATCTTCTCAATTGTAAGTCCTTCAAATTTCTTGGATATATCCCACAACGTATCTCCAGGTTGCACAACATAGGTCTTCGAATTCGGTATAGGAGAAGGGGATGCACTTTGCCTTGATCGTCCCCCCGCCAGGACTTCAGAAGGAGTACCGCTAGACTTCAAAAAAATATTTAAACGCTGGCCAACGTGAATGTTATTACTTCTCAAGTTATTCCATCGTTTCAGATCAGTAAGTCTGACCCCGTGTTTTATGGCAATAGAACCAAGAACATCTCCATTTCTGACACGATAAATGATCCTGTCCCGTTCACTTGTCGGGCCTGCGTTGTTCTTTGCCAGTGCCTCAACTTCTTTCTTACCTGTTCGTGAAGCTGAGTCGAGAATGGCTATTCTATTAAAGGCGAGCGATGCCTTTGCATCTTCTGGTACATATAGCGTATACGTTTTACTTGTTTCGGGTATCGCGTTATGCTGAATCGAAGGATTAAGTCTCTGTAGATCTTCTACGCAAGCGCCGGTAAGGGCGACAAATGTTTCAAAGTTCAGAAACTTTGAGATTTGTAAAGTGTCAAATTTCGGGAGGAGTTCTTCGCCTTCATCAAAGAAATTGTGTTCATCAAGGTAATTCATAGCATATGTAATGGCTACAAATTGTGGAACGTATGACCGCGTTTCTCTGGGCAAATGACTATAGATGTCCCAAAACGTAAGTTTAGCAAATGCATTTCCTTCAGGTCTTCGGTATCCAGACTTACGGATTGCGCGCCTTACATTTCCAGGTCCGGTGTTATAGGCCGCCAGCGCGAGTTCCCAGTCGTGAAACATGTTGTATAAGTCGCGTAGGTAACGGCATGCTGCATCAGTAGATTTTTCTGGATCCATGCGATCATCAATGTACCAGCTATTATTCAGTCCATAGTATCGTCCGGTTGCTGACATGAATTGCCATAGGCCAACGGCCCCTACCCTGGACTTTGCTCTAGGGTTAAGTCCCGATTCAATGATGGATAAATATTTGAGTTCCTTCGGGAGGCCGTACTTGGCGAGATACTTCTCAAATAGAGGGAAGTACAAATTCTTTCTTCGCATCATCATGCGCGTATACTCACGATCCTTGACAGTAAAATAGTTAATGAATGCATGGATTCGATCATTATAAGTAAGAGGCATTGTTGTCTCAATACAAGAAAGTCTGTCGGCGATCAATGCGGGATCATCATCACCTGGTATATATTCAAGTTCGCTGGGCAATACGAAGTACGCAAAATCTGCGGTGTCGCTTTTGTAAAGTAAATCTTCTTCAGCTTCGGCGACTTCCAAAGAGTCAACAACGACTGAATCGGGCTCCAATTGCGCGAATACAGTGGTGGTATTCAAGATAAAAAAAAACATCACTGCCAGGAGTGATAATTTGAGCATAGATCTCGACTGTACCGCTAAAAAATCAGAAGCGGGCTTGAAAATCATGACCAACGGAAATCTGCGGGATTTTTCCATCATGGTTCATTTCAAAAGTGTATCTGAAAAATGTAAAAGTTTTGACTCCTCAAAATCATCGGCAATCACTTGGAGTCCGATGGGCAATCCTTGTTTATCCTCTCCGCAAGGAATCGCTATTGCAGGAACACCGGCAACATTTGCCTGCACAGAAAACAGATCAGCCAGGTACATCTCCAACGGATTATCAGTATGTTCGCCAAGCTTAAACGCAGTGGTTGGCGTAATCGGCATAATGATAAAGTCGTATTGTTTCAGTATCTCCTTAGTCTTTTCACGAATGATCCTTCTTACTTTTTGCGCCTTCGTATAATAGGCGTCATAATAGCTGGCGCTCAATACAAAGGTACCTAGTAAAATCCTTCGTTGCACTTCTTTTCCAAATCCTTCGCTTCGACTCTTTTTGTAAAGGGACTGCAAATCAGTAACGCCCCCGCTTCGAAATCCGTATCTCACACCATCATAGCGCGATAGATTTGAGCTCGCTTCAGCGGTTGCGAGGATGTAGTAGGTTGGCAGTACATATTCGTTCAAAGGAAAATCAATCTTGTGAACTGAATGCCCGGCAGCTTTAATTTCGCCAATCTTTGCGATAATGCTATCACGTATTTCGGGTTGAAGACCGACAGAATCTTCAATTTCACTAACGTAAGCAACTCTATAAACCTTTCCCTTCGAACTTTTCAATTCTTCCGAATAAGCAGGAACAGGCTTTTGCGATACCGTGCTGTCTACGTCATCAGGCCCTGCAATTACTTCGAGTACCAGGGCGACATCCTCGACACTCTTTGCGAATATTCCGACACAATCAAAAGATGATCCGTACGCAATAAGGCCGAAGCGCGAGATTCTCGAGTAAGTTGGCTTCAATCCGATAACGCCACAGAATGCGGCGGGTTGCCTTACCGATCCACCTGTATCAGATCCAAGCGCTACGTGACACAGGTCGGCTTGTACCGAAACAGCAGATCCACCCGAAGATCCACCGGGCACGCGAGTATTGTCGGCATCGTTTAATACCGGACCAAATGCGGAATTCTCATTAGAAGACCCCATTGCAAATTCATCGCAATTTTGGCGTCCAATGATGATGGCATCTTCGTCAAGAAGACGTTGCACCGCTGTGGCATTAAATTGTGAGATAAATCCATCAAGGATTTTGCTGCTTGCCTGAAGTGGATGGTCCTTGTAAGCCAAAACATCTTTCAGGCCGACTATGAGTCCGGCGAGTTTGCCAGCCTTTTTATCTTTGATTTTTTCGTCGATGGCGTCAGCGCGAGAAAGCGCTTCTTCATCATACACACTCAAAAAAACATTGAGATGTGCGCTGGCCTTAATATTCTTAAGATAATGACGGACTAGATCCTTGCAAGTAAGCGTACCATGCTGCAGATCGTTCTGAATTTCTCGAAATGTAGCGTACGTTTTCAAAACCTATTTTCCATCATCAATATTGGCAGCGTTACTTGCGTCTTCAACTTCTTTCTTGACGTCTTTCACTGAATCTTTGAACTCGCGAACACCTTTGCCCAATCCCTTCATAAATTCAGGAATTTTCTTAGCACCGAAGAATACGAGAACAAAAAGACCGATAAGAAGAATTTCCTGGAATCCAACCCCACTTAAAAACAAGAATGTAGCTTTCATGGCAATAATTTTTAGAACCGTAACAACAAAAGTAGAGTAAAAAAGATTAGGATCAAATGAATTGGAAAGGGGATTTCCGGGCTTGGAAGGGCGGTCTAAAAGCTTGATTTCGCAGTTCTAAGAACCCAGGTTACATATTTTTGAGCCACCCCTGAGGATCCAGCGCGGTCGTATTCTTGAAGATCTGGAAGCGCAACTCGGATACACCGTCGTTGTTTGAAAACACCTTGCCGATCTCCTGGTTGGTCGTTACTTTCTGACCACTCCTCACAAACACCTCTTTTAAACCAGCATAAACGGTGAGGTAATCGCCATGCTTGATGATCACCGTACTTCCAAGTCCTTGTATAAATGCTACCCTCCTCACCTCCCCCTCAAAAATAGACTTGACCTTTTCATTCTCCTGCGTCTGGATGTTCACACCATTATTCTGCTGAACAATTCCTTTCAATACAGGATGATTCTGTCGTCCAAACTTTTGCGACACGAACCCTGATGAAACTGGCCACATGAATTTGGATTTATTTTCCTCGAAAGAATTAGAAAGCGCAACAGTTTCACCTTTGTTGGCTCTTGCTGCTCTTTCCATCTCTTCTTTAATCAGGTCATCAATCAATTTATCGAGTCGGGCAACAGCTTTCTTAGTCTCTTCAAGATCCTTTTTTAGTTTTTTTTCTTCCTTTTCGAGTGTCTTCACCAATGAGTTTTGTTTCAGCTTCATGCCAGAAAGGTTGTTGGTCTCCGCGAGCTGCTCATTGAATAACTTGTTCTTTTCCTCGCGACGGACTCTGATTTCTTTTACTTGCCCGGAAAGCTCCTCCTGAACTTTGCTAATCTGCTCTGCCTGCAACATCCGTGTTTCTGAATATTGTTCCATATAACGAAGTCTCATCACCAGTTGGTCAAACGACGATGCTGAGAACAGAAATGTAAGACGCGTTGTACTATTGTTTGCTTTTTGCGCGGCGAACAACATCGATGCGTATTCTTTCTTGAGTTTGGTGACGTCTGCTTCGAGCGTTCCGATGATGTCGTTGTTCTCTCCAATCTCGCCGTCTAAAAGATCAACTTCACTCTTAATTGATTTGACGAGTTTTTCCTGCGCTTTGATTTGTTCGTTCAGCGCCGTGAGTGCACCGATTGAATTCTTCTTTTTTGTTGAAGTTTCATCAATGATTTTTTCAACCTCTTTTATCTTCTCGAGGTTTTGCTGTTTTTCTTTCTGTAGTTGAGACTTTGACTTCTGAGCAAAAGAAGATGAGCAAATGCTGAAACAAAACAGACACAGGAGAATTCTACCTGCGGACATAACGTTTCGGAATGTTGAAGGGAAACTTAAGCTCTTTGTCACCAACCTCAGCCTTGTTGTATTCAAAGATAATCGTTGTATTTAACAAGCCGGTAAGTGCTGTGTAAAACAAGCTGATTGTTCCGTTATACGGCAGAAGTTTGCCACCTAATGGCTGGAAGTTTGAATAGTTGACTACAAGTGAATTATTACTGTTGCTCTCTTTCAACTCGACCTTTTCGATTTTCATGCTGGCTGAATTTACGAAATTGTCAACGGTTACGTTATTAGCGCGTTGTTTCAGAACAAAGAATGATGTCTCCTTGACCACTTCATCCTGGTCGGTTCTCGGCATGATCAGATTTCCCAGCATTGCTTCCTGGATAACGTGATAGTTGATCTCGAAATTATAGCGCTTCGAGAGTTCTGCGTAATCAAATGAGAAGTACTCTTTGTCGACGTTGCTTACGATGGTGATGGAGTCCTTGTTTATAAGCGCCTTACCACCTTGCACTCCGATAACAGAAAATGTCATCCAAATCACGCTGTCCTTACGTATGCGGATGTTAGTTTTCACTTCTCGCTCTTTGTTCGCGTCGCGAAGTATCATGCGGGCCTTACCATGCATATAATCGAAATCTATTTCCTCGACTTTAAGATCAGTTTTTGGTTCGCCAAAGGCTATAGCTGGACCCGTTACCTTCTTACTGCATGAAAAGGCAAAGATTGAAACCGCGAGAAGTATGATGGTGGTCTTATTCATAGATTTTTCGGTTCGCGATTTTTTTGTTTAAGGTCTCACTGTTGGCGTTTAATCCTCGCGCTTTCTCCCACTGCTGTACTGCGCCGGTAACATCCCCAAGTTGAAATAAGATGTCGCCATAATGCTCAAGGTGCGTAGCGTTGGCGTTGCCTGTTGATATTGCTTTCTCGATTATTTTTTTTGCTTCCTTATATTTCTGCCTTGCGTACAACACCCAGGCATGGGTATCAAGATAAGCGGGATTTTCCGGATTATTCTTTATCAGCAACGCAGACATCTTTTCAGCCTTCTCGAGATTGGTTTTCCGAAGCGCCAGATAATAACTGTAATTGTTAAGTACATTGTTGTTGGAAGGATCTATAGCCAACGAGGCATCATACGCATTGTCGGAGCGATCGTATGCTTTGGTAGCATTGTATGCGTCGCCAAGCATGCTACTGATCTCGCTTGTCAGCTTCGGATTTTTAGACGATAATTTTTTTGCCTGATCTAGTGAAAAAATTGCCTCATCGTACTTTCTTTTTTGGAGTTGAGCGAAACCGTTGAAATAGTAAACCATGGCCTGATTGGGAAAAAGCTCCAACGCTTTTTCTGAGTGCGCTATCACATTATCAAATTGGCCTGTTTGAGTTTCGAGATAAAGGAGATTCTCCCATACTTCGAAATTTACGTCGCCACCTTCAACGGCCTTGAGATATTCGGCCTGAGATTCACGTTGCATCCCAGTCGACAAGTAAAGGTCGCCGCCGATAATGTGGACATTGGGATCAGACCCATTGGTCTTAACAAGTTTTTCGAAAAGCTGCAAAGCAAAGGCCTGCTTGTCGGGATCATTAATATTTTTTTGTTTGGCCTGATTCAGCTCTGTGTTATATGTTCCGAGAATGATCAGTTTACTACCAAGTTCTATTGAGCTGTCATCAAACAGTTTGAGCAACAGAGGTCGCGCCTTTGCTTCATTGTTATTATCACGATAGATGCCAGCGAGTAACATATCTACAGAACCAGCTTCGGAGTTAGCCGCGCTAAATTTCTCGAGGTAACTAATCGCTTCACTACGCATGCCTTTCTGTGATATGGCTTCAGCGAATGCCATGACAAATCTCTCATCACCAGGGTATGCCTGGATAAGTTTTTCGCCTTCAGCTATACCTTCTTTTGTCTTTCCCTGGTCGAGGTAAAGTCTGAGTTTTTGAATCGACGACACTTCATTTATGCCGAGCGCACTTTCTGCCCGGTTGTATGCTTTAATTGCATCATCATATCTTTTTGCATATTGATAAACGGCTGCCAGTTCATACAAATACTCTTCACTTCCTTTCACTTCGCGAATCAATGCTTCGTAGGTAGCAGCAGATTTGTCGTAGGCCGTCATTGCATTGTAAATGTTGGCGGCAAGAAGATAGAAGTATTTGTTTTTTCGTTCAAGCTTGATAGCATTTTCGGCGCTTATAGACGCCTTTAGCAGATCGTCCTGCTTAGTGCTTTGAGATAAGACTTCGGCCACCTTATAGTGGACCGTTGCATTTTCGGGAGTGATCTCGAGCGTCCTCTGATAATACAAGAGTGCCTTGGCGTAGTCTTCGAGAATGAAGTATTTTTCGCCCTCTGTAAAATAGAATTCAGCTTCGCGCTGCTTAATGCCAGACGACTGCGTATCTTCTGTCGATCTCTTTTTGCGCTGAGCATGCGTGGCAACCGACATGCCCATGGTCAATGCCAACATTAAGGATAAAACCGTATAGTAAAATCGCAAACTCAAGCTGGCGCAATTTCATTGAAGTCCCCCAGACTTAAGTCCAGAGCCGAACCTTCAAAAGTAGTGAAATTCCCCAACATGCTGTTGCGCAACATAGCGTTCTTGAGTTGCACTTCTTTTTGAAGAATCGACTTAGTGACACGGCTATCAATGATATGCGAATTCTCACCGATTGAGACATGCGGTCCCACTACTGAATTTTCGATGGTAACGCCGTCTCCTATAAAGCATGGCGCTATTATAACCGAATTGATCAGCTTAGATTTATCAGAAATCAGCTTCTGATCTTTAATAAATTCAAGGTAGCGAGCATTCGTCTGAACCGTTACATTTTTATTGCCACAATCTAACCATTCGCTAACCTGCCCGGGGACCAGTTTAGCCCCTTTTTTTGAAAGATTTTGAAGGGCTGAAGTGAACTGAAATTCTCCCTTTTCTTTAATATCATTATCAATGAGATACTGCATCTCGTTTGCCAGAGCAGCGCCATCTTTAAAAAAATAAATTCCAATAATCGCGAGGTCAGAAACGAACGTGCTTGGTTTCTCGACAAGATCCACGATCACAGATTTTTCATTGACTTTCACAACACCAAACTGTGAGGGATCTTCTACTTTTTGAACCCAGACGATACCGTCTTGAGTGGTGTCTAATTTGAAATTGGCTTTGAATAATGTATCCGCAAATGCAACAATTACTTTACCTGAGAACAGTTCTTTCGCGAATAGCAACGCATGAGATATACCAAATGCTTTGTCCTGATAATATATCTTCCCCGTGGCACCCACATCCGCGGCAATCGACTTTAGGTCATCTTCAACCACTTTGCCAAAATTTGGATGAATGATAAACCCGATGTTATCGATTTTTTCAGGGCAGATCTTCGCGATATCCTCAACCAGACGATGTACAATCGGCTTTCCGGCTATAGGTAACAACGGTTTTGGAACTGTCAGCGTATGAGGACGAAGGCGTTTACCCAGTCCGGCCATCGGGATAATGATATTCATTGCGTGGTTTTATCAAAGAAGGTAAAACTAAAGAAAAATCATCCCGATGCCAGTTTGAAATCCTTCTTTTCCACCAAATAAACCGTGAGAAGATAAGATACGATGACGCCGTTATGATATAAGATTGCAATCCATTGATTATCGAAGGTAAGCAGATTGGCGGCATATACCAGAAGGGTAGTTCCAATTATATAGCTCATTGTTCTGCCAACATCATATGGAATAGGAAACAATTTGCGGCCGAGTAGGTATGATGCTACAGTCATCAGGAAATAACAGGCTAATGTGATCCACGTACTTCCCATATATCCGGCAACAGGAATAATTATGTAATTACCCGCAACGGTGAAGAGTGCTCCTCCCACAGTAATGATGGTTCCGAAATATGTTTTGTCAGTGAGCTTGAAGCAAACTGACAGATTGTAGTAGATGCCCAGAAACAGATAAGCCAGCAAGAGAACTGGCACGATAGGTAATCCTTCCCAATACAAGGGACTTCGTAAAAAATACTTGATGATATCCAGGTTCAACGAAACACCAAGCAGTATGATACAACAAACAATGACGAAGTAGTGGTTGACCTTTGCAAACAACTGAGGAGACTCTTTGTCTGCTGCATTCGAGAAAAAGAACGGTTCAGCGGCATAGCGAAATGCTGTTACGGCAAGATTCATGAACGTTCCAAATTTGTAACACGCTCCAAATATGCCGAGCGCATACTCGGATGTTTTACCTGGATAGAAACCCTTAGGAAGCCACCAGTCCAGTGTTTGACGAGAGAACATTTCATTGGTCATTCCTGCAAGACCCGATATCATTACTGGGTAGGCGTATGTTGCAATCTTAGGAGTCATGATTGGATCGTACGCCGGTCTCCAGGTAATCAGCAGCTTGAAGAAAAACACTAAGTAGGAAACGTTCGCGATGAGATTCGCGAGGAACACATAATTGATTCCGATTGCCGGATCATATACTACTTTAAGGAAATACATATTCAGGCCAATCAGGATCGCGACGTTCATGATTCTGAAGATTGCAAACTGAATCGCTTTTTTTTGAAGTCTGAGTCTTGCAAACGGAATAGAAACAACAGCATCGATGAACATGATTGCTGATAACCAAAGCACGACTTCACTGTGTCCTGGGACTTCCATGAATGAAGCAATGCTATTCGCGGACGTTACAAAAATAATTGTAAAAAAAAGGCTGATCCCAATCACTACAGATTGAGTTATGTTAAAAACTTTCTGTTCGTCACTCCCCGCTTTGACCGCAAAACGAAAGTATGCGGTCTCCATGCCAAAAGTGAAAATCACGTTAATTACACCAACGTATGAGAAAACTTTAGTAATTACGCCGTAAGCTTCGGGTGCAAAAACAGATGTATGGAGACTGACGAGAAGAAAATTGAGAAACTTTGGGAGCATGCTTCCCAATCCGTAAAGAACTGTTTCACCAGCAAGTCTTTTGATTTTACTCATTGATATTAGAATGTTCCAGTGGCACCGAGAGCCAAAATGTGGAACGCTGTTAGCTTAAAACGTGAAGATACTACTTACCCTTAAAATCGGGTTTTCTTTTGGCTATAAAAGCCTCAGTACCCTCTTTGAAATCCTCCGTGGAGACACACGCGGCGAAAAGCCGGGCCTCTGTTTCATACCCATTTTTTTCAAAGGTATATCCAGCATTAACGCTCTTTATCACATTTGCCACAGCTGCAGGACCATTTGAAAGTATTTTCTTAATAATGGTTAGACTAAGATTGAGCATCTCATCACGATTTGCTACCACGTGGTTCACCAGTCCAATCGCCTTTCCCTCTTCAGCTGAGATCATATTGGCGGTCAACATCAACTCCAATGCTTTTCCGCGACCCACTAACTGTGTTAACCTTTGCGTACCACCATAACCGGGAATTATCCCCAGCGTAACTTCCGGTTGTCCAAACTTTGCGTTTAAAGTGGCAATTCTCATGTGGCAAGCCATAGCCAGTTCACAACCTCCACCCAAAGCGAATCCATTTACCGCTGCGATGATTGGCTTGGGACAATCTTCAATCAATTTAAAAAGACTTTGTCCACGTTCGGCAAAGGCCTGCGCATGTGCGGGATCGATAGAACAAAACTCTTTAATATCGGCGCCTGCAACAAACGATTTTTCGCCCTCGCCAGTGATTATCATCGCCCTTGCATCGCCATCGTAAAACTCTTTTACGATACCGCTCAATTCGCCAAGCAATTCAATGTTCAACGCATTTAGAGCCTGTGGACGGGAGATTGTGACAATTAATATTTTGTCTCGATAGTCTTTTTTGAGGTTGCTCATTGGTTGAGGGCTTTAGGTGGCTGCATTATTTTCACTTTAGGCCATAAATATAACGTATTACCGACCTATGGGTGGTCCCAATTTGAACCTGGAGGATTCCATTTTTGGAAAATATCGAGCCCGCCAGTGACACTGAACCATCT
The DNA here is from genome assembly GCA_039916665.1 of Chryseolinea sp. Lineage (GTDB taxonomy): Bacteria > Bacteroidota > Bacteroidia > Cytophagales > Cyclobacteriaceae > Chryseolinea. Next base: position 22,098 of record JBDSKX010000166.1, on the reverse strand, counting down.
AATTTTACTTTCAATTCGAAACGTTGACGAAGATGAGTCCACCCCATACTGCGCCACGGCACGTTTCAAACGGTATCGGTATTATATGCCCTACCATAATTTCGGTTTTCTTGAATAAAACGCACAGTGGTAAGATTCTTGTAATCTTGTGGAAGTCCTACTCATACCGTTAAGCAAGTCATTAAAAAGTAAGTTCAATACTCATGATCACCTTGAGCATAGGCTTTCTTGTGACATTACTTGATTGCATGAGTGTGGCCTACTAAAACAATCTTTATGAAAAAGGCCGTACTACTCTCTATCTTTTTTACGCTGTTGCTGCTGACCATTAATTCGTTTGCCGTGACCTATACCAGCATTGGTAGTGGGCCATGGACTACCGCGTCGAACTGGGCTCCGAGCGGTGTGCCGGTAGCCAATGACAATATAATTATTCAAACTGCCATTACGCTGGCCAGTGGTTCATATAGTGGTTCGGGATCAGTTACAATACGAAATGGAGGTAGCCTTACCGTTACAGGAGATCTCACAATGACCGCTTTTGGCACCAAGGCAATAGTGGGAACAAACGGATCCCTCATCATAAACGGTAATTTTACAATTGACAACCAAGCTTCATTGACCTTAAGCGGAGGCTCGTTAATAAGTGGAAATCTTGCTGTCACCGGCGGAACCTTTAAATCTTCAAACGGTTCAGCAGCTTCTGTTGGAACACTGGTTGTAAATAATAGCGGCAGTTCGGTGTTCACCAACGGCGCAGGCGCAACTTTTTCAACATCGGGCAACGTGACTTTCGACGGTTCAACGACAAACAACGGAGCGCTTATTGTCGGCACAAGTACCACTCCTGCAAATTTTACGCAAACCAACAGCGGGGGCACATTTACCAGTAATGGAGCCGTTACAATATATGGTAATGCAATTGCTCCTGGAACTATTCAACTTAATCCCTCTGACTCAACATCGGCAGTTAAAACAAATTCTGTGTTCACAGTCAAGAAAAACCTGTCAATAAGCGGTAACTCTTTTACAGTAGGCACCAATGTGGCACCACCGACATACGCCAACGCTGTCGTCGAAGGTAGCGTGTTGATGACTGGGGGAAATGCAACAGTTAATAGGAATGGGAGGATGGCAATTTTTGGCGACCTTAATCTTACTGGTGGAGGTATCGGATTTACCATCGCTTCTGGCGGCCAGGTCTACGTCGACGGCGATGGTGCAGGTTACGATGTTAACGTGGGCTCTGGAGGAAACAGCATTACAAATAACAATCCATACACTACTTATGCTGGCAATCCACTCACACCGTATGGCTTCTACGTTAATAATACTGTAAGTCCAGCGTCAGGCGGATCGTCGGTGTCTGCCAAACGTGGAGACGAAGTGCTCATGCAAAACTCTGACCCCAAGTTTTATGCATGGATCTCTGGCTTGAACAGCTCGCCGCTTCCTGTCGTATTGGCTTACTTCCGCGTGCAGGAAGTGATGGGCAACGCAATATCGCTAACATGGCAGACAACTATGGAACGTAACTTCGATCGCTTCGAACTTGAACGCGCAGGTGAAGATCTTCAGTTCAGTACCATTACCTCTATAAAAGGCAAGGGTGCGTTGAATACTTCGACAAGGTATGCGTTCGATGATAACCAACCTTTGAGAGGTAAGAACTATTATCGACTTAAGATGATCGACCATGATAATTCCACAGATTATTCTGGTGTAATAGTTGGCAATTGGAATAGTGTCAGCAAAGGCGTCAGCCTTTATCCAAACCCGTCAGTGAATCATACTTTCACGATTGAACTCGACGACAATTATACGTCACTTGTCAACGTTTCAGTAATAGAAGCAAAAGGTTTGGTCGTTTACGCTTCAACATTGGAGACAACTTCTTCTACGATCTCGTTACCCGAGAACCTGGTCTCCGGTATATACTTCGTAAGAATTTCTTCAGCGACGGAGCAACAAACGGTTAGGCTAGTGGTCGACTAGTTTGAAGGATAGGCACAAGATTCTTCAAGATTTCTGCAGTCATCTCTTCTAAGCCGAATGAGGGCTCCCATCCCCAGTCAATCCTTGCAACTGAATCGTTGATTGACTTGGGCCATGAATCGGCAATGGATTGCCGAAAATCAGGAGCGTAACTAATGTTAAACTCTGGAATATATTTCCTTATTTCAGTTGCAATTTCAGAAGGGCAAAAACTCATACCTGTAACATTGTAGCTAGACCTTACCTTAATTTTGTCAGCTTGAGCTTCCATCAAATCCAGCGTCGCTTTCACGGCGTCTTCCATATACATCATCGGAAGGTAGGTGTCGTGTTTTAAGAAGCATTCATATTTTTTATCCTTGATGGCTTTGAAGAAGATATCCACTGCGTAGTCCGTTGTTCCGCCACCGGGCTTTGCTTTGTACCCGATCAAACCCGGATAACGCAGGCTTCTGACATCAACTCCTTTATTTCTAAAATACCAATCACACCAACGTTCTCCAGCAAGCTTACTAATACCATAGATAGTAGTAGGATCCATCACCGTATCCTGAGGAGTTTTGATCTTGGGAGTTGTCGGGCCGAATGCAGCAATGGAGCTCGGCCAATATACTTTGCTGATTTGGTTTTGAACGGCAGCATCAAGAACATTGATCAGTCCTTCCATATTGAGCTGCCATGCAAGTTTTGGATTTTTTTCACCCGTTGCCGACAGCACTGCAGCAAGATGATAGATTTGAGTGATGCCACCCTTCCTGATCAGATTTTCCAGTTGATCAGGTTTTAGAACGTCGAGGACTTCAAAATCAAGATTGATATTGAGTTGCTCAGGCACTTTTATGTCTGTAGCGATAATGTTGCCTTTCCCGTGAAGATTGAGAAGGGCTTGTGTCAATTCAGAGCCTAACTGTCCACCTGCACCTATGACGAGAACTTTTACTTTGCCCATTCAATCTTTTAATATAATTGCTATTGATTTCTTTTGGTAGAGCAAATTACCAAATTTTGCCATTCTGCTGATTTGCATTCGACAAACTCAATTTGATTAACTTAGCGGCGATGAATTTCGAAGCATATCTGGTATCTAAAAAAATCGACAGCGTTCAGTTTTCAACATCTGAACCTCAGATCTGGAATGCATGGAAAACGGAGTTCGATCAAATTCATCCCATCAGTTTTACAGCCCAAAAGCTATATCTGATTAATCCTTTCAGGAGAAAATATCCACTCAAAGTAGATGCTGTGCGCGTGGAAATCAAACGTGAAGTCAAACCCGAAATCAACGATGATAAAACGTCGTCAGAGCCGTCCCTGACCCAACCACCACCTCTGGCGAAACCAGCTGTGTCGCGACCTGTTTTCAAACCCAAACCAAAAATAAGTTGATCTATGTTTGATAAACTCAAACCAGTGCTAAAGAAGGAACTCGATAATATCAACAGCGCTGGTCTTTATAAACACGAACGCATTATTACAACTCCGCAAGGGGCTGTTATAAAAACGGCCGATAGAAAAGCCGTCATTAATTTCTGTGCAAACAACTACCTTGGTTTGTCGTCGCATCCACGCGTGCTCGAAGCAGCCAAAAGGACAATTGACACACACGGGTTTGGAATGTCGTCGGTAAGATTCATCTGCGGCACGCAGGACATTCACAAGGAATTGGAGAAAAGGATTTCGAACTTTCTCGGTACTGAAGACACAATACTTTATGCTGCTGCATTCGATGCGAATGGAGGTGTTTTTGAGCCTCTTTTTACTGCTGAAGATGCCATCATCTCCGACGAACTTAATCATGCGTCTATTATTGACGGTGTGCGCCTGTGTAAAGCGATGCGTTACCGCTATCGTCACAATGATATGGCTGACCTCGAGAAGCAATTGAACGATGCGAAGGCGGCAGGAGCAAAGCAGACCATCATTGTAACAGATGGTGCATTTTCAATGGATGGTACTGTTGCCCAGCTTGACAAAATTTGCGTGCTGGCTGATAAGTTTGAAGCACTCGTAATGTCGGATGAGTGTCATTCGTCCGGGTTCGTCGGCAAGACAGGACGTGGCGTTCCTGAATATCGCGGTGTTCATGGCAAAATTGATATCATCACGGGAACACTAGGCAAAGCACTTGGTGGTGCTTCAGGAGGATTTACTTCAGGACGAAAAGAGATCATTGAATTGCTCAGACAACGTTCACGGCCTTACCTTTTCTCGAACACTCTTGCACCATCGATAACAGGTGCTTCAATAGAAGTGTTTAACATGCTTGAAGAGACTACTGAGTTGCGCGACAAACTTGAGTTCAATACAAAGTATTTCAGAGACCAGATGACAAAGGCCGGATTCGACATCAAACCGGGAGATCATCCAATTGTCCCCATTATGGTTTATGATGCAGTGCTGGCACAAAAGTTTGCCGACATGTTACTGGCCAAAGGGATTTACGTAATCGGATTTTTCTTTCCAGTAGTGCCCAAGGACAAAGCGCGCATACGAGTACAGTTGTCGGCGGCTCATGAAATGGAACATCTTAACAAAGCAATCCATGCTTTTACCGAAGCGGGCAGGGAATTGGGGTTGCTGAAATAAAACAGGAACGTTACAAACGTTACTTGAGACCAAGCTCTTTCTTTCGCTTTTGAACAATGCCACCCATCTTAGAGGTGTCATTCGACAAAAGACCAAATGCAGGATCAATGTTCTGTGAAGGGAAGAAGTAAATACATCCTTTTTTTCCTCTCAGCTTGAGCCTATAGAGGTTAAAGAACGGAACAATCTTCAATGACTTCACCTCCGGCCACCCGAAGCGAATGTTCCGATCACCTTCAATGACGATGATCTTGTTTTTCCCAACAGCAACTCTTCTCATTTTCTCCGTGAGGATGAGGAAGAAAATGAAACTGAATAACCCAATGGTGATAAATACAAGAGCAACAAAAAAGATCTTGGCATTAAAGGGGTATCTAATAAGGAACGTCCCCGCAACCAACCATTGAAGTAAGCAGATGCCAAGAAAGAAGTACTTGGCGAAGTAATATTTAGCGGGGTTAGCTTCTACCATTTCGATACAGCGTAACAAAAAGTTTTACAAAGATACGTGAAAATCAACTCATTCGTTACACACAGACATAACTTTTAATATGCGTGTTTAATGTTCAACGACAATCGGAAAATCCATTCCGCGCGAAAAAGTATACGGATATTGGGGATTGCCTTTCAACTTACGCGTCATCTCTGGCACCTGGTCATCAATGAATGATTTCAGTTCGTAAATTGTAACCTTGCCATCCTTTGGAGAACCATCTGCCTCTCCATGTAATGCGCGAATGAGCACTGAAGTAAACAACCCGTGCCCTAGCGACGCAAACTCAGTCGCGAATTGTTCGCTACCCGCAGACGCCATCACATGGATGCCAGCACTTCTTGATAATTGGGCAATCGCTTTCTCTTCTCCTGCGCCCCGCGTCGCTAAAAGTTCGACTGAACCACCAGACTGACAAGCATCCATGATGATTAACTGTTTTAATGCCTTAATCTTTTTAAACTTTTCCTGAAGGACTCCTGCCTCGATCGCTTCTTTGTTCAGCGACACCTGATCATACAGCCTTGAACTTTCTGTAGGAATGAAAAAGAAGTGGTTGTCTACCATACTTCCATGACCGGCGTAATAGAAAATGAAAACATCTTCCTGGTTTAACTTGCCCGACAGATCATCAAGCGCCTGAAGAATCCCCGCCCTGGTAGCATCTTCGTCATATAGCGTAATGAACTCTACGGCCTTGAACAGCTGTGACGACTTTTCTTTCATAATGTCTACAAACGACTCTGCATCTGAACGCGCATAGTTCAAGCTGAGTTTTCCGTTTTTATAGTGATTAATTCCAACAGCAAGAACATAACAAGTGCTGCTTCTTGTTGCGTGTTCCGAAAACAGCTCCGCGGTTTGTGGATCTGATTCAATGTTATCGCGATTAGATGCAGTAGCAGTGAATGTATTGTTTCCCCCAATCAGGTCGATAGCATGCTTATATGTGATGCTTTCGCCTCGTGAACCCGGAACTTTAAGCAGTGTGGGATCCAGCACGATACTCTTACCATTGTGAAAGAGTTTGAGATTCATCGCGCCACTGCCGTTGTCTGTGAGACGCATGTAAACTTCTGCTTTTCCAGCGGCATGGGGAACCACGGCAATCTTTACACCCGGCGGCATTGAGCTATTGAGTTTTCCATGGATGCTCTGTGATTCGGAATTACCGCCACGATTCTGAAATATACGAGGCAACAAATCCGGACGATAGTATTCGTTGAAGAATTGATCTACCGAAAAAGTTTGCATGCCGCTTACAAAGTGAATATGACGCCGCGCATCATCGGTAGCATTGAAAAAACCATCCGGACTCTTAACCATCCAATCACTCTCACCGATGTGAATATGTTCAAAAAACTCTTTGCTGGTTACCATATCCCAGAACTTTGTTACTCCATCAACGGCATGAGTGATAAGCATTTTTTCATCCGGACTAAAAACCAGCGACGTTATTTCGCCTTGATGACCTTCAAATTTTCTTACTTCGGAGGAAGTAGCGATGTCCCAGACGTGAATGATCCGGTCGGCACCGGCTGCGTAAATGTATTTGCCATCGGGACTGAAGATCGCAGCGTGTACAGCGCCCTGCGGCGCTTTAAATTTTCTATACATCAATCCTGTTCCAACGTCCCATAACCTGACGGACCCATCCCAACTGGCACTCAGCAAAAATTTCTCATCGCTGCTGAGTCTTATGGATGAAATGATGTCAGAATGACCGACGAAATTCCGGACTTCCTTTTTAGTATCAGTTTCCCACATCTGAAGGGAATTATCAAGTCGTGAGGTGAAGAAATAAAGATCTCCGGCTGTAGGGACTACGTTGTAAGCAGACCCGTCTTTAAATTCAAGATAGGTCAACATCTTTCCTGTTGAAAGACTATGTATTTTCAGTGTACCATCCCAACTTGAAGAAATAACCTTTGATTCATCGCTGTTAAAATGGACATCAAAAATCGGGTGCTGATAACTGTTGATGACTTGCAGTGAATCACCAGTTTCGAAATTCCAAAGGATAATCTTTCCCTCACCACCCCCGGTTAACAACTTCTTTCCATCGTGCGAAAGTTCATAGCATAGTACTCCTTTTTTATGACCAACGTAATCCATGACCGCTTTCCCAGTGGCAATATCCCAGCGCTTCACCTTTGTGCCGAACTTTCCCTTGATTAGTGTTTTGCCATCTTTTGAAACGATAATGTTATTTTTGAACCTCACATATTTTGCGATTGACGACTGCCAGTAGAAGTTGGGATCGTAGTCAAGACCTCCGCGATCACGTTGATTGAGAAAGCCGGTCAACGCATCGACAAATGTTTTCTTCGCGATATCGTAGCGCATCGCGGTGTTATTATCCGAGCTGATCAAAAGTTCTTTGCTGTCCAGCGTGAAAGCAATCTCATGAAATTCTCCCTTCTCAGGCGAATCAATTGACAATGAATCACCAGTCGATACGTTCCATATTGTGGCGGTCCTTTCCGTTGATTTTGCCATCTTTTTTCCATCAGGGCTAATTGCAAAACCTGTGAGCTCTTCGGTATTTTTGGAATAGGTCCGTGTGGCTTTAAGCGTTGCGGTTTCGTACTTTGCCAAGGAGCCGTTGTTTGAAACTACATAAATTGATTTGTTATCGCCGCCGAATTCGAGACGCGTGCCGCATCCGCCGCAGAAGCCTTCAATTCCGATTTTACCCAGATGTTTCCAGTCACTCGTTTGATAGAGATTAGCTTCACGATTGTCCTCTCCAAGACCAATTAGTTTTCCATCACTACTAATCGCTAAGTCAATTCCACTGCCGAGTCCTTTATCGGCATTTGAGGGAATTTTCGTAAGCACTTTTCTACTCTTGAAATCATAAACCGTAGCTGAATCGCCATAGCCTGAGTTGCCGTAGCCGGCAACGACGAAGAATTTCATGGCTGGATCGATGACAATATCTGTTATGATATCGGTGGTTTGAATAATATCTACCTGCCTGCCATCGTTCACCTGCCAGATCCGAATAGACTTATCGTTAGAACCGCTGATAAGGTAATTACCATCGGAAGTGAACCCAATACTAGTGACAGTCATCAGATGGCCAAGAAAGCTTCTAACCTCACGACCTGTATTTCGTTCCCAAAGTTTGATTGATTTGTCCTTGCTGCCTGTAGCGACATGGTTGCTATCGGGACTCAATGCAATGGTGACGACCGCCAACTCATGTCCTTGTTGGATAATTGTTTCGAGATTTTGTGTGTATGAAAAAAAAGGAAAAAACAAAAACAGGTAAGTTAACCTCATGCGGTAGGTGATGGTTGTTAACCTTTTGAAGTTTCGGCTGGCTCAGTTTCTTCTTCTTTAAGATCTTCCCAGCGACCATGTTCATTGTCGTGCAGGTAGTCCAGAATCTTTTGTTCTACCTGTTTCAATTTTAATGAACGAAGGTATTTTCCATTTCGGGCGAGTAGAAGTCGTCCTGTTTCTTCTGATATAGCCATTACCAGCGTGTCGGTATTCTCCGACATGCCGACTGCAGCGCGGTGGCGCAGTCCGTAATTGGGAGGAATGTTGTCATTTTCGCTTACTGGCAGAACACATCTGGCAGCTTTCACCCGGCCTTTGTAAATGATCACTGCGCCATCGTGAAGCGGACTGTGTTTGTTAAAGATCGACAAGAGCAGCCGTTTACTTACTTCCGCATCAAGCGCGTCGCCTGTTTGCGCATAAAACTTCAGCTCTGTATCGCGGGAAAAAACAATGAGAGCGCCAGTCTTTGTCGCTTTAAGTGTCTTAGCGGCTTCGAGCAACTGGCCGATATCAAAGTCGTCCTGGTATTCATGACGCCAGTTAGCGATGGTCTTGAAGATGTTCTCCCTGAACTCTGTTCCACGACCAATAACCAAAAGGAATTTTCTTATTTCCGGTTGGAACAATATGATCATGGCTAGAACACCGACGTTCATGAATGTACCCAGGATCGTAGTTAGCAACTCCATTTGGGCAGCTCGAACGATCAGATAAACGAGATACAACGCGAGGATACCCAGGAAGATGTTTACAGCGATACTTCCTCTGATCAGTTTGTAAACTTGGTATAACAAAACACTGACGAGGGCAACATCGATGAAGTCGACCCAGCTCACTTCCAAAAATCCTATTTTGAAAAGAAACACCATCTACGCAAAGGTAAACATCACACCACTGTTTAAGAAGTCAATATAAATATTAATCCGTCACTCTGACGCGCTTGTAGTCGCGGTAACAAGTTTTATTACTCCCATTGCTTCTTTAACATCGTGCACACGAAGAATCCTTGCCCCTTTCAACAGGGCAATCGTGTTTAATGATGTTGTCCCATTGAGCGCGTCTTCAGGGTTTTGTTCAAGTGTTTTCCATACCATCGATTTGCGTGAAATTCCGACGAGAACAGGTCTGCCGAGAATTCCGAAATAGTCGAGATTATTCAATAAGGCAAAGTTCTGCTCTATCGTCTTTGCGAAACCAAAACCAGGATCTATTATGACATCCTTTAAACCCATAGCCCGAAATCCGGATAGCTTTTGATGAAAATAATCGATGATTTCCTTGATCAGATCATCGTATACTGCCAGCGATTTCATCGTTGCCGGCGTGCCTTTCATGTGCATGGCAATGTATGGCACGCTGTGTTTCACCGCTAACGCAGGCATTGATGCATCAAAGTCGCCGCTTGAAATGTCATTGATCATTGTTGCACCTTCGAGGATTGCCTCCTCTGCGACCTTAACACGAAAAGTATCAATAGAGATGATAGCAGCAGGAAACTCCCTGATGATGCATTTGATAGCTTCAGTTGAGCGCCTAATCTCCTCGCCTGCAGTAATATCGTTGGCACCCGGGCGGGAAGAATATGCGCCAACATCAATGAATGTTGCTCCCTCTGATAGCATTTTCTCCGTTTGGCGGAGTATTTCGACTTCAGTGACAAATCGTCCCCCGTCAAAAAAACTGTCAGGCGTAACGTTAAGAATACCCATTACCTTCGGAGTATCCAGGTTCAGCAAACTTCCGGCAATATTTAAAGTCCTTCGAACCGAAAAAAGATCGTTGGTGAGCTGATATTTCATCTGCGGTGGATGGTAATTAGATTTCAAATTAAGATGTTTGTCGTTTAAAGTTGATTGCCTTGATAGAAAAAACATCCTCAGAGTACTTAGCAGTAATTGAAATTTGCCGGACCCTGTTTCTCAAAAAAACACGCGACTATGGCACGGCATGGCGAATCTTGCGTCTTTCTTCTATTACTGATCAGATCTACATCAAGGCCCAGCGCATCCGGAGCATACAAGAAAAAGGTGTCCAGAAAGTTGAGGATCCTGTGAAGGATGAATTCATCGGCATTATCAATTATTGCATCATGGCGTTGATGCAATTAAAACTTGATGTGTCCAACAAACTTGAAATGAGTGTGAACGAGATCGAACCGTTATACGAAGGTGCAGTGCGTGAAACATTTGAACTACTGGAGAATAAGAATCACGACTATGGAGAAGCGTGGCGCGAAATGCGCGTGACCTCGATTACAGATATTATACTCATGAAACTTCTACGCGTAAAGCAGATTGAAGACAATCAGGGGCAGACTTTAGTCAGCGAAGGCGTGAAGGCAAATTATCAGGACATGATCAACTATTCTGTTTTTGCAATGATATTATCCAAGACCGTTAACGTATGATACAGAAATCGCTGGATCAGTTTTCTAGATTTTTTGTTGGCTGTCTTTTCATATTCTCTGGCCTGATCAAACTGAATGATCCGATCGGAACCGAAATTAAGCTAGAGGAATACTTTGAAGTCTTTGCCGAAGACTTTGGAAGTTTTTTCCTGTGGTTTAAATCAATTGCCCTTGAGCTGGGATTTGTAATGATCATACTCGAAGTCGCTCTTGGCTTCGCGGTTTTACTGTTCTACCGAATGAGGATCACAACGATCGTCATGCTTCTGTTGATGATCTTCTTTACATTTCTCACGTTTTATTCCGCCTATTTCGATAAAGTTACAGACTGTGGTTGCTTTGGAGATGCGATTAAGCTTACACCATGGCAATCATTCAGCAAGGATATTATTTTGATGGTATTCGTACTGCATTTGTTTTGGTACCGTAAGCGTTATGTTTCATTGGTTAGCAATCGTATTGGAGACATGATCATTGCCGGCGTCACTGTGATATCGCTCGCATTGGGAATCTATGCAATCAGACATTTGCCCTTCATTGATTTCCGTGCATACAGAATCGGAAACAACATTCCTCAGCAAATGCAGCCGCAAGAGCAACCGATATTTGAGTACACATTTAAAAAGAAAGACGGAGAATTAATCACATCGGATAAATATCTCGCAGATACATTGGCCTATAAATATATCGCAGTCACACAAACAAATGCAGATCGGACCAAGGCCAAAATCACTGATTACTCAGTATACACTGCCGAAGGAGACGATGTTACTCAGGAAACGTTCACTGGACCAAAATTGATATTCGTTATTTATGATGCTTCCAAAGCATCGGTCGCTAACATGGATAATATCCGAAATCTGATTAAAGGTCTGGAAGGTAAAGTTGAAATGCTCGTACTCACGGCCTCTGCTGCCGAACAATTCGAAATCTTCAGGCATGAGAATCAGCTTGCAGTACCCTACTATTTCACTGACGCTACGGTGCTAAAGACAATCATCCGATCAAATCCTGGAATTACCCTGTGGGTGGATGGTACTGTTCGTGGGATGTGGCATCACAATGATACACCGGAGCCGGCTGAAGTGCTCGCACTAATCAAGTGATATGAAGATTTTTCTCGTTGGAATGCCGGGTTCAGGCAAAAGCACGATCGGTCAGCAACTAGCCAGCTCGTTGGCAATGGATTTTGTTGACCTGGATGCGGCGATACAAGAAGCAGAAGGCAGTTCTATCGATGAGATCTTTAAGACGAAGGGAGAGGAACACTTTCGCCTGATAGAATCTCAGATGTTAAGGCTATGGATCGGGTCTGATCAGAGTTTGGTGCTCTCGACTGGTGGAGGCACACCATGCTTTTACAATGGCATAGAGGTAATCAACAACGCCGGACTAAGCATCTTCCTGGACGAGGGGGTCTCGGTATTAATAGAGCGGCTCAAGAATAATATGGACAGGCCATTGTTGAAGACAACTGACCTTGGCGAGATGCGCGCTAAACTTGAAAAAATAAGGGCAGACAGACTTTCGTGCTACGAAAAAGCCTCCATTACGGTGAGGGCGGCTACGCTCTCGAAGATAATGAAGGCTATTAAACTCAGAAGTTAAACCCGAAGGTCAACATTCCGGTAACCGTTTTGTTGTTAAGATCAACCTGCGGATTGCCCTTACCATCAAAAAATGAATAAGGCTGATAGAAGTTATTTCCGGTACTGCTGATTAGGGCAAAGTCTGAGTAAAACTTCTTAAGCCTTATACCGACACCGCCCGATATCGACTTGATATTGTTATTGAGACCGAAGCTCGTTGCGTAAGTGCTGGCTTGCATCGCATAACCAGCCCTTACGCGCAGGATCTTGTATCTGAATTCTCCACCAACCCTATAATTAACAGTAGACTTATATGCAGCCTTAATGCCATCGTTGTCTTCTTTAAACGAAACACCTTGAGTATTTGAAGAATATTTTGCTTTCGCAGGATTCATGTACTCGATGTCGCCGGTAATTATTCCGTACTTGGAGAGAAATGCAACTCCAGTACTTAATTTCATTGGCGTCGTAAGACTATAATCTGAAGTGACCAGGTCAGTGTTTGTTTTAATGTTGTTTAAGATCTTTGATCCGTCGCCATAATAGTCGAAACTCTTCCAGTTTGTACTCAGATCCGCATTGTATGTTTCTGTGAACTGATAGTAAGTTGGCGTTGTAAATGATAAACCTACTTGTAAAAAGCTTATTGGTCTTACGATCGCGCCGAGGGTCGCGTTGATACCATTTCCCTTGATGCTTAATGACTCTCCTAACTGCAGATCAGAAAACACGTCATCCTTATCAAAAGACTCGGAATACAATTTCTGTGATTTGAATTTGAGACTGGTCACACCGATGCCTGCTCCGAAAAAAAGAAGATCTTTGAAGTTAATGCCATAGGCAAAATTCCATTGATTGGATGATCCTGTGGTTTGAATATCTTCTTGCTGATTAGGAATACCCTTGACGTCCGTGAAATATTCGTCATCAGGCTTGCTTGAATCGGCTATACTCAGCGGTCCGATGAGATAATTGTTGTATGCTAATCCTGTCGGTGTATTGTAATTAAACTGGCCCGGATCGAACTGCGACGTGGTCGATCCAAAAGCATCGTCAATAAATGAATCGATGATGGACGTTTGTTGATTTGTACCATGATAAACAGTCGATCGATTGAAATCGTTATTTCTATTCATGCTGATAGCAAATGAGCCTGAAACAAATCCCGATTTGTCTAGCGGCATATGGAATACAGCGCTCAAACCGGGAATGTTTATTTTCGATTTCGTCGCATCATCTGCATTTCCGAAATAGGAGGCTGATGTTGCATAGGTGGAAAATGCCGGCGTGATGGTGAACTCTGACTTGTTAAACATTCCGAGACCTGCGGGGTTTGAGAATGCAGAACTGTAATCGCCACCAAGTGCCACCTGACTACCACCCATGGCCTGAATTCTGGCGCTTCCGCCCACCCGCGTGCGCGCAAAGACTAGCGCCGATTCGACATAACTTTGTGCTGATGCTATAGAAAATGTGAGCAGTATTATTCCGCTGAGGATAATTGCTCTCCTCTGATCAATCATAGTCCGCTAAATTTTAGTTAATCTCTTCCTCTGGATCTTCCACCGGAACCACCACCGCCACCCGTAGATGAATGACTTCTAGCGCCGCCGCTATCAAAAGAGGAGTTGCTTCTACCGGAATTGAAAGAAGAGTTATTCAAATTTGAATTCCCTGAATTCCCACTTCTGTTCCAGGAATCTCCATTGTTCGGCTGTGACCAGCTGCCTCTTTGAGGAGCAGAATAAGATGACGAGGTTCCGTTCGTTTGTTGAGATCCGCGCCATGACCGATTATAGTAATCAGCCTGAGGTTGATTACTGCCCGAAGAAACATTAGGGTTCGAGGCTGGCATGCGTCCTGTTGTGCTTCCATCTCTTCCCACGACACCAGACGTTGGCCGTACACCGCCGTTGTCAGTGAATGAACTTGTACGGGTGCGCGAATTGACAGATTCTGGTCTTGATGTTACCATACCACCATGAGTCGCCCTCTTGCCGTATGCTACGCCACGTCCGCCATCACTACCGTTGTTGATAATGACAACATTATTACCATACCCACCGCCATAGTATCCGCCGCCGTAATATCCGCCATAACCACCACCGAATCCACCATATCCATATCCAAATGACGAATAGGGTGAGCCCCAGCCATACATTGAGTTCATAAAAGGGCGGCCATACGCCATACCCATGCCCATACCGAAACCGCTACCCCATCCATAATTCCATGAGTTACCCATGTAAAAACTAAATGAACTTGACCAGCCGGAACGGTAGTAGGGATTCATCCATGGATTACCAAAACTGTCGAAGGAACTTCCGTAGTAAGGACTGTTCCATCCGTAGATCGATGGGCTAAAATAGTTTGAGGCAACCCAAGGGCTACCATACCAATTGCTGAAACTGCTGTTCCAATTGTTAAGCTTTGTCGAGTTATTGTATTTATAGTCGCTTACGAAATAATCTTGATTATCAGACGTCGCAGTTTGCGAATTGTTTCTTGCCGCAAATTCAGGATTCTCATTCCTCGCAGAATAGGTATCCGTTGGATTTACATCCTCATCAAATCGCTGGGCGTTTTGTTTTTTCTTGTTGTAATTTCCCGTTATCGCAGTTTGATAAGCAACTTCATCCTGCGCTTGCTTAGCTTTCAGGTTAACCCGATCCTTTGAGTTAAAATACATATCGTCATTCTCAACGCTCTGTGCAAAGGTTGCCGATGTCATCAGCAACGCAGCCACCCCAAATAACACAGCCTTGTTTTTCATATCTATCAGGTTTTAACCTCGTTATAACTATAAACGCAAAATCGTTCTAAAAGTGTTCTCTAAATCTACAAATTTTAAGTAGTATTTGACGGACCAAATTATATTTGCGCGTGCAATTTTTATCAGCGCAATAATTATACCAAGCATGGGGAAGGAAATACCAAGTCGTTCTGAAGATTATTCACTCTGGTACAACGAATTAGTGAAGCGTGCGGATCTTGCCGAGCATTCGGATGTGAAAGGGTGTATGGTAATTAAACCGTATGGCTACAGCATTTGGGAAAAGATGCAGCAAGCTCTTGACAAAATGTTCAAAGAAACAGGGCACGCCAATGCCTATTTCCCCCTTTTTGTACCGAAAAGTATGTTCGAAGCCGAGGAAAAGAATGCCGAGGGATTTGCCAAGGAGTGCGCGATTGTAACTCATTACCGGTTGAAAAACGACCCAAAGAATCCCGGGAAGCTGATGGTCGATCCTGATGCAAAGCTCGAAGAGGAACTTGTGGTCAGACCCACCAGCGAAGCCATTATCTGGAGCACTTACAGAAAGTGGATCCAATCTTACCGTGACCTGCCACTTTTGATCAATCAGTGGGCTAACGTTGTTCGGTGGGAGATGCGTACTCGGTTATTTCTCAGAACAACAGAGTTTTTGTGGCAGGAAGGTCACACGGCACATTCAACTTCAGAGGAAGCAGTAAAGGAAACTGTGCAGATGCTGAATATCTATGCGGAATTCGCTGAGAAATTTATGGCGCTTCCAGTTATTAAGGGACGCAAAACAGAAGGAGAACGATTCCCAGGCGCTGTCAATACCTACTGTATTGAATGCATGATGCAGGATGGAAAGGCACTGCAGGCCGGTACCTCGCATTTTCTGGGTCAGAACTTTGCCAAAGCCTTCGAAGTGAAGTTTACTGGCAAAGACGGAAAACTTGACTACGTTTGGGGCACGTCGTGGGGCGTAAGCACTAGACTAATGGGCGCTTTGATTATGGCCCACTCTGACGATGATGGACTGGTTTTGCCGCCAAAACTGGCTCCAATTCAGGTTGTGATTGTTCCGATCTTCAGAAATGAAGATGAATTGACACGCATTAAGACTGAAGTTGAAAAAATCGTGAAAGCGCTCCAAAAACTTGATGTTACAGTGAAGTTGGATGACCGCGACACACAAAAACCAGGTTTCAAGTTCGCCGAATGGGAGTTGAAAGGCGTGCCTGTCAGGTTGGCTATTGGTCCAAGAGATCTGGATGCCGGAACTGTCGAAATTGCCAGACGCGATACAAAAGAGAAGAAGGTAGTTCAGCTTTCAGACATCAGTAGGATCATTCCTGCGTTGCTGGAAGAGATACAAACTAGTATCTATCAACGGGCGCTGAAGTTCAGAGACAATCTGATCACGAAAGTCGATACCTATGATGAGTTCAAAAAAGTGCTCGATGGAAAGGCAGGATTTGTACTCGCACATTGGGATGGATCCCTGGAAACTGAGGCAAAAATCAAAGAAGAAACAAAAGCGACCATACGTTGCATTGCACTTGATGCGCCCGATGAAGCTGGAATCTGCATTTATTCCGGCGAGCCATCATCCAAACGCGTACTCTTTGCGCGGGCATACTAAGTAGAACGCCGGGATTAAGTCTGGCAAAATTTGTACTTTTGAGATGCACCCCCTGATAGATGTTGATGTGGACTGTCATTATTGCGCTCTTACTGATCGGCTTAACACTGATTATCATTGAACTGATCTTTATTCCCGGCACCACTGTCGTCGGCTTACTGGGATTAATTTTTGCTATCGTTGGTGTGGTTGTAACTTATGTTCACCACGGAAGTGAAACAGGAATAATTGTACTGGCAATCACGTTATCAGTTAGTCTCGTGGTCTTGTTCCTGAGCTTTCGATCGGGGGCATGGTCCAAATTTTCATTAAAATCGGTTATTGACAGCAAGGTCAATGAAGGTTTTCTTTCGTCGATAAACATCGGTGACGTAGGCGTCACTGTATCAGCGCTTCGGCCAATCGGCAAAGCAGAATTCAATCAAAAGACTTTCGAAGTAAAAACGTCCGGTAGTTATGTTGACAGCGGTCAAGCCGTAAAAGTTACTCAGATCGAATCATATCAGATAGTCGTAGAACCCTTAAAAAATTAAATAGAATGGATAGTGCAGCGTCATTATTGATATTAATAATTGGAGGTATCGTCCTCTTTTTCGTGTTCCTGTATTTTGTTCCCGTTAATCTCTGGATCACTGCATTATTCTCAGATGTAAAAGTTGGACTGTTCGAACTTGTTTTCATGCGCATTAGAAAGGTTCCGCCCAGTGTCATTGTTAATTCGTTGATCACTGCGACGAAAGCCGGCTTGAAAATTTCCTCTAATGAACTAGAAACCCATTACCTGGCAGGGGGAAATGTGCCCAACGTCATCAGAGCATTGATCTCTGCTGATAAAGCCAACATTAGTTTGAGTTTCAAACAAGCAACGGCAATTGACCTCGCGGGCCGCGATGTATTTCAAGCGGTGCAGATATCTGTAAATCCAAAAGTTATAACCACGCCAAAAGTTGCTGCGGTCGCTGCTGATGGTATTCAATTAATTGCCATAGCAAGAGTTACAGTAAGAGCAAGCATTGCCCAGTTAGTAGGTGGTGCAGGAGAAGATACAATTCTTGCGCGGGTAGGAGAGGGTATTGTTTCTTCAATTGGAAGTGCCAAGTCACATAAAGAAGTGCTTGAAAGTCCTGATAAAATTTCAAAGCTTGTTCTCTCACGCGGCCTGGACGCCGGCACAGCCTTCGAGATATTATCTATTGATATTGCTGACGTTGATGTAGGAGCAAACATAGGTGCGAAACTACAGATTGATCAGGCATCAGCAGATCTTAAAGTTGCTGAAGCGCGTGCCGAAGAACGCAGAGCAATGGCTGTAGCGCTCGACCAGGAAATGAAAGCAAAAGCGCAGGAAGCACGTGCAAAAGTTATTGAAGCAGAAGCAGAAATTCCAAGAGCTATTGCTGCTGCATTTGTCAGTGGTAATCTTGGCATAATGGATTATTACAAAATGCAAAATGTACAAGCTGATACCGAAATGCGCCAGGCAATTTCAGGATCAGGAAAGTCTTCAACAGGAGCTGAGAAAAAAGAGAAGTAGTACGGCGCTTACGCGCTAATTGTAAATTACTGCGGACACAGTAATTAATAATTCATAATTTTCTTCCTCGTTGTTTACAGATGAGAACATTCCTCACCTATCTCATAATATTTCTGTTCTCGCAAGGCGGTTTCGCACAATCGTCTGTTCGTGAACTCGCTCCTGGCGTGTTCTATTACTTTGGCGATGAATTGAAACACCGCTCCGCGAATTGTACGTGGGTGGTCTTCCAGGATTATGTTCTGGTAATTGATGCGAACTACCCTTGGGCCGCGAAAGAAATCCTTCAGGAAATCAGGAAGACGACGCCTAAGCCCGTGCGATTTGTTTTTAATACGCATTATCACCACGATCATACTTTTGGGAATGGTGTATTTGTTGATTCACGTGCTACAATTGTTTCGACTACAGCCACAGCTGACGAAATGAAAACACTTGGCAGAAAGGAATGGGATGAGAATTACAGTGGTCAGCCACTTACGGGTTATACGCAGGTAGTTCCGTCGATGACTTTTGATAATCGTATGATCTTTGATGATGGAATGTACCGCGTTGAACTCATTAGAATGGGTCCGGCACACACGGCCGGCGATGCAGTTGCTTTCTTACCACACGAAAAAATTCTGGTCACGGGTGATCTTTTTGTAAATGGAAATCCATGGGGGAATAATGTCGCTGATCCTGACGCAGATTACGATCGCTGGCTGACTGTGCTGGATACACTCGCCAGCTGGAATGTCAACATCGTGATACCGGGCCACGGCGAGCCAGCATTGACAGAAAATATCAGGTGGCAGCGCAATTATCTCGCTGATATGTTACAACAAGTAAGACAGGGCATCAAAGCTGGAAGATCAAAAGAAGAACTTGTGAAAACGATAGACCTCAGCAAGCACCCAGGATTCGGAAAAAACGTGGTTTCCACAATGAGATCCATCAGGGCTATGTATGATCGCTTGCTAAAGGAATAATGGGGAGAATTATAAATTATAATTCAATGTCGTTTAGTTAAGACTGGAAGTTCCGATTTATAATTGCGATAGACTTGGTAATTGTCTTTTAAAACTAAGTCACTTGTGCCTACTCAATAACGCTATGTCCTTTCAGGACATAGCGCCATCGCCCAATAGGTATCAACGCTTGACCTCGTCGTCTCAACCCTTCAGAATCAATTGAAAATGGGCATCAAGGCTGCGCTATTTGCCGTGCAAGACATGCCATTCCTCCTGGTTTTACTGCCAGCGAAACGCTGGAATCTCCTCCGAAAGTCTTCCTCATACCCTAGATTAACCCTAGGTATACCCTAGACTGACCCTAGACTGATCCTGATTTAACTCGAGACTGACTACAGTTTAACTCAGGTGTATGTCTTGTCCTAAAATAGCTATACAGGTTTAACAATTAATCCTGACCCAGCTATACACAGTAATTTCTAGGTCCTAATATAGCTATACATTCCTTGCTTAGTCTTTTTTCCATCTTTTTTTTAGTGGTCCTTTTGTTTGATGTGCCTGTTGCGGGGTTAAGTAATCACAGCTTCCGTGCGGTCTGATCGTATTGTAACTGTTGATGCTTGTTGCGACTCGTTGCTTGGTCTCTTCCAGAGTCAGTGACGAACTATAAAGTTTGAATTCCTTTTTGATAATTCCGTTCATGCGTTCGGCCAATGCGTTCTCGTATGGGTCACCATTTTGAGTCATACTGATTGCGATTTTATTTTCAGTTAACAAGTCTACATATTCTTTGCAGCAATACTGAGAACCTCTATCAGAGTGATGAATAAGCTGATGGTGGATATTGGTTCTTGCCGTTATCGCCATTTGTAAGCCACCTAAGCAGCCTTGAGTGGAGAGGTCTCTACGCAAGTTAAACCCAACGATTTTTCTTGAATAAGCATCAGTGATCAAACTTAAATAAGCAAACTCGTTGGTCATCCTGATATAGGTTATATCGCTAACCCATAACTGCTCAGGAGAGTCCACTGTCAGATCAGTAATCATGTTATTGTATTTACGCATCCAATGCCTGGAGTTGGTTGTTATGGCCGTCCTCCTGCGAACCCTGATTAATAACTTGTGCTGGGTTAAAAGATCAAAGAGATAGTCTCTACCTATCTGAATACCATGCTCTTGGAGCATGGGGTTCAGCATGAATTGAAGTTTTCGGGTTCCTACACAAGGCAATTGGGATCTGATTTCCATCACAAATTGAAGGACGATATCATCTTCCAAATGTCGTGAGTTATTGCGCCATTGACGGTCGTAGTACGCATGCCTGGTTTTGCCAAACAGTTCACAAAGCGCTTTTATTGCTAAGTGAGGGTATGCCTGTTTCAATCTGATCACTGTTTGGCTCCAGGCTTTTTTCTAATATTAATTTTGAGATGTTCTTCAGCAACATCAATCATTGTCTCCAATGCCAGGATCTTAAGATTTGCATTGTGTAAAGCGCGTTGTAGGTCTTCTGACTTGGGATCTTTTAAGATAGGCATTGGTGGTTCATTTGAACCAAGTTCAGCATTACTTTCCTTCTTACTTTTACTTATCCATTGGCGTAAAGTCACCAATTTTATCCCATAAGAAAGGCTGGTTTCTGAAAGCGTCATCAGGCCTTCTTGAATTCCGCTAATAATCATTCTTTTCTTGTGAGGATCAATCTTAAGCTTGGAATTGCTTAGCGCCAATTTGCTTCCATATTTCATAATCCAGTCGCAAATGGTAGCGGGTCTCATTCCATACTTTTTACATGCCTGTGCCCTTGACATACCAGATTCTACATCGGCAACCGCTCGACCAATAACCTTTTTTGAAAAGTGTTTCTTTTTCCGATTCAAGTTCATAATCTATACGTTTTTAGTGTATAGTTATTTCAGGACGGGTCAGTTCATACCACCAGGCAGGAACAAAAAAAGTCTCGGCGCAATGCCAAGACTTTTAGGGTGAATGATGGGACTCGAACCCACGACCCTCAGAATCACAATCTGATGTTCTAACCAAGCTGAACTACATCCACCATTTTTAGGGACTGCAAATTTAGACTCCCTGGTGATATTTGCAAAGGCACTGGCCATTTCACCGGTCCTCAAGCCCAAATTCGCAGAGTATTTGGTGGGTGCTGCAACCCTTGGGTCGGTCAATTCAGACTAAAAGTGCTAAAACAGTCGTTTATCGGGTAAGAGCGAGATGTGTAGCGGTCAGTAAAACAAATGCCATCAGCAAAACTTATAAGCCACCGCAACAATTATAACGCAGGTGCAGATTATTAAAACCCTGTATCGACCCAATATGCCATCAGCATTGCATAAGGTTATCTTAAGGATGAACGCCGCATCAAGTCAGTATAAACTCAGTATACCGTCAGCATGACCTCAGCCTTCGCTTTGCATCAAGAATAGTTAGACCCACCGTTTATTTTCGGGTAAAGGCAAGTCTATGACCCTTTTTTGATTCATCTAGTACGCCATCGACGTGTGCCAAATGCCCAGAAACGACTGTATGTGTAACGCGTGATCGAAAATCTACTCCTTCAAACGGCGACCATCCACAGTGATACAGGATATTATCCTTTGCTACCCTCCAGCGATGATCCGGGTCAATAAGTACCAGATCAGCATAATAACCCTCCCGGATATATCCGCGCCTGTCAATCTGAAACAGAATTGCCGGGTTATGACACATTTTCTCGGCTATCTTCTCAAGACTGATCTTCCCTTGATGAAAAAACTCGAGCATCGCGACAAAACTGTGCTGAACCAGCGGTCCCCCTGAAGGGGCTTTGAAGTAGGTGTTTTGTTTCTCTTCCCA
>JBDSKX010000165.1:0-14941 GCA_039916665.1 Chryseolinea sp. | reverse complement strand
TCATAGTCAATATCTGATTTGGAACCCCCTACAACCAGCACTTTCCCGTCGGGTAATCGCACGGAGGCAAAATTTAATCTCGCCCTGACCATTGTACCGGTATTTGTCCAGGTTCCGCTCGCCGGATCATACAATGTGCAAATGGCAGTTGTCGCGCTATTGATGTATTCATAGCCGCCAGCCAGCAATACCTTTCCATCGGCCAACAACGTCGCCGTGGCGTAGGTCCGGTTAAGGGCCAACTTGCCGGTGGTTGTCCATGCATTGGTAGCCGGATCGAAAAGAAGTGTGTTGTTTGCGTCGTTCCCATGGTCTTCGCCCGCGAGCAGCACTTTACCGTTGTTTAACAAAGTATTGGTATGAAAAACCCTATCTCCGTCCGGCATAACGTCAGTCAGCGTCGACACGGCAGTGGTAGGATCATAGATCTCTGCTTTGAAGCCGTTCGCCAGGAAAGCATTGCCGCCACCGGTAGCCAACACACGACCATCCGCCAACATGACTGCGCGTCCTGATCCAAAGCGATATGTGGGATTTGCAGGTAATCCCAGGTTAGCCATCGACCCAGCTTCGGTCCACTGCTCTGTGGCGGGATCATACACCTCGCAGATGTTCGCGGTAGTTGTTCCCTGATGCCCACCGATCACGAGGACTTTTCCATTGCTTAATAAAAATGCATTGTGTTCCCCCCGGGTTGTGTTCAGCGTACCGGTGACACTGAAAACTCCCGTCGCCGGATCGTAAATTTCGCAAGGCATAAAGGTTGCGTTTGGTCCACTTCCTCCGGCTATCAATACCTTTCCATTGGGGAGTAGTGTAGCAGTGTGTCCGGAACGAGGATAGCTTAAACCGCCAGTCATCGCAAGTCCCGATTGCCCCGAGGTCACGGTAAAGACCAGTGGGCTGGTGCCCGTTTTTCCATACACAGTCACCGTGATCTTGCCAGTAGTGGCACCGTTGGGTACAACGGTGATAAGCGAGGTAGGTGTGATCTGTTGTGTAGATGCCAACACACCGTTGAACATGATTACCGCCGCGGCGGGGTCGGTGCCGAAGTTGGTGCCCGTAATGGTGACCGCCGTACCCACCGGTCCGCTGGTTGGCGTAAAGCTTGTGATCGTCGGTGAATTATCGAGCACATTGAAGATGGGGCCTGTACCGGTTTTAGTACCGACGGTTACCGAAACAGTTCCGGTAGTGGCGCCGATCGGCACGGTCACTTGAAGCAAGGTTGTTGAAGCCTGTGAGACGACAGCGGTGACACCATTGAACTTGACCGTATTGCTTGCTGGCACTGCACTGAAGTTGGTTCCCACGATCGCTACTATATCACCCACGTACCCCAGATTAGGATCATAATTGGCAATTGTCGGTGTCAGCGCGTTGTCCACGTAAGTAAAAATTGATCCGTTGGCGGTGAGGTTATTGATCGTCACGCTGACCAGGCCAGTGGTCCCTTGAATCGGGGCAACCACCGTGAGTGTGGTAGCGCTGGCACTAATTACCTCAGCAGCAAGTCCATTGAATTGGACAATATTGTTCGTTGGAGTAGGATCGAAATTGACGCCGGTAATCGTCACCACCGTGCCAGCTTGTCCGTTGTTGGGCGTAATGCCGGTAATAGAATGGACCGGCGTGTTGCTTGGCAGTACGACAAACTGGGGGCCGACGCCGACAATACCACTTATGGTAACCGTGAGCAGACCAGTCACGGCATCCGCAGGCACAGTAACTGTCAGCACCGAATCCTTGGCCGGAGGAATGACCGTGCCGATCTTGCCACCAAACCGTACAATGTTATTCGTTGCATTTGTATCGAAGTACTTGCCGTATATCGTCACTACCGTGCCCGGCTTTCCCTCCATCGGTGAAATGCGGTCCACTATAGGTGTTTCGAAAAAAGTAAAAACCGGACCTTCGACTGCGAGCTTGTTTACCGTCACCCTTATGATTCCCGTTCCGGCATGCGCAGGAACAAGGGCCACCAACTGCGTATCCAAAGCTGCGACAACAACAGCGTCGATCTCGTTAAATTTTACGCCATTCTCCCCCAGCGTCTTGCTAAAATTCCGCCCCGAGATAAGCACCCTCATCGCTGCCCCGCCCGAATCAGGCGAAATGCTAATGATCCGTGGCGCCTTCGACGGACCAGGGAGGTCGAACACATCCGCGCAGCTAATCCACAGCAGACCAACGCCAACAAAGATCATCCAAAAGAAGAAGCGCGACGCCGAATAGCTAGCGTTGGAATTCATAGAATTGGAAAATAATGAGGTTGTAGTAAACTAAAAAGCACACTCCTAGCAGCACCCCACGCGATCTTACCGTCAACACTATTATAGTCTACACGCTCGAGTTGCAAATTTCCATGCATCCCTCCTTCTCTCATTGCGATGTTGAATGCCTCTTCTATGAAGAAAGCGTTCCTGAAATAGCTGAGCGCAACAGAACGCATTGATGCAAAAGCGGAAAGTAGGGCAATAAGCCGAGGTCGGTTCATAACTGATTATATAGGGGTGTTAAATTCAATTGACGATACAACTTTTGATCTTAAACCCATCGGCTAACTTGAAACAGTGAGGGGAACTCCCTCATAGCAATCAAATCTAACTACGACATTTCAAACTGTCCATAACCCGTTTGGGTGATGCCACCGATTTGTTACAAACTATCCAGCGTGAGCGTTGTGGGCTCTGTACTTGCAACTCTGTTCGTAGATCTTTACAATATCAGATATTGAAACCAAGCACGGAACAAAACATTGGTTCAAAACGAGAATCCGCATATCATGTTTACCAAATGATTGACATGAATTGAAGCGACACCTGCCCATAAATCATTCATCATATGCACGCAAGAATTTACGAAGATGAATGTTCGCGAAGGACTCAATTAGCCGAGTCGCCTCGCGTAAGCGGACCATTTTGTTGTCGCAAAATGCTTGTGATCTATTTCTGTAATCACCAAATGATGGTTGACATGTTTTACGATAGCCATTAAAATATGTATCGTTCCGGAACGACTACCGTTCCATCTTGAAACACCAAAACTATTTTGTCGGTTGTGAATGACGATTCTGAGCCATATCACTAACTTTCTTGTATTGGTATCGCGTTGGCATTCGACCTATCATCAATGTCACTCTCATGATCACTCATTACTTCAGACTCGCTATCCGGCTCCTTTCAAGAAGTCCTTTTTTTACGCTAATCAACTTGTTTGGCTTGTCAACGGGGTTCTGCGTGTTCTTTATCTTGTGGCAATACACTCAGAGCGAGCTCAAGAGTGATCAGTTTCGTCAAGATTCTGATCAGATCTACAGAGTTAGCTGGGACGCACAATGGACGGACGACCGTGTGAACTGGCAACAATCGACATTCAGCATGGGGCCATTGGGATTTCGCCCGCTGATCAATAGATACGCGCATGTCCTTGATCAAACCATGTTCATGACTCAAGGTGTTTTTTCAGAAGACTTTACAACGGGACATGGCAAGTCGATCTTCATGACCTACGAAGATGATCATGGCGACAGACATTCATTTGTTGAGTCTAAGGTGGTATACGCAGAGCCAAATTTCCTCGAGTTCTTCTCCATCCCTATGATCGCCGGTGTGCAACACAGTGCATTGAGTGTCGCTGGCGCCGTGGTGATCTCGGAAAAAGAAGCGCTGAAGTATTTCAGCTCAACTAATGTGGTTGGAAAAACCCTCGTTATCAACAACAAAATCCCGCTACAGGTATCTGGTGTTTTTGAAGACCTGCCCGCCAATACACACTTAGATTTCGACATCATTATTTCGACAGAAAGGATGGGGTTAGGAAAAGAAAAATTCTATGTTCCGGGAAGTCATCAGGTCCCCTATTCATACTATAAGTTTCCAACTGGCACAAACTATAAAGTCGTTCAGGAGAAGATCAATCGACAAGCTGCGAAGGAAGTAAATTTAGTGATCTGGGGCAATTGGCCGTATGGTAAGGCTCAACTAAGAATACAGCCATTGAAAGATCTTGCATTCAGCGATTTTCGTTTTGAGCCCCGCATTGCAAAGTCAAAGTTTACATTGTATTTACTCAGCGCGGCAGCTATGATCATATTGGCAATGGCCTGGATCAACTATATCAACCTAACTATCTATGCAAGTAATAAACGGATGAAGGAACTTTCGGCTCGCAAGACTGTAGGTGCACAATCCAAAGACCTGATCTTTCAGTTTATGGTGGAGGCATCACTTATCAATATCTTTTCATTTCTCCTGGCAGCAACCGCTTTTCAAATTCTTAGATCACCTGCGAATGTTCTGCTTCATTTTAACATTCCCGATTGGACCCACATTCCGATACCAACATTGATTATACTGATCGCGATGTTGATTGGTGGCATTGTGGTTACAAGCGTTTATCCAGCGATTGTCACCATGAACAGAAGTCCAAAGATCATCGTTGGCACAATAATGACTAAAAGTGTTGGCAATTCGGTCGGTGCGATCCTTTCGACTATTCAATTCAGCGGCGCAGTAATCATTATGATATGCGTCTACTGTGTTGATCTACAGATGAATTTTATTCTTGCCAAGAATATAGGTATCAATAAAGACCACGTGGTGATTGTGGATCTTCCCATGACGCCAGTAGCCGATATTTACTCCGACATAGACAAACTGCGAAACAAATTGTCCGGCTTGAAAGGCATTTCTGGTTGTACGTCAAGCAATTCCATGATTGCAGATGATGGGGAAGCAGGCCTTGTTTTAAATTCCGGAGATCCAGGACTTTCCGTCGACACCAACGGTGGCGTGGATGAACACTTCATTCCGTTTTATCAAATAAAGTTATTAGCAGGAAGAAATTTTTCGGGGACAAGTGCTTCCGATAAGAACTCGATCATCATCAGCAGAGGCGCAATGTTACGTCTTGGAATTAAAAACGCGGAAGATGCAATAGGGTTGAAAGTATATTCAAACGGGGAACATCCCGTCGAGGTTATTGGGGTATTCGAAGACTATCATTTGAGAGCATTGATAAACCAGGATATCACCTACGGCGGATTACCCGGTCTCGCACTCACCTACAAAACTTTTGTGAGGCCAGATCTAGCGCCAAGGAAATTATCGATTAAATTAAATTCATCCAATTTCGAAGACGAAGTCGCGGTTGTCAAAACTAACTTCCAAAGTGTTTTTCCCGGGACAGTATTTAATTGGTATTTTCTAGAGGATCAAATCAATGATCAGTATCAGAGTGATATGATAACGCAAAATCAAATCAGTTTCTTTTCAGCGCTGGCCATATGCATCGCTTGCGTCGGATTGTTGGGTATGATTACCAACAAAGTTGTTGAAAAAGTGAAAGAAATAGGAATACGAAAAGTATTGGGTGCTCAGCTTTATGACATCGCAAAAATTCTGCTCAACAGTACTTTAAGGCAAGTGATAATAGCAATAGTCATCGGTGTTCCAATTTCTTACTTCCTTGCCCATCAGTACCTTCAGAAATTTTCTTACCGCATTGATCTACAATGGTGGCATTTTGCGCTTCCTTTAATCGTTTTGGTTGCGATCATGCTGAGTACAATTTCGGTGGTCCTTGTGAAGGCGGCAAAAGCAAACCCTATCCAGTCATTGCGCAATGACTAATCACATCACATGCAGGAGCGACCTGCCAGGCGTTAAAGCCTGCTAGGCGTTGTAAAGGGGTCAAGTTAATATTTCCTTTATTTGCTATTTGGTCATGGCCGCGATTGATATGATTTGCACAGTTCATCGCTTAATTTTACTAAAATGCATGGCAAGACGAAGTTACTGGATTATGTGCTCGATTGACGAAATGGATAATGGACATGAGTACGTGCCAATTCACAGTAAAGCGTAGGTTTGTATGTCGGATTTCAAAAACGCTTTAAGTCACTTTACCCGGAAACATGACGATTAACGACCGAGAAATAATTCTAATAACATATTCGACCGAGAAAAACTGGATCGCGGACATCCCGAAAAATAATTGGCTTTGTGTCCTGGTGGACAACGACCGGACGAGAAACTACATGGACGAGGTGATCTCAAAAATTATTAATAATGATGTTTGCTGGATTTGCTGTGTCGGAGAAAGTTCCGAAAAAACCAATGATCTGATTGAAAATGAAATTCAATTCCGACGAGTGGACATCGATAATCTGCATTTGCCAAAGCACAACATAATGACGACTTCGTACCAGGACTTTAAAGAAGGTATTTGGTTTGCAATATTCGCAGCAAATCATGAACACGTTGACATCAATAAAGTCGTAATCCTTGATATGACGGACGAGCAGCAGATAGCGTGGTAAACCGATAATTGAGTTTCACATGCCTTACCGGTGCACTCGTAACTTTGTTTAACTGTGGTAAGCTTTTTTAAATAGAAGCAAGTTGATTATATATTGAGTTGTAATCCGTCACCAAAAAAATATATGCTCGCTTGTTATACTTTTGATTTACCGATGTAATGAATGAGAAACGCGTTCTCAGTTTGCGTAAGCGGTGAGGAATTTTTAAAGACCTTGCAAAATGATCATAACAAGACATATTCTCCGAGGAATATTCGTTGTGCTAACGATTATACTTCTGGTATACCTAAATAATAAAACCGGCGTCAATCTGAAGACAGTTGCCAGGTTCAAAGTCGAAACGTTCAATAAAGTTCAGGCAGACTCGTTAGACAATAAGGCGAAGCTCAGATTGTTGATAGACGAGACTACAAAGTTCAGCGGACAAATTGACACAGACACATCGCATGCCTCTGCAGGGATAACCTATTTAATTGATATTGTGGTGCTCTTCATCGCAAGTGAAATAATTTTCGTGATTATAGAGAAGAGAAGGTCTGCTCACCGAAATCAAAATTGATTTCAAATCAAAAAGAGTCAGATTGCAAGTTGCCGATTCCCGATATAGCCATCCTAGTCGGCCCAACCGGCGAGGTGTTAACAACATTCTTCAAAAATCGACCTGTACCAGTTATCGAACCAAGCTTTAAAAGTGATTGAGTAGTACCCGCGACCAATACGGCAGTTGGGAAAAATCGCGACGTCCATTTGCTATGATGCCGACTTTCCTTCGTTAATCAGACAAGCAGGTCAAGGGAATGCTGACCTGCTCATTTTGCCGTTTGAAGATTGGAAGGCGCTTTGATTGCGCGTGTAGCGCTACCGGTTTTCTACAAATCTAAAATTTTCAAAGCCAAGGCGAGGAACAGTAATCCACAATGAAGTGTTCGAAATTAAACAGGTCTTGGAACATCGACTTCATCACTTGACTGAACAAAGTGATGAAGTGCAGGAGCGGCAGAGAAACAAAAGCGCATACATTTTAGCATGTGTTGTAACTCTCTTTCAGCCTTATCCACCATCTATGACTATTTTATTTAATGGACTCAAGCTGAAAACTAAATATCCTGATGGCAGTATCACTGGATCTCTTTCGCAGCGTTATGGTCTTCACATCATCCGTGATTTCAATTTCGCCAGCTTCTATAACTTTGCTGTTTGCAGCGGTATTAGTCACTGTTCCCTGCCCATCAATCCATTCAGATACCTGACTCGAACGCTGCCAGATGCTGAATGGCTTAGAATCGGTTGCGCCATACTCTACAAAAAGCTTGTATTTGCCATTGTCGAGATTGCGTAAAAATATCTGAGCGATCGGCACAGCCTCCGGATCAATCTTGGCAAACCACGCATCGGATTTCTTCAACGAGAACACAATGGAAGGATCTTCATAACTCGCGTCTGCCAACCAATAAAGCGAGTACACCATACCTTGCGCGGTCAGTTTCTCGCGATGTGAAATCTTTGTCACTTTATCATCAATCAGTATCGGCGTATTTTCAAATTGCGGCTGGTCCGCATACATGAATCCAAGTGAAGTGTAGTCGACCTTTACATTGTTCTTCGCTTCTGGTTGATGCTCAATAGTTAGTTTGAATGACTCCTTAAAATTCAACTTATCGTTCAGATAGAATCTAAACCCTCCAGTCCGTGACATCATCAGATCATAATCCAATGAGCCATGTATCGGCAGACTCATACCTTTATCCCAGCGATCCATGACAGCGTACCATCCGCCATTAAAATAGTCTTCTGACCCTGTACCATGAATCTTTAATTTTCCGTCGATAGTAGCCTGGTCGTCGCCCTCGAAGAAGCCCGTGTTACCGTCTTCAAGGCCCTGCGACATCAGGATAGTCCCGATGTAATGACCCTTTCCCTTCACGTCAGCAATCAAGTGCGGAATGCCTGACGGAATATTGTATTGTCTACGCGACTGAATATAAAGCTTACCCTCCAGTGCCGGATCTCTTTTATCATCTGTATAAAATATTGTCCCCGTAATCATCATCTCATCTGGTCCAACGTCACCCCTATCGTACCTTAACTTTATATCAGCCGATTTATCGAAAGGCATTGGCATATAGGAATAAAGCTTTTGACTATTCGATCCCAGAAGTATAGATTGCATTGATGGCTTTCCAAAGGCAAATCCAAAGAAGTCGTGAAGTGGAAGATCTACAGCATTCCTGGGTTCGTCATCCCATTTTGCAGTCAACATGATCTTGCGATAAGCATGCGACAGACTTGCCGCATCAAGTTCAATTCCTACAACGCGACCACTGGTCGCCATCGCGAATAGGGAAGCATCTGTTCCGCTGCGCAATAACAGGTTCAATTTTTTTGACTTCAATTTATTTCCATACTCCTCTAATGGGGTGCGCTTCTTTGTCCAGACGTCAGAGACATGTTGAAACATCTCCTTATTTTCAGCAAACAACTCCCTGGTAAATGACTTCACCCGGTCTTCCTTTTTCAAAGTCCGAAATTGGATTTGATGGAACTTCAGGCCTTTGCCCGCGTAGACGATCTTCAATGACTTTTCATAGGGAAGTGGCAGATAGCAATAAAAGCCGCCAATCTGATTGCCACAAAGTGGTGCAAGGAACGGCGATACTTTTCCTGTAAAGAGATCAACAAACGGAATGGCTATTCGCGGCTTGCGCTCACCATCAAAGTAGAACTTCACAGTATCGGTCGTCGGTGTCGGTGTCCAAATCCGATTAACAACACCTGGACCCTTGAGATCGGCCATTACAAGTCCACCGGCCTCCTCTCTCACAAAAGAATATTTTCCACTAAAACCGTCGTCGTTCCCACCGGTTCTATCATAACTCGACAACTGCTCAAGATCACCGTCACGATACTGCGGAAGTCTCGACAGGTCAGAAAGATTGGCAAGTTCTTGTTTATAAAAGTCGCTTTGCGCGTTAGATACTAGTTGACCTAAAACCAACAGGATACCGAAAAGGAGTTTCTTCATGGAGATGTCGTCGAAGTCAGAAAGAATTTTCAATTATGAATTGTTCGTCTTCGTACACAGTGCCTGCTTGCGTTGGAAAGGGCTAAACAAATAGTGCAATTAATGTCAATATCACTCCTGCAAGAACAAATAGCATTCCTTTTCTGAAGACATCAGTGCTTGGCAGGAACATCCAGAATGCCGACACAACAAAGAACAAGAGCGAAGTGCCAAAAAAGATGTTCAGAAAAAAAAGTGGGCTTTTCGTATCGGCTTTGTGAAGGTGTGTCATCTTATCTATCACGAATGGCAGTTCCTTGACCTTGTGTTTTGCAATACCGTTAGACTTATCATACGTTCCAGTATTGAAATAAGCCAGATTGCCTTCAACTCTTTCCACTTTGAAGTCGCGGATTCTCAATTCCTTTCCGATTTGTTCGTCGGATAACTGTGGCGCTAGCTTCGACTCGATCTCTTTTTCAAACTTGAGGAAGTCGGTATCTCTGAAGATCAGGATGATGCCGCTGATGCCGTACATGGCCATAATTCCCGCCAGAAAGAAACCCAGATAGCGGTGGTAGATTCTCATTTTATTCATGTAATGTCTTTATTAGTCACGCAAAAGTATTGATATTTTTTGATCGCCCATATCCGTTCTCCTTTCGCAGTCAACGTGAACGTACAGTCGTTTCATGGGAGTGACGGTCCATAGGGCCATGCGCACGCAAGAAGTGAAGCAGCGAACGTTATCCCGAAGGGTTTTTTGTTGTTGACGTTAGGGCAGCGACACTCCGTGTCACCTCATCTTCTGTCACTTCTCCAAAGGAGAAGGATGACGGTATAACTTGTTTTCATCACCAGATAATGTAAGTTCTTGGTTTCTTTTCAGGTGCGTTGGGATTTCTTTTAAGACACGATTCT
This sequence comes from Chryseolinea sp., assembly GCA_039916665.1. Lineage (GTDB taxonomy): Bacteria > Bacteroidota > Bacteroidia > Cytophagales > Cyclobacteriaceae > Chryseolinea. The sequence goes on along the minus strand of JBDSKX010000165.1, from coordinate 4,694 downwards.
GTTGTTGCCTAGTGGCGTCAGAGAATCGTATCGACACTGCGGGATCACCTCATCCCCGGTCCTTCTCCAAAGGAGAAGGATGACGGTATAATTACTTTCATCGCCAGATAATATAAGTTCTTGGTTTCTTTTCAGGTGCGTTGGAATTTCTTTTAAGACACGATTCTGTTGTTGCCTAGTGGCGTCAGAGAATCGTATCGACACTGCGAACCTCCTCATCCTCGGTCCTTCTCCAAAGGAGAAGGATGACGGTATAACTGCTTTCATCACCAGATAATATACATTCTCACTTTGGTAACAGATACTCTATGATTTTTTTTAAAACATGTTCTATCTCGCTTTCTACTTGTTCGTTTGAGAACCTTAGGGTTCTAATTCCCAATTCTAAAAACTCAAATGTTCTTCCTTCATCATATTCACCTTGAAATCGTTCCATCTGATAATGCCCGTCGACTTCAATAACGAGTTTGAGTTCTGCGCAAAAGAAATCTGCAATGAAGTTTTTGATTGGATGTTGGCGTCGAAACTTAAACCCGTGAAGTTTTCTATTTGTGAGTTGCTCAAGAGAAGCTGTTCTGCCTTTGTGAGCTTTTTTCTATTCCGACTTGCATGACGAAATAGCTCAGGATTTGCTCCAAAATTTAAATTGTTGGTTAGCCAAGACATTGCTCTTCCATTTGCAGTAGATAACAAATGAATTTTGTTTTTAAGTATGCGTGTCGGAAACCCGAACATTTGTGAATGACAAAGAGTCATTAAAGTCTTTATGTCACTACGGTAGTGCTTGGTAAGCCATTTACATATCAACCTTCGCTAACAGTTAAATGTGCATCTTTCTCCGTTGGAGAAGGACCGAGGATGAGACGACACGAAGCGTCGAAGCACCTAACGTCAACAAGAAAAAATCCTCCGCAATAACGCTCGACTTCTCAGAACAATGATGTCAGTAAGGTAGGGTTGCTAAGCCATTTACTTATCAACCTTCGCTAACAGTTAAATGTGCATCCTTCTCCTTTGGAGAAGGACCGAGGATGAGGCGGCACGAAGTGTCGAACCATCCTCGGTCCGGCACCTAAACAACCCCTGAAAATTATCCTTCCCTACTTAAAAAACGGATAACCCGGGGTTGCATATTTCCTCATTCCCTCTTCATTAATATCCACACCTATACCCGGTTTCTCAGATAAAGTAATGAAACCATTCTCCACCATCTCGCCATCGAACTTGACGATCTCTTTGAACATCGGATCAGTGTGAAAATACGCTTGCCATTCGAGGATCATAAAGTTTGGAACAGAAGCACACACATGACATGATGCCATGGCACCAAGATATGATGCAACCATGTGTGGCGCGAAGGGCACATAATAAAGATTAGCGAGGTTGGCGATGCGTTGACCCTCACCCAGACCACCGGTCTTTTGCAGATCCGGCATGATGATATCGACCGCGCCGATTTCTAACATGCGACGAAATCCGTAAGCCATATAAATATTTTCCCCTGCGCAGATTGGCGTCGAAGTAGAATCTGCAATAAGCTTATACGCGTCGACATTTTCAGCTGGAATAGGTTCCTCCAGCCACATCAGGTTGAGAGGCTCAAGACGTTTCGCGATCTGATGTGCGGTGGGGGTGTCATACTTTCCGTGCATGTCGCAGCAGATGTCGATGTCTGGTCCAACGGCCTCCCTGGCGGCTGAGACCTGATCGACCATTCGTTTAAGTTCGCCGGGACTAGCTGTCCAGTTGTAAAGATCATACTTGGCCGGATCGTTTCGTTGATCGAGATCGAACTTGATGGCATTGAATCCCATACTCTTTGCCTTAAGCGCTGCATTTGCAAAATCATCTGGCGTTGGCAACTTCACCTGATACAATGCAGTATCGCAATAGACACGAATCTTGTCACGAAATTTACCACCCAATAGTTGATAGACCGGTACATTGAGGGCCTTCCCCGCCAAATCCCACAGGGCACTTTCAATCGCTGATAACACTGCGATGAACATACCCGCCTGTGCACCTTCGAAGACACCTGACTTCCTTAACTCGTCAAACATCCTGTGGACGTTTAAAGGATTCTTCCCCTTCATCCGGAACTCAAGCAGTTTAACGAAATGATAGGTACCCGGAACCGCGTCAACACCTTCACCCACGCCATAGACATCCTGATTCGTACGTATCCGTATAAACAGACTATGACCTGATTTAATAAAGGCGCACTGTACTTCTGTTATCTTCAGATCAGAAGGTTTCGATTGCATGTTCGCACGATCGGCCGCAGCCTCCAGCCCATTGCCAAACGTCGAAGATAGCGGCGCTATTGCAGCACTTGCCGTTAAAGCCTGCTTAAAGAATTTTCTCCTGGAATTTGATGTCATGTTAAAAGTTATTTAGATATCGTTAAGGCCAAAGATATTTATTGTGTCAGTCGACGGTCAAGCCGGCCAGTTCAAAATTCATAATCCATAATTCTCACAGTAGTGATACAGTTGAAAGGGTATTCGATTACCACGTTCTCTGCTTAAGCAGTTCCTGTATCTGTTCTTTCGGAACCGGAAGTTTGTTGATGTTGGCATTGAGCCATTGAGAGAAATCCTTCTCGATAGTATCAGACCATTTGTTGTCTATTTCACCGGGAGTATACTTTTGTTCACGCAGGCGTTGATGACCAAACATGTCTCTTAATCTTACGATCTCGGATGTCTTCACCACTTTTTCGGCGAGATGCGGCGGAATGAATACTACGCCGCCGTTTCTTCCCAATACAACGTCGCCGGGCATTACAGTAGCGTGACCGATGCGCGTGGGTGTATTGATACCAACCAGTGTTGTATTCAACTGACCTTTCGGATCATTCAGGTGATGGGATGGGTGATATGTGCGATAGAATGAAGTAAATGATCCTATCTCTTTTAAGCCGACGATATCGCGTATAGCCCCATCGTACACAATACCATTTCCGGTCTTTGTGTATATAGAGTTACCAAGGTTATCACCGATCGTGGGCCCGTCTTCATGTGCGCCAAATTGATCGACCACATAGACATCGCGCCTTGTGAGCATATCAATTGGCCACGAGTTCTGCGACTTCACACGCTTGTCACGCGTATGACCTCGATCGTCAATGACCGTATGGATGTCGGGTCTGCCGGGCATGAAAGTAGCCGTAACTGCTCGTCCGACGAGCACGCTATCCGGATTGATCATCTCCCATCCGTCGTCATATTGATGCTTATAGTTCTCATTTCGAAGTACAGCCCACGCTTCTTCAAGTGTAACAAGCTTCATACGATTAAGTATCGCATCGGGCACCTTAGGACGACCATCTGGAAATCGATCACCTTTCCATTCCGGAGTTAGAAATAACAACTCTTCTTTTGATATCTGCTGCGCAAGGGCATTCATGCATCCCGCGAAAATGATAGCAAACGTCAATAATCGTTTCACACAAATCATAGCCATGAAATTTTAAGTTATTTAATGACGTCGCTCAGGTGCGATGTCTTCCGATTCTTCAGTTAATTGTCCAGGCAATGGGTGGGCGCGCCACCACAGTGCTAATGATGATCCCGTGATGTTCATCACCGGTGCAAAGATGGCAGGCGCCAATCCGACCGTCGATAGCTTGCCCAACGCCATGGCTAGGCTAGACCCAAGGCCCGCATTTTGTAAGCCAACTTCGATCGCTATCGTGCGACAATCACGATCATTCAGTCTGAGTAGTTTGGCACACCAATATCCTAAGAAATATCCGCTTATGTTATGCAATAGCACTGCGCAGACGAGCGCTATACCGACTACGAGCAAACCGTCACGACCTGCTGAAGTAATAATGACGATGATCAACCCGATCGCGATCATCGACAATACGGGCATGATCTGATCCAGCAATTTGAATTTGCCGTGAAGGAAATAATTGAATACGAGCCCGGCGGTTACGGGAATGATCACGATTTTTGTGATGTCCCATGCCATCGTCCAGAAATCAATCTCGACATATTGCCCTGCGAACAACTGCATAAACATTGGTGTTACAAACGGTGCAATGAAAGTTGAAATCGCTGTAAGTGTAACTGACAACGCGAGGTTTGCACGCGCTAGATAAGTCATTACATTGGATGCCATACCATTTGGACAACTACCGATCAGGATAATGCCTGCGGCAACTTCCGGTGGAAACGTAAAGATCTTTGTGATCGTGAATGCTACGATCGGCATGATCAGATAATGACAAAGCACGCCGGCAATAACGCCCTTTGGCATTTTCACAACGCCTGCAAAATCGTGAATGCTAAGGCCTGTTCCCATGCCGAACATGAGGACCTGCATCAGTGGAACAATCAGTTTCGACAACTTGAAATCGCCAACTGTTACAAAGTATTGTGGATAGTACATTGAGAGACTCACCGCCGCGAAGATCATGATCGTGAACGAGTACCCTTTCAACAGTTCAAATTCCCGAAAGCCGAGAGCAACAAACACGAAGAAGAGCATCAACAACCAGCCTGCGTAACTATGCTGGCCGATCATCGTAGCGATGGTATATGCCCCTATGAAAAATCCGGCAACAACAAATAAGATAGTACTCCTTTTCATCCTATAAAATTAAATCACCGCAGCGGTGCAATGACTCAAAGCACGCAAAGAATTTACATTGCGGCCATTGCGTCATAGCGCCATTGCGGTGATTT
>JBDSKX010000164.1:0-3443 GCA_039916665.1 Chryseolinea sp. | reverse complement strand
CACGCGGGAAGAACCCGCTGGACCCGATGCGATCTTCGTTACGTTCACACCGGCTACGCGACCTGCAAGTGCGTTCGCCGTACTGTTTTCACGAGCCTGTGTGAAGTTCTCGCCACTGACCTGTGTTACGGAAGATTGAAGCGCTTTTGTGCTACGCTCAATACCGAGGGCAGTTACAACAACTTCATTCAATTGTTTGATATCCTCTGCTAAAGTCACATCAATGGACGATCTGTTCCCGATTTCTGACTCCTGGTTAGCATAACCAATGAACGAGAAAACCAGTGTGGTAGCATCGCTGCCTACTGAGAGGTTGTACTTGCCATCAGCATCTGTCGTTGTTCCTGCTGATGATCCTTTCACTACTACATTGACTCCCGGCATGCCGCTGCCTTGTGAGTCGAGTACCGTACCGCTTATTGTTTTCTGCGCAAATGCTGTAGCACTTGAGAGCAGAACAAACAGCAACGCGGTTAAAATTTGGTATCGTTGCTTCATAGATTAATTTGGGTTTGGTGAAATTTTTAATAATTCCGAATTCGGAATACTCCAACACGCAACCTGGCACCTGTTGGTCGTTCTCTCGCGGTTACTCTATCGCCATTAATTTGAATTGAGTTGTTTCAGTTAGTTCGTTAAATGCCCTCGGTCTACTACCATAGTCGGTTCGATGAAATCACATTAGTCAGACCTCAGAGATCACAGGCTTGCCAAAAGGTGCTGATCTTCACACTTTCGCTCGGATTTTCTAAAATATCTGGCTATCGATTTCTGGGGCTATTGTAAATCTATATAAAGTTCCTGTGAATAATGTTAACACCACATTTATTTTCACACGTTACCGGGAACGACCGTAAAAATAAATTATTAATTGCAAAAATAGCATCTAAAAATAGAGGGAAAGCAAACTTTTGAAAGTGTACAATATACACGTGAAAGTTAGTCACGCTCGCGCTTGATCTTCACCTTAGCCATTGGACCTACCTGAATAGGAACTTTCTCAATCTCGAGATTCGCAGCTTCAATTCCGTATAGCTCTTCAGTTGAAAGACTATGCTCTTTTAACAATCGGTACCCCTGAATAATCACCCTATCGAAAGACGAAATCTCGCTATCCGACGATGCCCATGAATGGATAATAACAAACTTGAAATCACCCATCATGCTGTATTTGTGTAACGATGGATAAGGACTCACCAGGTCAATTTCGCCGGAGTCGGCCATTTCGTGAATGATCTTATTAAACAGCAGGTTAACACGGTGATCGGTCTTGAACCCAAGGCGTAACCTGATAAAAAAGCACTTCTTGGGAATAATGGTGTCAACTGAATATTTGCTGGTGTAAGGCGTGTCGACGGTGTCGACATGCAGAAACCAGTAAACATCTGCCCGCTTCGGCCGCTTTTTGAATATAGAATAGATAATATTGGAGTCGATGTAGCGCTTGCTGTCGGCGACCGCAAGATATACAAGATTGGTAGCTTCTTTTGGTATTGTAATATCGGCCTGCAAATCCTGGATCATGCCTACATAGTGCTTCAAATCCACGAACTCTGTATGCGTTTCCCGCAGCCGTCGCGCCCTTAAAAGCACAAACATCATCAGGAAAAAGAACGAGGCAATGGTAAAACTGAACCATCCACCGTGGCTGAATTTGCTCAAATTGGAAACCATGAAGGCACCTTCAATGGAAAAGAATAGGATAGCCATGCCAATAGCGCGGACGGTGGATTTCTTGGAAACTGAAAAATAGAATACAAGTAATGATGTCGTCATCAACATATCAAACGTGATGGCGAGACCATACGCACCTTCCATTCGGGACGATTCACGGAAGATGAGCACGACAACAATACATCCAGCCATCAGGATCCAGTTGATTGCGGGTATGTATATCTGACCTTTCAACTGACTCGGATAGCGTACTCTTGTCGCTGGCCAGAGTTTTAATTTCATAGCCTCATTCACAAGTGTGAACGTTCCCGAAATCAAAGCCTGACTTGCAATGACGGTAGCAAAAGTCGCCAGAAGAATACCAAAGATGAGCAGACTTTGGGGGATGATCTCATAAAAAGGAATGACCCCACCCAGTGTTCTGCCCTGATGCTCGAGCAGCCAAGCACCCTGGCCAAGATAACTCAGGATTAGAGAAACTTTCACAAACCCCCATCCCACACGGATGTTGCCTTTGCCACAGTGGCCAAGATCGGAATACATGGCTTCCGCCCCTGTAGTACAGAGAAAGACTGCACCTAATATCCAAAAACCACCCGGATATTTTACCAGGAGATTAAAAGCATAAACAGGATTGAATGCTTTGAAAACTTCGGGCCTTTCCACGAGGTGAACCACACCAATCACAGCGATAAAGCTGAACCATACCATCATTACTGGTCCAAACGTTCGGCCGACAACACCACTTCCGAATTGTTGAAATATAAAGAGGCCGACAATAATGACGATGACAATGGATATGATCGTAAGACTAGAGATCGTTGGGTTTAATGCCCGCAAACCTTCGATCGCAGAAGTCACACTCATTGCAGGTGTGATAATTCCATCGGAAATGAGAGTGGCACAACCAATGATGGCGGGGAAAATAACCCACCCTGCTTTGAATCGCCTTACCAATGCATATAAGGCAAAAATCCCACCTTCCCCACGGTTGTCGGCATTGAGCGCAAGCCATACGTACTTCACCGTCGTGATCAGTGTCAGCGTCCAGATCACACACGACAAGCCGCCGTATATGAGCTCTTCCGTGATGATGTTCTGACCGACAATAAATCTAAAAGTATATATCGGCGAAGTTCCGATATCTCCGTAGATGATACCCAATGAGATCAGTACGCCTGCTGCAGAGAGTGGATTAAGATGTTTATCGTTGGAAGACGCCATTAGTTGATGCCGTCCTTGGGACGTGCTATGATCAATCTGTTACTCTTATCGTATGAGAAATAACTAAACACCCAGCTGGAAAATACAAAGAATTTATTCTTGAAACCTATCAACGAGATCAGGTGAATAAACATCCACATTAGCCACGCCAGAAAACCTGTCACTTTTAAGCCTTTCAGATCTGCTACTGCGCGATTTCTACCTATGGTTGCCATAGACCCTTTGTCGAAGTAGTGAAATTCCTTTAAGGACTGATTCTTAATAATTCTTGAAATGTTTTTGGCTACCAGCCTTCCCTGTTGCATCGCAGGCTGAGCCATTTGAGGATGACCGTGCGGAAAGGATAAATCGCTGTCCATGATCGCGGCATCACCGACTGCGAAAATATTATTTGTCCCGATCATGCGGTTATAACTGTCGACTTTAATCCGCTTAGCTTTTCCAAAGGCATCTGCAGAAATTCCACCGATAGGCAGGCCGGTAACGCCTGCTGCCCAAATCATGGTTCTCGATATCAGTGTTTCACCGGTACTCAAAGTCACCGT
>JBDSKX010000163.1:0-42869 GCA_039916665.1 Chryseolinea sp. | reverse complement strand
CGCACAGATCTGCAATTTCTTTCAGGTAGCTATTCATTTTTTGATTGGATATAGTTGGAAATGCAGTACCAGAATTCAATGCCCTTGGATGATCTTTATACTTTTCGATAATAGCCATAGCTTTCGGGAGCAATGGCACTCGTACCTCATTATCTGTTTTCTCTCGCTTTGTCATTAACCAATAATCGCCATCCATGCCGAGACATATATTTGACGGCGTCAATTTCATTGTATCGATGTAGGCTAAACCGGTATAGCAGCTAAATACAAACAGATCACGAACCCATTGTAGCCGTTCGACGAGCAACGTCTTCGATTCTATTACATTCAATTCTTCCTGAGTTAAGAAACCGCGCGTGACTTTAACAAACTTCTGTTGATACTTAACAAAAGGATCTTTGTCAAGCCACTCCAGGCGAATCGACATATTGATCATCTTCCGGAATCTCTCAATGTGTTTCATAACTCCATTGTTCTGGATAGGCTTATGGTGGTCGACCGGCTTATAGTTGCGCAAAAAATGTTCGAAATCGACTATGAAACTGTAAGACAGATGATATAGATGTACGTCGGAGGTTTTGAATTTAGCTTTGAGAAACTTTTGAATGTACTTCTGAGTGGTAAAATAGTTTTTGATGGTACCATATGCTAAAGTGTCACTCATCCTGGTGTTATGGTGTTCGATAACCTCTGCAAGGGTATGTTGCTGTTGATAAATCCCTTGAAATCTATTCTTGATGGCATCAGCGGTAATAACCAGTTTCTCAAGTTGCATTTCCTGATAGCATTCAATCATGCGGGATTTCACCTCAGCCAGATAATGATTGAGTGACTTCACTTCCTCCCTTGATCCTCGTGCCATTCCAGTTTGATCATTCCATATCTTTGGATCGATCAATCTCTTCAAAGACATTTCCAAACGACTCGTGTTTACTGTTATTCGACAGTAAAGCGTCGCCTTCGGCGCTTTGATTTTACCTTTTCGCAATACGAAATGAATCCCAAATGTGTTTGTTGATTTCATAGTATGCAGCCTTTTTAACTCTCAAAAAATTGACCATTGCGCGCTTAAGGCACTTCAAAATCGATCAAACTCCTGCAAAAAATATTGCCTAACCAATTGGCAGACAATAGTTTGTAACGAGACAGGTGAGTCAAAGTTGGCGTCGGAAATGACTCACCTTTTAACTCACCAGATATTTGAAATTGTTTGTTATTGATTGGTGGGCCGAACATCAAAAAAGCCCACAAAAACCGATGTTTGTGAGCTTTTGATTGCAGATGAATCTGCAAAAGTCGGGGCGAGATGATTCGAACATCCGACCCCCACGTCCCTAACGTGGTGCGCTAACCGGGCTGCGCTACGCCCCGAAATCCGTAATTCCTTTTCAAAGGGCTGCAATGTTAATAATTAGATACCAGTCTGTCAAAAGAGAAGGGTCATCACTTGACTCTTTCAACTCCAACCGCGATATTAATATGCGTTTTTAGTCTAAAAGAGCATATTCCAATGAAAGAAGCTTGGAATTCAGGGGGAATTCCGAAGGAAGTAGCCGTCAATAGCGCTATAAGGTCGCTATAAGGTCGCTATAACATCGCTATAAGGGTTCGAAAAAGGAGGTCGGAGCGCGAGGCCTGAGATAGCCGATTGTGTTGTCAATGTTAATTATTTTAAAAATAATCATCGTTATGGCCAAACAGAAGGGATTTTATACTTTCTCAGGAACAATAAAAGGGGTGACCGAGGTCGACAGCAATACCTGGGGTTCACACGTAAGAGCAGCACGGGGTACCCACAAGCCGGCAACGGTAAACGACGCCTTTAAAGAGTCAAGTAAAATACTAATAACGTCCAACAAACTGACCAAAGCCATAAAAGATCCTCTTGATCCCTATCGCGAAGGACTAAAAGATGGCAGGATGTGGAATCGACTCAATTCCATCGTAAAAAAGCAGCTGCATGAAAATGGTTTTCTGGACTTCAATGCAATTGCCGAATTCCAATTCCATAGGAGATTCAGATTCGGGTCGCTCATCCATGCACAAGACGAAATCTCCGTTTCGACTGATGAACCAATGGTACTAAAAATCAAAGTGCTTTCAAGTTGCGGGTTAAAGCTCACGAGTAGAAATAAGGCGGACAGCTATGAACAAACGGTCATCGTCATGTTCCTCGACGACGAGTTCTATTCAGAAGTCTTTTCGCAAAGTACGATGCTACCGTTAACGCCCATTGAACAAAGAGAACATGTTACAGAATGGACCATCCCACTCAATATGAAAGTGGCTTTAATCATTTTGAAGTGTGATTTTCGAATAGGCAACAAGTCTGCCGGTCTACCGAGTCGAAAGGGCATGCAGGTAGTGAGGGTTATCAAGCGTGGGGAGGATGGCATGTGGATAAAAAATGAACGGAAATTCGAGTAAGCGATGTGGTTATGCAGCAACTCGAAAATGAAACAAGCAGCAAGAACAAGATGATCATCTAAGCAAATCGATTACTCTGTATATCATGATCTTTTTCGCCCTCTCTCGCATTACTGGACTCCGAGCAAATTTCGTTTGAGACTTCTCCTGAAACCGACGTGTCAGAATTTATTTTTGACCGCAATCACGATATCATCCTTGACCCGGTGGCGTGAAAAGATGGCCCAAGCTATTTCAACAAGACACCAGATTCAGCCAGCAGCCGACGCTCTATGCTGCTCAATCACCCGCTTCAAATATTCAGTCGGCACCACCCCAGACTGGCGCCATACGACCTGCCCTTTCTTGAAAATCATCAGCGTCGGCACACTCTGCACCTTATACGCCGAAGCCGCCTGCGGATTCTTATCGATATCAATCTTGATAATCTTGACCTGATCGCCAACCTGCGACTTTAATTCTTCAAGAATTGGCGCCATCATCTTGCATGGGCCGCACCATTCAGCCGAGAAATCAACAAAAGTCGGTTCGTCGCGTTGTATGAGTTCTGAAAATGAAAGTTTCGACATAAAACTATTTTAGCGTTTCAAACATCAAACAACCAACATTCGCGTTGGGTTCAGATTGAGGGGATCAGGAGCAGATACATTTTCTGGATCAGCAAAAACTGACCAGGGGCAATCATACGAAAGGTCACGCAAAAACTTAAGAACATGAATTGCAGTAGTGACTGTGGCACTATCTTCAGCGTCAATCTAAACCAAAGACCCGTTTTCGGGCTCCGGCGCGTAGAATCGTTGTCGTCTTTTTTACTTCAGGGGTTTTACTTCATATCCATTAGGACTACCTTGCGCCCGGTTTGCGGGTACCTGTTTGACCGATGGAACGTGCCGATGGGATGGGTTGAACGGGTAGTCGCTAATGTTGGAGATGGAGCAAAACCTATTTGCAGACAGGCAAACAGGATTTTTAGGCCCATTTCAAGGATTATTAAACGAACAGGAAAAATGGTGCACATGGGTGGCGACTTCAATTTTAAGTCGCGGGGAGCGTTATAGTGGTCGACAAAATGAGGCATATCATATACTCTTTTTCCGGACGGTCAGGGAATTGGCCATGTTCGTGGTACCAACATGTTTCTATGCGGTTACCCGTAGGGTATTTTTTGGCATTTGTAATCTTTTTGATGGCAGGATGCGCCAATGAGCCTGGTACCTTAGGGATCGAGCGTGGTGGTCTTGCTTCGGATTTCGGCGTGGTGGTGGTAGATACAACGACGGTTGCCGTTGCTACTGTTTTATTGGATTCTGTTCCCACATCCGATCTGGGTTCGCTATTGATAGGGGGATACAAAGATGACAAGCTCGGACGTCTCTCGGCTGAAGCGTTTTCTCAGATAGGAAATGGTGGCTCGTGGACACCGCCAACATTAGCAACATTTGATTCAATTATTCTCATTGCGCACTTCAGCAAATATTTTTACGGAGATACGACGGTAAGTCAGACGCTGGAAGTAAAACGGATTTTAGAGCCGTTCAGGATTTATTCGCTCCCACAATTCTGGATCAATGAAGGGCAATATTCAGTGCTCTATGCGGCTGGCGCCAAGTATAACTCAAGTCTCATTCGCACTGATCCGACGCCGCTTGGATCAAGAACTTTTCAGTTCAGACCGCATAGTACCGATACCATTGTCGTAAGACTTCCTGACCAGCTTGGAATGGATTGGCTCGCGTTGGCGAAAGAGAATTCGCCAAAGATTCAGAACGCAGACAACTTCATAGAATATTTCAAAGGAATTTCTATCGCCACTGTGTCACCTGATCCTGCAGCTGTGGTTGGTCTTAATACCGCTAAGCTCAGGGTGAGAATATATTTTAAGTCGTACGTGAATGAAAAACTGGTTCAGCAATTCCGCGACTTCCCGTTTGGGTCGGGTCTCTATAATTATAGCAGGCTTACATCAGATCGCAGTGGTACTGTGCTAGATCCACTCAAGAAACGTCAGGAGGGAGTTTCTTCTATCATAACAGGCAATGAAGCATTTGTGCAATCAGGGATTGGGATTGCTACAAAACTTACGTTCCCATACATCACAAATCTGCTCAGACAAAGCGATGCATTGCTGATTAACCAGGCGCAACTCATTCTTGAACCGATTAAGGAATCTTATAATGATACATACCCGCTGCCCAGATCCCTGACGATATTTTCTACTGACAAAACTAATCTTCCATTAGCTCGTTTGGGGGCGAATTATAGTTCAACATCATCACAGACTGCGTACATAAGTTTTGATAAGGAGTATGATACTTCGACGGGGTACGTATTCACTTTAACACAATACTTCAATGAATTGCTGGCCCATAACTTCAGTAAAGACAATGGCTTGTTAATCATGCCGCCTCCGGATGAGATGAGCAAGACCGTTAATAAAATCCAGTTTGGTGGTGGATCCGGCAATTACCGTGTCAAACTAAAGATTTGGTATACCTATAAAAAATAAGCAAGTAATCTTCTATATCATGAACACAAAAGTTTCCCGAATCAGTAAGTCGTATGGCATTACAATTCAATCGTGGAGTTATCTCCTGTTGGTGGTCTTTTTATGTTGTTGCAACGGTTCGTCGAACACCACAACAAGTACTTACCTCGGAGAATGGTACAAAAAATCTTCGTATGAAGGTGTCGCGCGCAGCGGTGCCGTTGGATTTGTGATTGATGGAAAGGCATACGTTGGAACCGGTTATGATGGAACAAATTGGTTGAAGGATTTTTATCAGTACGATGCCGATAAGAATAACTGGTACAAGAAAGCTCAGTTTCCAGGAGCAGCACGTAGCGCAGCCGTTGCTTTTGCCATAAATGGAAAAGGCTACGTTGGAACTGGTTATGATGGAACCAATTACTTGAAAGATTTTTATGAATATGATCCCGCCACGGATTCATGGACGCAAATTGCGGATTTCCTTGGCAGTGCGCGTTTCCAGGCCACAGCCTTTTCGATCGAAAACACTGGCTATGTTGGTACAGGATACGATGGTAACTATCTGAAAGATATCTATGCTTATGATCGCGGCAGCGACACGTGGACACAGAAGGCAAGTTACAGCGGCGATAAACTGATCAATGCGTTTTCTTTTACGATCGATGGTAGATCGTATGTGGGAGGTGGAACCAACAATGGCATTTTGAATCAGGCTATGTGGGAATACGATCCAATCAATGACATCTGGAATGAGAAGAATGACTTAAAAGCGGATGATATCGATGATGACCCGAATGATACAGGATATCTCGTCGCAAGATCGCTGTCGGCTTCGTTTGTCATCAATGGGCTCGCTTATGTATGTCTGGGAACCCGCGCAACAGTGGATCCAACGGTCTGGGAATACAATGCTCAAACCGACAACTGGACTCAGAAAACTTCTTTCGAAGGCGCGTTAAGAGAATCGCCGGTAGGCTTTGCGTTGGGTGATAAGGGTTACATCTGTACAGGTCGTAACTCAACAGCACGCTATGATGACCTTTGGCAATTCGATCCCCTTGCTGAAGATATAGACTGATGCGTTACTAATTTGTATAAAATGCCGGGATGAATGCCACGGTGATAAATTACAAGAATCAGTTTATTAGCAAACTGTTGCTGATTACACTGCATGTTGTAGCGACGGGAATATTTATCGCCTTACCATTCATGTTTTTTGGTCCGCGGTTCTCAGAACGTCCGCCTGAACCACGCAGTGAGGCATTCGGAGTCGAGAGCGTTGTTAGTCAGGGATTCAATGAGTTTGATTTACACACGATGCGCACGCAGTCCGTGCTGTTCAACGCGGTGCTCATTGGTTTCTTTTATTTGAACATCTACTTCCTGGTACCCAAAATTCTAACCAACAAGGGCTGGGTACATTACTTCGGAACGATCCTCATCTGTTTTGCTGTCGTGTTTACGCTAAACGAGCTCGTTAACTACTCGCTTACTACGGGCTCCTTTCGGCCGGGTAGACCAGTGTACTTTACCATTATCAACTTCCTCCTTGTATTCGGACTCAGTACGGCATTGCGGCTGACGGGTGATCGTGTTCAGTTTGAAAGAGAACGCAAGGAGAGTGAAACAGAAAATCTAAAATCTGAGTTGTCATTGCTGCGGTCGCAGGTTAGTCCACATTTTATGTTCAACGTTCTGAACAATCTGGCGGCACTTGCCCGTAAAAAGTCAGATCTTATCGAACCTGTCATCATTCAGCTTTCTCACCTGATGCGCTATATGCTTTATGACTCCGGCGAGAAACGCGTATCCATTGAGAAGGAAACTGAGTACCTGACAAGTTATATTGATCTGCAAAAACTTCGGTTTGGGAATGACGTCAAAATTGAATTCAGTGTAGATACATCAAAAGCGGATATGCCCATCGAGCCCATGCTGTTGATTCCGTTTGTCGAGAATGCTTTCAAACATGGAATCGGAATGGTCTCAGATCCAACCATCAAGATTGAACTGTCGACAACTGAGAATGAGTTGCTTTTTTCAGTCAGAAATAAATTCAGTCCTTACGCAGGCACGAAAGATCCGGGTTCCGGGATTGGCATACAAAACGTAAGGCGAAGATTGGATTTGCTGTATAAAGATATGTACAACCTTTCGATCTATGATGTCGATCAGTGGTTTGTAGCAGAACTCAAACTTATATTAAAATGATGCGATGCATTGCTGTCGATGACGAATCTCTGGCACTCGACCTGCTGGAAGATAATATCCGTAAAGTGCCGTTCCTGACACTGGTACGAAGATGCAAGAATGCATTTGAGGCGCATGAGTCAGTAATGAAGGAAAGTATTGATCTGATATTTCTGGATATTCAAATGCCAGGAATTAGTGGCGTGCAATTTCTTCAGAGTATTGTAACACCTCCCTTGGCGATTTTTATAACAGCTTATGAGCAGTTTGCACTCGAAGGCTTTAATCTGGATGTTGTTGACTATTTGCTAAAGCCTGTGTCATTTGATCGGTTTTTGAAAGCTGTTAACAAGGCTCACGAACTTTATAATTTTAAGAACAATCCAGCCAATTCAGGACCGCAGGCTACTGAGTATCTTTTTGTAAACGCGGAATACAACCTGATCAAAATAAATGTCAGGGACATCGTTTATATCGAAGGGTTAAAAGACTACATCAAGATTTTTATTGCCAACACCACACGTCCTGTTATTACCCGAATGAGTTTAAAATCGATCGAAGAGAAATTGCCATCAGATAAGTTTGTGCGGGTCCACAAATCATTCATCGTTTCTCTTGAGAAAATCGTGTCGATTCGAAAGGGTAAGATCAGCATCAATAACGTTCAGGTGCCTATCAGTGAACACTACAAGGAAAATTTGTATCGATTCATAGAACCGAAGAATCTCACTTAGGGATAGAAAACCCATCAACACGGTTGCACCGAGCTAATACAGGAGGCACAGAGGTAAAAAAATTTGGAACAATGGCGAGGGATTTTCTGCATTTTTTGTGATAGCCATCATCACAACGTATACAGAAAATCCCGGACCATTCTTTTATGATCTCTAAAGACGAGCAAATTAAAACATCTAGTGACCGACGTGCAGAATTCGAGACGTCACTTTTTATTTCTCTCCTTTTTGAGCTGAGTAAAGAACTTAGCCCAATTGAATGGATTCAGGAAAGGATTAGAAACGGGTTGAAATCTGTTGTTGACAGAACCCGCCCATTGATCGAGATAGTATCGCTGATTTTGATAGCCATCCATCGGAGTGGTTTTCACCATCAATGCCATCAGCTCCTGATTGAAATTGCGTTTATCGATACCGTTATTGTCCAGCGGCATATTGAGGGCGAGCACAGCTTGCTTGAAGACTTCTTCCGTGGGGAACGACATGATGGTAACTGCTGCCAGGTAAGTAGTGTCCTGAACCATCGTGACTACAATCGTCTCGTATTCTTTTGCATTTACGGGAACCGTAAAAGATTGGCGACTATAACCTACCGCACTGATGGTGATCTCGTCATTTTCGAGTACGGGCATTGTGAAAAAACCCATGCCATTGGTAGTCTGACCGCGACCAGCTTTAGGAACATAGACGTGTACTCCGGGAATAGGTCTGCCCGATATTGAATCCTCCTCTAGCACAACGCCCGAAAGCTGTATCACGCGTTTTTTCTGCTGACCAAACGAACTATGTGCAGCCATCATGGACAGCATTCCAACCGCCATAACTATTGATATGTACCTGATGTTCAACTTCACGGTAAAAATTTATGCACAGTTTTCAAATATAAAGATAAGCCTACGAACTGCCTAATTTAGGCTACCTTTACCGTTACATAAAAAGTGCCAAATGCGGCTTAAAACCTTCAATCTGACGCTCGGGTCACAAATTTTTAAGGCTTGCGCTGACGAATCGCGCCTAAGAATTTTGAGTCTTATTGTGTTGAATGGTGAAATGTGTATTTCGGATCTTGAAAAAATTCTTGACTTCACACAAGCCAAAACTTCCAGGCACCTGATCTATCTGAAAAACTCAGGGATGTTGAATTCGCGCCGCTATAATCATTGGGTATTTTATCAGATGAAAGACAGCGTCGAAGACATCGTTAAGCAAGTGTTTCAGTTCCTGAAGCGCGACCAGCAGTTGTTGGTAGATCAGCAAACGTATCAGACTTTATTCACCAATCGCGAACTGGCGGTGAATAAGCTGCAGATCCAGGAATGGCGCGCAAAATAATTTTGTCCTGTGATGCAAACTGAAAACTCAGAATCTTATAAAGCAGTTTTTTTTGATCTGGACCACACGTTGTGGGACTATGAGACGAACTCGCGTGAAACATTGATCGAACTTTATTCGGGTTATCAGCTTTCGACAAAAGGCATTGCCTCGGTTGACGAATTCCTGGACCAATTCAGACTCGTAAATGCCGGGCTGTGGTACTTATACGACAACGGGAAGATTGATAGTACTGTTATCCGCAGAGAACGTTTCAAACAGATACTTGAGCATTTCTCTGCGTATGAAGAAGGGCTTAGTATATCGTTGTCTGTTGACTATCTAGATCAGTGTCCGAAAAAAGGTAATTTGATGCCACACGCCATAGAAGTATTGAACTATCTCGCACCACGCTACAGGCTCACTGTAATTACCAATGGATTTGAGGAAATTCAACACCTTAAACTTAAGGCAGGGAATCTTCACACTTACTTTGATCACATTGTAACTTCACAAAAAGCGGGACATAGAAAACCGGATAAGAAGATCTTTGATTTCGCATTAGAGAATAACAACGTCAAGTGCAACGAAGCGATCATGATTGGAGACAATTTAATCACGGATGTCGGTGGGGCGAGAAATGCGGGCATTGCTAATGTTTTTTTTAATTCGGAGAAGATTGGCCATTCCGATTTTCCCGATCACGAAATAGAACGTCTCATTGAACTTCAGGGCATATTGTAGTAACTATCATCGTTTGATAGCGTAACTTCTGGCTTAAATTTGCAGATACATTCAATATAGATCACCGATATGTCACAAGGATTCTTCAACGTCCCACATCCGCGAAATGAAACGGTTTTAAGTTACGCCCCTGGCAGTAAGGAACGCGAGGCACTGCAGGCGGCATTGAAAGCTGCGCGTGCTAAAGTTCTGGATATACCGATGTTCATAGGAGGAGAAGAAGTATTCTCGGGTAACAAGATCGGGATCAGTCCGCCGCACGATCACAAACACGTTCTTGCATATTTTCACGAAGGTGATAAAGGTCATGTTGAGCAAGCGGTAGAAGCAGCATTGAGTGCAAAGGAGCTTTGGGCGGAATTATCATGGGAACACCGTGCTTCAATTTTCTTAAAGGCCGCAGACCTATTGGCAGGCCCATATCGATATGAGATGAACGCAGCCACAATGTTGGGGCAATCGAAGAATGCGTATCAGGCAGAGATTGATTCCGCCTGTGAGTTGATAGATTTCCTGCGGTTCAATGTCTATTTCATGACGCAGATTTTTGCTGAACAACCTGAATCATCACCGGGTGTATGGAACAGGATGGAGTATCGTCCCCTGGAAGGTTTTACGTTGGCCATCACACCGTTCAACTTTACGGCTATTGCTGGCAATCTTCCAACATCGATGGCGATGATGGGAAATACAGTGGTTTGGAAACCGGCTTATACACAAATATATGCCGCAGAGGTTATCATGCGCGTTCTTAGAGAAGCGGGATTGCCGGATGGCGTCATCAATCTTATTTATGCGGATGGCCCTGTCGTTGGCGATGTGATATTCAACCACCGCGATTTTGCAGGGCTTCATTTTACGGGGAGCACTAAAGTATTTCAGGCGTTGTGGAAAACTATCGGCCAGAATATTGAAAACTACAGAACTTATCCTAGAATCGTTGGAGAAACGGGTGGCAAGGATTTTATCATTGCGCATCCAAGCGCAGATGCAAAAGAGATTGCTACTGCGATTTCACGAGGGGCATTTGAGTATCAGGGCCAAAAATGTTCTGCCGCGTCGAGATGTTATATCCCCGCAAGTTTGTGGGATGATGTTCGCCGATTTCTGGTAGATGATTTGAAAAGCTTTAAGGTGGGTGTAACCGAGGATTTCGGAAACTTCGTCAATGCAGTTATCGATGAACGTGCTTTTGATAAAATTGCAGGCTTTATTGAAAAAGCACGGGGCAACGCGATGAATGAGATCGTAGCGGGTGGTAAGTATGACAAGTCGAAAGGATATTTTATTGACCCTACGGTAATCCTTACCAAGGATCCTACTTCGCTTACGATGTGTGAGGAAATATTTGGACCAGTAGTGACAATCTATGTTTATCAGGATGATAATTTTGAAGACACTTTAACACTAATCGATAGCACTTCTCCATATGCACTAACCGGATCGGTGTTTTCGAAGGACCGTTATGCAATCGCTGAAACGATGAAAAAACTGACGCATGCGGCAGGCAACTTTTACATCAACGATAAGCCTACTGGCGCAGTAGTAGGACAGCAGCCATTCGGTGGTGCAAGGGGATCCGGAACCAATGACAAAGCGGGAGCAAAGGTCAACCTGCTTCGCTGGGTATCGATGAGAACGGTTAAGGAGACTTTCGTAACTCCTAAAGACTATCGCTATCCATTTCTTGGAGAATAAAAAAGCAGCCCCTTACGGGCGATGTCATTAAGTTAAAAAATGAGTGCATTCGCCCCTGAAGGGGACGATACTTTTTTACCTAGGGTAGCCTACCACGAGTCAGGGCTACCCTAGGTAATGAGTGTGCAGGATTAATTAACCTGCATGATTGGTTATTCAACACGCCCGATGAACCATGGTGCAATTGGATATACTGTTATTGTTCTTCAGGGAAAGTCGGCACTGTACACTAGAAAATTTATGCTAATGGAGAATGTGATCCGAAGTATTAATATCAGAATTCCGTCTCTTAACTTAATGACATTAGCCTTACAAGATGCTGCCGAGATTCAAAATTAATTATTCACTGACTCACCTGGCTTCGCCCTGATGATACCAATTTACGCTTCTGGAAAAATACATCAGCATGGCTACGATGATGAACAGCCCGATGCTTCCCAGCAACAATGAGAAGTCCTGTTGCAGTATGATTACGAAAATGAAAGTGTAGAACACAACAAGCAGAAAACAGAAAAGGAGGGTGAGCCGGGTATTTCTAAGGAAGGACACCGAATACAACGTGATCAGTATTACTGTTGATGCCGACGCCAACCCATAGGCTATGTTGTAGCCCGTTTGTTCCGATATACTGAGGAGGAGGACGTAATAAATTGTGAGCGCTGCGCCGATGAGTATATATTGGAACGGATGAATTCTGATCTTCTGGGTAATCTCCACCAGGAAGAGCGCTATAAATGTTAGCAAAATGATAAGTACGCTGTATTTGGAAGTACGCATGCTCTTCTGATACTGATCTACCGGAAGGATCAATTTAATTCCGAAGTCGGCACCGCTCAGTTCCTGTTCATCTTCCTTCCATTGTTGCGAGAATGGTCTGTTGAAATGAAGTATCTTCCAGTTTGCCGCGAATCCGGTTTCAGAAATCTGGCGACTTGTTGGTAGAAACTCTCCATCGAAACTAGGATCTGCCCAGGGACCTTTGAGGTTTACAGTTGTTGTTTTACCCACGGGTACAAAATCAAGTCGTTGACTTCCTTTTAAGCTGAGTTTGATATGGACCGACCCGATAAGATCCAGAGGACCTGTCGCATTAAGTTTCACGAGAACACCATTTCTATTCGACAATGCTGCTGAGTAGGATTGAGGTTGCTGATAATCAGTTGATGTGGCCTTAATTGCTTTTGTAGCAAGCACTCCGATGTTGCTGGATTGTTCTGCTTCAATTGGTTTTCCGTTCACGCTGAACAAAAGGTTGTCAGTGATTCCACGAACATCAGAGATACCGAGTACCATGTAAGCGTCTTTCCATATTACGGATGTCTCGTTGATGGATAGTGATTTAAAATCCGGCGTCTCAAATGAAGAGGTTATGTCAAGAGAGGATTTATAGACGACAGCGTCAAATATTCCACGGTGTAGGACTTCAGGATCGATCGTTCCGTTGACATTCAAAGTTTTTGGAAGAAAGAAAGCCTTTTCGTTGTGTTCGATAATTTCTTTGCCATCCTTACCACGATCAATAATCTGTTGACGTATATATGGAATTACGAGTACGGGTCCTGTGATAGATTGTTGACCGGACCACTTGTCGGATACTTCGGCCATGACACTCTCGGCCCGACTTTGTCTTTCTTCGATAATGTTATCGATCCAGGAGGATGGAATTAAAAGGACAAGGACCAGAAACCCGATCGACATGAGTTTGATCATGATGGAGTCCTGTAGCCAGCGATTAAAACGTTCGATGATGTTCGGTTGAGGTGTTACGATTTCCATAATTATTATTGTTTTCTGTTGATGATGTTTGTGCGATTTGTGAGAGTCCTGTCTTTACGGTCTTTTGATATATTTAAAAGTGCTTTCAATTTCAAAGTGAATAGATAAAAAAATTATTTCTGTTGTTTGATTACGGCTTCAAGGGCGTCGATGTGTTTCTTGAAAGCAGTTCTTCCGCGTTCCGATATTTTGTATCGCGTATTAGGCTTGCGTTCTACAAATGACTTCGTAACAGAAATGTATTTTTCTTTTTCCAATGCTTTAATGTGAGAAGCCAGATTGCCATCTGTTATTCCCAATATGTCTTTCAACGTGTTAAATTCAAACCCATCAGTCGTTACGAGCACGGACATGATTTGCAACCGGACGCGATGTTCCAGGACCTTGTCGAGTTGTTCAAAAGGACTCTTCACGAATCGTATTTATTGTACATGATTGCTCCGTAAATAATATGGAGCACACCGAACCCTATCGACCAGAATATCAAACCATAACCTGGATACAAAGCCGAGAATAAACCGAGAATGATTTCCGAAAAACCCAGGTAACGTATTTCATCCACCGTGTTGGTACTGCCGTGAATGAGTGCGAGCCCATAGAAAATAAGACTGGCGGGTGCAGCGAGTCCGAAGTGCCCGGTTGACAGGACAATCAATATAAATAGCCCACCCGTTATTAATGGAACGGCCAGCTTGTAGAACAATTCCTTGCTGGCCGCTCCCCACAGTTTAACACCGCGTTTATGAGCCTGGCGACTGCTGAGCCAAAGGCCTGTTACGATCGAAGCGCCGAGCACACTGATCGCGATGAAGATCAGTTTGATTAAAACGATGGGCTCATTAACTGACAGCAATCGATACCCGAAAGGTGAGTAAGGATAGAATGCCGTATAGTAGGCAGCGACAGCGCCACCCAGGGCATAGACGCCAGCGAGTACGCCCGACATTCCGCTTAGTGAGATAAATTTTGAGGATTTCTCCATCATGTTCCTGATGGAGGCGAGGTCTTTTTCGTACTCGGACACTTCTTTCATATGAAAGTACTTTGTATTTCAAAGTTAGTTAACGGAGGTTGATAATTAAAGGTTTTGCAGAAATATATCCTTGATGGGTTAATCCGGGCGTAGTGTGTAGAATTTAGCATTCGAAATTCGATCAGTTTGTAAGTCTGACATTAAAAAAACCTTGCGGCCGTTGGCGATTTTACCGTCAACTCCTTAATATTGCACTCCCTTTTGAGGGAAATTCCTCCTTAGCTCAGCTGGTTAGAGCATCTGACTGTTAATCAGAGGGTCTTTGGTTCAAGTCCAAAAGGAGGAGCTTCAAAATCAGGCAGTTGCAGTCCGCAGCTGCCTTTTTTGTTTGCAGTGGTTTGACTGAGTTGGCATATTATTGATCGGTTGAGGCAACAGTATTATTCAAAACTTGGTCCTGTATATCCTTCAACCCGTTGGCATTATCATCTTTAGAACAGCAAAATCGAACATGGTATTTAAGATATCTGACCGGGTACAGCTTTCCATCTTTGAATAGCCAAACCCTGTTGGGTTGAGAATATTCTGCTTGATCTTCGTTGTAAACCTTAGTTTGCTAAAGAAGTTGCCGAATATCATGGGCATTAGAAATCTATTTTATCGTTACATACGATTTGAATTTTTATAACCGCTTTCATTTCTTGTTTCGTTGCCTTAGTGCTTTTATCAAGTCGCCGGAAGTTCTCTTCCATTTAAGTGCATTCTATTTAACTTCAACTCAAACAGTATTTCAATCGAGCGTATTACAATTTCATTCTCTGAATCCTTACCGCATTCAAGATTGCCAATAACGCTACACCGACATCTGCGATAACGGCTTCCCAAAGGGTGGCTATACCACCCGCGCCTAATATCAATACAACCACTTTTACGATCATCGCCACGGTTATGTTCTGCCAAACGATCCTTCGTGTAATCTTTCCAATTTCTATCGCAGCCACAATTTTAGAAGGCTGATCGTTCTGGATGACGATATCGGCTGTTTCAATAGTAGCATCACTTCCCAATCCTCCCATTGCAATCCCCGCATCGGCTAATGCCACAACAGGGGCATCGTTTACTCCGTCACCGACAAAGGCAATATGTTTGCCGCCATTTTTCAATGCTTGCACTTTTTCAACTTTACCTTCAGGTAACAAATCACCAAAGGCGTTGTCGATGCCCAATAGTTTCGCCACTTTCGAAACGACACTTTGCTTGTCTCCTGAAAGCATGACCGTTTTTATATTCAAAGTGTGCATAGCCTTGATTGCTTGCTTTGCATCCTCCTTTATTTCATCTGCGATGGTTAAATAACCCGCATATTTTTCATTCACAGCAACTACAACGATGGTATCTACCAAGGATTCAATTTCGGCAGGGTACTCAATATTAAACTTGTTTAACAACTTAGCATTTCCGGCCAGTACGTTTTTGTTTTCGATTATTCCTTTCAGTCCGTGGCCGGATATTTCTTGTACATTTTCAATCTTAATATCTCTTAAAATATCTCCAGCGAATTCTACCACTGCTTTTGCTATCGGATGGGTGGAGTGACTTTCAAGCGCAGCCGTCAGTTTAACTAGGTCATTCTTCTCAATATCCTTCGTAACAACTTCCTGAACTTTGAAGACGCCTTTGGTAAGTGTCCCGGTCTTGTCCATCACGATTACATTCACTTTTGTAACGACATCTAAGAAGTTAGAGCCTTTAAATAGGATGCCATGTTTCGAAGCTAAACCGATACCACCAAAATAACCCAACGGAATTGATACCACTAGTGCGCATGGGCAACTAATTACCAGAAATACTAACGCCCGATAAAACCAGACGTTGAAGATGTAAGGATCTGTAAAAAAATATGGAGCAAAACAGACTGCTACTGCCAAAGCAAAAACAATAGGGGTGTACACCTTGGCAAATTTGCTGATGAATAACTGGGTTTGTGATTTTCGCGCTGTTGCATCCTGAACCATTTCAAGGATTTTGCTGAGCTTACTATCCTGGAAAAGCGATTTAACTTTAACTTCAGATACTTTGTCAAGGTTGATCATGCCGGCCAACACTACTTCGCCTTTTCGCTTCGTGGCTGGTTTACTTTCACCAGTTAGTGCCGCTGTATTAAAAGATGCCGAATCGGAATTAAGCTCACCATCCAGTGCCACTTTTTCACCCGCCTTAATTCGTATTATTTCATCAAGCTGAATTTCCCTCGGATTGATAACCTGTGATGCTCCGTTTCTTATAACAGTTACTTCGTCTGGCCGAATATCCAGCAATGCCTTGATACTTCGCTTTGCTTTGTCCACTGCTGAATACTGGAACCATTCGCCTATCGAATAGAAGACCATGACAGCCACTCCTTCACTATAGGAACCAATAGAAAAAGCTCCAATGGTTGCCACACTCATCAGAAAGAACTCATTAAAGAAATCGAACCGGATTGCCTTTCGAAATGCAAGATTCAATACATTATATCCTGCCAATAGATAGGCAATGCTAAAGATTATTAAATCGACAGGAAAGGCAGGCTTGAATTTAAAGGCAAATTCAACCGTTAACATCAAAAGCAGAATCGCTAACGCTAACAATAATTGCCAGTGAGTTTCCCATACGGATAACTTTTTAACTGAATTGCTGACACTATGATTTTTTCCGCCGGCGTGATTATGTTCCAAAGCCTTTAAGTCGTCACCCATTTTCGTTTTTTATATTTATATACAATAGTGTTTTTTCTATAAATCAATGAAAGGCGAATGGTTTTCACGCGTAAATGAAGGCAACCGGTTTAAGAAAAGATTATTCAGTAACCCGAATTGTTAATTCGCCATTTGGCTTCCATTATTCGAACGTACCAGTACCATGGTTGCTGATGCCAGTAAACTCCACAATGCGCTTCTTATTTTTATGATCAACCATAGTAAATAAATCCATTACGCCTTTGGCTTCTCTCCTGATAAAATCTTACCCTTCTCTTCATCAAACTCACCTTGCGACAAAACACCAGCATCCAATAGTTCCTTTAGGTCAAGAAGCGCCTGCTTCTTATTAAAATTTGGATTTTCTGATGCAGGTTTAGGTTCATCTCTTGAAATCGGTGAAACCTGGTGGGATGACGAACCATATTGTAGGAGCAATGCCGTGATCTCATTAAATCCTTTGATGTTAGAATAGTCGATCGCCTTTTGCTCTTTTGTATTCACCACAGAAGCATCGGCACCTTTTTCCAATAAAAATTTTACAGCATCTTTCTTTCCATTCGCCGCCGCGTAGTGTAAGGCGGTATTCCCGGATTCATCCTGAATATTGATAGAGGCGCCCCGCTCGACGAGCAGTTTGATCATGCTGATGTGCCCGCTCTTAACGGCAAGATGCAGCAAACTTTCACCGCCGTAATCATAAGTCGTATTTAAACTAAAACTACTTTGAACAGACAAGTTGTTGGACGTTTCAACCCAGTCGAGATAAGCATTCATTGACTGTGATTCACCAGAAACCGGACGGCTGTGGTTTACATCAAGTCCGTTGTCGAGGAACAGTGCCACAATTTCTTTCTGATTATTTGCGCATGCATACCATATGGGTGAAACACCATTTTTTGAAGACACGAACAGATCTGCTCCGTGCTTAACCAATAAGATCACCAACATCCGGTTTGTTTCATAACAAGCCAGGAGCAGGGCAGTCTCGCCTTTGTGATTCATGTGGTTAATGTTAGCACCGTGTGTCAGTAACACTTCAACCATGGGTTGATGTTTTGACCGCACGGCAATCAACAGAGGTGAATCCCCGTCTTTATTAGAGGTGTTTATGTTGGCATTTTTATCAATCAGTAGTTTTACAATTTCAGTATTGCGCCACGCTGCAGCGATCAACAAAGGTGTCTCTCCTTTGTTATTCTCTAAGTCAACCGCTACCCCGATATCAAGAAGCAGCTTTACTATTTCCGTCTGTCCTGACTGCGCGGTAAGATGAAGCAGGCTATTTCCATTAAAATCGTTTAAGTCTGTTCTGGCTCCTTGTTGAATTAAATATGCTGCAGTTTGTTTCTGCTTCTGAAGGCAGGCGAAGAATAAAGGAGTTTCACCCTGATGATCTTCATAGTTTAACTCGGCGCCGTCGGCTACAAGGAGCTTAACGATGTCCAGATAACCTCTGTGCGCTGCGTAGTGCAAGGCAGTCCGGCCCTTCTCGTCGGTGTATTTGACGTCGACTTCTTTCTTTGCTAGTAGCAGTTCTGCAATTTTTCTCTTGCCACCTTCACAGGCTATGATAAAGGATAATGACATGTTTTTTATATTCTATTAGAAATTAGCGTTTGAGCGACAACAGTAACTCTACTGTCTTAGCTTTTAAATTATCGGTAGCGGAGAGCATCATCGCGGTTTCGTCCCTGTTATTTGTAATCGATGGGTCAGCACCCTTTTCGAGTAGGAACTTAACCTTTCGATACGTATTTTTTGCGTTATCGTGCGAATGGTATGAATCAACTTTGCAGATCTTATGCAGAAGTGTATTTCCCTGGTTGTCTTGTGTATTAATATCAAACCCTGTCTTCTTCAGCGCCATGTCCACCATCTCTATACTCCGTACAATGACCCAATCCCATCCGGATTTTTGTTCATCGTAGTGCGGAGTTGACTGATTCAAATCGGCACCGTCTTCAATCAACTGCTCCAGCAATTTTATATCGCTATCACCGCCTTGCATCATTCTCAGGTATTCTGACAATGCAGTTTGTCTTTCGCGATTAATCAAAGTAAAATCAGGGCGGGTATGTGCTGCAAGTTTCATGTACAATGGGCCGTCGAGTTTGTGGGCCAGGGTATAAAAGAAAGCGGTGTTTCCCACGTTATCCTGTTCGTTGGGTTGTGCACCGTTTGCCAGAAGAATGTCGATCAGGTGATTTTTGTTGCTTTGGATTGCAATGTGCAGTGCCGATTGTCGCGCCACGTTGATATCGGTAACGCTAACACCTTCATTAATTAATAAATCGACGTATGAAATTTGTTTGTCTTCCTGCATCAGATTGATCCTTACCACCTGGGATATCAGCGTATCCTCTGCGTTGTTTTTGCTGTCCGCCCGACAACCTGCGGCGATTAGTGCTTTGATGATCCTCGTATCAGCCTTTTCTTGGAAGGCAAAGCTTAGCAGACTATATCCTTTAATCTCGTCATTGATGTTTTGGGAGTTTGCAACGAAATCTTTTATGAATGCGAGCGATTCATCGTCAACGGGAATCCTGGTGATCAATGGTTTATAGATACTGTCTTCAAAACGATCCAGTTCGTAAATGTCTGTATTGATCTGGCGAGAAGCTGTCAATGCTTTGATGACAGGAAATGCCTTTTTTGACAACAACTTTTCGTATAGCAGCACGAGATCGAATATGTGCGTATTGTTGGGAAGGCGGTCGCCCGCCAATATTAATTTTTCTGCTTCTCCGAAGTTTCCCTGCGTAATTGCGTCTAGTAGCGGCGTCTTTGGCAGCATCTTGTCAAGATTGGTCGATGGTGGATTCGACAAGATAATTGGAATATTCGTGAATTTTGGGGAAGAGGGTTGGAAGATACTTTTCCCTGCAAGGCGCAGAGCACGCGAAGGACCGCGGAGTTTAATCCCTTCGGAACGATGAAAGAAATTCTGCCTCATGTTTAACGTATCTGATTCTTTGGTGGAATACTGTTGGAGAGACTTGAGATGGATTTAGTAATGAATTTTCGGTACTCTGCGTCCTTGGCTTTTTTGCGGTGAAAATTAATTCTCCGACCTCTTGCTTGCTTTTTTTATCTTAAATCAATTCGTCGGGTAAATGTCGGGTGAACGCCGTTACAGTTCGGGCTGCTCTGCATGCACATTTGATTTAAAAACATTATGGACAAAACCACAATCGCAAAGAAAATTATCCACCACCGAAAATTGAAAGGGATGACGCAGGAAGCGCTGTCGGAACTCACAGGTCTCAACGTGCGCACAATTCAAAGGATAGAAGCCGGCGAGGTTGACCCACGAATGTATACCCTGAAGTCGATCGCGGACGGACTGGGAATAAATCTGGAAGAGCTGCTTCCGGAACCATCGCAGCATGAGCTCAATCAGATTGCAATTCTCCACGTTACACCAGCCGGCTTTTTCCTTTTCCCGGTGTTCGGAAACATTCTACTGCCGTTCATTTTCTGGATGTTAAAACGGGAAGAGGTCAATGGTATCAATAGACATGGCAAAGACATATTAAACGGTCAGCTTACCTATTCGATTGTGATCAGCATTTTCATGGGTGCACAAACTGTCATCGGTATGATGCCGATGTTTTATCCTGAAAGTCAGTTGCCACAGGAATACTTCAGGCGTTTTCCATACTTTATCATCCCTGGCATGGTCGTGTCATTGATCGTCTTTGGAATATTCCCAGCGATGAATGCGCTAAGGGTTTATCATGGCAAAGAACCATTCAGATATCTTTTGAAAATCAGTTTTTTCAAATAGGTCATTTCTCAATATCCTTAAGTCGATACGATTATATTTTCGTATCGACTTAATTACTCAACCTTTTAAGCGTATCATGACGTGCCTCCAAGCTGCCTGGTAATTCACGCCTTTCTATAACAGCTGATTTCTTTGAAAGAATTTTTTTGAATTGGAACGTTGCAACGACCAGAAAAAATGCTCCCAGGATATAGTACCATAATTCCCCGATTGAAATGAGCTTTTGTGAAAGGAAATCTCCCGCGATCACGAAAAGTAGACTCGCACATAATGATCCAGCGCCAGCACCTAGGACGTAGCTCGAATGGTGACCAAATGTTGACTTTATGAGGCCCTTTTCATAGAGTACCGTCGTCCAACCAAGCCAGAATGGAATCTGCACCGGGTTAATGAGAATGAGTACCAATCCGGATACAAACGGCTCCATGATGAGCGTTGTGGTGGATCTCGGAGTAGCTGGTACGTTATAGACCGCCGCCATGAATGATGCAGCAGCAAGCGCGAGCATAACCAAAAACGAAAACCATTCCAGCGCCTTCAATACCCATAGGAATTTCAGGATCCTGTTCATCATCGTCACGCAAAGCAATACGTAGATCATTTCACCGAACAGGCACCCGAACGAAAATAGTAGTGCACTATGAGTATTTTGTGAAGCCAGTTGTAGTGTAATAACGTTGGTCGTACCGGGCGGCAGCGATCCGATAAAGCTAATGGCGATGGATGCCATAAGCACGAAGAGGATATTATGTTTGTCAGTAAACTTCAATATTATCCGAGAATGTGATAGCCAATGGGTTTGAAGGCAAAGTTATTTGATTTTTCAGCAGAGCATGCTGTCATCCCAATCAACAGATCCATTTGTGCCTCAATCACAACGTAGTCACCGGCTTTGCTTTTTGGCGGAAGCACATCGATTTTGCCGGTATTGCCATCTACGGCTACGTGCATGAAAATGTTAAAACACACCGGAATGTTGTCAGGTTGAATTCCAAAAGGTGATAACGCCTCAACCAGATTTCCAAAGCATCCACGATGAGGCTTATCGTGACCATAGATGATTCGAAAAGTATCACAACTGCAGGGAGTAAGCAGAAAGTCATGCCGGCCGACAGTATCTTCGATCATCCTGAACATCACATTACTTCTGTTTGAATAAAATGGATGACCGGCAGTAAGAAAGATTGTATCGGCATAGTCAATCGTTCTTCCGGAAGAAAGATATTCGTTCCGGTCGTGATCATTGTAGCAAACAAAATCAGATACTTGTTCGCCTTCAAGGTCTGTCACCATGAGACGCTGACCTTTCGATAATTTGAATGCTACACCGCTACGCGGCGGTATCACCGTCATTGCTACTGTGCTTGGCAATGAATGGACATTTCCACTGTTCGTCATGTTGAATTCCTGTGTATTGAAATGCTTCAGATGACTCGCCAAAATCTGCAAGCATCGGATTTACTGAACCTGAAAATAACACATCCCGATTTCGAATGGCATGCTTTAGAGGTTCGTATTTATTTATTTCTTTGAGCCGATCAAACTGGACATGTGGATTAAATACCATGGAAGGATATTTAAATCGTCTCGAGTTCCTGCTGCTGCCAGGACTCAGACCAATTACATAAAACGCTTCAGCTTTTAGACTAAAACTGAAGTCAGTTAGTTCAGGATTACGGGCAACGCGTGCGTCATAATTGTACTTTAAGGCATCAATATCTGATAACGCCTGAAGTCGTTTCCAAAACAAATTTTCAAATGCTTCTTCATCCAATTCGCCCGGAGCGCGGAAAACAACAGCTGCGGTAACATACAATTCATTGTTATCTCGCGATGAATCCACAAATTCATAAATAAAGTTGATGATATCTTGATCGTTGTGAGGACAGGCAAGATGATCGGCGATAAAAACGTTTACTTGATTTTTTGACAACGCCGCCTTAGCCCCCACGCACGGAAATTCCTTTTGACCTATAAAGTCTAGATATTCCTGTCTGATATCTGATGCGTTAGAATACATGGTCAGGCATTTTGTGTAATAAGCGCAGCGTGTTGAACATATTTTGCGTTTGCTTGCGGGTCTTGCTCAGACGAATGCACTTTATCAAATTCAAAAATAGTATCCATCGCTTTTAGTTGTCGGAAATGTTCGCGTGCGCTCGCGCTGTATAGAAGTCCTTGTCGGAAGGTCCAGGGTTTTATTCCTGAAGCTCTGTTTATTTGGGAAATTTTGAAAAGAATATTCCAATGATGAATAAGAATTCCACAGGCCTGAAGGAACGAAAATCCATTGCCGTATACATGGTGTGGCTCTGCGCCTGATCCATTGTATTCAAGAATCGAATAGTTCTTTCCTTTTTTCAGATCTTCTATAGAATTGCATTTGATATCATATCTTCCGTAAAAGAAGTTTCCGGAGTAGTTGCTTATCTGATCGAACACATTTAACAATTGAGCATCTTTTTCGTGCTCAAGACTTATCAGCCGTCCACCACGACTCAGGTTTAATGCGTATGATAAGTAGTAGGGTTTATCAGCCGGTACGACAACTTTTAAATGACTTTCATGTTTTGAAAGAAGTTCCTTTAATCTAAATGCTGCTCTGGGATATTCTTTAATCAGTGTTTCAAGATCCTTATTACCATCACCTGTAACTTGCATGAATTCTTTTCTGATGAAACCTGTAATGTTACCGGTTGCCTCATTTGGAAACCTGTAATAAAATACACTCACTTCCAACGGATAGTCTATGTGTTCTTGAATGATGTATCGCGCTGGTATGAATTGGTGGTACTGACGCAACTGATCTATTGTATCAACCTTTCGAAACATAAACCCCATCATGCCTATATCCGGCTTCACGGCAAATGGTAATGAAAGTTGCTTTAGTTTTAAAGCGCTTAAGATATTGTTAAACTCTTCTTTTGGTGAAACAAAAACACTTCTGGGATATTTGTCGCTCGGAAGTTGTTCGTATATCTCGCTTTTTGATTCTCCTATCCATCCCCCGAATGAAATGGTTGGATTCGAAGGTGTAAAAAACCAAAATGACCGACCTTTAAGGCAAAGCCAAAGCCACGCGGGACCTATTACAATGTATTTGGCAAACCAGTGCCATACTTCCCAATGTGTTAAGTAGTAACCTATTTTCCTCATCATAATTCGAGTTGGCGGGGTCAAATTATATGCCATGGCAGGTAGAAAGCCTGTTTGACAGTTGTGATTCGCTCACGTGTAGAGTTATGTGCACACTTGTTGTGCCTCGCTATGTTGTATGTACCGTGCGAACCCCAGCCACGGCACTTTGCAAGCTTAACGTTTGATGGCAGGATTTTTATGAGTTTAGTTTCGAAATGAATAACCATGATCGAACTGATACAAAATATGCCCCCGGACGTCGCTGGATTTCGTGCAACCGGTAAGGTGACAAAAGATGACTATGATAAGGTTGTATTTCCAGAGGTCGAACAATTGGTGAAGCGTACCGGTCACCTCAACTATTTGATGATCATTGATACGGACTTTGAGAATTTCACGCTAGGTGCTTGGTGGAAGGATACGATATTGAGTCTTATGAAACCCGGCAAGCGGCAACGTACGGCTATCATTACTCCATCAAATGGGGCCAACAAATTTACCGATAATTGGGGCAAAGTCGTCGCTGGAGAATTCAAAGGTTTTCTACCTGATGAGGAGAAAGAAGCGTTGGCGTGGTTGGTATCTTAATTTATCGTAATGAGGCTACGTCGCAATGACCGCAATGATTTGATTGCGATTAAATTATTAGTTCAACAGATTGACTGACGAAAACATGCTAGCCGAACTTCGGGTCATGGCGTCATTGATGTATGTAAATTCAACGTGTACAAATCAACTATCTTTCCGTCTAACTCAATTTTGCGTTCGAATTCAAGTCCTAGTTTTTGGAGAAGTTTTATAGATCTGTCGTTTTCTCTGAATACTGTAGCGAGTACTTGTTCGTGTTTGTTGTCACGGGTCATTTCATTTACCAGCGCCTTTGCACCTTCCAATGCGTAACCCTTGTTCATGAATTCCGGTAATAGACCAAAGCCAATGTCGTGGTGATTCAAATAGCTACGTTTAATGAACGTGAAGACACCGATCGGCTTGTTGGATTCTTTTTCACGGCCTGCCCAATAGTTGATACTTGAATCAAGTCTGATCTTTCTGATGTATGCCAATGCGTCTTCGAGACTTTTGATATTACGTTCACCGATAAACTGGAGCCAGCCTTCGGTGTTTAGCAAATGCAATATGAGTTCAGCATCTACTTCTGAAAGTGGCGATAGCGACAATCGAGTAGTGATAATGCTGGGTAATCCAAGACTCATAGAAAATTTATCAAACTAGATTAATGGTCTATTACTAATACTACTTTGTCAAGTTAGTCAACTAACAAGCATTATTATCCTCAAATTACTTTTTACCGCTTGGGGATTGCCTCCAATATCATTTTGGCCAATGAATCCGTCGACCATTGTCCGAGTATAACATCAAAAACGTTGGCCTGAAAGGTCAACATATGCTAGCCCCAGGTCGGCCGACGTCTCGTCGGACTACCTGGGGTATGATTTCATCGACTGATACTGGAAATATTTTGATCAGGAAAATTGGAGGGTGGAATCAATGTGTCTGGAAATTTGGCGCTCGGCGAAAGGCCAACCCCAACAGGGTTTCAAAAAAAGCATGCATCCTCACCCGAGGTAGCCCCGACTTCGTCGAGGGCGACCTGGCTAGCATGTGTTCCCCTTTCAGGTCACCTTAATTAATACAATCATTAATGAAAGTTCTACAGATATTCGTAAACTAAATGACATTGTGAGACGGTATCAGTAGTCACTTCTCGTAGACCTGTTTGGCCCATATCCCTCAAATTCAAGCTAACTTGACAAAGTAGGGCTAATAACAAGATTAAAAACAGCAAACATTTAAATCGCCAAAATCGTTGTACGTTGCTATTCAAACACAAATCAGTCCAATAGATTACGGGATACCCGATCGTTAACCTTCGACCGATAATATTCTTCCAAAAAACCAGGCCTCTGGACACTCCCTCACTGAAAGTGTTCTCAGACTTTCCTAAAAACTGCGGAAGCATTATGGCCACCAAATCCAAAGGTATTACTTAGCGCTACTTCGATGTTCTGTTTCTTAGCGTTTCCGATAATGATATTGAGTCCTTTTGGCAACTTAGGATCTATATTCTTTGTATTAATGGTTGGCGGAAGGATACCTTCCTTTATCGCTTTAATACAAATAATCGCTTCGATTGCTCCTGCCCCACCCAGTAGGTGTCCTGTTGCCGACTTGGTGGCACTGATCTGAAGTTCACTGAGGTGGGCACCAAAAAATCTGGATACCGCTTTCATTTCACTTTCGTCACCAACAGGTGTAGACGTCGCGTGCGGGTTGATATAGTCGACTTGCTCGGGTTTTAATTCTGCATCTTCGAGCGCCCATTTCATTCCAAGCATGGCGCCTGCTCCTTCCGGATGTGTGGCTGTGAGGTGGTACGCATCAGCAGACATTCCGCCGCCTGCAACCTCAGCATATATTTTTGCACCCCGCGCTATGGCATGATCATAGGATTCAAGTACAAGCGCCGCCGCACCTTCTCCCATAACAAATCCATCACGACCTACATCGAACGGTCTTGACGCAGTTTGTGGATCATCGTTGCGCGTAGACAAAGCTTTCAAGGCGCCAAAGCCTCCAATACCTGCTTCATTCACGGCTGCCTCAGAACCACCAGTGACAATTACCTCGGCCTTACCCCATCGAATGTAGTTCATCGCATCAATGATCGCCGTTGTTGAAGTTGCGCATGCCGATACCGTTGCAAAATTTGGTCCCATAAATCCATATTTCATTGAGATCCACCCCGGAGCAATATCCACGATTACTTTAGGAATGAAGTAAGGATTAAATCTAGGAGTGCCATCACCCCTCGCAAATTCCATTACTTCCTGCTGAAAAGTATAGAAGCCACCATTACCTGAGCCCCATATTACCCCGACACGTGTCTTATCGATCTTGCTAAGATCAAGCCCGGAATCCTTGATCGCTTCCGCAGATGATACCAAAGCATACTGCGTAAACGGATCTATTTTTCGAACATCCTGCTTCTCAAAATGGTTTAATGGATCAAAACCCTTTACCTCACAGGCAAATTTGGTTTTGAATTTGGTTGTGTCAAACCTTGTAATCGGCGCTGCACCGCTTTTACCCGCAATTAGATTATTCCAGAAATCATGGACTGTGTTTCCCAGTGGAGTTAAAGCCCCTAATCCTGTGACGACTACTCTTCTTTGCTGCATGCTATAAACTAATTTGATTCAAAATATAATGACAATGATTTAGTACTGATTTCATCGGCGCCTTTGATGACATCACTCTGGAAATGACTATGGCTCCTTCGATGGCGCAAAAGAAAGTTTGCGCAAGTTCCATCGGCTTTACCGCTGACTTAAATTCACCTTCTTTCTTGCCACGTTCAAGCAATTTCGCAATATAATGGATGGTGGCTTCCATTTCTTGCGCAACCACACCCTTCAGAAATGTCTGATGGTCATCTGCCTCTACAGCTGCGTTCATCATAGGACAACCACCAGGTATCGGCGAGTTGATGACATAATTGGCATAAAATTGAAATAAATTTTTCAGTCTTCCCTTGTTCGTCGTTTCGCTTCTCAGTTGTGCCGTTGCCACTTCCTTCGTCTTCTCCGTCGAGTATTTGAAGACTTCAAGTGCAATCCCCTGCTTATTTTTGAAGTTACCATACAAAGCGCCTTTAGAAAGTCCCGTTGCCTGTGTCAAATCAAGCAATGAGGTTCCATTAAAACCCTGCCTGTTAAATAACGGCGCTGTTTTACTTATAATAAGTTTACGCGTCCGTGTTGCTTTGTCAGACATAAGGCAAACTTACTAATAATTATTCAAAATATACCGATCGGTATATTTATCAAAAAACTATTTAGGGATGTAAGAATATTCGCGTGTGGAAGAGTCGGGGAAATTTATGAATTATTGTGTCTCCGCGGGTGCCTGTATCGCTAAACCATTATGACACGAAGAGTTTAGAGTACGCATTTATAAACTCTTAGATAGCGCGATGAATTATACGACGGACGTTCAATTCATAATTCATATTATCTCTGCTATTTTGCCAAAACAAAAAAGACCACCAATTACTCGGTGATCTTTTATGCCCAACCAAACTATAGAAAAATGTCCTTAATGGTGGTGATGAAATGACTCAGCAAACCATGCCCTCAGATTTTTAACCTATTAATTGCTGCGCATATGCCATCTGAACAAGCTGTGCTGAATTCTTGGCTTCAGACTTTCTGAGTAGATTCTTACGGTGTGTTTCAACAGTGTGATAGCTGATGTTAAGCCTGCCTGCGATCTCCTTTGTTGTAAGTCCGACCGAAATCAGGGCCAGTACTTCTTTTTCTTTGCCTGTTAGTGAGCTCATACTTTTAAAGTTTTTAGGTTCCTTTTAAAATTTGATCTTTATGTAAACAGGAAAAGGAAGTAACCCAATCGTTAGAATTCTTTTTTAATGTATATGAAACTTAAGTCTTACCGGCGGCGGCTGACGCTTGCGAGAAGTTCCCCGGTACCCCGCCCAACGACACCCTTAAGGTTTTTAGTGGAAATCATGACTTTTCCTTCATTGTCTGCGCAAAGGATCATCGATGCAGAACCACTTTCAATTGGCACATAATATCTCGTTTCACCGTACTGCACGAGTTCGATGATGAAACTAGTCACAAACGAACCGTACTTTTGCTCCACGCTGCGTCGCGAATCTGCGATACCAAGTTGAACCTGAAGTGGAACATTGTGGAGACTTTTTAACCGCCGTCCACACGCAATGCGCTCACCATGCGTGTTATAGAAGGCCAGCCAGACGTCGTCTCTATAATGAAATAGGGCTACATACAGATGTCTGCCTCTCGACCACTCTACATTAGAAGCTCCCTCGAACTCACTTTCAAATTTTCTTGATACAAATGATTTAACGTACAGGCTATCCTGCGCCCTGAGGTTACCGAGACATACGACAAACAATACTGCTGAAGTAAGAAAAGTGTGTTTCATTGCTGTTACTTTATGTTGATTACGACCTTCATGACGCAACCCACTGGTGGTAACGTCCCTTTTTTCATGAAAAGTTGGTATTTTCGAACAACGGGTCGCCGGGCAAGCCTTTGTGAAAAAAGATCCCGACAAAGGGTTACTTGATCGTCATTCGGCCATAAAGTGCGTAATCATGAATCAGGAAGAAATCATACTTAAGATAAAGACGGGCGGCCAATCAGAGCTAGCCGCTGTATACAAAGAGTTCCGTGATGAATTCTTGCATTGGATCACCCGAGAATATCGGTGTTCTGCAGATGACGGCAAGGATATTTATCAGATGACCATTCTTATATTCTACGATAACATCCGCCAAGGTAAACTTCAACATCTTGTAAGCAGCGTAAAGACTTACCTGTTCGGAATCGGCAAGAACATCGCGCGCGAGAATCTCAGGAAAGAAAAAAAGTTCGTATCCATTGGGCAAGAAAAATGGCTTTGGGAACATCTCACCGACGAGCCTTCCCAACACATCGATGAAGGAATATTTGCAAGAGCTAAATTAGCACTTGAGAAACTGGGGCAACCCTGTCAGCGACTTATAGAACTTTTTTACTATGAAAAGAAGAGCATACCAGAAATAACAGATGCGCTAGGCTACAAAAATCCCGAAACTGCCAAAAATCAAAAATGCAAGTGTATGGCGAGGCTTCGGAAACTATTTGAACAAGAAACCACTTCATCATCAACAATTTTTAATCATGAATCAATCTGAAGAAGATATTACGCTCGTCGAAAGATATTTCGACGAAGCACTGAGCGAGCGCGAAAGAATGAACTTTGCCGCCAGGCTTGCCGTTGACGAAAGCTTTAAATCACTCGTTGAGAATGAAAAGATATTGATCAACTCGATCAGGCACCATGGCCTTCGCGAGGATCTGGAATTCTTAAAAAATATTGAGAAAGGTCTCGATGATCCGAAGGTCATTCCAATGCGATCATCACGGAGTTGGTACTATGTCGCAGCAGCATCCCTTGCTGCAATATTGATGATCGGGTTGTTTTTCAGGCCACACTCTTCAGCGCAAAAGTTGTTTGCTGAAAACTTTCAACCTTATCCCAACGTATTCGAACCCACCGTACGCGGAACGAGCGAGCCCACAAAAAGGTCAGAAGCTTTTCAGGCTTATGAACAAGGAGATTATTCAAAGGCAGTCATGCTCTTTAATCAACTCCTTCAGGAGAAAGAAGAAGCTGGAATCCTGCTGCTCAACGGTAATGCTAACTTAATGTTGGGCAATGTCGAAGAAGCCAAAAAGAATTTCATTACATTAAATGCAGATTTTGATGAACTTGATATTCAATCAAAATGGTTTTTAAGTCTTTGCTATTTAAAGAGTGGTGATATGGAGCACGCGAAACCAATACTGGAAGAGCTGGGTAACACCGAAATATCCTACGCGCGAAAAGCAAAAGAGCTATTGAAAGAAGTAAAATGATTTAGTCTTACACGTTAACAACCCCAGAACTATGGCAAAAAAAACTCTCGCTCGCTCCTCAAAAGCACAAGTCATCAAATTTACATTGGATGTAAAGGCAACAATTCAGGGAGGAACAATCAAAGGTATTGACTTCCATATGAATCTTAATCCCGACAAAAGGATACTCCAAATTGAAGAACAACTCTCCACCTGCGCGGGATTAACGCTTGTTCTTGACGAAATCAAAAAAGCAATTGGCGAACTGGACCAGCGCACGCAAATGTATAATGAGGCTGTTACGATAGACTCAAAGATCTATAGTAAATATTTCTACGCGGGATATGAACAAAACCTCAAGCCTTCATTTGAGAAGATTGACAAGATACACTACACTCATAATAGTCCGGAAACATCTAACGTAAGTTACACGAAGTCTTACAATGGCGACAAACGTCCTACTAACCGTTAGTCTTCAGTCTGGATCGCCATATCATAAATGATATGGCGATAAAAGCAGCCACTCCTGCAAGCGCTAGGTAGAGGCTGCTTTTATCTCTCTTAAATATCTGGTGAAGACTGCCGTACGCTACCAGTGGCGCCCAAATCCGAGGGTCAGCAGTCAACTCATCGGAAGAAAATAAATAGTTAAGTTTCGCCTGCCGAAGTGCGTCGTCAATGTCCTCGCCTTCCAACAGGTTTTCATAAAATTTATCCATCAACACGGTAGACGCCTGGTCGTTCACTTTCCATAAACTCATCAATGTGTTTTCGCACCCGGCAGATGTAAATGCGCTTGCCATACTGATCATTCCCTCGCCCTTATAGTCTTTTCCTAACCCTGACTCACATGCACTTAGTACTGCCATCAATGCTTTAAGTTTCAAACCATACAGTTCATAAGAATGAAATTCCCCATCATCTATTGTGTCGTATTTTGACCTGAAGTAAAGACTCGCAGAGAAGTCAGTCTTTGCATTACCTTTTCCATGTATCGCCAGGTGTATGAGGTCATAGTTCGGTGACAAAGATTTAAAGTTCGACTCAGTTGCTTCCTTCTCAACCAAAAATTTACCATTGTCGAATCGGTTTGAAAGTGCTTCCAATTCTTTCTCACTGCCTTCAATCTGCTCCAGCTTTTCGATGTCTGGTTCCCGTCCGCGAAAACGTGCACCTCCTGTAAAAGCGATGGCCAACAACGATGGATTTCTTACAACGCGTTCGTTTCGAGGTATCAGCATAGCAGAAGAATATGAATAGCCGATACTGTGATTTTTTAACAGGTATGGCAATCCCCGATAATCTACATGATTCAAAGTAATTTTTTTCTCGAGCAGAATATCAAATGCCAGCTGACTTAGCGCACCGTCAGGGATTATGTGAATCTTTCCATCTGGTTTTATCATGGATGCAAATGGCGAAACAAGACTATCATACAGCGTACTCGCGTTCACGCAAAAATTATTGAATGCATCAATGCTCGTGGTCGACACGTCACCATTAACGTGTTGAAGCATGGCCTCAACATGCTTGCCAAGCGCAGAGGGCTTGCCAATTTTCACAAAAGACACCCGATTTCCATCGATGGCCAGTCCGTAAACACTTTCAGATCCCCAGAAAAATTCGAGGATCACTTGATGACGTCGCTTCATGATATTCTGTATAGCAACCAGATCCGGAACCTTATCAACGTATCTCGCATCGAAATATCCCGGATACTTCCCTTCAATTGCAATTTTGTATCGTTGAATCTGTCGATCAATAGATGCTATCGAATTCCTGAGCGTATCTATCCTTGATAAATTATGTCTTCCTCTTCTTAGATCAACAATTTGACTTTCCAAATTCAACACCTCAGCTTTCAAACCGGAATGCATTCGGAGCAAACTATCACCCGTTCCAATCTTACGAGTCTGTTCCGCCTGACTCAACGCATCGGCTAGTGATCTTGCCTTGCTTTTCTCAAAGAAGTGAAATATTTGCTTATTCAGACTATCGGATGGTTTAACACTTGTGTATTGATAAAGACTAGAGATAATGTTCTCATACAAATTGAAATTTGCGTCAAGGAAAGTCCATTTGGCGTCGTCGGTATCCATCAGATTCCGTTGCTTCGACAATAATTTCTCTGCCAACGTCAGGCATTCAAGATTGGCAACCAGGTATTTTTTGTCATGCGTTTCCCCGTACAGGTCTCTGAAAATCAGCGCTTTTTTACTGAGAATGCTGCCTACATAAAAATCGAACCCGATCATCTCTTCCGTAGGATTAACATACGGATCTGAAGACGTAAATCCGGTAATTCCGGCATTGATCGACTTCTGACAATAATAAAGCGCAGAATCATAACTGTCGTGTAAACCGAAGTGCCCAGCCATCAGCAAATAAATTTCCGCCACTTCTCTGCTCTGGGCGTGATGATTCCAATTGATTGCTTTGAAGACCTCCCCTATCGCTTTGCGGAAATTCTTATCGTCACCAATCATCGAGTAAATACTAGTTACTTGAATGAGCATACTTATATAATTCCGCTCATCCCTGACTTTCATTCTATCATATAGCGCCTTTGATCGTTGAAAATAATCAAGCGAGCCTCTAAAATCTCCTGCGTTTCTCAAGGACTCGGCAAAATTCTGATACAACCACGCACGGTCGTCTAGATTCTTTGTCTGCTCAGTAATTTGCAAAGCTGACTGATAATAATGTTTGGCATTGTCAAATTCCTCCATGTCTCTGTAGATGTTGGCCACCATGCCATGGGTTCGCTCCTGAGCACCTAAAGTGAGTCCCTTGCACATTGCAATGGCTACTGTGGCATATGACAATGCTTTTTCATAGTCATTCTGAGAACGATTGGTGGCCGCAAGGCTGTAATAGTTATAATAAAGTATCAAAGTATCCCGGAACCCAATCTTTTCACGAATGCTTAACGCCGTTTCATAACTTTCTTCGGCCTGATGAAAGTCAAACTTGTTGTACTTGTACACATCACCAAGTCCATGGTAACATGCAGCAGCCTCCTTTGATGATCTTCCGTTTATTGAGGTCCATATTGACAGTGCTTGCTTGTAGTAAATAACGGGAAGATCTATTTCGTATCTGTAATTGTTCGCGAAGTCCGCGGCGTTATAGTAGAGTCGCGCGAGTACGGTATCTCTTCTTCCACTTTTAAGAACGTTGAGCGCTTGTATTGTCCAGCCCGCTGCTGAGTCGAGGTCCGCCTTGTGTCTTATGGCTAGCCTATAAATCTGGTTAACAGACATCCCATAAACAGCAAGATTTTTCTGTGCCTTAGCAGACCTCATTGATCTATCAAACAACGACAAAGCTTTCGCAGGATCGGCGCGAAGAGTTGCTAGCGCTTCATTGTAGAATTCTTCAGGATCCGGCGTACGCTGTCCCACCAAATTCATCGGCAAAGCAAGAAGAATCGTAACGAAGCACAGCCTGCTGACGCGGTTTGCCATCCCTGAATATAGGGATAGAATGCAAAACTCCAACTTCAAGCCAAAGCCTTTGAGGGCGCATAGTCGGCCGTAGCCTTTTCTGCCTGACAAACAATCCGATAACAATATGATAAAACGACCTTAAGAATGAGCCTTGGCCTGCTGACGCTGCGTGCCCAGTCCTTCGATGCCCAATTCAATAATGTCACCGTGTTTCAAATACACGGGAGGTTTCATTCCGAGTCCCACGCCTGCTGGTGTCCCCGTTGAAATAACATCTCCTGGCAATAGCGTCATAAACTGGCTGAGATAACTAACAAGGAAAGGGACCTGAAAGATGCAATCATCGGTATTACCATCCTGCATGGTATTTCCATTTACCGTTAACCACATGTGAAGTTTGTCGTAGTTTTTAACTTCATCTTTTGTCACCATGAATGGTCCCATCGGCGCAAACGTATCACAGCTCTTTCCTTTCACCCATTGTCCATTGCGTTCCAGTTGCCACTCGCGTTCACTATAGTCATTATGTAAACAAAAACCTGCAACATAATCCATCGCTTCGCTTTCCTGCACATAACTCGCCTTCTTGCCAATGATAACAGCAAGCTCGACTTCCCAATCAGTCTTGACGCTATTCTTTGGAATGATCAGCAAATCTGATGGTCCTGTCAAAGCTGTAGTAGATTTGAAAAATATGATGGGTTCTTTGGGCAACGCCATATTTGATTCTGCTGCGTGCTTCGCGTAGTTCAATCCTATGCATATGATCTTAGATGGACGTTTGAAAGGCGCACCAAATCTCACAGGTTGATTTACTTTTGGCAAAGTCTCGTGATTTGTGCCCAGCCATTTGCCCAACCTCATAATTCCATTTGAGCCAAAGAAATGTTCATCAAAATCTTCTCCAAAAGAGGAAGCATCAAATATTTCTTCCTTGATCAAAACACCCGGCCTCTCCTTCCCTGCTTCACCAAATCTTAAAAGTTTCATAGAGTTTTTATTTACGCTGCTACCAATTAATGAATGACTATGTATTAAGATTGACAAATCCGCCGTCGATGGGGTAATTACATCCCGTTACAAATGCGGCTTCATCAGAGCAAAGGTAAAGTGCCAGTGCTGCAATTTCAACAGGTTTTCCCATGCGTCCTATGGGTTGTGTCGTTGACAGTTTCTCAAACATCTCCTGTTCACGGCCGGGATAATTCTTGGCAAGGAATCCATCCACAAAAGCAGTATGAACGCGCGCAGGCGAAATGCAGTTGC
This sequence comes from Chryseolinea sp., assembly GCA_039916665.1. Classification (GTDB taxonomy): domain Bacteria; phylum Bacteroidota; class Bacteroidia; order Cytophagales; family Cyclobacteriaceae; genus Chryseolinea. The sequence goes on along the minus strand of JBDSKX010000163.1, from coordinate 7,701 downwards.
ATCTGATATTATCGTGTATATAATCTTTGGCAACTGATAAGGTCATTGACACCACAGCACCTTTACTCATTGAATAAGCGAATCGATCGGATAGCCCGAGGGTTGCAGCAACGGATGCGACATTAAGAATTATGCCTCCACCCTGTTGCTTCATGTGATTGATGGTGGCACGCATGACGTTGTAAATACCTTTGACATTCACGTTGAAGACTTTGTCGAAATCCTGCTCCGACGTGTTATCCAATTTGCCGATGTGAGATATTCCGGCACTATTAACGAGGATATCAATGCGATTGCCCTGCTTCACAATAGCGTGAATACAATCTGTGACTTGCACCTGATCTGCGACGTTCACTGCGACGACGCTCGCTTTACCCCCCTGAGCAATGATCGCCTGCTCGGTTTCTTCGGCACCGGTCTTGTTGAGGTCAAGTATGAACACCGTTGCTTTTTGCGTTGCAAACAATTCGGCGATCGCTTTTCCGATGCCGCTTCCTCCTCCTGTGATAACGACAGTTTTATTCTGTAGACTGAACATGTGAGTTGCTAATGATCAATGATTTTGATTACCATTCAGAAAAGTATCCCATTCACCAGCCTGACCACTCAAGTGATCTTTCAAAAAGATAGCATACGACGGTTTATAGGGCTTCTTGCGAAGCGTCATTTTCGCTTCCTCGGCAGTATCGTCACCCTTCTTGGCATTACATCGCTTACAGGCGGTAACCAGATTGATCCAGGTGTCTCCACCGCCTTTCGCGCGAGGTTGAACGTGATCGATCGTAAGCTCCCTTCTCGTACCACAATACTGACATTCAAAATTGTCGCGCTTGAAAACATTTTGCCGGGTAAGATTAACGCCCTTGTAAGGGGCGTTAACATATCTATTGAGGCGTATGACTGACGGCATTGGATAACTCTTGGTGACAGAATTTATCCGATGGCCATTAGCAGGCCGGACGAGTTCACTCTTGTTTAAAAATACGAGTATAAAAGCGCGCTCTACTGAACAAACCATCAGTGGACTGTTATCTTGATTCAGTACCAATACGCGGCTATTCATATTTGTGTTGCACTTAATTGGTGATGGTAATTTAAGACCAATCCTGATACTAACAAAGTATCAACACCAAGTTTCAAACACAGCTAAATCCCGATCAATGGCTGAGAATTCGCCTGATATGAGAGAAATAATGAGAGTAAATCTTAGTATCTACGTTCAAGATACCTTCATCATTCAGATGGTCTACCCGAACTCGACCAGAAGCATGAATGATTCTCTCACCTGCCAGCAAAATGCCGACGTGATTTATTTTACCCTCCTCATTCTTGAAGAATCCAAGATCACCGGGTGCTCCCTCAGCAAGTGAGTTGATGGCTTTACCCTGATTTCCTTGCTGCCAGCTATCCCGAAGTAATTGATACCCACAGATCTTGAACACCATCTGCGTAAAGCCAGAACAATCAATACCAAACGGACCTTTACCCCCCCATAGATAAGGCGCATTTAAATATTTAAATGCAATGCCTCGAAGGAATTCAAATTCACGCTTCTGCCCGACATTCTTGGCTTCACCGTTAAATGCAAACTGCTCTTCCATCTTGAACAATTCGAAACTTGTGATCGGGATCATACTGCCGATCAATATCGTTAATGGATTCTTGTTGTAAAGAATTGTCGCTGTTGTATCCGTTGTGATCTTGAACTCCGCGCGGTTAAGGTACTCGTAATATTCCTGGCCGATCGCATGGTGTTGCTTGTTTTCAATCCACCCTTCATACTGATCAAAATTCGTTTTAATCCTCAGCCACTTCTTATCCCGTGTTTGATTATTAACCTCGTAGTGATCACCAAAAAGTAACTGGGTTACCATCTCTGATTGATGATGTGCTTCCATTCGAACCGGAATAACACTCAACCGACAAACACCATACTCCAATATTTCCATGAGGGGGACTAAAATTTATTCGTGTTTGTCATTTTAATTTAAGTCTGTCCAACTCCCGCTTCGCGTCCCTTTCTTTGATACTATCTCTTTTATCGTGCACTTTCTTTCCTCTCGCTACTGCGATCTCAATCTTGGCAAGTCCCCTTTCGCTGATGAACAATCTTACAGGAACTAAAGTCAATCCTTTTTCTTCAGTTCGTCCTTCAAGTTTGTCCAGCTCTGAACGCTTTAAGAGCAATTTTCTTTCACGGGTAGCTTCGTGATTATAGTGCGTACCCTGTGCATAAGGCGTGATATTGATTCCTTTAACGAACATTTCACCTTCATTAAAATAACAATATCCATCCTGTAAATTAACTTTGCCTTCCCGGATAGATTTAATTTCAGTTCCTGTCAACATTACTCCTGCAGTATACCGGTCAAGAAGTTCATATTCGAACCCGGCCTGTTTATTTTTGATATTGATATTGTTAGAAAATCTTGCTTGTTTCATACTACTGTTCGTATTCCCCTAGTCAGGTGTTTTCAATCATTTTTAAAACGGCATTCTTGCCAAAGCTGTTATATCGATATCACAGAAATCACCATTCAGGTATTTATAATAACCCGCGATTCCGATCATCGCAGCGTTGTCAGTACAGTACTGCATCTCGGGAATAAAGACTTCCCACTGATGTTTAACAGCCAATGCTTTCAATTCATTCCTCAAACCCGAATTAGCCGACACTCCTCCGGCAATGGCAATCTGTCGTATTCCGGTTTGCTTGCTGGCTTCCTCCATTCTCGATAACAGCATACGCACCAAATGTGATTGAAGACTCGCGCAAATATCGTTAAGATTTTCATCTATAAACGCGGGATTATTTTTGAGCTCATCCCTCAGGAAGTACATGAACGCGGTCTTGATTCCACTGAATGAAAAATCGAGACCTGGCATGCTGGTTACGGGAAACCGAAAAGCTTTCGGGTTGCCTTTGCTTGCATAAGTATCGATCAGCGGTCCACCCGGATACGGCAGCCCCATAATCTTGGCGGCTTTGTCAAACGCTTCTCCCACTGCATCATCTTGCGTCTGTCCTAAAATCCTCATAGAAAGGTGGTCCTTAACCAACACAATTTGGGTGTGCCCGCCACTAACCGTCAGGCAGAGAAAAGGGAAGGAAGGGCTCGGTTCGGCGATGAAATTCGACAGTACATGGGCCTGCATGTGATTCACTTCAATCAGCGGGATTTTCAACCCCAACGCCATACCTTTTGCAAACGAAATTCCGACCAGCAAAGAACCCAGTAATCCCGGGCCGCGGGTGAACGCAATCGCATTCAGATCTGTTGACTTGACATCGCCGCCAACCATAGCCTCACGGACAACGGAAACAATGCTTTTTTGATGTGCTCTTGACGCCAACTCGGGTACGACTCCCCCGTATTTTTGGTGTATGCTCTGGGTAGCGATAATATTATTAAGTACCTTGCCGTTTACTATTACGGAGGCGGACGTCTCGTCGCACGAAGATTCAATGGCTAGGATAGCGCAACGCATGTGGTAACAGATGAATCTGCAAGTTATCAAAAATAGGGTAGGTAAAGTATTAGCCTACACTTTTACGGCCTTTCTTTTCTTCATCGTCTTCTCTTTTCTGGTGTTGCAGATGCCCCCTGTCCAGAACTATCTCGTCAAAAAGTTCCTTAAGAATTTCACACAAGTCACCGGCTTCAAAACAAACATACAGAACTTCAGAATGCTCTGGTTTGACAGGCTTGAACTGACCAACGTTTCCATTGACGATCTGGAAGGCAACAGGATGATTCAGGCGAAAGAGATTCTGATAAATTTCAAACTTACGGATCTGCTGGATAATCAAAACGTAAACATCGATGGTGTATACATTGATAGCGCGCACGTATTTTTGACAAAGATCCTTGAAGGTGATTCTTTGCGCGACCTTAATCTCAATGTATTTATCGCGAACATTAATTCAAAATACGGGGGAAGCGGTGGCGGCGGTGGCAGAACACCGAGGATTAATATCGGCGAAGCATTCATCAATCAGAGTCAGTTCTCTTATGTTGACCAGGATCGCGATACGATTCGTGAGGGGTTTGATTACAACCACTTTTCACTCAACGTCGACGAAGGTCAGTTAAACAGCTTCGTCATTCTCGGAGACACCACCGAGTTCAATGTTGAGACGCTGATCGCACAAGATCCTGTCACGAAGTTCCGCGTCAATCAGCTTTCGACTTTCTTTCGAGTTTGCCAGACATCAATGGAATTTGTCGGAATCAAAGTCGACGCCGGAAAGAGCGCGATTTCCGACACTGTGATCTTTAGTTACAAGCAACTCGTAGACGTCAATGAATTTGTTGAAAAAGTTAAAATACATGCGAACCTGACAAACACCGTCATCGATCCAAATGATCTTAAATTCTTCGCACCCGGCATTGAGCGTGTAGACCAACCGTTTGTTGTCAACGGAATATTTGATGGTCGGATCGATAAGTTCAAACTTAGCAAGATGAAGATTGATATTGGAAATACACACCTGGCTGGTTCGCTGGACATGGATGGATTACCAAACATCAACGAGACGTTTATGATCCTCAACCTGACGCACTCATCTGTAGATCCTGACGATCTTGCCTTTATGTTCAACGAGAACACCATGCAGCGAATTGCGCCGCTTGGCAGACTGGTACTGGACGGGCAGTTTCTTGGTTACCCGACAGACTTTGTTGCCAATGGAAATTTTACCAGCAGCCTTGGCGGTATAAAGTCGGACATAAACTTTAAAGTAAACGAAAAGGATATTGATAAATCAACATACAGCGGCAGCTTGTCTCTTTCATCTTTTGATCTGGGAGCCTATCTCGACGACACCACCACATTTCAACGGGTAAGTATGAACGGTAAGATCCTTGGATCTGGCCTTACACAGCATACAGCAGATTTCAGACTCGATGGTCACGTATATTCGATTGGTATCAAAGGCTACAACTATAGAAATATCCAGACCAATGCCCGTGTTGCCTCAGAACGCTTTGACGGTTTCCTGCAGATCGATGATCCCAACCTGCAGATTAAAGCGCGTGGCTCTGTCGATCTTCGCGACGACAGAAACATCGTGAACATCGTGGCGTCAATTGATACTGCGTTTCTCCACAACCTAAATCTTACAAAAGACAGCATATTCCTCCATGCCGATTTCATAGCAGACACCAAAGGATTGACGCTCGACTCGCTGGAGGGAACGGCCAGTCTGAAGAATTTCAAAATCGATTTTAACGGAGAGCATCTTGAACTTGAAAGCATCCAGCTTGATGCAAAGCGGGACAAGAATCAGCGCGCGTTCATATTGCAAACGTCTCTCGCAGACGCTGAAGTAACAGGAGTGTACTATCTCACCGATCTTTTCAATGACCTTGAGATGCTATCGAAGGAGATTACTCTCAACCTTCAGAACAACTCCGCATCAACAAAAGAATACTATAAAGCAAAGACTGCTAAACCCAAAGTTTACAACGCAAACGTGACTTTGACCTTGAAGGATATGAAGCCCCTTACAAAGCTATTGAACATCGATGCTTCACTTTCACCCAATACTATTGTTCACGGTACTTTCACGAGTGGTTATACAACTATTTTTCAGGCCTACACTGCTTTCGATTCACTTCAACTTGGTAGCTCGCTATTCCTCAAATCACAAGTGGATCTGACAGCTTCAAAAATTTCAGACAGCACCAATGTTCTGGGAAGTTTTTCCCTGAATTCAGACAACCAACACATGAGTCCAACCTTCAAAACAAAGAACTTGCTGGTTGAAGGAATCTGGAATAAAAACAGAATTGATTTCGGACTGGATGTTGATCAGGACGGTCAGACTAACTACGTAAGACTTAAGGGTGATGTAAACTTCTCGCCCGACAGCACACGAATCACGATGGACCCTTCTGTATTAAAGATCCTCGAACGAGAGTGGCATTTCAGTGAGAATAACAACGTCACGATAATTGGCTCCGATTGGAGTTTTCATAATATCGCGCTTCGCAACGAGGATCAGGCTGTCGTGCTGAATGGTGACGTCTCCAAAAATCCATCCAAAATACTTTCGCTCGACATTTTCAATCTCGACCTCTCCCTTTTGAATGTGGTGTCGAAAATGAAATTCAAAGGTGTAATGGACGCCGGTATTGATATGAGCAGTTATTATGCTACGCCTACGATTCAGAATGAACTTAAGATAAATGGATTAACAATCAATGATTTTCTCATTGGGGAAGTGAGCGGAAAAAATAAGTGGGACACGACACAGCAAAAATTTGTAACGAATCTTTTTATCGACCGAACGCAGAAACGAATTTTAAGTCTTACCGGTGAATATGATCCAAAAGACAAAGTGTCACCTATTGACATGGTAGCAAACCTTGAGAAAGCAAATCTCAGTATCGTAGAGCCATTCATTCAGGATATATTCACAGACATCGGGGGAACTGTATCCGGCGAATTTAAAATAACAGGCAAGCCAGACGCACCCGACATCAGAGGCGAGGGCACAATTGCAGATGGACAACTCGTGGTCAACTATCTGCAAACACTCTATCAACTTACCGGCAAAGTTGGACTTACCAGCACTTCAATATATTTCAAGGACATAGACTTGGTCGACATTTATAGAAATAAAGCAAAGCTCGATGGCGCGATCTTACACCAGAATTTCAATAACATGTCTATTGCCATGAATTCGACCTTCTCCAATTTTCAGGTCCTTAATACCAATAACAAAGACAACACATTGTTTTATGGTCAGGCATACGCCAGCGGTGATGTGGGATTTCAGGGACTATTATCGGATCTAAAAATTACTTCTAACGCAAAGACTGAAAAAAATACCAATGTCCACATACCCATCAGCGGTGCTTCTTCAACTGAGCAAGAAGAATATATCACGTTTGTGAATTTTACAGATACAGCAACCGTCAGGAAGGCCGCTTTGCAGATCAACAAAAAGAAGGTTCGACTTACTGGTGTTTCGTTTGAACTCAATCTTGACGTAACGCCCGATGCCTATTGTGAGATCATCTTCGACGAAAAGTCTGGCGACATTATACGTGGCCGAGGCAACGGTGATTTAAAAATTTCAGTTGATTCAAAAGGTGAGTTTCAAATGTTTGGTCCGTTTGAGTTTACGGAAGGACGATATAACTTTACGCTTTATGATATTGTAAACAAAGAATTCGAGATCAAACCAGGAAGCCGGATAAATTGGATTGGTGATCCATACCAAGGTGTGATGGATATCGACGCTTCTTATAATCAGTTGGCATCTATTTATCCCATCTTGCAAACAAACACCAATAATAATAATTCGGGAGATAATACTTCACTTCGACGTAAATATCCTGTGCAGGTGATACTGTTACTGGACGGACCGATGTTGTCTCCAACAATTAACTTCGATATCATCGCAGACATTCCTAAACAATACACTTCGACCGACGGTCAAAATATGGACATAGCTTTTCAGGCATTTAAAAGCCGGTGGGATGAACAGGAACTCAAGCGGCAGGTATTCAGTCTGATCGTATTACGCCGTTTCTCACCTGCTGAATCTTTTGATACCAGCGGTTCCGTTGCGAGTAGTCTTAGCGAGTTGCTTTCTAATCAGTTGAGTTACTGGATGAGTCAGGTTGACGAAAACCTTGAACTGGATGTCGACGTCGCTTCAATGGATCAGGCGTCGTTCAATACTTTTCA
>JBDSKX010000162.1:0-9416 GCA_039916665.1 Chryseolinea sp. | reverse complement strand
CAAAAGAATTAATCGCGATATATCTACCTCTGCACCCTCAGATCACCTTAGGGTAACCTCAGTATATGCATACCCGTAAATATTCGCAGGTCCGCTATCAATTTCCATCCATTCAATGAACGTTGTTGTTCAGATTCAACTTCTCAGCTGACGAACTACTCGTGGTCTTTCAACCCTCAGAAAACCCTTCCGGTTTCTGCCCATCTTTTCAATTTGGGAGTGCAAAGGTAACTGAACCATCACTACTTACCAAATTACCTTCACAAATTTTTTATAACGTATCCCCCTTTTAAAGGGGCTCAAATGTAGTAGAGTATCCATGGGTGCAAAAGCTTTTTACAGTTTAGTTATCCACATTCGAAATGCAATCTCCCCAGGGAAACGAAATTCCCCTGAGAACTAGCACGTTATACATCCAAAATTAAATCTTCGGCTTCTTAAAAAGAGGCACCGTACTACAAGGCTCCCCAAACATAATGCTCGAAGCATACGGTTTTATCCGCGCTGTAACATCAACGTAAACAGCAGTAGGAATGTTGACTTTACTACAACCTTTTATCACAACCTTCGAATCTTTGAACTGCAGCCAATCAAATCCATCAAAATACTTCGAGAAAATTACACGCTCAAGATCATCAAGCGACCCAAATACAACCTCCTTCGCGAACGGCTGCAACGCTACGGCTAGTAGCATGTATGCCCATATGGGAACAATAGCATCCGCCGAACAACTCAATGCCACATATTTATTCCGATACGTAGACCAATCAGTCGACTTAATAAATTCACGAAAGTCTCTTTCCTTAAGAATCAAGCCTTCATACAATTGATCCTTAATATCAATCATCAAACGCTCACCATCTGCATGATGCTCTTCAAGATCAAAAGTGATCAGACCACTATTGGCTACTTTGTTAATGATCTTGTCAGATGTATTCTCCATAAGCATCATAACATAACGAAGTTTTAAATTTGTTCACTTACCCTTGAAATTAAATTTTAACAGTACAACGATCACTTGTCAAAAATCCATTGCAGTTTTTTTTACAATCCTGTTCTCCCAATTCGGGATAGCCTATGCATCCCCTATACATCGTCTATGCATAGCCTATATAAAGTCTATGTAATAGTAATTCATATTGTATTTGTAATGTTATTGGAGATCTCCGCAAACGGTCTGAAACTGTTTATTGGTTGGCCACGATGCGCGCGGACCTGTCATTCCAACTTTGCGGCTTTTGCCGTTGACTTTATCCTGAATTCCTTCAAATAAAAAGGCTCGAACGAAGTCAAATCCACAAATTCATTCCGCGCAAAACTTCTTCCCGCAATGGTGCCAAGTTCGCCCGCACTGGCATAAACACCTTCTACGAAAAATGCATTGTCATGTTTCATTACAGGCTTACACTTATCAGATCCATCTCCAAAAAACAAGATCGGTCCCGATTCCAACTCAGCCTGAAAACTTACCTCGTCAATAATCTTCGCCTCGACAGGGGAGATCATCCTACCTCCTGCATCAATCATACAGCAGTAAACTTCCATTCTTCTAGCATCGATCATCGGACAAACCGTATACCTGCTCAGGTTAAAAGAATTTACGCGGGCCGCCATCACCTCAAGACTGGTCACTGCAATCAATGGGATGTTCAAAGCATAGCACAGACCTTTCGCTGTAGAAGTCCCGATGCGCAACCCTGTATAAGATCCAGGTCCAGAAGCAATAGCTACTGCGGAAACTTGATGTAAATCGATACCGGAAGTTTTGACAATCTGTTCGATCAATCCTGCGAGTTTGGATGCATGCACCTGATCCTGATGAATTTCAGAAATTGCCAGTATTCTATCTTCAATGTGGAGCGCGACAGAGCAAACACGCGAGGAAGTCTCAAGGCTTAGCAGTATTGCCATCAGCAGGTAAAAGGATTTTGTGAAGCCGCTCCGGATCGTTAAGAACCTTGCCTGCCTCAGTGATGGTCTTATCCTTATCAAAAGCAACCAGGGCACGACCTTCATCGAGACCATAATGGAATGCTATCTGCTCTTCAAGGATTTCTTTTATTTCACTTTTGAAGCGGGTGAGATCTGCATCTTTCGCGGCGTCTATTTTACTTCCAAGTGAATTCAGCAGTGGCTCAATATCATTAAAGTAAACTTCCTGTTTTGCTGACTCAACAAGTTGTTTAATGTTCCGCTCTAAACCTGTATTGTATGAAAACTTTTGTTCTTTTAAAAAGCCAAGAAATTTATCATACACCTGGTCCGTTAATTTAAACTTTCTGAGGTCGGGTTGTGTAGGCTGCTCCGAACAATATCTCGAAGCAAACTCAAATATCAATCCCGAATTGATCAGTGACGAACTGATGGTTCCAAGAAACTCATCGTTGATCAAGACATCTGGATCAAGACCACCACCATCGAAAACTTTCCGGCCGTTTTTTGTCGAGAATGTCGACTTCAATGAATCCGCCATTTTATCCACTGAACCATCATCATGCCGATGCGTGTAGTCCAGCGCCTGAATACATCTCCCGCTAGGTATGTAATACTTGGCTGTAGTCACCTTCAGTTGTGCGTTATACGACAGCGGTCGCGTTGTTTGCACGAGGCCTTTGCCAAAGGTCTTATTACCGATTAAAACTGCGCGGTCATAGTCCTGAAGCGCGCCAGCAACAATTTCAGAGGCTGATGCACTTCCTTCACTCACCAATACAACCAGAGGAATTTCAATATCAACGGGTGCATTCAGAGTCTTGTACGATTTATTCCACTCCTCAACTTTTCCCTTTGTGGATACGACTTCCTTTCCCCGCGGGATGAAAAGGCTGACGATATTAACCGCTTCGTGAAGTAATCCCCCTGGATTATCGCGCAGGTCGAGAATGATGTTCTTTGCTCCCTTCTGCTTCAGAATCACCAATGCGTCTGACACTTCGCGTGCAGCACCATTTGTAAAATCATCGAGCTTGATATAACCTGTCTGCTGATCGATCATATCTGCATATCCAAGGTTAGACAACGTAATCTTTTCTCTTTTGATCTTTACAACAGCATTGTCGCGCTGACCAAAGCGTTTTATTTTTAATTCCACTTCTGAGCGTGGCTGACCTTTGAGTAAAGTGCTGATCTCAGAAGTAGTTTTACCCTGAACATTCTTTCCGTCTACAGAGATCAGTTCATCTCCAACTTTTAATCCTGCCCTGAACGCGGGGAAGCCTCTGTATGGATGAGTGATAACAACCTTTTTATTAATTACTCCAATCAACGCACCAATGCCTCCATACTGGCCTGTTGTTGTAATTCTAAATGTTTCGAGTTCATCTTCTGCGATATATGAAGTATAGGGATCTAAAGATTCCAACATGCCGTCGATACCTTTTCGGATGAGCTTCTCGGGCTCAACTTCATCGACATAATAAGCGTTAACTTCTTTGAAAAGGGTGGCAAAAATATCAAGGCTCTTGGCAATATCGAAGTATTTTTCAACGGGAGCACGGAAGGCAAAGGCAATACTGGTGAATCCCAATAACAGAACCGGCCATTTAATTCTTCTCCACATAGTCAAACTTTCTAAAAGTTTTTACCAAACGCTCTTTCATCTGCACTGAGGGCAGTATTTCCTTCACACTATAAATATAAGCAATGACCCATTTGTTTTGAACATTCAGCTGGTGCTTATTCAGACGATAGGCTTCCCTCATTCTGCGTTTAATCAGATTTCTGTCGACCGCTCTTTTGAAAAGTTTCTTGGATGCCGAGATCAGTACCTGGGTGTTTTCGCTGGTCTTGTCAGGATGGACCATGTAAAAAACCTTAAAAGGGAACAAATAAAAAGAGGAACCCTTGTCGAAGAGTTCCTGTATGATTTTTTCTCTGGATAGTCGTTCTTCCTTCCGGAATGTGAATTTCCCCATGGGTTGAAATTAATCAATCTCCATTCAGGGTAGCAAAATAGCTGTCTATTTGTGCTTTACTGTCTTCTCGCTGGAAACAGTAAGCTTCTTACGGCCGTTTTTCCTGCGGTTTGACAACACTCGTCTTCCATTGGCCGAAGCCATTCTCTCACGAAAACCGTGTTTGTTCTTTCTTTTTGTCCGGGATGGTTGGAATGTACGCTTCATGTTCTGTTACTATTTATTGAAACCCCTGATCCTCAGACCCAAAGTTCCGCTGATTAAAAATTAAGGGCTGCAAAGATGCCATGAATTTTGAAAATACACAAGGTCTGACTACGATTCAGATGTAGACAACCGGTCACGGCCTGCTAATCAGTCTGTTATGAGCGGAACTGTTCCAAAATCTGTTTCATCTGAGTCGTTTGCAGTCGTGGTCCGAATTGAGAAACAACCTTTGACGAAGCCAACGATGCGAGTTTACCAGCCCCCGCGTAACTGTGGCCGTGGGTGATGGCGTACATAAATGCCCCGGAAAACATATCCCCTGCCCCATTAGTGTCGATCGCCTTCACCTTATAAGGTTCTATATCGACGTACGTATCGCCATCAAAGATCACTGCACCATTCTCTCCCTGGGTAATTACAAAGTGCCTGGCAAATTGCCTGAGTTTTTGTCTTGCCGTCAGAATATCCTCTGATCCAGTAAAAATCATTGCCTCTTCTTCATTGCAGAACAACAAATCCACGCCGGCTCCGACCACATCATTCATTTGTGCACCGAAATATTTCACCATACTTGGATCTGAAAACGTGAGGGCTACACTCACTTTATTTTTCTCAGCAAGCTTCTTTGTCTCCTTCATTGCTTCAAATCCCATCGGGCTCGCTACAAGATATCCTTCCAGATAAACATAACGAGAACTTCTGATGGCTATTTCATCTGCATGTTCAGGTCCAAGGATCGAGTTAGCGCCAAGGAAAGTATTCATTGTTCTGTGGGCGTCAGGCGTGATCATCACAAGGCATCTGCCCGTGTGACCCGGGTCGCATAATTCGTACTTTAAATTCGTATCGATACCCAGTGTGCTCATATCGTCCAGGAAAAACTTCCCTAATTCATCTTTAGCGACAACACATGAAAAAAAACTGGAACCTCCGAATTGGTTTAACGCCGCCAATGTATTGCCAGCCGATCCACCGCCAGAAATCTTACTCTTCTTCATATCTATAACTTCCATCAGTTCTAACTGACGCTTCTCATCAACGAGGGACATCACGCCCTTTTCGATATTATTCTTTTCAAAAAAATCGTTTTCGACTTCCGTGACAATATCAACGATTGCATTGCCAACGCCATAAACATTATATTTTTCCATTAACATTTTGGTTAATGCAGCAATAATAAGTAAAAGTGACTAATGTGCGTCATTGATTAAAATTGAGGGGTCAGAAAACTGTTCTGTATTTTACTTCTTGCCCCCTTTGTGAGGAAGGTTAAGCGTCATTTTATATCTTCTGGTTCTGTTGGGGTAATCTGTAATCAGTCCATCGACGCCCATGCCTTTCAATGACAACATATCTGATACCTCGTTCACAGTCCAGGGAATTACTCTGACTTTAAGTTGATGAAGATACTGAACCTTTTCTCTTGATAGTAATTTGAAATAGGGACTATAAACGGCAGGTTTAAATCCGAGGTCTGCGAGGTTTGCATCTATCGATTTCGTGTTCTCGACTAATGCCGAAAGTCTGATGTCCGGGTATTTTGCGTGCCAATACTTAAGCACTCTGAAATCAAAAGACTGTATCACCAATCTTTCCATTGGTATGTACTCGTCCATCAGCTTGTAAACTAGGTCCGAATATTCTTCAACAGAAGGGTGAAGTTTTTTGTCTGTTTCAGGTGAGCTTTTGATCTCAATGTTGTAATCCACTTCATAGGAAGAGTTGCTCTTAATACGACTCTCCACTGCAGCCACTACGTCCCTCAACAGCGGTTTGCTTTCAGTTCTCTTTTCCTGCTGAGGAAATTGTTCAGTAATCTTTGATCCACAGTCAAATCTCGCGACCTGATCGTAAGTCATGTGATAAATTTTAAATTTTTTCTGATCCCTATCAGCAATATTATTACCAGCTGAATCAAGACATATCTCTGCCGACATAAAAGCGTCGTGAGAAACAACAACCTGCTTGTCTTTTGTGATCACCACATCCAATTCAAGTGTAGTTACGCCTGAGTCCAAAGCCATAAGAAATGCCGGTAGGGTATTTTCAGGCATAAGTCCACGTGCTCCCCTGTGTCCTTGAATATCAAACTTTGGTATATACTGAGAAAACAGGCTGTAGGAACAGCAACTCAATATGGCAATAGTAAAAAATCGAAAAATCATTCCGCAAAGATAGGCGCGAACGACAGAGATCACAAACCCGCCGAGGATTGGCCATTTTTTTAGACTAAGGCCTGATCGATGCTTAGTTTATATCCTACACCATGTATCGTTTGAATGCTGATTCTGTCGCTGTCTTTGAAAATTTTCCGAAGTCTGGAAACAAACACGTCCATGCTCCTTCCTACAAAATAGCCTTCATCTTCCCAAATTGCTTTGAGTATGATATCTCTTTCAATCACTTTGTTCCGGTGTATACAAAATAGTCTTAGCAGTTTTGCCTCTTTTGCTGTCAGTGCAACTACGGTATTGTGCACCAAGATTTTCTGTTGGTCAAAGTCAAAGACAATATCGCCCAACTCGTATCTGGAATTCTTATCAGAACCACTCGGAACTTTGTAAACTCTTTTAAAGATCGCTTCAATACGTAACAGCAATTCTTCAATACTAAACGGTTTTGTGATGTAGTCATCCGCACCAAGACGGAAACCATTTATCCGATCTTCTTTGAGATTTCTAGCGGTCAAAAATATTATCGGCACCTGGTTATTCAACTTACGGATATCACTTGCCAGCCTGAAGCCGTCTTTCTTGGGCAGCATTACGTCAAGTATACAGATCGAAAACTCTTGCTTCATAAAAGCACTTAAGGCGGTTTGTCCATCTCCCAAAGCGCAAACTTTGTATCCGGCAATCTCAAGATTATCCTGCACCATGAACCGCATGTTTTCATCATCTTCAGCCAGCAAAATGTTTCTTGTCATTGGCCTGCAGTTGAGAAATAAACTTCAAACGAACTTCCTTTATTACATTCACTTCTTACAGAAACTTTGCCGTGATGCGCCGTTACCATACGATTAACGTACGACAGTCCTAGACCGAACCCTTTGGTGTCGTGAAGATTGCCTTGAGGCACACGAAAGAATTTATCAAAAATGAAAGGCTGATATTCCTGGCTGATACCTACTCCGTTGTCTGTGATCGTGATTACAACACCACTGCCACGGTTGGTAGTGGTAACAGTAATTCTCACGTCGTTCGGCGAATACTTTTCAGCGTTGTCAAGCAGGCTGAAAAAGATATTCCTGAGGTGGTATGGATCTCCTATAATCATTGGGTGAATGGCATTCAGGTCTGATATCAGTTTGCCTGCGCGATTTTTAACTCTGACTGTAAAACTTTCGAGCACTTCACAAATTATGGTGTTGATGTTGACTTCCCTGCGATCTAGATTCAACTGACCGCCGTCCATCATCGCCGTTTGAAGGACTTGCTCGACGTGCATTTTCAAACGTTGATTTTCCGTTGAGATGATTCCTGCATAATGTTGAAGTTTTTCTTCACTAAGCCTATTGCCGGATTTGCTCAATACCTCACTTGCAATTGAAATATTACTGATTGGTGTTTGCAGTTCGTGAGTGATGTTGTTTACAAAGTCCGCTTTCAACATAGCAATCTTTTTTTGTCTGGATAAATCAAAAATCACGAACGACATCAATATGAGAATAAGGAAGAATGTTGAGCCGGAAAATATCCACATACCCATTCCTGAAACGATGTCAGTTTTTTTGTCAGGGAATGTAATTACCATGCTCATTTGAGCATTTCCGTTAACCGTTCTCCCAAGGCAAGTTGGCTCACCAGAAGATGTAGGGCCTTTGCCGTAAAAATTTCCGAAGGCGATCAAACCACTAAGCTGCTCATAAACGCTGAGTTCAAATGGAACAATCAGTTGATGCTGTACGAAGATTTTTCTTAGAAGAGAGTCCAGTTCATAATAAGCAATAGCTGTGGGAAAATTAACTTCAAACGAATTAGAGGCAATTTGTTTTACCGGCGCTATTCTTGTCGTGCTATCGCCTGCAAGTATAAGGTAGCGGTGGGCTACATCCCGTAAGGCAATGCTTACATTCTCGTCAAATTGTTTTCCGGCTATATTGTAGGCACTGAAAAACCAATAGACCTGCGTGATCAACAAAGATGCGAGCGCTAATGACACCGCAATTAAAGTGGTTCTATGTAGTCTTCTCCTGGTCATAACAGCTTTAAGCCAGTCCAAATTACGCACTGTAACGGCACGGATCTAAAAATTTACATTTCATTAACATCATTTTACACTGCTTTTGCAAAGTCGACAGGCAAGTCGGATAGATTTGTTGAAGATGAAACAATTTTGGAAACGTCATTCCTTTCAAAAACTAACTTGATCTCACTTTCTGTTTAATCCAATACGTGAACCATGCGCTACATTTTAATACCTCTTTTGTTCGTTATCAGCATCAATCTTAACGGACAGACCGCCGATTCGGTTGGAAGGATATACATCAGTCACGATCAAGGGACAAGTTGGTCGAGGTCGGATGTGGGATTTCCCAACGAGGATGTTGTCAATACCTGGATAATCAAAGACAACCAAATTTTTGCCGGGACGGATAGCCATGGCGTGATGATTTCCTCAGACGAGGGAAAGTCCTGGTCAAAATCGCGCAAAGGACTTCCCCATTCGGCACGGGTAACAACGTTGCTTGCAAATAATGAAGCAATTTTTGCCGGTACTTTTCAGCATGGCGTCTTTAAATCACTTGACAATGGTTCGAGTTGGCAACAGTTCAACTCGGGAATCAATAATTTAACGATCAGAAAATTCCACGACAATGGGATAGATATCTATGCGGGAACCAATGACGGAGTTTATGTTTTATCAAAGGCGAACGATAAATGGATCAAGATCGGAGGCGATTACCAAGTCAATGACTTTGCGTCGGATCATGAGTTCATTTATGTAGCCACCCATCTGGGAGTATTCAGAACACCAGATGGCGGTTCGAATTGGCAGAAAGTCTATCGCAATGGTGCTGCTTTCAAGATAGCAATTGAAGCTCATCAGATCTGTTTGCTTGACTACTCTGGAAATGTTCAATACGCTAACACTAAACAGTTGGTTTGGTTCAAGGATGAAACATATATGCCTGTAAGACACTCTTATAGATTGACGCCAACAAGTCAGAAGATTTTGATTCCTGCTACTGGCATACACAACATCTTACTAACAACGCCGGCGAATGGATTGCCAGCGAATGCGCCTTTTAACAATTTACTTCAAACGCCGTTTGGCGTATTTGCTTCGTCTGTT
>JBDSKX010000161.1:0-4209 GCA_039916665.1 Chryseolinea sp. | reverse complement strand
CAAACAATGCTTAGCTTGCTCTATGTTGAAGAAAATTCTCACTTATGTATTCGGTGGAGTAATGGTACTTGCTGGTCTCAACCACTTCATGAATCCCCAAATTTATGATCCATTTATACCTGATTTTCTGCCGAAGTTGGCGGTCAACTATGTAACTGGAGTTTTGGAATTTGCGTTAGGTGTCGGAGCAATCATTCCATCGACACGTCATCTGGCAACGCTCGGAATACTACTATTGATGGTTTCATTTTTGCCGCTTCATACGATCGATGTCTTCAAAGATGCACCTGCGATTGGAAGTCATCAGGCAGCTTTAATCAGACTTCCTCTACAGTTTGTGTTGATACTATGGGCGTGGTGGATTTGGAAGGGTTAGTGATCGTACACCTTTAGTACCTCGCTTCTATTCCAAAGACATCCTCAAAATAAGGCTGAAGATCATTGGTCTTTGTTTTAGTGAATCCGGAATCTTCCATCGTCACAATGTATTGAAATTCCGGATTTGTCGATCGTGTAATCACCAAAGCTATCTCCGATGAATAAGCGCGAACCGAACTAGCGCCGTGATTGAAGTGATCTATTGTTTCTTCGAGGAGGTTAAGTCCCATATAATTACTTTAAAACAAATTTAAGTAACAAAGTTCCCTCTTTTGCGGTCAAAGACAAACGCCTATGAGGACGGATAATACCTTAACAGGTTCCTGACTCCTTGTCCAGCGAAAGCACGGTATGTAACAAACATTTGTGCCATTCGTCATGTGCGCAGTTTTTTTGAACTCCATGCGGCTTTCGATACGATACTCGTTGACTGTTAAGCTTGCAGATTTTGATGAATCTTTACTATTTGAATCAGCGAGACCGAAGGCGTTCACGCCAACGACTGTCAATGACGAGTTCCAGATAAATGCTCGACGCTCCATGATTTTTCCTACAAACTAGATCTTATTTGGAGCAATTCAGAAAAAGTATGAAAAATTATACTTGTTGACAAAAAATCGATCTGGAATTTGCGATTCAACATTTGCCTTAAGATGTCATAAACTGTGAAAATAATCGAGAGGTCGAACGGCCTTTTAGCTAAAGGCTATCAATCGGAAAATTTTGCAGGGGTCAATATTCCCTGTGCGCTTACACCTCAAAAAACCAAATACAAAACGATCTCCAGAATCTAAACTTATAAAAATTCAACACGGAGAAATGATAGATTAAATGAATCGATAAGGCCACTGGAAAAACATTCAGTCGCTTGTGAGAGCGCCAATCCCAAATGCATAGCGCGGCCAAAAGCATATCTCCCAACGTCAAACCAACTACTTGAGCAACGGGACCTTCAACATATGGAAAGTAAATAAGCAGGGACGGAAAATAAAAATTAATGATTCGATCTATAACGGCAGTAAACATAGCAAAGACCGTGCATACCATGTAGCGTGCGTGAATGGCAGGGGTCTTTCTATAGTAGATGGCCAGTCCAAAAAAGATCAGAAACGTCAGCAAGGCAATGAGAACTGAAGCTGTGAACAAGTAGTCCCGTACGTCCAGTTTTAAAAATTCACTAAGTCGGAATTTGTAAACGTCTATCGTTGTAAAAGCAATAAAAGGTACCAACACATACGAAACCTTACCAATCTGCCGGTGGAGGTAAGTGTGTTTTGTTCGAATAAGATAGGCTTGTGAGATCAGCATGATACACCAAAGAATCATGGCGATTCCATGCATATGCATGCGATAATTCTCCTGTTCGAGTAAGCGGGTAAAATAAGTCAGCCAAAATCCGGCAAGCATGAAAAGAAAAAACGCTACGAAAAACAGGTAGCTTCTTTGGTAAAGGGTCTTTTCTAATTTCATCGTACTCTATCGCCTCCGTAACTAAAAATTAGCGATAACAGAGTGATGAACAAAATAACAAGAATAAACTTGCCGCTCAACCTTTACGCAACATTTGTATGACCGAACACGAGAAAACAAAAAAGCTCCGGCCAATCTTAACCAATAAAGATCGACCGAAGCTGACACTACAAATTGCTTTGCTACTAAACCGTAACAGTCACTCGCAAAAACGTAGCAGGAATTGAGATCGTATTTTCAACTTTGCTCTGGTTCTGACTCTTGAATAGCGCGTCAAGTTCATTTTCCAACTCCTGGGCTTTTCCGTTTTTCTCTGCCGCAGCAAACGCGTTCATGGTAGGCCCGTAGTACTTGCGGAATAAATCGACGAATTCTAAAGCTGAACCTGTCGTATTGAAAGTGTAAGTATCGCGCACACAGGAAATTTTTTCTTTGTCGATTCCAGCGTTGGCAAAACGTTCGATCACGTGGCTTTCAATACCCCATGTAACAGGACTTATAAAACCTTCTGGCGGTGGAGGTGTGTAAGCAGCACTGATCTTCAGGATCTGTGCAACCAAAGTTGGATCACCAGGAATCCAGTTACCCATAACGATACGGCCACCCGGCTTTGTAACACGAACCATTTCCTTTGCAACATCCATCGGTCGCGGCGCGAACATGGCTCCGAAGATGCTCACAACGAGATCAAATGTTTTATCCTTTAATTCCAGATTGCTTGCATCACCCTGCTGGAATTTAACGTTGACGAGCTGTTCTTTCTTTGCTCGGGCGTTGCCAGCCGCGACAAGATTTTCAGCAATGTCGACACCGAGAACTACGGCGCCAAGTTTGGCAATGGGTATAGCGGTAGTTCCGTCTCCACAGCCGAGGTCAAGTACGTTCATACCTCTTGTGATGCCGAATTTAGCGACGAGTTCTTCAGCACTTTCGCGCATCGTATCGGCTATGCGTGTAAAATCTCCTTTTTCCCATAACGCTTTGTTTGGGTTTACTGCTTGTTGTGTTTCCATGTTAAAGTTTTGTTTTAAGGATATGTTGTTAACTCGATGGAAGATCAAATTGGTCATTCCCTTCGACTGATGACACAAATATCAACTCTTTGAATGGACTATATGGAAACGATGTTACTGTTCTCTGTAACTTGTGTTACAATTGCCGAAGAAGCTTTATTTGATTCCGATATAGCAGTAGTCTGCCGTCGATTTCGAGTTTCTTAAGAAGGCGCGATACAACAACACGATTAGTTCCCAATTCATCGGCTATTTGTTGGTGTGTCTGATTGACCAGTGAAGATCCGGTGATGGATGATTTTTGTTTCAGGTAGCTCACAAGCCGGTCATCCATTTTCTTGAATGCAACATCATCGATACTTCTCACGATCTCGGTAAATCCATCCAAAACGGTATTCATCACAAACTTTCGCCAGCAGGAATATTGTTGCATCCATTCATCCGCAAGTTTACCAGGGATAACATAAAGGACAGAATCTTCCTCTGCTGTGCTTCTGATTGGGCTCACCTGGTTTGTCATCCAGCAGGTAAATGACATCGCGCAGGTCTCACCGGCCTTCACATAATACAATAGTATTTCCTGCCCCTCGTCATTCACGCGCGTTGCTTTGAAAGTGCCTTTCGCAATAAGCGGGATTCCCCACACTGGCTTTCCGATGTGCAGTGCCACTCCACCAGAGTTTACGTTTACCAACATTGCTTTTGCTTCGACTTCAGCAAGCAGCTGAGGTTCGAGAACAGAGCTGAATATTCTGAGATCTTCGGCAGTTTCCTGAATCATGGTCGTTGTGAATTGATTAGGCGAATTTGTGCAACAAAATTACTATCTGGACAAAGCGTATTTATAATCCGCAAAACAAATATAATGAGTAACGGATGTTATAAGCACAGGTTTCAAAACGTATACTTACCTAAATTGCCAAAGGGTTAGAAAACTAATCCAACTTTATCATGTTGGTCAACTAACAAGCATTATTATCCTCAAATTACGGTTTACCGCTTGGGGATTGCCTCCAAGATCATTTTGGCCAATGAATCCGTCGACCATTATCCGAGTATTACACCAAAAAGTTTGGCCTGAAAGGTCAACTTGTCCGACGAGACGTCGGACAAGTTGCAGTGAATTTACGCGCGCGACTACGACCTGACTATGAAAAGCACGCTTTCACGCGCGGAATTGCACGGTCTGTTTTAATGGGAGATTACACTACCGTATATTGATCCACATGAGAAGTGAATTTAATCCCAAACATACCGCTCATCGAAAGCTTTGTCATTGTCTGCCATTAATTTCCTGAACTTCTCCTGAAATGTACATTTTTTATGATGAGCATGTTGTTGATTTCTC
>JBDSKX010000160.1:0-7077 GCA_039916665.1 Chryseolinea sp. | reverse complement strand
CCGTTCTTGTTGCCAATGGCAAAATCAAGTAACCCATCTTTATTCATATCTTCTGCCTCAAACTGAATTCCAACTCCCGAGTTATTGTCGATAAGATGACGCACCCAGACCGGCCGTTGGTTTCCGTCTTTGAGTAATTCATACCAATAAACAACGGCAGGATCCATACCGCCCGGCCCATGTCCTTGGTGCGAAAAAAATCTTTTGCCGGTGATTAGGTCTGGAAGGCCGTCGTTGTTCACATCTTTTAAAACCATGCTGTGCAATTCTGAATACGAACTGTCGATCACGTGCTTAATAAATGAGATGTTCTGGTCCTTGTCTTTCACTTGCTCATGCCACCATAGTCCAAAGTTGTGTCCAGATCCGGAGATGACATCCGTATCGCCGTCACCATCAAAGTCGTATGGCAACATCTGCGAACATGGATATCCGAGACTAGTTTCATGAAACTTCCAGGGCGCCATTCTCATATCTTTTGGTCCCTCCCACCATCCACCAATGATCATTACATCTTTAACACCATCGCCATTGATATCGCCCCAGCCGAGACCATGTGCAAACATTCCAACACCTTTGGATTTTGGTTCGCTTATCGCATTCGTTCTCCAAGTAACTTTTTTTGCCTTCACAGAATGACTCCACCAATTCATCTGTCCCGTTTTTTCGTTTCCGAAAACAAGATCCTTTTTTCCGTCGCTGTCAATGTCAACCATCATCGGAGATTCATTGAACGCCAGCGAGTCAATGAGATATCGCTTCCACAACACATCAGATTTTCCGGGATTTTCCAGCCAGTAAACTTCTTTTCCCGGAAAGTCAAAGTTGACCAGATCGACCCAACCATCTTCGTTAACATCTGCGGTAAAATTGAGAAATGAGTCGCTATAGCCTTTGGTATAATCAAACTTCTTGTGTTGCCAGATATCGTGTGCTTTCCAGTCAGGCGCTTCGAACCACCGTGCTCCGGCAACGATGTCGAGCTTGCCATCTTTGTTAACATCCGCAATGGTAGACGCTTCCGTGTAGAAAGAATCCCAAATATGCACGCGTTTAAATTTCACATCATTTCCAGGGATTTGTGCAAAGGCCCGCGAGCCAACAAATGCTATCAAACCCGCCAGGACATATTTCATACAGTTTGTGCTCAGGTTCATTTTCAAAATTGATAATACCAGTTTTAAATATTTTTAGAGCGTAAGCAGATAATTAATCAGCGAATAAAAATCCCTTTCCTTAATCGTGGCACCAAAGGAGTCCGGCATTAACGTGTACTTCGATTGCTTTTGCTCAGCAATGTCTTTTTTTGCGATAGAGAACTCTTTTCCCGTTATGTCCGCGAATATCTTTGCTTCACCTTCGTCGCGCCGGAAAAGTCCGGCCTTAAGTGTGCCATCCTTCAGTTTGATCGTATAGTTCTTAAACGCAAGGGAAATGTTTCTATTCGGATCGAGGATCTTTTCCGTAAGTCCGGCAGCGCCCGTAGATCCAATGCCATCCAACTGTGGCCCTACACCCATTTGACCACCAAGCTTGTGACACACGGCGCAATTTTGTTCGAACACCATTTTCCCAGAGTCGATAGAAAATGTTTTTCTGTCTATCGCCTGGAATGAGGTATATCTTATTTCAATGAGTTTCTGAGTTTCCGCTAAAATTGAACTAAGATTAGAAGTAAGTGATTCAAATTCCTTCTGCTGTTTTTCTGTCGCTTTACTCAGCATTAATTCTTCTGTACGCGGCCCGGCCAGTGCTCGTGGCTTAATCTCTCCGCTTTTCACTTTTTTGAAAACAATATCTTTTCCTTCTGATGATCCCGCCAACGCAGCTACTACTGATTCCTGAACTTCTGAAGGAATTACTTTAATGGCATCCAAGACTTTATTGATTCCTTTGCCAGGAAATTCACCAAGAACGGCGGCCGTGCGTCTCTGATATTCACGAACAGAGTCATTCTCAATAATTTTAGCACCCAGGATCGCATTCTCAGGATTGATCTTCATCAAAGAACGGAGTGCTGTGTTTCTGATCGTCCATCCCACTTTGTGGCCCTCGTCGAGAAATGCCTTGAGCGCTGGTTCGAGTGACTTCATTTTATAATCGCCAGCAATTTCAACTGCAGTGCGTTGATGTAGGAATTTTTCCTCAACATCAGCAGTATCGGTTGCTGGGTATTTCTTCAAGAGCTCCTCAGCAATGTGTGGTGCGTAAGCTTCGAATACTTTCGCATTCTTCGTGCCTGCGCGTTGCGTCATGCCTTCCATTAAACCTTTGTAGATAAGCGCTTTAAAGTTGATGTCCCTGTCACCTGACAATGCGTGATTTACGACCGCCGATAACTGATCAATAGGAATAAATCTTGCAATCTGTATATATGCCGCAGGTACTCGTTCGTCAGGCAACTTTGCTGTGTTGAGGTAATTGGCAAGAAAGTTGGCGGATTCAGGAAGCGGGACATCAACCATGACGCCCGCTATCAATGCGGCATCTTCCGGTGCCCATGACTTTGCTACTGCCTCTTTCAGGACTGGCTCATTTCTTAGAATGTTTCGCAACGCCAATCGGCAAGTATAGTACAAGTGTTTGTCATAATCGCCATCAGTCTTCTTTAATTGGCTGAGCACAGCATCCATCGATTTGATGCTTGGGTATTTCACCAGAACCTCTACAGCAGCTCGTCTAACGTGAGGGCTGGGGTCACTCAAACCATTGTTGATGATGTCGTAGAGACCTTCATCAGGATGCTTTTCTAAAAGCACCCGCATAGAGTGAATTCGCACGATAGAATCTTTGCTCGACAAAGCGCTTTTGAGTGTTTCATCTGACAGTTTGTTTAACCGGTACAATGCCCAAAGGCTATGAACCATTTTCCTTGGACTTGTCGCAGGATCGCTTACAGTTTTTTGAAGGGCATCAGCTGCAGATTCACCGATTCGATCAGTGATCTGATCGGTCGCTGCCATTCTCGTCGGCAGATTTTCAGTATCAAGAGCTTCTATTAATTTATCGAGTGTTGATTGCGTCAGATCCATGCGCTCATTCTTCTTGCCCTTATAAGTGATTCTCCAGATTCTTCCGCGCTGCTTGTCACGCTTCGGGTGATTGAGAGGCACTTCATAGTGTCCTATGATTGCATTGTAAAAATCGGCGACATAAATTGCGCCATCGGGACCGAGTTTGACATTCACCGGACGGAACCATGGGTCTTCACTTTTAATAAAATCTTCTTCAGATTTTCCAACCGGAGAAGAACCTTTCCACACGTAAGAGTATCTGTGGACACGTGAATTGACAACATCACCAATAAAGAAATTACCTTGAAATTCTTCTGGAAATTGTTTGTCTGCATACTGTGTGATCCCGCAAAGTGCTGTCGCTTCATCTTTGAGAGACTTCATGTCTGGCCCAAAACCCATGTTGGATATTTTACCGAAGTGTGGATAATCACCCGTACGAATGAGCTGATACAACGGAGAGCTATGACTGTCAGTGGAGTAAACATATCCAAACTGATCAAACACAAGTCCGAAAGGATTGACTTGCCCAAAGGTTAGTTGTTGAACGTGACTACCGTCAAGTTTGAATCGAAAAGTATTTCCTGAAACGAGCAGAACGCTGTCGCCATCTGTTCCTGCGAATTTTGATCGGTTGGTAAATCCATGACAAGCGTGAACCCAGCCATCATATCCGCGAATAAAGTTGCTTACCATGCCGTGAGTATCCTGATACCCAAAAGGGCCGAAGATGAATTTGTACGATTCCATTTTATCATCGTGATTTTCATCACGCAGGCGATATACGCTGGGAACGCTAAAGGAAATCGCACCGTCGTTGAGCGGAAGAATTCCGATGGGAATATTAAGTGTGTCGCTAAGGCGTGTGAACTTGTCTGCTTTGCCATCGCCGTCTGTGTCTTCGAGGATGGTCAGTTTGTCGGTGCCGCGCTTACCAACTACGGGGAAAGGATACTCGAAAGATGAGGTGACCCACATCCTCCCTTTCGCGTCAAAGGAAAGGTTCATCGGTTTTTCTATGTCAGGTTCGGAAGCGAACAACTGTATTTCAAATCCCGGTGGAAGGATGAATCCTTTCAGTTCCTCTTCAGCCGTCCGCGGATCGGTCGGTCTGATGTTCTCCTGGAATAGCTTGCCTGACGTTTTGCTATCATCTCGGTTCTCAGTGTTTGTACAGGCACCGATAAGCAAGGCTATGGACAACAAATAAATCGGGAGCGAGGCAAAGCCATTACGACTTCTCATAGGTAGGTTAATAAATGAAATTCAACTTAGGAAAATATTCTGAATATGGACGTCGATATTTGACCAGTATACCCTACGGCACAAACTAAATTTGTCCATTCCGACATTTTCCGATTCTCTTTACATGAGAGCACAGGACACTGGTTTGCCCGACTGGAATCCATGTGTTCTCAAAGATTTGAGTTGAAACAATCAAAAAACCAACAGTGAATAAATCAATCCTCCTTGGAGCCACTACGGCGGCAAGTTCCTGAGGATAGAAAAGACCGTCTTTAAAATCGCAAACGGGTCTACTTTTTCTTGCCCCAGTTATTCTTAAGCTGTTTGTACGCCTTCTCTGAGATTGTTGACTTACTCTTAGGACGAGATGTCCCGGATTTCCGTCGCGCGTTTATGTTGTTGACGAGTGAATTCTTGGCTGATTTATGAGCGGTGCGCTTACGAGCGGATTTTTTTGCTGCTGACATTGACATGAAGTTTAGACACCTTTTAAAAACAATTCGTAAACGATAATGTTTTATGGGCATGGCTTGATTAACAAAGAACCCACAAATACTGTAGGTTCCTGAGAATTAAGTAGTATACGACTATTGTATCACCGTGCAGGCCGAAACACTATCGTGAAATAGGCGGGTGCCGGAAACTGTAGAGTCTGCCGAAACCACCATTGAGACACTGCTGGGTCCTCATTAATTGAACTGCGAGCGTCACGTTTAAGCAAAACTTACTACATCGAGCCGGCTAGCTATCAGTTTTTTATAGGATGTATAGGACAACCCAAGAATTCCAAGGATCACCAATGGAAAGAACATTGCCGGAACGAATCCGTCCACAACGCAAAGGCTAGTCGCTGCTAAAAGTAAGTTGAAGGTAAAGCCTGCATAAGCCCATTGCTTAATAGTTTTGGGAACTGCAGGAATGATCAAAGCCAATGCACCCAGAACTTTTGCGACTGCCAGAATAGCGACAAAATAAACCGGATATCCCAAGTGCGTTACTCCATTGCGCGCAAGTTCAGTGTGAGATGTGAGTGCAGGCATTACACCTTCGAATAAGAAGATGAATGATGTTGAAGTCCAGAAGATGATCTTGTTTTTCATAGTATTAAATATTTTAGTTCGTACGGGTTGTTGTTTTTGTTGATACAAACCTAACCGCAAAAAGCTCCATGCAGGCTGTATGATTCCGACAATTGATGGGGGTGGTTGCGACAGCGTGGACTATCCCGCGCGTTATAAGGAAACTAACCTTTTAAGCATCTTTGGAAAGATCAAACTATGAAAAGGCAATACGGCGTACCAATAAAGTCTGCCCCACAACCCGAGCGGCCGAAATGTGGCAGTCTGCACGAGTTTTGATTTCCCGCCGCCTTCCTTGATTTGAAATTCAAGCCATGCTTCACCTGGCAGTTTCATCTCTGCATACAGGATCAATCTACCATGATGCTTATCGGCCAGCAATACTCGCCAGAAGTCAAGCGCCTCTCCAGCCCTAAGTGAGTTGTCGCTTCTGCGACCCCTTCTTAGGCCAACGCCTCCGACAAGCTTATCTAAAAAGCCCCGTAATTTCCAAAGCCAGTTGCCAAAATACCAACCTTGGTCTCCACCGATAGACCATACGTTGTTTATCACTTCCGCTATTGGTCTGGTGAACTCCCTTTCACGAATATCGGTTTGCACGCCATGCCTTGGCACCTGCAAATTTCGCATAACCTCAGAGTGATAAGAGGGTATCGCGTCTTTCCAGCTCGACATAATATTTTTGTGACTAATCTTATCAAATGCAAGTTCGAGGGCTTCGTCGTATCCATATAATTTTGTGGGTACAACTTGTTTTATAGCATCGTCACTACATATCACTTTATTCTTTAAACTACTGACCAGGCTTCTGGCCAACGAAAAAGACGTAGTTGTAACAAGAACCAACCAAAGTGAAGAAAGCTTCGGCGTAAGCACAGGAACGCTAAGAATATATCGCTTCAGCTTTCTTTTTGCGGCGAAACGAGTCAGCATCTGTTTGTAAGTTAGAATGTCCGTACCGCCGATGTCGAACCCTTTGTTCATCGCTTCGGGTTTCATTATTACGCCCGACAAATATTCAAGTACGTTCCTCACAGCAATCGGCTGACATAAAGTTTGCAACCATTTCGGAGCAACCATCACTGGAAGTTTTTCAACCAGATCGCGGATGATCTCAAATGAAGCGCTTCCAGATCCAATGATAATAGCGGCTCTAAGAACCGTTAATGGTACCATGGATTTTCCCAGAATGATTTCAACATTCTTTCGTGAAAGCAAATGGTCAGACAGATCATCCGCACTAACAATTCCGCTGAGGTAGATTACTTGCTTGGCTGAGGTGCGATCAATAAAGTTTACAAAATTGGTAGCTGATAGTTGTTCAGCCTTATCGAATCCACTGTACGACGAGCTCATCGAATGAACGAGGTAAAAAGCAACATCGAAATCAAGCGGCATGGGAGCCAGGGAATCGAAATTTGAAAGGTCAGCCTCCAGCAAGGATACATGACTCATGAAACCTTCATTGAATCCTTCACTGTCAAAACGGTTCTTATCCCTTACGATACACAGTACGTCATGGCCGGCGTCGACGAGTACTGGCAGTAAACGTCGTCCGATATATCCGGTGGAACCAGTGAGAAGTATGCGCATGATTATCGTATTAACAATAGCAGGCCCAAATTGTTAGTTCCCACATGATTCCTGCTTACGGTTGGTCCGGCGCCTTGTCGATTGATTTTCGCTACGTGTGATGCAAATGCGGCACGTTTCAACAACCGTGGCTATTCATCTTTACG
>JBDSKX010000159.1:0-18782 GCA_039916665.1 Chryseolinea sp. | reverse complement strand
AATCTTTTTAAATTCTTTTCGATCCCATTAATCGAAGGTAACGCAGAGAATGTTTTAAATGGTTTGAGAGCAACCGTATTGTCGCAATCCACAGCGATCAAGTATTTCGGTAACGTCAGCCCATTGGGCAAAGTTATTTATATCAACGACAGTTTGCCATTAACGATAACCGGCGTATTTAAAGATCTCCCGGCAAATACGCATTTGAATTTTAGTATGGTGGTATCGACGGTCCACCTTGGACTTGATAAGATTACTGACTTTCAGTTTGCCCACGGATACTTGAAGCTTAGAGAAGGAGTAACTGTCGATAGACTAAAGCAGAAACTGGAATTGTATACCGAGCATACGTTTGGTGCGATGATGAAGGAAAGGAACGGCAAGCTTAAAGTTGAGATGTTCCTTCAGCCATTAAAAGAAATTCCCTTCACAGCTTTAACGCACAATGGATTTACGGCGAAGTCGAGACACTTCCTGTTGATCATTGGCACTCTTGCCTTTGTCATCCTGGCGATGGCCTGGGTAAACTACGTTAATCTCGGGCGAGCAAATAACCAACATCGATTAAGAGAGCTGGGTGCCAGAAAAGCAGTAGGCGCATCGACGTCCGACTTTGTTAAGCAGTTCCTCCTGGAATCCGTTCTAATAAATGTAATATCATTCATGGCAGCTCTTACCCTGATACAATTGTTACGAAACCCTGCATCTGTATTTTTTCAATTTCATATTGCGGACTGGTCGGACATTACCTTGTCATCATGGATCATCGTACTGACAGCACTGGTGAGCGGAATTCTTATTACCGGTTTATATCCAGCGTGGATTACAATCAAGGCATCTCCAAGAACATTGTTTGGGAGATCCAGGAGCGGTACAAATCGAAGTACGCTGAGTATGGTGCTCACAACATTACAGTATTCGTGTGCCATTGTACTCATTGCATGGGTGATGTCTATCAATTTTCAGCTGAATTTCATCTTTTCCAAGGACATCGGAATAAACCGTGAGAACGTTCTTATCGTTGAACTTCCGATTAAGCGGGACGCAAACTTTTCTTCATCATTAAACTATTTAATGATGAAGATAGAAACATTGCCAGCCGTAACCAGCTTGACTGCCAGCTCTTGCGTTGTTGGTGATGTGTATCTCAATAGTTTAAGTGTGCGACAGCGCGTCGGAAGTACAGATTTGGGTGTTGATAGCAACGGTGGCGTCGACGAGAATTTCATCCCGTTCTATGGAATCAAGTTGATTGCAGGCAGAAATTTCTCCCCAGCGAATGCGGCTGACAGGAATTCAATTATCATTAGCAAAGTTGTTACACAACGCATGGGATTTTCAAAACCGGAAGACGCATTGGGCCTGGATCTTGAGATGCCAAAAGCACGTGTGATCGGAGTTATTAATGATTATGCACTGCATCCTCTGCTTAGTGAATTTGCTACCTCTATCCACGGTGTTCGTGGCATCGCGTTGCTGTATGGCGATCTGGTTATTCCGGGATTGCTCAAAAATAAACTTGCTGTGAAGGTGAGGCCGGGAATGATGGACGAAGCTATGTCGACACTGAAGAAGGAATTTGAGGAAGTTTTTCCAACGGCTCCGTTTCAGTCTTATTTTTTGGATAGTCACATCAATCAATACTATACAGGTGAAAGAATATTTCTTCAGCAGATCTCGCTCTTTACGGGCATCGCCATCTTTATAGCATGTCTTGGTTTACTGGGTATGATGCGTATCAAAGTATTGGAATATGCCAAAGAAATAGCGATCCGAAAAGTATTGGGTGCAAAGATTTATCAATTGGGTCGACTGTTGCTGACAAGCTCTATTGCTCAGGTGGCTGTGGCAACACTCCTGGCGTTACCAGTTTCATATTACCTGGACATGTCTTACCTGGAGAAATTCTCCGATCGGATTACGTTGGGATGGTGGCATTATGTCCTTCCGATATGCATCTTCCTGATGCTTTTACTTTGTAGCATTGCGACGTTGATTCTCGAAGCGGCCAAAGCTAATCCGGTTGATGCCTTGCATCAGGAGTGACACTGTGACGTTGACATGCATTAAATATAAATCGGGCGCGTGTTGCCCTAACGAAACAGTATGCGATAATTCGTGCAGATTATGACGTGTGAATCCGACCATTTTGTAAGTCCAATACACAGATTATTTTCACAGAAACAAAATCACTATTGTGCTTGATTATCGTGGAAAAATAAAGATACCCGACGCATCTTACAAAATTGTTGACCGGCCTGTTTGCTGACGATGTGCCTTAACGTATTGAATAAGATTCGATCGCCTTCGACATTTATGACGTTGATAGCCGAAATCAATCCTTTGCGTATAATTAAGGCCTATGATAAACACACTGAGAAATTGGATAGCACATACATTATGTCGGTCATCACTATCTGCCATATTGCCGCGGGCAATAATCACATTGTCTTAGGATCGATAAGTCTGTAAGCTTCCAACGCCGCCAATGCACCTTCCTTACCAGGCTTTTTTGTACTGTGCTCAAGCCCCATAATCCACGATACCTTTTTGATAAAGGTATTGCAAAGCGAGATTCCGAAGACTTTTACGAGAACATCTTGATCCGCGTCGAGGGTGATATCCTGCAAGACTTTGCAGGGATCAAGAAAACCAGGAAGCAATTCAACGCCGATGAATTGTTTATTTTCAGCTTCATGGAAGATGATTTTGAAGCATTATATATAAAGGAACAAGTAACAGAGACTTTGTTCAAGCTTTTCGCCGGACTAGGGTATCGTGATCGCCTGCCTGGGATTGTTTGCATTGTCGTTGTATACCGTTGAGATGAGGAACAAGGAATACTCAATCCGCAAAGTGTTTGACGCGTCGTCTTCATCGTTGTTCTATTCGTCAACTATGAGCCATTTGTTCCTGGTTGGAATCGCGACAGTGATAGCCAGTCTGTTGGCTTATTATTTCTCTACGCGATGGCTGGGTACGTTTGCCTATCATGCGACGTTGTCTGTTTATCCGTTCGTTATTGCTGGAGGCATATCAATCGGACTTGCGTTCGCAACAGTTGCGTACCAATCGGCGCGGGTTGCGTATACGAAACCGAATACGATACTTCGTGCAGAGCAAGATTGATTAAGCAAACATCCTGGCTCTTCATTTCTCGCCAATCAACGAAGGGGTAGGGAATTCACCATTGGCAATTTTAGACTGGGTCTGTTTTCGTATGACGTCAAATTCTTCACTGATTCGATTAACCGCCTTTTTAAATCTTGGTTCATCTTTTAAACTTTCGAATACTGGATCCTTATCGATCCAATATTGTGATGTCAGACGTGGCTTATACTGATCCAAAAATGAAAGTGCTTTTGATTTTTCACCGTAGAAAACATCAACTTTAGCCTGGAAATACTTGTGCTCATTTGCCCGGAAATTGTCATTCTCTCCGGTGTTCTGTTCCAGGTCTTTTTTTACTGCTGCCATAATCTCATTTGCAGTTTTTTCTTTCCCCAGCTTTCTCATCACAAAGGCGTACCAGATCTTATCAGAGATATGCCCGATGTGATTATCATTAGAGAAAAAGTCTCCGTAGGTTTTCGCTGATTTGTCATAGTCGCCCATGAGAAAGTAAACAGCTCCAAGATTCAGAGCTATCCAGCCGTGGTCGATGGACACAGATCGGTTTACAGTTTGCAACATTCCCTGTAGGTTTCCACCAAGCATTTGAATCTGCGACTTCAAGGACAGGAAACTTATGTTGTCAGGTTCAAGTTGCAATCCGGCATCAATAAACCGCTCTGCCAAGACCAGTTCATCAACTCGCAAATAGCTC
Organism: Chryseolinea sp.; assembly: GCA_039916665.1. Classification (GTDB taxonomy): domain Bacteria; phylum Bacteroidota; class Bacteroidia; order Cytophagales; family Cyclobacteriaceae; genus Chryseolinea. The sequence continues at coordinate 14,956 of JBDSKX010000159.1, read as the reverse complement.
CGACTGGTCTCGTACAAAAGCCACTGATAGAAATCTGACCGTTCCTTTTGAAAGGCATCGTTGTAACATGACAACGCTTTAATCTGATCGCCGTGACTTGAATAGAATTTCCCCAAAGACAATATATAGTTTTGAAGAGGATTAAGCTCGACAGCCTTGTTCAAATTCTCAACTGCCTTCTCAGGGTTATCCTGCCCCGCATAAAAATTTCCCAATTGCTCGTAGCTGTCGGGAAGATCTGGATCGAGTTCGATTGATTTGGTTATCAAAAGTAAAATAGAGTCTTTGGGTATCATCCAACTGACATCAGAAAGTCTTAGATAGGCCAATGCAAATTCGGGATCTAATTGGATGGCTTTTTTATAAAACTGAGTCGCAATTTTTAAGTTTGCCTCATCCTGATGTTTCCAAAAGTTTTTATTGTATTCCATCCCTCTCAAATAGGCATCCCATGCCTCAGGATTTTTAGTCGGTAATTTCTCTACTCTCTGCCTTTGTGAGCTCGCGAGTTTAATATTAAGCTCGGAGGCAATGTTCAGCGCGATCTCGCTTTGAATTTTAAATATATTTTCAAAATCTTCATCGTATTCGTTGTGCCAAACATGCTCATCAGTTTTGGTATTGATGAGCTGGACAATGATTCGTATGTGGTTCTTATATTTTTGCGCGCTGCCTTCGAGGATATATTGAACATTAAGTTCGTTACCGATCTCCGGGATGGTCTGTAGAGAACCAAAATATTTTTCAACAGACGTTCTTGACCTAACTTTTAAATTTGGAATCGTGTGCAGGTGGTTCATCAAAGCATCAGCAACCCCTTCTGCGAAATATTTTCCTTCCTGGTCATCTCCGATAAGCTTGAATGGGATCACAGCGATGGATCGGTCAATTACCTGATCTGCTATGGCACTCCTTCCAACGAAATAATATATCAGAAGGGACAGAAGACCTGCGACAATAACAGCTATAACAATAAAAGGGAACCTCTTCTTCGGCGGCGGAGCAACGTAGGGCGAATTGGATGGCTTCGTCTCCAGCACTGGTGGCCTATCCGGGTCCTTCATAGCATAGATGAGGTCTTTAACGCTTCGTGCAACTTTGTTAATCTGATCGCGATAAAATGCGTGATTAAGATTTTTGTCGGGATTGTCCGTGGGCGTCAACGGTCGGTTCACTCCCATCGATTCGTATATGAAATCAATGCTCCTCGCAATTGCACCGGTTTCCTTCTGGAAAGCAGATTGATCTTCTTCATCCAGGTCATGGGTTTTCACGATCAAAATTCGACTGGCGACATTTCCATTTCTCAATTTAATATCCCGACCTATTGGACCTTCATTGGCCAGCCTATTGAAGGCACAAAACTCTTTCTGCCATGCGAAGGATTGTGGATCACAATACGTTTGAGACAGAATGGGAATGAAGACAAGACACTTTAGTTTACCCTCCAGACTTTTATCTACGATGTGTGTTTCAAGCAGTCCGTCGTGAGGATTGGAATCGAAGTATAAAGTTACTTTTTCCTTGATGGTTGCTGCTAACTCTTCCTGCAGGTGTTTTACAAATTCGGTCACCCAACCGCTGCGGTTATCGTTATGACGGTAACTGATAAAGATATCATACTCATAGCCTGGCAAGATTGAGGGCATTTCTAAAAGTAATGAAAAGTGTCGCCTTTTCCATGACGTGACTGTTTATAGGATTGAGCGGATTCGTCTACATGGCACAAGTCTAATCATCTTTATCGGAACTTGATATTTTGTTTTGCTTCAGACTTGCGCCAGCTTCGTCGTGCATGACACAAGTTTAATCGGTATTTGAGAACTTGATATTTTGTTTTTTTAGGACTTGCGCCAGCTTTCGGGGTCTGTCGCCTCCCGATTTACAGGCGCAGTAATTATGTCGTTGCAAGAATTGACTAGATTCGCATTCCTTTTGCTCAATACAGTCATCACGCATTATGAAAACCGGTGTCGCCGATAGCTTTCTTGATAAACTTAAGGCCGAGATTGATGACAATCTGACTAACGATCAGTTCAGTGTTGAACAGCTTGCAAAGCGTGTAGGAATGAGTCGTTCTCAGCTTCACCGTAAGTTGACGTCAGTAACAGGTCAATCGGTTAGTCAATTTATCCGCGAACACAGACTTACACTTGGAATGGCGCTCTTGAAAGGAGGCGATCTCACGGCCGCAGAAGTGGCAGATAAGATCGGCTTTGGAAGTCCTACTTATTTCAGTAAATGCTTTAATGAGTACTACGGCTTTCCTCCGGGTGAAGTAAAAAATATGTTATCGGATGGTCAGCCGTTACATGAGTCTGCTCCTCAACCCATACCGCAAAGAGAGGTTACGGGCAAAAGCTTGTCATGGGTAAAAGTGATTTCCATCGGTGCTATTATCATTGCTGTCGGAATATTGTTTTATTTTTTTTCGGCCAGACTTCAGATCAATACCGGCGCAAAGGGCAAGTCAATCGCCATACTTCCATTTAAAAATCTTAGCGAAGATCCGAGCAATGAATATTTCAGCGAAGGTGTTGTTGAGGCTATTCGGACAACCCTATCACAGGTTGGTGATATAGAGGTTATATCGCGCACGTCTGTCGAGCAATATAGAAAAACTGAGAAATCAGCAAAAGACATAGCGGAGGAACTCAACGTATCCGCTTTGCTCGAGGGAAGCATCCAGCGGAATAATAATGCGGTGAGGGTTGAGGTAAGACTAGTGGATGGCTATTCCGAAGGACAAGTATGGGCTAAGACATTTGATCGGGAGTTAAAGGATGTGTTTGCTATTCAGAGCGAGATTGCTCAGCAGGTAGCGGAAGCGTTGCACGCAAAATTATCGCCTGAAGAGAAATCGAAACTGTCGGCGACAGAAACCAAGAATTCCAAGGCATACGATTTGTACTTGAAGGGTGTCTACGAGTTCAGGACTTACACCAACAAAGGAACGCACAATGCAATTGATCTATTGACGCAGGCGGTGGCACTGGATTCTAATTATGCACGTGCATATGCTTATCTGGCGTATAGCCATATATGCCTGGCCAGTATTTTTGGTGCGGAGCACAGCGCGTTACAAGGCTTAAATAACGGAAAGCCTTTTATTGACAAGGCACTTGCCATTGAACCTGATCTTGATATAGCCCATATGCTGATGGGATTTTACTACGTTTATCATGACTGGGATAGTAAGAAGGCAGAAGCGTCATACAAAAAAGCTATAGTATCGGACGATCCCGACGCCTTAGCCATGTGGTGTGACTATCTCAACTTCACAAGAAGACACAAAGAAGCTTTGGTGGTCGCGGAACATTTGAATACCGTGGATCCATACTATCCGAATAGCAGGATGATACTCTCATATCATTTTAATCATATGTATGATGAAGCGCTCGCATTTTCAAACACACGGCTTAAACTTTTTAATAACTACTATAGCCTCGACTCGCACGGATTTCTACTCCTGCAGGTAGGGCGTTACGCTGAAGCTGTCACATATTTTAATAAGGCTATTGCATTGGAAGGAATCCGTTATCCCAGAATGCTGGGGTGGACGGGAGCGGCTTACGCCAAGGCAGGCCAGCGACAAAAGGCAGTAAAAGTATTGGATGAATTAAAGGCTCGGTTGTCGCGGGGCGAAAACGGTTCTATAGCATTTTTTATTGCTGTGATTTACGCTGCGCTAGATGATAAAAAATCCGCGGTAGAATGGATCACCATGGCATACAATTCCCATGATATGGAGATGCCCTGGATCATGACCGAACCGCAATTCGTCAAACTTCACAATGAACCTGCTTTCCAGTCGATAGCGAAGAAGGTAGGTTTCTGAATAAGTTTTCATTCGGTGTTTAGTGTTTGGCACAAGTCCGGGACAGGTTTGCAATAACCGTCACAAGTCTTAGGACACTGTTTGAAACTGAAATCGAGAGGCGTGCCACTACGATACTTTCGTTGCATCTCGTGCACCATTTCTACCAAACATTCAACATCACTTTAAGCTTTAAATAAAAATTTAAAGTATTTGCAACATAACTGTAATCAACGAGTTCCGCCCTGGCACCACCTTGCAGTACCATTCACTTCGGTATAAAAACTAAAACAAATCCTTTATGAAAAGAGTACTATTCTTCCTGTACGGTGTGATCGCCTACCTGATCTTCTTTGGGACCTTCAGCTATGCTGTCGGTTTCGTCAGCACTTTTGTTGTACCCAAAAATATTGACAGTGTTCCGACCTGGCATTTGGGCAATGCGCTTTTGATCAACGCGGCACTGCTCTCGTTGTTCGCCATTCAACATAGCGTCATGGCCCGGCCAGGTTTTAAGAAATGGTGGACCAGGATTGTGCCGGAGGTTATCGAGCGAAGTACTTATGTACTCTTGTCGAGCGTTTGCCTGCTCCTGCTTTTCTGGTATTGGCAACCCCTGGGTGGTGTGATTTGGAATGTAGAATCCGAATCGGTACGGGTCATCCTTCAAGTGCTGTGTCTATTTGGATTTACGATCGTCCTCGCGAGCTCTTTCCTGATCAATCATTTTGATCTCTTTGGACTGCGGCAGGTTTGGCTTTATCTCCTCGGCAGACGATACGAGTCGCTTCCATTTAGAATCCCGTTTTTCTATAAGTATGTCCGCCATCCGCTTTATCTCGGTTTTTTGATTGCTTTCTGGTCTAGCCCGACTATGACAGCAGCACACTTATTCTTCGCCATCATGACCACTGGTTACATACTCATCGCCATACAATTCGAAGAGAATGATCTGGTAAAACACTTTGGCGTGAAATATCTGGAGTACAGAAAGTCTGCGCCGATGATCATACCGTTTTTCAAGTCATCAAAGAAGTCTGCTGCTGGTTCCGAATATGATAAGGCGGAGTCTACAGGCAGTTCTAATTGATAATCGTTAGTAACTCGTTTAGAGTTTTGACAAATGCATTGCAGGAATCTAAACCTGTCGTGGATTTCAGGCTGTAGCAACAGTCACAACCACATATTGGCATTGTTTGCAGTTTATTGCTGTATGTGAAAAATGCGTTCACGCAAGTTCTGGAGAAAATAGTGCGTTACGGTCCTCGCAAAAGGTCACAACTACAACATCGTCCGAAATGAAAATACATTCATTTATTATTATATATGTGTTTTGCTTTTATACGTCTTGCTTCTCCCAGTCCAAGGTTATCGGGAAGATTACAGGCAAAGAGCAGGCACTTCCGTTGGTCAATGTAGTGCTGCTTCGTGATTCGATCATCGTGAAGGCTATTGCAACGGACAATCTAGGCGTCTTTATTTTTAATGATGTTGCGCCCGGGCGATACAGCCTGTCAGCCTCAATGCTTGGCTATGCGCCACAAAGAATTTCATGTGTTGTTAGTGAAGGTAAAAAGGTCAGTTTAATTCCGGATATTATCCTCGTAGAGACCAGTTTTGCGTTGGGAGAAGTGACGATCAATTCAGAACGACAGTTGGTAGATTCAAGGCCGGACCGCCTGGTCATCAATGTAAACGGACTGACATCAGCAGGAAACACCATGCTTGAGGTTCTTCAGAAATCACCGGGCGTTGTAGTAAATAAACAGAGTAATACTATTGCCATGAACGGGAGGTCGGGCGTGAGAATTATGATCAATGAAAAGTTGATGCAGGTTTCGTCTGATGTCGCAATACAAATGCTCGAAGGCATGAGCGCTTCAAATATCGACAGGATCGAACTGATCACAACGCCTCCGGCAAAGTATGATGCTGGTGGTAGTGGTGGTATTATTCACATCATTACAAAGAAAAATGCAGAGTATGGCACCAACGGATCCGCTACTTGTACGCTTGGAGCGCATTGGGCAGAAACGCTCGGAATCACTGTCAATGTGAACCATCGTGCTAAGAATCACGCTTACTTTATCGATTACTCAATATTGAGGAATCATAATCGGCACGTGTTTGAAATGTACCGCAACTTTGTGTCGGACGGCCAGACATTATCAGTAATTGATCACAGTCACCGTGAGAACGTCACTACGCAACAAAATCTAAGTGTCGGAGGTGAATGGAATCCTAGTCAACGGACGCAGGTTAATATTCTGCTCACCGGCTATCGTAGTGACTGGAAGATGACAGCGATCGCCCTGGATGATACCGACGTGTCATCCGATTCAACGACACATACGTCGATGAAGGTGCGTGAATCCAATGTGTGGCAAAGTGCAACGGCATCCATAGGCGTTCGGCATAACTTGAATGAAAAGAGCAAGCTGGACTTTACGGCTGACTATCTCTACTATCACAACAGCAATCCATCAGGATATAATGGAAACACGCAGAATTCAAACATAGATCTTACCAAGTCGACGCCAATCCGTTTTTTTGTTACTGCTGCTAACTACAGTAATACGCGTGATGCAATGTTTTCATGGGACACAGGTGTAAAGGTCGTGGTGTCGTCACTGAATAATCGGGTAAACGTGCGCCGTCTACAGACTGGAGAATGGGTTACAGATCCATTGTTCACCTCGAACTCGATGATGAATGAGAAAGTGTTTGCTGGATACTTATCTACCCAGTGGGTCCCTGCAAGTAACTGGCAAATCAATAGTGGGCTGCGATATGAATATACCAATACCGTCATCACGTCGGCAACACGTGATGATCTTGTCAATCGAAAGTATGGATACTTTTTCCCAACGATTACTGTCCGAAGGAATTTGACAAATGACGGTCAGATATATGTCTCGTATAACCGTCGCATCACTCGCCCAACTTATAATGATATAGCGCCATACGTTTTTTTCTGGGGGCCAAATTCATTCTCGGCTGGGAACACCTCGTTATACCCAGGTCTGTCGGATGCGATCACTGTCGGTTATCAGGTAGGACTATTCGCGGTTGCGTTTCAGCATACGCATATTCGCAGAGAAATCGTGATGATGCAGCCTGAGATAGAAGCCCAAACAAACAGCCTCACCTTCCGATCTCAGAATCTAAAATATCTGAATAGCCTCGCGCTGACAATCTCGTATTCAATTAAACCAGCGCCTTGGTGGGAAATGCAGGTCAATGTCGTTGGGCAACATCAAACAGCATTAACTGCTATACTCGTCAGCAACGATCGGTTTTCGAGGTACGGCGTAAATATCAACATGATTCATGTGGTTAACTTGCCGAATGACTTCTCAATGCAACTTGGTGGGACTTATCAGTCAAAGACACTTTCCGGTGTGTCATATTATCTGCCTTTAGGATCATTGAATGCGGGCCTCCAAAAGAAAATGGGGCAGAGCGGAATACTCAGGTTATCGATGGATGATATCCTGAATACGAATTACTGGAAGATTAAAACGCTATCGAAGGAAAACAACTTCGATGTCTATTTCAAATACAACTTTCACAATCGATATGTAAGGTTGACTTATACTTATAATTTGGGCAATGCCAAACTACGGTCGGTGAAGGTTAAGTCCGGATCGGAAGAGGAAAGGAGACGCGTAAATAATTGATGAAAGTATTTTAGGAGTAAGATTGGACAAATATTTGGATCGTGACTACGATCCAAAACTGATAATTCTTCATTTTCGTTGTATTGAACCTAGCATAGCCATCACAGTGGATCCATCAATTCCCAGGCGGCAATCCGGGCCGCCAGCCGTAGCGCTTCCCGAGGCGAGTTGATAGATTTAAGCCTTTGAAAAAAAACACCGTCATTTATTTAATAAAAATGCTAAGCTTAGCATCCGTAAGCACGCGCATCATTAATTCAAGGAAAAACATTTCACAATGAAAAACGAAACATCAAATTCAAGACGAAAATTCTTACAGCAAATTGGCGCAACCGGAATAGCAATTGGAGCTTCGCCGCTCACATCGCTTGCTGCGAAGGCTAAGGCCGAAGAACGGATTCTTAGGTATGAGCGAAAGATTTCGGCCGGTGACAAAGTCAGAATCGGGGTTATTGGCTATGGTGTTCAAGGTCATTTCGATCTGAGTACGGCGCTCCAAGTACCTGGTGTTGAATTGGCAGGAATTTGTGACCTATATACGGGCAGACTGGAAAACGCCAAAGAATTGCATGGCAAAGAATTGTACACGACCATCAACTATAAAGACTTACTGGACAGAAAAGATGTTGATGCCATCTTACTTTGCACTACCGATGTGTGGCACGCACGTATAGCATTAGATGCTCTTGCGAAAGGCAAACATGTGTATTGTGAAAAACCCATGGTTTATAAGATCAGCGAGGGGCAACCTGTAGTAGATGCAGCAAAAAAATCCGGCAAGGTATTTCAGGTAGGAAGTCAAAGGGTAAGCAGCATCGGATATGCCAAGGCCAAGGAGCTATTGGCAGCCGGGGAAATCGGCAAACTCAATATGGTGAATGCTATCTACGACAGACAAAGCTCGATCGGCGCTTGGGAATACACGATACCAAAAGATGCCAGCGCGTTGACCGTCAACTGGGACAAATTTATAGAGGTGACAGCAAAAATGGCTTATGACGCCAAGAAATTCTTTTGGTGGAGAGCTTTCAAAGAAGTGGGCACTGGTGTAGCGGGTGATTTGTTTATCCATTTACTCAGTGGCACACATTTTATAACCAACTCGAAAGGACCAGAAAGTATTTATAGTACAGGACAATTCAGCTATTGGAAAGATGGGCGAAATTTGCCGGATGTAATGTCTGGCGTTATGCAATATCCTAATACCAAAGAACACAATGCTTTTCAACTTACTTTACAAGTAAACTTCATCAGCGGTACTGGTGGACAGGAAGTAATTCGACTCATAGGTTCGGAAGGCGTTATAGAAACTGCAGGCAATAATATCACGATTAAACACAGTCTCATGCCCGAAGCACCTGGATTTGGCGGCTATGATTCAGTCTTCACATTCTCTAAGAAAATGCAAGACGAAATGCAAAAAGATTATGATGCCAAGTGGACTCCAGAGCAGAGAAAGAGAAAGACAAAAGACGATATCATTTTTAAAGTACCTGAAGGCTATAATGATCATTTGGATCATTTCACTAACTTCTTTGATGCGATTAGAACAGGTAAGGCAGTCGTTGAAGATGCTGAATTTGGGTTCAGAGCAGCAGCTCCTGCATTGTCCTGTAACGAGAGCTATTTATCCAAGCAGATAGTGAAATGGGATCCCATAGCAATGAAAATAAAATAGCAGCCGATCGGTAATAAGTTTAGAACCTTTCGGCAGCCGTAACGATCATGAGCAAACATTTGAGCATCGGCACTCCATACAAATCATCTGCAATAAAGGTGATGATGCTTGGTTCCGGGGAACTAGGAAAAGAAGTCGTCATTGAATTTCAAAGGTATGGGGTCGAGGTAATTGCCGTAGATCGCTATGATCATGCCCCTGCGATGCAAGTTGCCCATCGGTCATATACGATCTCAATGCTCGACGGAAAAGCACTGCGATACATCATTGAGAAAGAAGACCCTGATTTTATTGTTCCCGAAGTAGAGGCAATTGCAACGGACACGCTAGTGGAATTAGAACACGAGGGGTTTCGCATCATCCCGTCGGCAAATGCAGCGCGGTTGACTATGAATCGTGAAGGTATTCGTACGTTGGCAGCAGAGAAACTTAAACTTCAGACTTCTGGATACAGGTTTGCTGGAACAATGGATGATTTCAAATCGGCGATTCAACAGATCGGATACCCATGTGTGGTGAAACCCATCATGAGTTCATCGGGCAAAGGACAAAGCGTGGTGAGATCCGGCAATGACATTGACACGTCATGGAATTATGCTCAGGAGGGTGGCCGCAGTGGAGGTGGACGTGTCATCATTGAAGGCTTTATAAATTTTGATTACGAAATAACCCTGCTGACCATTCGTCATAAAAACGGGATTTCGTTTTGTGCGCCTATTGGTCATCGACAAGAGCACGGAGACTATCAGGAGTCATGGCAACCACATCCGATGCCGGAAAAAGTATTACAACACGCGCAGCGAATAGCTACGTCAGTTGTTGATGAACTTGGAGGATATGGAATTTTTGGTGTCGAGTTCTTTGTGAAAGATGAGACCGTTTACTTCAGTGAGTTATCACCCCGGCCACATGATACTGGCATGGTAACGATGATTTCGCAGGATCTTTCGGAGTTTGCGTTGCATGTACGTGCGATCCTCGGTTTACCAATTCCCAATATTGCGCAGCATGGTCCATCTGCATCCAGTGTGATACTCGTGCGTGGAAAGTCTGATAACATTACATTCTCAGGATTGGAAGAAGCGTTATTACTTCCCGACACGCAAGTTCGCTTGTTTGGTAAGCCCGATGTTGATGGAGAACGGAGAATGGGTGTTTGCCTTTCACGGGGTGCAACCATCGAGGAAGCAAGGAAGAAGGCGAATGATGCAGCGCGGCAGATTAATTCTATTATGTCTTGATTCTATGGACCGCCATTTTTGCCCGTATCCTGACAAAGAGCAGGTTCTTCGTAGTCTCACTATACATGCGGCCGCCGCTCTATCTGTCCAGAACGGCATCACTTTAACTGTGAAGTAACGAGCTTTGCCCAACCCCGTTCTACTTCTCTGGATGACAGGTAAAAAGAGAGAGGTTCCGGTCACTTTCCCCTTCATTACAGAGAATAAAACCACCATGTGCGAAACACTGACAGGCTCAATACATTAATCGCTTAGAACTGTTGGCAGAAAGATATTAATCGAATCAGATCACGCTTGTTTTGAAAATTAACAGGATGCGTCATGAGATATTCATCGATTTTCTTTTTGCTCTTAGGAAAAAACCGGATGAAGGTAGCCTTGTTTACTGGCCATGAGTGTTGAAACTGATCTAAAAAGAAATAGGTGGATTTGAGCGCAAATAGGCGATCCCGGGAAATATTTTTAGCACCTACTGTCATGGTTGAAGCCTCTGGCACAACGGGATCGCTACCCACCTGAACAACCTTCAATCTTCTCACTTCGAAAAGAGATGGTTTCCCTTGTAGTATCATCTCCGCAAAAGTGCCGTCAGCCTGTCTGTAAAAGAATCGATTGTCTAAATTAACAATAGACATATCCTTGCTGTTGAACTGAAGTGTATCACCATCACTATTTAAATAATCTATCTTGCCAGTCATGAGATTGTAGTTCATTGACAATGATTTCTCCGAACTATTAGGAGAGGTTTTTATGCTGGCTTCAATAAATTGAGGCAATGAATACAAACTATCGTGCCAATGTTTGGTAATTGCTTCCCCAGCTTTTACGAGGAATGACCCTGGAAGACTTTTCTCCGATTCACCGTTAAAGTTATTTAAAAAATGAATCAGGTGGGTTAAAGTATCCGCATTGAAAAAATCAATTTCATGTTTGTTAAGATAGGATTTAACGATCCCTCTTTTCTCTTTGTACGCGTCCAATATGTTTGCTCTGGTCGCGTGATAATATTGATTATCAGCTATCAGATAGAGGTCGCCTTTTCGTGCGTATGAACGATAGAGATCAGATTCTTCTTTTCGATTATCAACCCCCAGTGGGTATCTCGTTACATTAGTCGAGTAACCATTAGTGGCCCCTACCAAATAGCCCGAATTGAAATACTCGAAGATCGCTAAAGAAACTTTACCTTGTTCCAATAGTCTCATGTAGCCCTTCTTCGGAAAGAATTGAAATACATAACCAGCCATGTGGATGGCATGTGGAACCTCGACCATATCTAGTAAAACTGTATCGCCATTTGAAGTAATCTCATTCATTCTTTCTGAGAAAAGATTGTAATTCAAAATGTGTTTTTGAGGAGATTCAAAACCGGTGTCGAAGATGAGTTCTCCGGTTTGGAATTGGGTGAACAGATATACGCTGTCTCTCCATGATACTTTGCTAAATGGTTTCAGTGCAGGCCATATAAGTTCGTGTGCTTGGCTCTTAACGACGATTGGCGCTGAAACTATGAGTAACAACAAGAGTGTAAACCGCTCCAATAGACTGAATATTTTCTTAAGTCCTTTCATCGAACACAACATTTAGAGAAATATAACGTCGGAAGCAGTTTTGTGCAAGTATTTAGCAAAGTTAAAAATTGCGCTGGCAGATTTGACAACAATGTGTTTACGTTAGATCGGGTACCGGCAATAAAAAAAAGTATCTTTCAATCTGAAAAAAGCTGTTGTTGATATTTCAAATGAATTGCTAAATTCTAATTTTCGCAAAGACTGCATACAAATTTTGTCGCGTCTCTTTTGCGTAGCAAATCTACTTCCCTTTACTTAACCACCCTGATCACTCCGTTGTATTGATCGGCTATATAGATATTTCCTTTTTTATCCGCACTGACCGATGCTGGATTATTCAAGGTTGCGGCAGTCGCATCACCCGAATCGCCGCTATACGCTGGTTTGCCGGAGCCAGCAATGGTTGTAATGATACCTGTTGCCATCGTGATTTTCCGAATGACGCTGTTGTTGCTGTCGGCTACCAAGAGGTTTCCATCTGGATCAAACGAGAGTTTGTTGGGATACGAAAGCGTTGCCAACTTAGCCGGACCGCCATCTCCGAAGTAAGAGAATACTTTTGCAACGCCGCACACTGTCGTGATAATTCCGGTTGTTGCATCAATTTTCCTTACTACCGAGTTTGAATGCTCGACGACAAATATGTTTGAGTTTGCATCAATCGCTAACCCTGTTGGAAAATTCAAAGCCGCAGAGATTGCCGGTCCGCCATCGCCAGAATAACCGGCGGCATCGGGACCCAAGCCGGCGATGGTTGTAACAATGCCGGTAGTTGATGAAATTTTTCTTATCGCGTGATTTTCTGTATCCGCGATGTAGACGTTACCATAAGAGTCAACTGCGACATCCTGTGGGGCAAAAAAGGTAGCGTTAGTGGCGAGACCATTGTCGCCCGAGTAACCCGTTTCTTTTCCGGAAATCGTTGAAATAAAACCCGTAGATGCCGTTACTTTGCGAATGACATTATTGCCAACATCAGCGATATAAATATCTCCATTTGCTGTGATGTCCAACCCTATGGGTATTCGCATGTGCGCTGTAGTCGCCGCGCCACCGTCACCATCGTAGGAAAAATTTGGATCAGCCGAATATATTCCTGCAACTCTGACGACAGATTGATCGGCCCCATTTATTTTAAGAATCTCATTCTTTGCACCATCGGCGACGTACAAATTTCCATCTTCATCCACCGCGGTGGCGGTGATATAACCAAAGTCCTTTGAATAGGTATTGATCTCCGGACTTCCAGGTGTTTTCGTGATGACTTCGTCCAATGTCTTTTCAGTTACAGCGTCATTCTGGCTAGCAGCCGTAACCAGTAGTAGAACCAACCACGAAAAGTTGAGGAGTTTCATCCACGCACTTATTAAGAAAATGGGATTTTTCATGTCGCTCATATTTGTTTGCAGCCACAATGATCGACATGGCCAAAAGATACAGTGGCAATGAAGATTAATTTCTATCGTGGGCTTTGACACATTATCCTCCTTAGCATCGAGGTTGTCTGTAAATCTCGTATGCAATTTACCAAATGACTTCCCGAATGCTTCCTTAATCCCAGCGATGCACCTCGGGTGTTTGTATTAATCGACTTCATTCTCGTCAGGTCCGACTCTTAACGACACACGAGTTTCACACTCATTACCTCACGGAATGAAAATTAACCTGAGTAAACATGAAGGCCAGCTACATGATTCCCGTCACCATATTCCCAGAATTTGTATAACTTTAGCCGCTTTTAATCGGCACGGAGGTGATAAAAAAATTTCTTTTGGCAGATGATGATCAGGACGACACAGAACTCTTCGAGGAGGCACTAAAAAGCATTGATAATTCCATCGAGTTATCGGCAGCTAGCAATGGAAAGGAAGCACTTCAGAAATTGGCTCAGCAGATAGCAGTCCCGGAAATTATATTTCTTGACATCAATATGCCGGAAATGGACGGGTGGGATTGCCTCACGAATATTAAGAAAAGTGACCGTTTTAAGGATATACCTGTGGTGATGTTCTCCACATCGTCAGCAACCATAAGTGGACAGAAGGCGATCCAATCGGGAGCCATCGGCTATCTGGAAAAGCCTACCAGCTATCTAAAACTTAGAGATTTTTTGCGCGAGCTTTCCAGAGCTTCTCAACACACTTTGTTAGAGACTATGCGATCGATCGAGTCTTCGAAAGCCTACAATTTTTTCGTTGCCTAGCTAGTCGTACCAAGTTTTTTTAAGGGATAACTGGCCGACTTCTGTCGCCAGATGTGTGAATGGAAAATCGAGAAACTGCTCAACAAGGAGTGGATTATTTTTAAATTGCGTTTAAGTCCAAAGCTTGGAAAATGGATATTAACTCACAAGATCGTCAGAGTTCCCGAAACACGCGGGTTTCAGATCACGACACAACGTCATTATTGGATCAAAGATTTCAAAATCTCATTTCTGAGGTTGAGGATTATGCGATCATTCTTCTGGACATCAATGGAAATGTACAGACCTGGAATAAAGGCGCAGAAAATATCAAAGGTTATTTAGAAGGAGAGATCTTGGGAAAGAGCTACAAGCTGTTCTATCCAATGGAAGACATCAACAGAGGGCTTCCGGTTTCATTACTTCAAATCGCCAGAGACAAAGGCAGGGTTAGCCATGAGGGTTGGCGTATTAAGAAAAGTGGAGCCCGCTTTTGGGGAAATATTACTATTACTGCGCTACATAATAGTTATGGCGAAGTCACAGGTTTTCTTAAAGTAACACGGGATCTCACAGACCGCAAGACTGCAGAAGAAAGATATAGCAATTCTCTCGAGGAGCTTCGGCTAAAAAATGAAGAATTAAAAAAAGAAGAAGAGCGCTATCACAAAATGGTATCCGAAGTTCAGGATTATGCCATCATTTTGTTGGATACTGACGGAAAAGTTTTGGATTGGAACAAGGGTGCTGAGAAACTCAAAGGGTACACATCGTCTGAAATCGTTGG
>JBDSKX010000158.1:0-46280 GCA_039916665.1 Chryseolinea sp. | reverse complement strand
GGTCCTAAGGCGTATTTGAATTATCTGATCTTCGATAAAAACTTTGTGTACAAGAACGGTGGCTACAAGCGTTTATCAGCAACACCAAAGGAAACGGGGACCAACGTTGCTCACGAGCGATTGGCGTTTGATGGGTTGGACCAGATCACGATCACGGAAGCAGGTTATGTGTATATTTATCTGAGCAATGAAAATCCTACGCCAGTGGAAGTTTACTTTGATGACTTTAAAGTGACACAGACGAAGGGACCGATAGTGAGTTCACAGGATTATTATCCTTTTGGGATGACGTTTAATAATTACCAGAGGGAGAATAGCATCTTCAGTATGAAGGGATTTCAAGGACCGCCCACGCGAAACAAAATTACTGCTATCGGAGATTCTGCATAAAAAAATTACTTCGTAGAAAGTATCTTTTCAACATTTGCCAGTTACATAACAAACAAACGATGTTATGAAAAGCTACATTCCGATTGCGATTATGCTGTGTCTTTTTGGGTGCACTACAGAAAACGTCAACCCGAAAGAGGCTAACACGGTGCATCTCGCCGGGTACCTCAATACATCCGGCGGAATTGCCGTGGTTAGTTATTGGAAAGATGGTGCGTATACTAGTCTGACGAATGACAGTACTTATACGCTGGTTAGCTCGCTCTATGTTGATGAATCTTCGGTTTTGATTGGGGGTTTGAAAAAAATTGCAGGTTCGCCAAGTCAGTCAATGATTTGGCAGGATGGTGTGGAAACCGTTATCGAAGAAGCATTCGGAAGCCCTTTCATCGCCAGCCGTAACAACAGTCTGTTTGGTGTGTGGCGCTCTGCAACGGGATGGGTATACAATAAGTATTCCACGTCACAAAGGATTATCGATACAGCTTACAATTTTGAGCCAACGGCCATGACGCTCAACGGGGATGACATTTATATTTCCGGTTATTCGTCTGATCCTTCATCACCGCCCGACTATGCTTCAGCACAGCACGCTCAGTACTGGAGGAATGAGAAATTGATGTTTAGGGAAATTGAAGCGTCCAACGCTGTATCAATTTTCACTCATCAGGGTAATGTGTATCTGGCCGGATATTTATACGAGCCCGGAGCCACAAAGACCAATGCGTGTTATTGGAAAAACGGCAAACGCGTGAATCTCAAGGATGGTAGCGCTAATGCAGTAGCGAGATCGATATTCGTTACGGACTCCCACGTTTATGTATCCGGAATGATTAATGACGAGGCTGTGTATTGGCAAGACGGTGAACCGATATTGCTGACATCAGGCGGTCCGTTTTCAATGGCCAATTCCATATTTGTTCACGGAACGGATGTGCATGTTGCCGGTTACGAGCAAGGATATCCTGCCTATTGGAAAAATAATATTAAACAAAACATCTCAAACCACGACAAACGCGGTCAGGTCTTGTTTGTAGTGGTTGGTTCGAATTGAAGCATCGTAACGCAATCTAAGCGTTAGAGATATCGCCATGAATTATTCCGATGAACGTGTAGCATGGGCCATTCCGGAAGGTGGTGTGCGATGGCACTATCAATATTTCGAGTTCCGGCGCCGGCTGTTTGTCTGGAGCAGAAATCAGAACCGTTCCGACGAACACTGTTCCAGTGGTCGCCATCAGCATCTCGCCTTCACCATTTAGTGTGTTTATTGGAAAATCGACGCAGATGTCGCGTACCATTTCTCCTGCAAATGGAAGCAACAAAAATGTTCTGTGGACTTCGAGCGATACGTCGGTTGCATTGGTGAACGGCGATGGCTGGGTTACGGGGGTGTCCATAGTAACAGCCACGATCACAGCATCAATTAATGGATTCAATTCACGTGCGACGGTAAACATCACCAACACACCGAGCAGCTATTCAACGCGCTTAAATGGAACGGCAAACGAAAAATTCGGACTTGCAAAATCTCTTAGTGTAACGCCTGGCGATATGATCACGATGGAAGTGTTTGCGAAGTACATTGACGCCAATACCAACAACTGGAATGCCGCGTTGAACAATCTGAGTTCGATGATTCCCGCCGGTAGATCACGATAACTGATGCAGGGTATATGTATTTTTATCTGAGCATTGAAAATCATGAGGACTCATACCTGACACGGTTGGGTCAAAAACGATACAGCACTTGGATACTAGCTAATTGCATCCAAACTATTCAACAAGGCCACTATAAAAAAAATGATTACAACTGGGCGGTTTAAAGCAAATCCTTAAATCCAAAGCCAAGTAAAATATCTCCTTAACTTTTTTCTAATTCTACTGCCACATTCATCAAGTGACTTAACCCACCCCCAATTCAATCATACGTCCTCTTTCCCGTCCTTCCCTTCTTACACGTCTTCGGATCCCCCCGCCTCTTGATGATCACCGATACCTGATGGTGATTAAAAAAATATCCGATCCTCTTCCCGATTTCCTGCCCGCATTCTTTGATCCATCTGCGCATGGTAGGACGGCTCACTTTGTATAAGCGGGCGAGGTCGCTGAGTGTTAATGGTCGTATGCGAATAAAGTTTGCGGTCATAACGTGGTATTTTGAATTGAATGATTTGCAGACATATCAATAAATTATCAATCGCCACGATCCGTCTTCGTTCTAAAAAAAAGAGTTGGTTAATACATAATCTCAGCCACCAACCTGGCTACCGCTATCTCCTGACTGCCCATACGAGCAACCCGGGATTACCCAGGTCGTCAAAAATTATCGCCACCTGCATGGGTGCATAATAATGTCCATGTCGTGGACCAATCAAATCCTGTAGCGGCACCAACCGCTTTCGCATCGTCGTTTTGCAGAGCTTATATAAATTGGCAAGGTCTTTCAGTCTTAAGGATGTGATAGGAGTTCTAACAACGTTCATTTTGTATCTGTGATTTGCTGGTTTACGGAAATTTCATGAAAACGTTTATAATGATTCATTACTAAGGTTGCTTTTCTTCGTGCAGTTCCTTACGAGGATGGCCATAGTTTTTCACCATCACCCCGATTTGTCGCAAGTTGAAGAAGTGACCGATGCGCTTACCGATCTCTGCTTGGCACGCTTTGATCCATCTGCGCATTACTTGCTTGCTTACGTTATAAGCTGCAGCAAGCTCTTTTAAAGTCATCGGACGAATTTCAAAAGGAATGGATTGCATAACACATTAACCGCTATATGGAAGGGTGTTGATTTGGAACTCAATTTAGCAGACGCACAAGATTAAGGCAATGGAAGTTTCCACATTTCTTTTTCCTTTTCCCCCGAAATAACTCCCCAATGATTGACTCCGCCGCGAAATCTCAACGAATACCTCCTTTAGCATGTTCAAACACCAAAAATGTTTCGCCTGTTTCGGGTACTTCGCCACCACTTGCAAACGCCTGGCGACGACCCCTCGTGAACCAGTGGTGAACCGGAGTAGAAGGGGTAAATCGTTGCAAATCGTAATAATTCGTTTCAATTCGTTCTAAGTTGTCACGATTCGTTACAAATCGTTACAAATCGCGTAAGTGCCCTTTATAGGCGGGCTACTTTTACATCAAGCATCAGCGACTATATTCGATAAGGCGCGCATATCTTTAGTTGTGTTGATGTGATAATTTTTAATCACTTAAATTTTTATTTTATGTCTAAAATCATTGACAATCCATTGCTCGTGGGAGCAACTGGAACATTTGCAGGAGTCTTCGTATATCGTCGTGTACGGGGAAATGTTGTAATGGCCAAACGGCCGACGAGAACAAAGCCTCAGACCGAAACTCAGATTGTTACTCAGACCGCTTTTCAAAAAGCAGCGAGGTATGCTAAGTTCCAGATCAGGAAGCCAGAGGTAAAAGAAGTGTATGCCGAAGGTATCACGTCGAAAAAGCACAGTGCATTCCTGGTCGCCGTTTCTGACGCCTTGAGATCACCGGAAATTAGTCCGCTTGATTTAAAGCGGTATACGGGCGCGGTCGGCGACGCAATTTTAATTGAGGCACACGACGACTTCAGAGTCACGGCGGTTTCGGTTGAGATTCAGGATCCAAACGGGATTACTATCGAGCGCGGGGCTGCATCTGCAATACCCGAATTGTTTGACACCTGGACGTACACGATAACCGTATTGAACGCGACGCCCGTTGGCAGCAAATTAATTGTTACGGCAACTGACTTTGCCAATAACAATACGATCGAAGAGTTCATCAAATAGTTCTTGCTTGACCCAGAGCCACGCTCACGTGAGCGTGGCTCACTTTTAACGCATTCAATTTTAAATACAATTCTTATGGCCATTGTAAAAGCAACAAACAATAAAAACCTGCAGTCACTTTTGAAGAGCAAGGCGATGCAAAAAGCAGCGGGTATCGTTCTACGTAAAACGAAATTTGGTATCGTGATGACGGCGCGTCCTTTGCGGAACGGAAGAAATTCTCCACACATTCAAACGCCACAACAGGCAAGACTTACTGAAGCAGTCGCTTATGCACAGGATGTTGTAAGCGATGATGAAAAGGTAATACATTATATGTCAATGCTTGCTCCAGCCGAATCGGTGTCTCAGCGTGCTTTCAATAATTATATGGAAAAATGAAACACAAAAACATCGCGCGCTTAGCGATACACTTACAGACCATCATTCGCAGTTCATCAGACAACAAAATCCTAATTTTAGTCTGTGCGACTGTTCGCGGTAATACCAATGACCCGTGGCATGAAGTCCTCACCTCCCTATTGATGTTCCCACATTGCTTGATTCAGTTCACTGCCGCGATACAATCGGCGAGCAAGAAGCAATTTCAAACCATTGTGTTTTAACTTTATATTTATACAGATAAACAGATGTCCTTGATACACCTCAAATCTCGCCAGGTTGTGTGAATTATATAACATTTAGGAAGGAGTATGTAATGATCAACAATCCCAAAACGTCCATTTTGCAGCTTGCTAACCTACGGCATTGAATGCGCTGGACGTAAATATTAGGAGACTTTTAGTCCATCAGCTTATCAATGTTATCTACGATCCTCTAACCATCCATATTAAGAATTGGGTTGCTTGAAACTCGAATTCGGGGAACGCGCTATACGTAGGGCTATGGAACGTAAAACAAAAGTCATACAACGCCATGATTTTCATCAGGAAAAACAAATCCTTAAAAAAGGATTTTAGCGGTTTGAAGAAAGCGTATACGGCATACGTGATTTCGTCAGTCGAATAGCTGGTAGTTTTAAACACAATGAATTCAAGCAAAGAAAATATCACGACGGCCACTCGTTACGGAAAAATAATTTCGGTAAGGGGTAGTGTGGTGGACGTAAGATTTCAAAATAATTCACCGTCCATTTATACGCTACTCCGCTGTGGCAAGGATAACGAAATCGCGGTTGAAGTGCTGGCACAATTGGACGACCATACTGTGCGTGGTATCGCGTTAAGTCCAACGCAGGGATTGGCAAGGGGGATGGCTGTTGAAACGGATGGAAAGGAACTGACGGTGCCGGTTGGTAGCAACATTCTGGGAAGAATGTTTGATGTTTTTGGAAATACCATCGATCATCTTGACCCTCTTCCTAAAGGTGAACGGCGGAATGTGCATCAATCACCACCGCCATTATCAAAGCGGGCGGTGAAGTCTGAAATTTTTGAAACTGGTATTAAGGCCATTGATGTACTCATTCCATTGGAGCGTGGAGGAAAGGCTGGTCTGTTTGGTGGAGCCGGTGTAGGTAAAACAGTTTTACTTACAGAGATGATTCATAACATGGTCGGGCACAACCAGGGCGTTAGCATGTTTTGCGGCATAGGGGAACGTTGTCGCGAAGGCAATGAGTTGTATAACGCGATGAAAGATGCCGGTTTGATGAAGGACATGGTGATGCTGTTCGGACAAATGAACGAACCGCCAGGTGCACGTTTTCGCATTGGTCATGCGGCATTAACAATGGCCGAATATTTCCGTGACGATGAACACCGTGATGTATTGTTGCTGATCGATAATATTTTCAGGTTCATACAAGCGGGTATGGAAGTATCCGGCCTCATGGGGCAAATGCCGTCACGTCTGGGCTACCAGCCGACCATGGGAACGGAATTGTCGGAACTGGAGGAACGGATTGCGTATACGGGTACGGGTGCGATCACTTCCATTCAGGCAGTATATGTACCTGCCGACGATCTCACAGATCCTGCCGCAGTGCATACGTTTTCTCATCTTTCATCGTCTATTGCGTTGTCAAGAAAAAAGGCGAGTGAAGGGTTGTATCCTTCGATCGATCTTCTGCAGTCCAATTCAAAGATGGCGACACCTGGGATTATCGGGCAGAAGCACTATGACCTTGCACAAAAGATAAGGGCAACGCTTGCGCAGTATGAAGAGTTAAAAGATATCATTTCAATGCTGGGCATGGAACAGTTGTCTGTTAGTGATCGCAATGTGGTAAACCGCGCAAGGAAACTTGAAAGATTCCTTACGCAGCCCTTTTTTGCAACGGAACAATTTAGTGGCATTAAAGGGAAGCTGGTGAGTTTGAGCGACACATTGGATGGTTGTGAACGCATTCTCGCAGACGAATTTAGGGATTATCCGGAGAGTGCATTTTATATGATTGGCACGATCAGCGAAGTCAAAAAACAGAACATCAAACAGGTTTCAAAAACAAACGATCAATGACGCACGATGCGATTAGTTAGCCGGAATGAATAATACTGGTTGGCGGTTGGAGAAACACAAGTTGAACAAGCAACAAACCCAGTAAGTAAAAAAGAGTAGCATGGATTACGACTTAATGAACTTAAAAATTCTATTACCATTCAAGGTATTTGCTGATATAAAAAACGTGAGCCGGGTTGTGATTAAAACAAGTGAAGGGTCCTATGGCTTTTTGCCGCAAAGAATTGATTGCGTAGCGGCATTGGTGCCCGGTGTCTTTACTTATGAAACGGCAGGCGATGGCGTGCGCTATGTCGCCGTTGATACTGGGGTGATGATAAAAGCAGGTAGAGATGTGTTGGTTTCAGTTCGCAATGCAGTCGGCGGCGCCGACCTTGGCAAACTTGGTACAATGGTAGAAAACGATTTTATCACGCAGCATGACAGTCAGCAGGATGCCAATACAGTTTTAGCCAAACTGGAGCGCGGGTTTATCTACAGTTTTGAAAAGTTACGGAGCAATTGAAATGGAACCGGCTGCTAATGACAATAGAAAGAATTCATTTAGCGAGGAAGTTGCTAAAGATGAGAAACGAAAGTTGAAAGCCCTCGGTCAAAAGAACGGAGTGTGGTCTGGACTTGGAATGATGGGTATGGTCGGTTGGTCAATCGCCGTTCCTTCAGTTCTTGGAGCGGTGCTAGGCGCATGGTTGGACAAAACGCACGCACAATCGTTTTCCTGGACGCTCACGTTTTTGATCATTGGCATCACTTCGGGAAGCGTGATCGCATGGTATTGGGTAGTGAAAGAAGACAAAGAAATGCATAACAATAAAGAAGAGAACGATGACTGATAGTTTATATATCGCAATTTCATTTTCGAGTGGAATGCTACTGGGGACATTTTTTTTTGGCGGACTCTGGTTCACGGTGAAGCGGGCATTTTCTTCCAGAATGCCGGCGTTGTGGTTTTTGGGGAGTTTTGTGATTCGTATAGGCATAACGTTGGCTGGGTTCTATTTTATCGGCTCAGAAAATTGGAGAGGATTTGCAGCGTGTATGGTGGGCTTTGTAGTATCCCGCTTTATTATCGTTCGCTACACAAAGTTATTGGATGATCGGAAATTGCATTTAAATAAGGAGGTCCGCCATGGAGCTTAGTCCTGACGAAACTGTTTTCTGGCAATATGATTTTATCACCATCAATCTCACGATAGTTACCACGTGGGCGCTGATGCTGGTGTTGATCGTGTCTTCAAGACTTGTGACTCGGAAACTTAAGACTGATAATACCATCTCGGCTTGGCAATGTGTTCTTGAAATAGTTGTAATGGGGATCAACGAACAAATTAAAGATATCGGGCTACGCAATCCTGAGCAGTATATTGGATTTATCGGCACGCTGTTTTTATTCATTGCTATGGCGAACCTGTGTATTATTTTTCCAGGGTATTCCCCGCCAACGGCATCACTTTCTACGACAACCGCCCTCGCGCTGTGTGTATTTATTGCCGTTCCTTTTTTTGGTATCAGCAAAAGCGGCTTAGGTGGTTATCTTAAATCATATTTGAAACCGACTTTTATCATGTTGCCCTTTAACCTGATCAGCGAAGTGACGCGTACGCTGGCATTGGCCGTTAGGCTGTTCGGTAACATCATGAGCGGTGGAATGATTGTCGCTATCCTATTAAGCATATCCCCATTTATTTTCCCAGTTGTTATGAATGCCCTCGGCTTGCTTACGGGTATGGTACAGGCTTACATTTTCAGTATACTGGCAACGGTTTATATCACGGCTGCTGTGCATGACTCGAAATCGAACAACATAAAATCATCAACCACTAAATATATACCATAATGGATAGTACAACGATTGTTGCGATAGTATCAATAATCATGGCAGGGATTACAACCGGGATTGGTTGTATGATGCCAGCGTTAGGTGAGGGAAGAGCAGTATCATCGGCATTAAATTCCATCGCGCAGCAACCGGACGCCGCGCCAACTATTACTCGAACTTTATTTGTTGGATTGGCGATGATCGAGTCGACGGCGATATACTGTTTCGTGGTTTCGATGATACTCATTTTCGCTAACCCTTTCTGGAATCATTTCATCGCAAAATAGGGTATGAAATGAAAATCAACTGGTTCACGGTCATAGCGCAGGTAATTAATTTCGTCCTCCTGGTGTGGTTGTTAAGGAAGTTCCTGTATAAGCCAATACTGGATGCGGTAAAAGAAAGAGAGAAAAAGATTGTCGATCAGTTGAGAGAAGCTGACGATAAGAAAACATCATCACAAAAGCAGGAAGAAGACTTCAGAAAACAACAACAGGATTTTAATCAACAAAAGCAAACGTTGATGGATCAGGCAGTGTCGGATGCGAACGCAGAAAAACAAAAGATGTTGGACAATGCACGGGTTGAGGCAAACGCGCTGCGAGAAAGAATGGAGAAAGCATCGCGGGAGAGCCAGGAAGCTGATCATGTTGAGCGAACCGAAAAGACCCAAAGACGTGTTTTTGACATTACCCGAAAAGCACTCGCAGACATTGCTTCTGTAAGTCTGGAAGAACAATCGGCAGCCAAATTCATTCAACGTTTCAGTGCTTTGCGAGATGAGGAAAAGAAACAGTTTGTCGATGCTTTCAAATCCAATGCAAATACTATTCTAGTCAGGAGCGCATTTGAACTTCCTTCAAAGCAACAGGGAGAAATAAGTAACGCAGTTGATGAGGTCCTTCATACTAACGTGCAATTGCAATTTAGAACTGCGCCGGAAATAATCAGCGGCATCGAGCTTTCGACAAATGGGTATAAGCTTGCCTGGAGTTTTACTGAGTACCTGAACACGTTGGACAAAAATATTTCCGAATCCCTGAAGGAAAAAGCCAACCCGGTGCCTGAAAAAAATTAGCACGTAAGCAATGCCAGCAGATATCATCACAAGTGACATATTTAATTCGATAGACAACGCTTTACAGCATAACGAGTTTTCCATGAAACTCCGTGAAGTAGGCGCCATAACGAGTGTATCAACAGGCATTGCTAAAGTGTCGGGACTACCGAGTGTCGGCTTTGAAGAATTGCTTGAATTCCCTAACGGAATTTTTGGTATCGCGTACAATCTTGACGAAGATGAGATAGGTGTTATCCTGTTGGGTAAGGATTCATTATTGAAGGCGGGTGATGAAGTGGAACGCACAGGCAGGGTAATGGATATTCCTGTTGGCGATTCATTAATAGGACGGGTTATCGATCCTTTGGGACAACCCATCGACGACAAAGGTCCTGTTGGAAATAGCGAACGATTACCCATTGAACGACCGGCCCACGCCATTATGGATAGAAGTCCGGTATCCGTTCCGTTGCAAACGGGAATCAAGGTTATTGATGCGTTGATTCCTATCGGGCGTGGCCAACGTGAATTAATAGTAGGTGACCGTCAGACTGGTAAAACTGCTATTGCTATCGACACCATTCTCAACCAGCATGACAAAAACGTGGTATGTGTTTATTGCGCGATCGGGCAACGTGCATCCGCTGTAGCAAAGGTGATCGCCAATTTGAAAGACAAGGGCGCAATGGAATATACCGTTGTGGTTGTGGCCGAAGGAAGTAGTTCGCCTGGCTTAGCATTCATCGCGCCGTACGCGGCCACCAGCATTGCAGAATATTTTATGGAGAAGGGGCGTGATGTGCTGATTGTCTATGATGATCTTACACATCATGCGCGCGCCTACCGCGAACTTTCTTTGTTGTTAAGGAGGCCGCCAGGTCGGGAGGCATTCCCCGGTGATATTTTTTATATCCATTCAAGGTTATTGGAAAGATCTACACACTTAAGTGATCAACTAGGGGGCGGTTCACTTACAGCATTACCCATCATAGAAACGGAAGCGCAAAATATTTCGGCTTATATTCCTACCAATCTGATTTCAATTACTGATGGACAGCTATACCTCTCACCCAAACTTTTTGA
This sequence comes from Chryseolinea sp., assembly GCA_039916665.1. Classification (GTDB taxonomy): domain Bacteria; phylum Bacteroidota; class Bacteroidia; order Cytophagales; family Cyclobacteriaceae; genus Chryseolinea. The sequence continues at coordinate 35,670 of JBDSKX010000158.1, read as the reverse complement.
ACTGGGAATTTTGCCGGCGGTTGATGTTGGAAAGTCCGTTTCACGTGTCGGCGATAAGGCCCAACTACCGGCCTACCGTTCGATCGCAAATTTAAAATTGGAATATGCTCAGTTTGAAGAACTGGAGACTTTTGCGCGGTTTGGTACCAGGCTCGATGACACTACCCGAAAAACAATTGAGCACGGGAGACGAATACGTGAAAGCCTGAAGCAACAGGAATTGCAGCAGATGCCAGTCACGGAACAGATTGTAATTTTACTGGCATTGAAGAATGGCCTGATGGATATTATAGCCATCGACAAAATCAAGGATGCGGAAGATGCACTGTCGAAGGGCATGAAGAACTTCCCCGATGAAATGATCAAACGCTTGGTGTCAAATGAGGCGCTCAGTGATGGAGATAGCCAGGCTATTCTGAAGATTGCCGGAACAATACTTGCACCGTTTTTAGAACAAACAAAGTCAGATCCAAACCACGACAAGCCGACTTCAAATTAAAAGTGAGCCATGGACACCTTAGAAAATCTACGAAGTAAGACTGAAGGTGCAAAAGATCTGAAGTCTGTTGTCAGTGCTATGAAGGCCATGGCAGCTTCTAACATTGTTCAGTACGAAAATGCTGTTAGTTCACTGGGCGTATATTATCATACAATAGCATTAGGCATCATTGCCTGGTTCAAAGCTGAAAAGGTTGCGGCAATAGATGAAACAATGGCTTCAAAAAAGAAAACAGAGGAAACCATTTGCGCCATCGTTTTTGGATCGGACCAGGGGCTGGTCGGACAGTTCAATGATTCGATGGCCAATTTTGTATCCACATCTTTAAAAACGTTGCCAGGAAAAAAAATGATCTGGGCAGTGGGTGAACGCGTTCAATGGCTCTTGTTGGATGAAGGACTGAAGGTTTCAAATTTGTACGTGGTTCCAAATGATATAAATGCAGTAACGCCGCTGGTGACGGAGCTTTTGAGCAAATGCCAGGAGCATCAGCAAAAAGAGGAAGCAACAACGTTTTATATTTTTCACAATCAACCCAAGCCTGGTTCCGGTTACAGAACGGTGATGCAGCGCTTTTTGCCGTTGGATGAAAAATGGAGAGAATCTTTGAATGAGATTCAATGGCCCACCAAATTACCACCACAGATTGCCGGCGGTGTAAAACCTACGTTGACTGCTTTAATTAACGGATACCTTTTTGCTTCTCTCTACAAAGCGTGTGTTGAATCATTGGCAAGTGAAAACGCAAGCCGGCTGGACGCGATGCAGCGGGCTGATAAAAACATAACGGACCTGTTGGATGAACTCGGTAAGAAATACCATCGTCTGCGCCAGAGTTCCATTGATGAAGAACTGTTTGATGTCATATCAGGCTTTGAGGCTTTAAAAGGTAAATAAGATCATGCAAATGCAAAAGAAGAAAATAACAACCCTGTTCCTTGATATTGGTGGTGTGCTGCTCTCGAACGGCTGGGGACATTCTTTCAGGAACCTGGCGGTCGAAAAATTTCATCTAGATCGTGAAGCATTTGAATTGAGACACAAACTGCTGTTTGTCGTTTATGAAGAAGGAAGGATAACGCTTGATGAATATCTTGACCGGGTGGTGTTCTATGAAAAGCGTGATTTCACGAAGGATGAATTTACTTCGTTCATGCACGCTTTAACGACGCCGAACATCGAGACCATATCGTTGATGCGCACTCTGAAAGACGCCTATAAATTAAAAGTAGTGGCAGTAAGCAATGAAGCAAGGGAGCTCAATGCGTACAGGATAAAAACATTTAAGTTGACTGAACTTATCGATTTCTTTGTATCGTCCTGTTATTTCCATGTAAGAAAGCCAGATGCAACAATTTTTAAATTGGCGCTGGATGCGGCACAGGTTCCTTCCGATGAAATTGTTTACATAGACGACGTCCAGATGTTTGTGGATGTCGCTAAAGAATTGGGCATTAACGCGATCCGGCATATGGATTGTGCGACAACGTCAAAGGCTTTGGCCGCATTGGGTCTTGACATAAAAGAGACAACGTAGCATGGACAAGGGTGATTGCATTCTGTCAATCAACGGTGGTTCTTCCAGCATCAAATTCGCTTTGTATAAAACGGACGAGATATTGACGCTGTTGCTCGACGGTGAGGTTCAGAATATCGGCGCTGAAAACGCGAAACTCAATTTCAGTAATCTTGCGACAAATCAAAAAGGTGTTGTCGCTATCCGTGCTGGTGATCATGATCAGGCTGCAAACCATTTGATTGACTGTCTTGAAAAACAGGATGCCTTTGCGCGGGTCACGACGGTCGGACATCGGATTGTTCATGGCATGAAACATACCGAACCAGAATTGATTACTGCCGATCTATTAGTTGAATTGAAAAAGATCAGCGCCTTTGATCCTGAGCATTTACCCGAAGAAATTAAGTTGATCGAAGTATTTGAAACACGTTATCCGGCATTAAAGCAAATTGCTTGTTTTGATACGTCGTTTCATACATCCATGCCTCAGGTGGCAAAATTGTTAACCATCCCCCGGCGCTACTTTGCAAACGGCATTCAAAGATACGGCTTCCATGGACTGTCGTACGCGTACCTGATGGAAGAACTTGAACGTGTCGTTGGAACGAAAGCATCCAGGGGCAAAGTAATTTTAGCGCATCTCGGAAGTGGTGCAAGTCTCGCCGCAGTCAAAGACGGCAAGAGCATTGACACGAGCATGGGTTTTACGCCTACAGCAGGATTACCCATGGGCACGCGTACTGGCGATCTTGATCCAGGTGTTGCATGGTATTTAATGGATCAGGAGCATCTTACCCCGCAGCAATTCAGTCACATGATCAATCATGAATCAGGTTTGGTAGGCATATCGGAAACAAGTTCAGATATGAGGGAACTCATGAAAATTAGAGACTCGGACAAGCGTGCGGAAGAAGCCATCGAGTTCTTTTGTTATCAGACAAAAAAGTGGATCGGTTCATTTTCCGCTGCGCTGGGCGGGTTGGATATATTAGTTTTTTCAGGCGGCATTGGCGAGCACTCGTCGGAAATCCGAAGTAGAATATGCGACAACCTTGAGTTTTTGGGAATTGAACTGGATGCCGAAAGAAATAGAAACAATGAAGATGTCATTTCTGCTGAAAGAACGAAAGTGATGGTTCGGGTGATGAAAACAAATGAGGAATTCATGATCGCAAAAATGGTCACTGATCTGTTGAATCATTCGGTTAAAATGGCGACATGAGCATAATGAAATCTAAAATCAAATATGCGAATAGTATAACGATTGTCATTAATTGTGTAATGCATAAGTGAATCAAAGCTTGTACCATGTCGCCGTGAAGGGCTATAAAGTGAGCAAAGATTAAGGGAAATAAATCACATTGTTTATAAAGTAATCTTAAACAAGATGGCTATAGTATTCGATACGGACCAAAAGTTTAAAGGATCAAGTCCGTGCGGCGATGTTTTTGTCGATTTTGGTTTTGCTCGGCATATCGCAGCCAGCCAATTGACCTCATTCTTAAAATAATGGAACATTCTTCAATAAATCACACCAACATGAACCATGGATCTAATCCTCCAATGGGACATGAAGGACATAACCATCATGCCATGATGATCGCTGATTTTAGAAAGCGGTTCTATGTAGTATTGGCATTGACAGTGCCCATCATGGTGTTGTCAAGTATGATACAGCAATTCATTGGCGTGGACTGGCAGTTTACCGGATCATCTTATATTCTATTTGCCATATCAACGGTTGTCTTCGCCTATGGCGGTTGGCCCTTTTTAAAGGGTTTGGTGACTGAGTTGAAAGCTAAGAACCCAGGTATGATGACGCTGATCGGCTTTGCGATATCAGTAGCATACATCTATAGCACAGCAACCGTGTTTGGATTGAAGGGCATGGATTTCTATTGGGAGCTGGCCACCCTTATTCTCATCATGTTGTTGGGGCATTGGATAGAAATGAAATCTATCGCCGGAGCATCTAAAGAATTGGAACTATTGGTGCAATTGATGCCTTCAGACGCACACATGGTAATGGGTGACAAAGTACATGATGTAAAGACAGAGACATTAAAGGAGAAAGATATCATCCTGGTTAAGCCCGGAGAAAAAATCGCTGCCGATGGCGTGATATCCGAAGGTGAAAGTTACTTGAATGAATCGATGCTCACGGGGGAATCGAAACCCGTGAAGAAAATAAACGGCGATAAAGTAATTGCAGGCTCAATAAACGGTAATGGTTCAATCAAAGTAACCGTATCTCATGCCGCAAAAGATTCTTATCTATCGAAAGTGGTCAAGTTGGTGGATGATGCACAAAAAGCAAAATCAAAAACGCAGTTGCTGGCGGATAAAGCGGCCAAATGGCTAACGCTGATTGCCATGGTCGCAGGGATCTCGAGTTTTTTATACTGGTATATCACTGGTCATCCGTTGGACTTTGCCATGGCACGGATGGTTACTGTAATAGTAATATGCTGTCCCCACGCTTTAGGACTAGCGGTACCGTTGGTAGTAGCCAAGTCGACTTCACTGGCTGCAAAAAATGGATTGCTTATCAAGAACAGAACAGCATTTGAGAACGCAAGAAAAATAACCACGATCGTATTTGATAAGACGGGAACATTGACGGTTGGAAAATTTGAAGTATCAAGGGTTGTGTCGGTTGAAAAAGATGTTAGTGAAAATGAGTTAATACGTCTTGCGTCGGCGTTGGAACAAAAATCGGAGCATCCGATTGCCACAGGTATTTTGCAGAAAGCCAAAAGTTTATCGCTCACTGTTCCCGCGGCGGAGAATTTTAATGCCATTACAGGCAAGGGAGTTGAAGCAAGTGTTGAGGGAAAGAAGATACGGATAGTTGGTCCTGGTTATTTAAAGGAAAAGAACATTGCTATTCCTGAGGGCTTTAAAGCCAATGATACTGAGACGGTGGTGTTTCTAATTATCAATGATGTATTGAAGGGTTACATTTCCCTGTCTGATGAAGTTCGTCCTGAATCTGCAGGCGCCATTGCTACATTGAAGCAGGAGAATATCAAATCAATATTATTAACGGGTGATAATAGCAAGGTTGCAAAGAGCGTGAGCGAAACACTCGGGATGGACCGTTTTATTGCGGAAGTATTGCCCGATCAGAAGTTGGTAAAAATAAAGGAGTTGCAAGACAAAGGTGAGTATGTAGCCATGACAGGGGATGGCGTCAATGATGCACCAGCGCTTGCTCAGGCAGATGTTGGTATTGCGGTAGGCAGTGGAAGCGATATAGCTGCAGAAACGGCGGGCATTGTATTGGTGAACAGCAATCCAAACGACATCGTTAGTTTGATTTTATTTGGTAAGGCCACGCATCGAAAGATGATTCAGAATTTAGTATGGGCCACAGGTTATAACGTCGTTGCGTTACCGCTGGCAGCAGGCGTCTTATACCATTGGGGCATATTGTTGAGTCCTGCAGTGGGGGCAGCGTTAATGGCTGTTAGCACGATCGTTGTGGCGATCAATGCAAGCATGTTGAAGATAAGATAGCGGATAATCAAAATTAAGTAGTTGAGATATGTATACTGGCTTACGTATTCTAAACAAAAAGAAACCAATGCCGGTAAAAGAAAATAAGTAGTGTTAATGATAACATAAAAAGATATGGAAACAGAAACTAGTAACAGCAAAACCAAAACGTTATCTCCTGATTTATTGCGCAAGATGGATGCCTATTGGCGTGCTTCAAATTATTTGTCAGTAGGACAAATCTATCTATACGACAACCCGTTATTGAAAGAGCCGCTAAAGCTCGAGCATGTAAAGCCTTTGGTGGTCGGCCATTGGGGTACTACACCGGGACAGAATTTTATTTATGTACATCTGAATAGAGTCATAAAGAAATATGACCTTGATATGTTTTATATCTCGGGACCCGGTCATGGAGGGCCAGCGATTGTTGGCAACGTTTATCTGGAAGGTACGTGGAGTGAAGTGTATCCGAACATCACACAGGATGAATCGGGTTTGAAAAAACTATTCAAGCAATTCTCTTTTCCCGGGGGTATATCGAGTCACGTGGCACCTACGACACCAGGCTCTATTCACGAAGGTGGTGAGTTAGGTTACTCATTGAGTCATGCCTTTGGTGCAGCGTTTGATAACCCGGGGTTAATTGTAGCCTGTATCATTGGAGATGGAGAGGCAGAAACGGGACCGTTGGCAACAGCGTGGCATTCTAATAAATTTTTGAATTCAATCACCGACGGCGCAGTGTTGCCTATACTGCATTTAAATGGTTACAAGATCAGTAATCCTACTGTGTTGGCGCGTATTGAACATGAGGAACTGGAACAATTTTATAGAGGTTGCGGATGGATACCTTATTTCGTCGAGGGAGATGATCCTGAAACTATGCATGAGCTGATGGCAAAAGTTACGGATGAAGCGATTGAAGAAATTCATCGTATACAAGGGAGTGCAAGAGATAGAAACGACAGCACAAGGCCTCGGTGGCCGATGATAATTTTAAGGTCGCCAAAAGGATGGACAGGGCCAAAAGAAGTTGATGGTGTTCCAAACGAGGGAACGTTTCACTCACACCAGGTCCCGTTGCTGGTCGACGCAGAGCATCCCGATCATGTCGGACAATTGGAAAGTTGGATGAAACGCTATAAGCCGGAGGAGCTCTTTGATGAAAATGGTCGGCTCAATGAAGAACTGGCTGAACTGGCACCAACGGGTGATCGTAGAATGGGCGCCAATCCACACACCAACGGAGGCATACTGCTACACGATTTAATCATGCCGGATTTTCATCAACATGCCTTAAAGATCTCATCGCCTGGGGCAGTCATGGGGCAAGACACCATGATACTTGGTAAATTTCTTAGGGACGTCGCGAGGCTAAACCAAAATCAGCATAACTTCCGAGTATTCGGGCCGGATGAGACCATGTCAAATTTACTGGGGGCCGTATTCGAAGCGTCCAATCGTCAATGGGAAGCAAGAGAGGAAGTAAATGATGAGTTTCTTGCGCCAAGTGGAGCGGTGTTGGATTCAATGCTGAGCGAACACCAATGCGAGGGTTGGTTGGAAGGATATTTACTGACCGGAAGGCATGGGTTATTTAATAGTTACGAAGCATTTATCCGAATCGTTGACTCTATGTTCAGTCAACACGCTAAGTGGTTGAAGGTAACATCAGAACTTCCATGGCGAAGAAAGATTGCATCACTAAATTATTTGCTGGCTTCTCATGTCTGGCAACAGGATCACAACGGATTCACGCACCAGGATCCGGGCTTTCTTGATCATGTGATTAATAAGAAGGCTGATGTCGTAAGAGTTTATCTGCCACCTGATGCAAACTGTCTCTTGTCGGTTTTTGATCATTGCTTACGCAGCAGACATTATGTGAATGTAGTTGTTGCCGGCAAACATCCACTTCCGCAATGGCTTAGTATGGATGCTGCCGTGATTCATTGTACAGAAGGGATTGGTATCTGGCAATGGGCAAGTAATGATCAGGGTTCAGAACCGGATGTAGTCATGGCTTGCTGTGGCGACACGCCAACACTTGAGTTGTTGGCTGCTGTTTCGATACTGCGCCAACACCTGCCAGATCTTAAAATCAGAGTCGTGAATGTCGTTGACCTGATGAAACTTCAATCCAGCTCTGAACATCCTCATGGACTGAACGACCAGGATTATGATTCGATATTTACGAAAGACAAACATATCATTTTTAACTTCCACGGTTATCCATGGTTGGTCCACCGTCTCACGTATCGTCGCGCTAACCGAAACCTTCACGTAAGAGGTTATAAGGAAGAGGGCACAATTACGACGCCTTTTGATCTTAGAGTACAAAACGATATTGACCGCTTTCATTTGGTGATCGATGTGATAGACCGCCTGCCAAATTTGGGTAGCAAAGGCGCTTATCTGAAACAGCAGTTGAAAGATAAGTTGATTGAACACAAGCACTATGTTGCAGAACATGGCAAAGACATGCCTGAAATTCTCAACTGGAAATGGAACGCGAAATGAATATCCGAATCTTAAAGGAAACCATCGTGCAACTTTTCGCAGATGGCAAGGGAGTGCTCGCTATGGATGAAAGCAACGGCACCTGCAACAAGCGTTTTGCGGCGGCGGGTATTGCACAGACTGTTGAAATGAGACGAAAGTATCGGGATCTGATCGTCACAACGCCCGGTCTAAGCGAATTTATTGGGGGTGCAATTTTGTACGACGAAACCATTCGTCAGCAAACACAGAATGGAATTCCTTTTGCCGAACATTTAATCAATATTGGGATAATACCTGGAATTAAAGTTGACTCAGGCGCAAAAGCAATGGCGGCTTTTCCCGGCGAAAAGGTGACGGAAGGTTTGGACGGTATGCGTGAACGTCTCCAGTATTATAAAAAGATGGGTGCTGGTTTTGCAAAGTGGCGGGCTGTAATCACAATTGGTGACGGCATTCCTACCACCGCTTGCATCGAAGCCAATATTCATGCGCTTGCGCGATATGCGGCTTTATGTCAGGAAGCGGATATTGTGCCGATCATAGAGCCTGAAGTACTCATGGAAGGCAATCATTCTATGGAACGCTGTTATCAGGTAACAGAACATGTTTTGAAAATGCTCTTTTATCAGTTATACATCCAAAACGTAAATCTTGAGGGCATGATTTTAAAACCCAATATGGTGATTGCGGGAACAGATGGCACACAAAATACAGTTGACGAAGTGGCTGACGCAACTGTCCATTGTCTGCTTGCATCCGTGCCTTCCGCCGTTCCTGCTATTGCATTTTTATCGGGTGGACAGTCACCGGAGGAAGCTGCAGCGCACTTGAATGCCATCCATAAGCATGTAGGGCGATTACCATGGATTGTTAGTTTTTCTTTTGCAAGGGCCATACAGCAACCTGCGCTCGATGCGTGGAAAGGACTGGAACCGAATGTGCAGGAAGCACAAAAATTGCTGTACCTCCGGACTAAATACGACGCTGCGGCGCGTAGGGGAGAATACATGAAGGAAGTGATAAAATTATAGTTGAGAGAACAATGGAAATAAGCCCATTAGCAGGACAACCGGCGTCGCCTGAAATGCTTGTCGACATCCCGAAGCTGATCAGCGCATATTATACCTCGTCCCCGGATCCAACGGTACCGGCAGAGCAAGTATCTTTTGGAACATCAGGACACCGTGGTTCTGCATTTGATAATGCATTCAATGAAGAACATATACTGGCCATTACGCAGGCGATTTGTATGTATCGAAAACAACAACAAATCGATGGTCCTTTATTTATCGGGTTTGATACACATGCGCTTTCGGTTCCTGCGAATATCACAGCGATTGAAGTGCTGGCAGCAAATGGTGTTGAATTAATGATTGCGCAAAACGATGAGTATACACCGACACCGGTGATATCACATGCTATACTCACCTATAACAAGCAACGAAAGAGTGGACTGGCTGATGGTATTGTAATCACGCCATCGCACAATCCGCCTTATGACGGTGGTTTTAAGTATAATCCAACACATGGTGGCCCGGCGGAAACAACGATTACCAATTGGATAGAATCTACGGCGAATACCATACTTCGGAATAATTTGGCGGGCGTTAAAAGAATGCCTTATTCAAAAGCGATCCGACAATCCACTACACACCAATACGATTTTCTTCATCCGTATATCAACGACCTGGCTAATGTTGTCGATATGAGCCGGATCCGTGATTCAAACCTTATGCTGGGTGTAGACCCACTCGGAGGTGCCGGCGTTCATTACTGGCAACCCATTGCCGACTTATATAAACTTAACCTGACGGTTACAGAAAAAATCGTTGATCCCACATTTCGTTTTATGACCTTGGACTGGGATGGGCAAATCCGTATGGATCCCTCTTCTTCTTATGCGATGAAAAAGTTGGTTGCGTTGAAAGATCGTTTTGACATTGCATTTGCATGCGACACTGACCACGATCGCCATGGCATTGTCACCAAAGGCGCGGGACTCATGCCGCCTAATCATTATTTGTCGGCCGCGGTTTACTATCTTTTTAAACATCGTCCACAATGGAATGATAAAACTATGGTCGCGAAAACACTGGTAAGTAGTCAGATGATTGACCGCATAACGAAACAGGTTAACAGAAAATTATTTGAGACGCCAGTCGGATTTAAGTGGTTTGTTGATGGGTTACTAAATGGTTCCGTTGGATTTGCAGGTGAAGAAAGTGCCGGCGCTTCTTTTTTGCGGATGAATGGCGAAGTGTGGACCACTGATAAGGATGGAATGATTGCTGCTTTACTGGCCGCAGAGATTACGGCGGTGACTGGAAAAGATCCTGCAGAAATTTACCTTGAACTTACAAATGAATTGGGTGCTCCCGTTTACGATCGTATAGAAGCTAAAGCTACTCCGGAGCAAAAAGAAAAGCTCAGCAAACTTTCAGCAACGATGGTTACGCGAGATGAAATAGCAGGCGAGAAAATCACTGGAATATTTACAAAGGCGCCTGGCAACGGTGCCGCTATCGGCGGACTAAAAGTAACAAGCGAGAATGGGTGGTTTGCTGCCCGCCCATCCGGTACTGAAGACATTTATAAGATTTACGCTGAAAGCTTTTTGGGAGACGTTCACCTACAAAAGATTCTGGTGGAGGCACAAACTATGGTCGACGATGCTTTGAGTCGGTAGTATTGGTCAACGAAGTAACCCGAATTAATAATTGGCTAGTTTATTTTGAACCGATCACCCGCCAGATAAATATCCATGGTTAACCCTGACGCACCCAACTTTCCACTCCTGACTACCTTAGATCTTTTAGGATTCTCGATGACGATAACCTGAGAATCTCCAACCACTTCTGCTTCGCGTCCTTTGACCAAAATTGCAGTGGCTTCATCAATGGCAATTCCTTTTTGATCGGGATGTTCAATGATTACGCTAATCAAACGGTTATATCGGCTTCTCTTTACAAAATGTTGATCAATGATAGAACCGTGGATCAATCCCAAACCAGTTTTGATTTCGATGTTATTTTCTTCAATGTTTTTGAGAGCGCTTTCAGGGTACTTCAATTCATTTCCAGTGATCATCAGCTTACTCATTACCGCGGCACCAGCACTTGTGCCACTCACCAAAGCACCTTTATGAAATGCATCGTGAATGGCTTTTTCAATAGCAGTACCTGCGACAACATCCATAAATCGATTCTGGTCACCACCCGTGATGTAAATGAATTTTGCGTTACGCACTGAATCAACTTTAGCGTCGTCCAGAATTTCTTCTTTCACAAAATTCAATCCATATATATTCTGAATACCCTTGTTGATGAATGGTTCGTTGGCCCAGTAAGCAGAAGAGTCATCCGAACTGGACATCGGCAGTATGACACCATATCCGCCATTTTGCAAACCGCTCTCTGTGATGATACGATCGACCATGGCGTCGGACCGCGAGCCCCCGCCGATGATAAATAGTTTTCCTTTTGAGGTCTTTTGAGCCAAAGAAGTAACAACTATACTCAGGAATAGGAGGACAAAGACAATTCTGGTCATAAGGGTCAAATTTTGAGAAGATAATCCTTTTCGTAAGAAAAGTTGAAAGCATGGTCAGCCAGTCTTAAATTCTTCAGTGAACGGCATTTCGTTCTGTTTTTTGTAAGTAGTCACTTTTGCCAGTTTGAAATCACGATCAGTTTGCTAATATTCGTCAACACATCCTCATCTTCGAAAACCTCAATATGACCAGGCTCCTGTTACTCCTCACAAGTATAATTTTCTTGAACGCTTGTAAACCAGAATCGGGTCCCGGCAATTCATCTGGTATGGAATCAAGAATCGATTCGATATTCAGCGAGTGGAATCATCCCAATACTCCGGGCGTTGCTGTTGCAGTCATGAAGGATGGTGAAGTGGTCTTTAAGAAGGGTTATGGCATGGCCAACCTCGAATATGCTATCCCGAATACATCATCTTCGATCTTTCACATTGCTTCTGAATCAAAACAGTACACAGCATTTTGTATCGTGCTGCTGGCGAAACAAGGGAAGTTATCGCTGGATGATGATATCAGAAAGTACTTGCCATTCGTGCCTGATTTTAAACAAAAGATCACGATCAGAAATCTGATTCATCACACGAGTGGTTTAAGAGATCAATGGCAGTTGCTGGCGATTCAGGGAACACGATTAGAGGATGTAATCACCACTGATCACGTGTTAAAGCTCGTCTCAAATCAAAAGGATTTAAACTTCGATCCAGGTTCGCGTTCACTTTATTGTAACACTGGTTATACGCTGCTGGCTCAGATCGTTCAGAAAGTCAGTGGCCAGACTTTCCGTCACTTTGCTGATTCGGCTATATTCAAACCGTTGGAAATGAAAGACACTCATTTTCATGATGACAATACTGAACTTGTTAAAGGTCGGACGTATTCGTATGAGATAGGCAAGGATAAGAAATATGTTCACGCTCCATTGAATTATGCGGTAGTGGGCGCGACCAGCCTTTTCACGACAGTAGAGGATGAGTTGAAGTGGGTTCACAACTATGAAACTTATCAAGTAGGAGGGAGAGACGCTGTGGAACAGATGTTTGAGCAGGCGGTTCTTAAGGACGGAAAGAAGATTGATTATGCGTTCGCTTTAGACATTGGCAAATATAACGGTCATAAAGCCATCGGTCATGGTGGTGCTGATGCGGGATACAGAAGTTATGCCGTTCGATTCCCAGATGAACAATTGTGTATCGCCGTGTTCTGTAACCTGGGATCTATGGGTCCCACTGACTTCGCGCACAAAGTGGCGGATTTGTACCTACCCAAAGAAGTTAAGGTTGAAGAAAAGTCAGATACCAAACCCGTGGACAAATCAATTTTTAAAAGCTTTGAAGGATACTTTACGAGTGATGAAGGCAATGCGCTGCGAATATATGATAGCACGAAGCAATACGTTCACGTGTTTGATCAGGAGGTGGAGATCAACTCTTTGTCGGATACTTCATTCTCTATTTTTGGTGGATACGCAACCTTCTATCATCCAAAAGGAGACAAGTCCGTTTCCGGTCTTAAGATTAAAGTTGGTGATGAACTTCATGATTATTTCCGATATGAGCCGAAACAATTGACATCATCCGAGATAGAGGAGTACGTGGGTACATATGAGAATGACGAACTCGATAGCCGTTATCAGATTGCAAAAGTGAATAACAGGCCCGTGCTTCGTCATTCAAAGTATCCGGATGCTGCATTGAACGTGGTGACAAAAAATCAATTTACGTGTGGTATGTGGTGGATGAGTAATTTGAATTTTGTGCGAGAGGGTAACAAGATAGTTGGCTTTGAAATGAACGGTGGGAGAGTGCTGCACCTGAAATTTCGAAAGCTGTAATCGTGATTCAATGCGGTTGATCTACACGTGACGAAAGGCGAAGAGAATTATGAATTGTGAAATTAATACAAGGAGCATTGTGAATTTGGTGCCGTTACTCTACACCATGCTCTGCGCACATATCCTTAATAAACGCAAACCCTTTTTCCGCCATATCCCATGGCTTCGAATATTCCCGCCAAACATTAATAGCATTTGCAAAGTCGGGATCATTCCTTGAAAACGCTTCTATTGATAACCATCCCTGATACTTCAGCTTTGCGAGCGTTTCAAATGTTTCATCCCAGAGTACATGCCCGTCGCCTGGAGTTCCGCGATCATTTTCGCTGATGTGCACGTGATGTAAAACAGGAGAAATGATTTCCAGCGCAGCCGTGACCTTTTTTTCTTCAATGTTGGAGTGATGGGTATCATACATCGCCTTTACGTTCGGGTGACCAGTCTTTGTGATCAGGTGCTTTAGCTGAACCGTTGTATTACACAAATAGCACTCAAATCGGTTGAGTGCTTCAAGGGCAAGTGTGATGTTCGCTTGCGCTGCGTGTTCCCCGGCGGCGTGGAGGACTTCAGCACACCAACCGTATTCTTGTTCTTGTGGCGGCTTTCGGGAGAAGACGGCATGTGCGGAATGGAATGGTCCGCATAAAACACTTCCGTTGATATCATGTGTCCTGTCGATCACCCACTTAATGCGATCAAGTGCTTTTGTCCGAACCTGCGCTGATTCGCTGACTGGGTTTTCGTCGGCTCCCACAACAGTAACAGCAGTCGTTTCTAATCCTAAACTTTGTGCGTATTCACCAAACTTACGATAAGCAGATACATCAGGTGATCCAACAAATATCTCAACACCATCGTAACCGATGTTCTTGAGTCGATCGAGAATAGGAAATAGTTTATCCGAAACGTCGGCCGTCCATGCCAGGACGTTAAAACCAACTTTAATCATACGATGATTTGTTTAAGTTTTGAATCATAGAAGAACCGCGTTTAACACCCTCCAGTTATTTTTCCATTGGATGTTGTTTTAGCAATTCCTCCGATTTATAGAATCCGGTTTTGTCTTTGATACTTTCTCTGACACGCTTCACGTCTTCGGTTGTGACGGTGGAGGATTCATTTCCGAAAGAGTTTCTAACGTAGGTTAATACTGCAGCAACATCATAATCCTTCTCAAGAAGTCCTCCGAAAGGTGTCATCGGAACCTGGCCTTCATATTTTTTATTAAGTACTTCAAGCGGGCCATATAATCCCTTTAACACGATTTTGATTAATCTGTCTTTGTTACCCGTAACCCATGGCGTACCCGCCAATGGAGGAAACCCGGATGCTGAAAGACCCATGCCATCAGCCTGATGACAGGTCTGACAATAGCCCTCCCGTGCAAAAATCGCTTTTCCGGTAGCAAACAACTCGAGGTCCTTGCCTGTCAGTTTGCTTTTGATCGCTTCTTCTTTCTTTTCTTCCAAAGAACGGCCATTCAAATGCGCGATCGAAGTTTCGTATGATGGCGACATCCAGTCGTCAATCGGCTGTTTGCTGGCAACTTCCAACACAGCAAGTCCGTCGTTTTTTTTCAGCCATGAAGCAGCAACAATCGCTTCCAGCCTCACTCTTCCGTGCTCGTCGTTGGCGGCCTTCTTGAGAAGTTCAGTCTGATCAGTAACCTGGTGACCCACGTAACGCAACACACGAACCGCCGCAGCTCTTGCATGATAGTCTTTTGCTTTGAGAAGTTGACGAAGAAGCGGTTGGTCAACTTTATCAGCGCCCCAACTTACCCACAGACCTTCAACGAGATGGTGCTCATATCGTGGGTCATTTTTATCGAGCTCACTAACCCATGTTGTGAGGTGCGATAAAACTTCAGGCGTTTCGCGTCCACGCAATTCTCTTCGGCTTCTATATCGCGTTCGGTACTCGGGAAGTTTCAGATTATTCAACAACGTATCAATACTCGCGCCTGCAATTGGCGCAGGCTTTAGCAACGGTCGGGCTGGATACGTGATGCGGTAAATTCTGCCGTGTGAATGATCGCGAAGCGGATCACGCGCATTGTGCTGCATATGACCTATCAATATGTTGTGCCAGTCTGCAATGTAAAGAGAACCATCAGGCGCAAACTCGAGATCGACGGGCCGGAAGTTTTTGTCGTCTGACTTTAACAAATCCTGACGATGTTTGCTCGCGTAGCCTGTACCATCATCGATCAAGGTATGTTCTTTCGTGCCCAGGAATCCGATCGTATTGTTCATTAAGTAATCACCCTGAACATTGTCTGGAAAATGGCGACTCGAAATAAATTCAAGGCCCGATGTAGGTCGCACCCTGTGTTTGTCCTCAACAAGGTTTCTTGATTTTGGAGTAGCCTCACCGTAGCGTGACTTGACTGTGCCGGGCATCATCCACATTACATCCGGGCCGGAAGTCTCTGCAAAGAAGTTTTCTCCCCATTCATCAAAAGCAATACCCCAGGGGTTAGGAATCGAAAGTTGAGCGGTTCGTTCGAGTTGATGACGAGCCGGATTGTAACGATAGAATCCTCCATTAGTAGCACGTACGGGTCCATAAGATGTCTCAACATTCGTATGGAGAAACACTCCCTCACCCATGTAGATAGCACCCGATGGATCTGCCGTGAAAGCATGAATTTCATGATGCGTGTCATGATCATCAAACCCGCTCAATAAAATTTCTTTTTTGTCGGCCTTATCGTCGCCATCTACGTCGGTGAACAGCACGAGGTTGGTACCTTGAGAAATGTAAACTCCTTCCGGAGCAATCTCAAAGCCGTTAGCAAGATGCAGGCCGCCAACAAAGACGGTTTGTTTGTCTGCTTTACCATCGCCGTTAGTGTCTTCAAGTATGATCAGTTTATCATCAGGCTTCTTGTCTCCTGGTTTATAGTGTGGATAGCTCGGCATCGTTGCAACCCAAAGGCGTCCTTTATTGTCGAACGATATTTGTGACGGGTTTGCCAGATCAACAAACTCTTTTTCGGATGCAAATAATTCGATCTTGTATCCGGGCGCAACATGAAGTTTGGCGAGTGCATCTTGGCCATACAAATACGTGAGGTTACCGTTTTTGTCTGGATTGTAATTTGTTTTTACATCCGGAAGCATTTCCGTTTTTACATCAGACTTGGAAATATCCATTTCGATTCCCTTAGATGCTGACCACACTGCAGAATCTCTTATTGCCGTCATCTGACGGATCTTGATAATTTCAGCAGGATAGTTATCTGGTCCGAATGGATTATAACGGCGTCCATACACGTGAACTCCATTGGGTACCTTAATGTCATTGTGCCACATCCAGTCTTTTTCGATCACCGCTTTTTTGACGAGCTCACGGTTTGGTTCGGCAACAACAGGAGCGTCACCTGTGACCTGGTCCGCGAGAAATTTCGCAAACCTTGCGTAGCCCTCATCAGTAAGCTGCGAACCATCAATCGTTAACGGTCGCTTTGAAGTTCCATACCATAACTTCGACGGCGTAAAGGCATCAACAAAAGCCACGTTATTCGCTTTCGCAACTTCACGCATACTCTGTGTATAAAGTTGAAGATTCTCATTTTCCTTTTCACCGTTTGGCAGATCTAATGAGTCGGATAGATCTTCAAAGGCGATAGGGGATACCACGATCAGTTTTGGTGTAGCTTGGCCGTTGTACTTTTGTGTCAGAGTATATTTAATGAAGGCATCCAATTCATCTTTGTAATTCTGAAGACCTTCTTTGCCCTGAAAAGATTCATTAAATCCGAAAAATGCGAGAATCACATCTGCCTTAAGGCGTGTTAGCCATTCATCTTCTGTATCGAAATGGCCCTGACTGTCGGAGAAAGTAGCTAGTTCGGTTTGGAATTTTTCGGCGCCAGGGAATGCCCATGGCGATACACGTGATGCGTGAGGTCGGAAGCCAGGCGTGTTACCACCATCAGCCATATCACGAATAAACAACAGACTGTCTGGAAAACGGAGGTGTAGTTCTGTGTCGAAGTGACCGAAATTCATCATCCTCGACGCGAGGTTATTACCAATCAATACTATATGAGAACCTTTCCGGATGTCAGCCAGCGGGAGCGTTGCAGGTTTTTGCTTGCATTGCAACAGGCACACAAGCGCAACAATTATCCAAACTCTGTTCAATAAGACCGCGCTATTTTTTCTTTTTATTAAGGCCATTGGCAATAGAAATAATTTGTCGGTTTAAATTGAAGAAGGTGAGTAAGTAGAAAGTGACCTTGGCAGAGATTTTATTTAGTAGGTTCGGTTCTATAGGGAACGTCTATGTTGAGTTTTCCTTTCCAGGCAGGGACAGGTTTGTTCAGTGTCCAGTGAATGGCATTGACCATCAGGCGTTGGAATGGTTCGACGCTGAAATCTGCAGGGTGACCGAGCGTTGTAGCAAATACTTTCCCGCCCCAGCTATTTTGCCACGTCCAGGCTACTGGATTATCTTCAAAGCCGGCGGTCTCAGGATTTACAGCTTTGCCCATCAGCAACCATGTCGACCCTTTGGCAGGATAATCGGGAATCACTTTGTAGAGCCATGACTCAACGTGGAAATTTGATGCTATGCCTTTCAGGATCGGGTTATCTTTAGCTTTTGGAATCACTGAGACATCAGTCGTGCAGCCATGGCCACAATGCGTGTGCCCGGCTGGACCACCCCAGCCAGGAGGTGCACCCAATGCAAATTCGCCAAAGGCATTCCATTTCTCAAGGGGATGACCTTTTGGATAATTGAACGCGTGAGTGGTCGTCCTCAAGCCAATCACAGGCTTCCCGGTTTTTAAATAATCGTCTATGAACTTGATCTGATCAGCCGGCAGCCTTCTCCATCGGAGAAAGAATACCGCAAGATCGGCAGTCTTCAATGCGTCGAGACCAGGGATGTTTTCCTCAGAAGTGTGATCGGGTGAGGACTTTAGTACGATCACATCCATACCATATTGCTCTTGTAGCGCTTTGGCCAATAGCGGCATCGTAGATTCGCTGCTGTATTCGTGATCACCAGTAACGAAAACTACTTTTGGCTTAGATTGTGCGTTTCCCAAGGTTGTTGAAAGCACCACCAGCCCGGCAAAAATTCTTATTATCAAATGAGATTTCATAATGGATCTGCGTTGTCAGTGCATATAAGATACGCTTTTACTGCTGTTTGCCTTTAACTCCTGTGTCTTTCCAACTTCTTGTCGCCGCAGAATCAAGTACCGCCTCGCACACTTTTTGTGTTTGCAAAGCATCTTCGAAGGTTGGGTGACATTCTTCACCTTTTTCAAGACTCTGAAGAAAATCTGCTACCTGATGAACGAAACTGTGTTCGTATCCGATACCCAGACCAGGAACCCACCACTTGTCCATATACGGTTGATTTCCGTCAGTCACATGGATGGATCGCCAACCCCGGACGATCGATTCATCGCGATGATCAAAGTATTCAAGACGATTTAAATCGTGTAAATCCCAACGGATGGAAGCATGTTCTCCATTGATTTCGAATGTATAGAGTGCCTTATGCCCACGTGCATATCGTGTTGATTCAAAAAGGCCTAGTGAGCCATTCTCAAAGTGACAGTGAAAAATGCAGGCGTCATCAATACCAACAGGCTGAACTTTTCCTGTGATCTGGTGCATACGCTCTTTGATAAATGTTTCTGTCACTGCGGAAACATCTTTAATTGCACCGTTCAGCCACATTGCTGTGTCAATACAATGTGCCAGTAGATCCCCCGTTACTCCAGAACCGGCTGCTTCAACATCCATTCTCCATAATCCTGTTCCTCCTTGTGGGAGGTCAGCACTTATAGTCCAATCCTGGAGGAAGTTGGCGCGGTAGTGAAATATTTTTCCAAGTTTTCCGGAGTCAACAAGTTGCTTTGCCAGCGTGACGGCTGGCAGTCGCCGGTAGTTATACCACACGGTGTTGGCAACACCGGCCTTTTTTATAGCATCAACCATTTGCTGTCCTTCTGCAACGGTTCGGGAAAGTGGCTTCTCCGTCAGCACGATTTTTCCGGCTTTTGCAGCGGCGATTGCGATAGGAGCATGGGTATCGTTTGGTGTACAGATATCAATGGCATCAATATCCTTACGTGCGATGAGTGCCTTCCAATCTGTTTCCGTCGACGCGTAGCCCCACTGTTGTGCGAACGCAGTTACGCTGTCTTTGCTGCGCGCACATACTGCCTGTAATACAGGTCTGTATTGCAGTTCAGGGAAAAAATCCCCGACGCGTTTATAACCATTCGAGTGCGTTCTTCCCATAAATCCGCAACCGACCAATCCAATTCTCAATGCTTTAGTTTGACTCATGTCTTTGTCATGTTAATACTTAATAATTCGACGGCAGCTTATCTAAGCTTCGTACCAACCGTGTTGTTCACGTACTTTGATCATGGTCGCCAGTATATTATTCCATGTCTGTTGTTGCATCATCACGGAGTTGGGGAACATACAACCATCCCAGCATATATGTCGGAAAGCTTTAGTAAGTTCTCCATTTTCTCCACGCAGCCAATAGCCGGCATCCGTAACAATATTCAATTTCCCATTTGGATCATTTGATAGACAATGTCTTCCTGTTTTATCATGAGAGCCCGAACCAAATACGGTTCCGTCATTTTGTGCGACGTGGAAATCGATTGTCCACGGACGTAGCGCGGCCGTTATTTTCCTTAGACCATTCGTTAGCGTTTCACGGTCGTTCCAATCAAAATCCTTTGGAAGAATTCTGTCTTTAGGAGCATTATATCCTAACAAGTATAAAAGGGTATGGGCCATGTCTGCCTGGAATCCAACGTTTGGCCTATCTACCGCCTCCAACGTATCAATCATTGCCCGCCAACTGTGCATGCCGCCCCAGCATATTTCACCTTCTGCCGCCAGATTTTCGCCGTAATCAAAGGCAACATCTGCAGCTTCGCGAAAGGTTTGCGCAATGAGCTTCGTGTTTTTCACGGGATCCTTTGACCAGGTTTCAGGAGAACTTGCCGAATCGATCCGGACAACACCTGAAGGACGAACTCCCAGCTCACGGAGTCGTTTTCCGAATTCACATGCCCTGCGGACCATGTCGACGAAAGTCGCGCGATCTGCTTTACTACCCATTGCAGGTCCACCCCAGATCGGTGCGACAAGACTTCCAACATTAAGGTTAAGTGACGAGAATTTATCAGCGAGCTTTTTCACCCCGTCATCAGTCATGCCCATCAGATTGATATGTGGGTCAAGTAATCCCAGATCGACGCCATCGAAACGTTGCCCGTTTACGTCGGCAGCAGCTGTCATTTTAAGCATCGTATCGAATGGAATTGCAGGCTCTGAGTTTTGTCCTTTGCCTACCACGCCTGGCCAGGTAGCATTGTGAAGTTTGGGAAAATTATTCTCGGGCATAAGCGTTGATTTACGGTGAGTTTAAATCGGTTCAATAAATATTCAATCTATAAGTTTCTTATAGTTTCAAGTCCGGGTTATCCGGACCGAAATGTTTGAGCATCACGATTGGATCAGTATCTGAATAGTTTACGATCGTAACTCCTTCTCGTGCCGCTTTCTCAGTAATGAAAAATTCATCATTCGTGAGTTGACCATAGCGAATCAAAGAAGGTGTCTCGATATTCCAAACGCCCATCTTACCATGACCTTGCATCATGATGATTCCGTAAGCAGCATCGTCCTTGATCTTTACCGTTGCACCTGGCATGACAGTAAGTTCTTTGGCACTATAGGCGCGGGATTTATAGCAAATCCAGTTTTCTATATAACCTGCCGACTTCATTTCGGCCACTGAGCTCACTGGCTTAGGTAGCATAAAATGATTTTGCATGAAGTGCGTATCGACATTCAGATCCCAATCAATCACTTCCATTAACTGATCATAGTCTCCCATTCTATCTTTCGGTGTGCCATTCCAAAGAAGTTCTTCCGGAATGATGGCTTCATTAACAAGAGATTGATACATGGCAAAGACATCAGATGCTTTTTGTGGTTCATATGTGCACATGCTACCTGGAGCGTGAAGAATTCCGGGTGGAACGTCCCATCCGGTACCGGGCTCTAATCTGTAAGCCGAGGAAAAGTTGGTGATCTTGTTATCGCCTTTTGTGAAATTTACAAGACACGCGCGGATTTGTGCCTTGGTTGTTCCAGGTGAAATACCAAAGAATGTATAGGGAAAATCTCCGCCATGATTATTCAGTTGGGGAGGAAAATAATAGGCTTCTGGCTTGCCCAGCTGTCCAATGAGTTTTGCATGCTCATCATTGTGATGAATGTGATGGGGAAGTGGTCCCATGTTATCAAAGAACTTCGAATACATTGGCCAGTTGCCGTATTCTTTCCAAAGACGATCTCCAATAATTTCTCCTTTTAATTCAGATATAGCATCTTTCAACAAGACCTGTTTCGATGCGCTTCCATCCTTTACGACGACGGCGCTAAGTCCTTCATTCTTTCCGGTTAGCGGACCATTCTTAGCAGGGGTCGTAGAAGATAGCCAACGCTCGTCTATGCCGCCACGTTGTCCGCCGAGAACGTAGTAGTCATCGGGATGCAATTTGATTCGACGTCCTGGGACGCAAAAAGAACGTGGAACCCACGTAGGGGCCAGACGCAGAATACCTTTTCCCTGTTCAAGCGCTATCGCTGCTAAGTTTGTTTTCTCTATTGTTTCCATAAACATTTTTTTATTGTCGTAATGGGCTCGCAAGCCTAATTGCTTGTATGTTGTATAAGTTGATTAATTTTTTCCTTTTCATCCAGCACTTCTATTTCTAAGGTATAACACCTGGTTTCACCGGGTTGTAGATAGATGAGCGACTTCTCTTCGCGTGCTTTAGCCTGCCCGATAGGTGGGTGCGTACCAGGCTCTACGCCGGTTACATATTCACCTGGTCCCCAATGTTGCCAGTTGGTTACCCATGGAAGTTCATTTTTATTGAAACGCAAAGCGAGCGCAAGGTCGATCCGGGGATTATAGATTCCCGTGACGCACCTTCCTGATTTATCTTCCGCAATATCTATGAAAGCAACCTCTTCTCCGGTACCCCTATGCGCATCCAACGGGGGAGGACACTTCCGGAAATCATTCCCTTCACGGAAGATTTTACCTGGCGTAATTTCACCCGGCGACGACCAATTTCCTTTCCATAGAAGCTCGGTACCTTCATCTACGAGTGGCCATCCAAAATTGCAATGATACAGCAGCATGTGGGGCATCACTGTATTGGCGCAGTTTGTCACTTCATCGACAATACTAATTTTTGCCGTTCCTATTTCGCCAGAGATTGTTCTCCTCAATTCAAAACTTGGACCGAACACTTTCGTCTCTTTGATCTTTCCTGTGATGCTGAATTCCATCTTACCTTTTAATGGATCGGGCTGAATGATGGATTCAATTTCCGCAGGAGTATTGCTGATGAGTCCGTGTAGTCCTCGTTCGCCATACTTGTCTGTCTCCGGTCCACCGACGTGATCCAGGCCACAGGTTGTAAGGAGTCCGCCGCCAAACGCGCGCAACCAGTCAAGGTCGTGATCCGAATTTGGTCGTGGAGAAGTTATCCCGCCATGGCTTAGCCACGTGAGACTATGCTGATTGAAAAATGCATCGGCTATATCCATCGCCCGGTCGATAACGACTTTGTAACGCAGGCCCGCGCCCGTGTTTATCCACGCGATGCGTGTCCCTCGCGCCGCCCCATCTTGTAGGACCGAAAATTCGATGCCTCCCAACTGTGCGGAGTTGGATATCTTATTAAACCATGGTTGGTCTGTCAAGTGCTTGTGTTTTAAGTCGGTTCCGGTCTAATCGAAATCAAAGGGCTGCTTAAAGAGAACTCAATGCTTAATTTACGCTACCACACTGGCACCGCTGTCATGTACTATCAGGATCGTTGGAATAGCCGCCGTTTAATCTTGGAGATGGCCGGCTGTGGAGGTTCTTTTCCATTCGACGTCATAATATTTAGCGTGTCCACTGACCGATATAGTGACCAAGTTCGGGTGCCCTGATACCAAAACGTAGGTGGCTTTATCGCATTGCTAATGTAACTGATGGTCAACTCAAAATTATGCTTAATCAACTGGATCTTTCGTGCCAAACTCAAGACCTACGGGAGACTATCAGTCTAAGTGATTTGTTATTTAAATATTACGGACAGTATCTCCAAGCTGCTTAACATTATGGATGCCTAAATATGACGTAGTGGTAATCGATGGCAAGAACGATTGGTGTATATTCACGTTATGAACAACTCTACGTCTTCAATCAATTCAATTTTAATTTTGATTTGGACATGTTCGGTGGTCCCGCATATTTGCAACGGACAAAAGAAGCAGCCGGCAGTAAGAAATGTCATCCTTATGATCGGAGACGGCATGGGCCCGGCGCAGGTTTATGCCGGATTGACGGCCAACAAAGGGAGCCTTAACCTGGAGCGCTGTACTGCGGTTGGATTTCATAAGAACCAGGCGAGTGATGAGTACATCACCGACTCCGCAGCAGGTGCAACGGCACTTGCATGTGGTGAGAAATCTTACAACGGCGCAATTTCAGTCGACCCAATTAACAAGAAGCCAATGACAACTATTCTCGAGATAGCTGAAAACCACGGACTGGCTACAGGCTTGGTGGCAACTTGCTCGATCACTCATGCAACACCGGCTTGCTTCATCGCGCATCAGCCTTCGAGAAGTCTTGACGAAAATATAGCGCACGATTTTTTGAAGACCGACATCGATGTCTTTATCGGAGGCGGAAGAAAGTTCTTTACGCAACGTGCTGATGGAAAAAATCTCGTAGACTCTTTAAAACAGCGGGGTTATCAGATCGCAAATAATATCGCGGAAGTGAAGTCTGCGAAAAGCGGAAAACTTGCGGCGTTCCTGGCAGATGAACAGCAGAAAAAATTTTCTGACGGGCGTGGCGACGAATTAGTTCAGTCGACAGAAGTAGCCCTTAAGTTGTTGGCTCAAAACAAGAAAGGAATGTTTATGATGATTGAAGGTTCTCAGATTGACTGGGGAGGACACGCTAACGATACACAATACATCATTAACGAGATGGTCGATTTTGATCATGCAATCGGGAAAGTACTCGACTTCGCTGCAAAGGACGGTCACACCCTCGTAGTGATAACGGCAGATCATGAGACGGGAGGATTCTCCATTGTTAATGGCGATATGAAAGCCGGCACTGTTGAAGGCAAGTTTACTACTGGCGATCACACGGGCGTCATGATTCCTGTTTACGCATTTGGCCCAGGTTCAGAAAAATTCTCAGGAATTTATCAGAATACAGCAATTTTCGACAAGATGCTCGAAGCGTACGGATTTCAAAAAAAGTAGTACATGTTCGTTTGATGGTTGCAAGGTTGGCTTTTTGATTCCCCATCAATTACCAAAGTCAATATCATGATTGGCCATTTGCGTTCGCGTACAGCGATTTTATTAAGCCTACTAAGCGGAAGTTGAACTGAGAATTTAAAATATGGGATAAGTTTTCCGAATGGACTAATTGCCGATTGACGGCGGCCGCCTACTCCTTACGTATTGCTTCAACAGGATCGAGTCTTGATGCCTTTATCGCCGGATAAGTCCCGAAAACAATACCTACCACTATGGCAATAACAGAAATAAGAGAAATTGTTTCCAGTGAGAAAATAGCCTGAAACTTAATCTTCACCAGCATATTAATAATAGGTATGGCGGCCGTTGTAAAAAGCATCCCAAATAGTAATCCTGTGATACTGCCAAACACGGAGATAGTGATTGCTTCACAAAGAAATTGCATCACTATATCCCGTTTGTTTGCACCCACTGCCTTACGAACACCGATCTCAACTGTTCGTTGCGTGACAGATATTAGCAATACGTTCATAACGCCGATTCCCCCGACTACAATGGATATGCTCACTATAAGGCCCATAATAATTCTGAACAGCGTAAAGCCTCGTGCTGCCTGTTCGAGTCGATGGTCATTTGTTTGCACTGAAAATTGATCGAGGTGATTTGGAAAAGTCTTTTTGATCCAAGCTAGAACATCTGATTTCAATTGAGATACATCTGAACTTTTGAATGCCTCGACGGCCAATTGTGGCGGATTACTTTGAAAGAATTGATTTGACATCGTAGTAATAGGGACAAACACAAAAGGTCGCTTGCTTGCCGTGTCGCCCAGGGCATGGGTTACATGGAACGTATCGCGTTCTAAAACAATGAACGACACTGCAACCTCGTAGGCGTTTTTATAGGCAATTTTTACGAAAGCTGAATTAACAACTGCATACTTTCTTTTTTGCTTTAGATCTTCCTCGTCGAATAACTTCAACGGCTCACCATCCTCTACAGGTTTTGTAAGATGATTAGAATACATCACCATCGTTCCGATTGGATATCCCGTGCCGCTTACTTTGACCTCCGTAGACTGGACTACTGAAAGAGCCATGCTTGCCTCACGCGACAGCGTTGACTTGAGCGACTGAAGCTGGTCGTATGTTATGACGGCCAGAGAATCTTTTTTGATACTAACTCCATTGACGACTCTATCCGTAACTGGCGTGATCGTGATGGCATTGAGAGACGTTGTATTTTTAATTTGATCTCTGGCAAATTTCTCCATACCATCAATCATTGAAAGAATCGCAACCAGAGATGCTACACCGATGACCATACCGAGCACAGAAAGCAGCGTGTGGAAAAAATGAGAGCGGATATTATCAAATGCGAGTGCGAAGGAGCCGGTAAGTTTTTTCCACATGGGCTCAAGACGGACGAAAGGAAAAAATGTTACGGGTTACCCTGGTGTTTTTGAAGCGATGTTATTAAATCAGTACTCAATCGTCACCGTGTCACCGTCTTCCAAAGGCTTACCAAAAAGCGGTTCTCCCCGTTGCCAACTGAATGGCTGGAGTTTCACTTTTCTGTTCCATCCGGCATCTTTTCTAACCGCAGTATGATATACAATCCAGTCTTTCCCATGAATATTCAGAAACGACGCATGACCAGGACTGTAAACATTTCCAAAACCTTGAAACACGGGCTGCGATTTTTTTGTCCATGACAGTGCATTAAGCGGGTCAGATCCACTCAGCCTTAGCTGACCAAGGCAATAAAAGTTTGACCAACTCCCTGCTGCCGAATAGATTAAAAATATTTCACCATCGTGTTGAAGAATTTGTGGGCCTTCATTGATAGTTGGAAGTCCCCCTAAGGCGCCACGTTTTTCCCATTCATAGTCAGGTTGAGAGATGAGCACGCGGTCTGATGCAATAGAAGTAGGCGAGTCCATCTTCGCGATGTAAAGGTTCTGTGACACATTCTTATCTCCTCGCCATCCTGACCAGATGAAATACATCGAACCGTTTAATTGCAGCACGGTCCCATCAATTGCCCACTTATTATCTCGCGTAAGGACCTGTCCCACAAATTCGAACCCATTACCAATATTAGAATCATGTGATTTTAACACGTACATTCTGTGATTGTCATTGAGACCATCATCGGAAGCAAAATAGATATACCAGAAGCCGCATATAAAATGTAATTCCGGTGCCCAAAGCTCAGCTGAATATTTTTGCAGAGGCGGGGGAGTCCATGTTGCAATTTCCTTCCCTTCGCGAATGGCATGCACATAGCGGTTAGCACGCACGTGAATAACCTTGTTTTCACTATAACAGTAATAAAAGAGGCTATCATGTTGGGTAATCCACGGATCGTTACCCTTCTCAAGGATAGGATTGGTGAAGGAGAATGTATTCTCCGGTGACGTTTGTCCAACGCTTGTTGGCGCAAAAAATTGGGCCATAGCATAAACCATTAAAACAGCAATTCGACACTTTATCGAAACGGAGGTGATTTCTGGATTTTGCTTAGTACATTTTGACAACATCTCGAAGTTATCTGGCTGATGCAAAGTTAATTCTTAATTTCAGTTGGTTTTCAAAATTGCATTTTTACCCAAGCTCTCGAATTTTTGAATTGTTCGGCACGTCCGGATGCGGTTTTTGCAACAGTCGGGCTGGATGCGACTAACAATAGATTTTGAATAAATTAAAATCCAATAATATGGAATCAATAAATCTGAAACACTTTTTTGGGCTGCAACTTGATCAATTACAACTTTTGATCTTGCACGACTATCATTTTGTACACGTTACACACGGTTTCTCAGACCCTGATGTCGAGAAACTGATGGAACAGGAATCTGAAGGAACTGTGATATCTTATCAGGACATCGAAGCAAGGATCAAAAACATTCATGTCGAGCGAAAAGTCGACGACAACAACAGCCTCATTGGCTTTGATTTAGTCAGAATCAACTAATAAACACAGAAATTATTACCCTATGGGTATAATTCAGAGGGGTCCTGCGAAGAAATGCTTCGCAGGACTTTTTTTATGCAAATATTGGGATTTGGCACTTAAGTCTAGTGATCAACCAGTAGTAGCCACCCGAATTTCTATAACAGGATCACTTCGCCTCGGTGTAGTACGCTTCATGCGTGGGATCTTGCTTCTGACCTTCCAATCGTATACCACAAATACTCAAGACTTCGATCATTAGACCTGGACGGGAGGTAAAAGCTGTATGAGTCATCACAAAATTGTGGAAAAACAGGGCAAAGTGTAGATAACTTCAGTAAAATGTCTGTTTGAAGAAAGAATCTATCGCCTGTCGATTTTTTTTTGACAGAAACTATTGGATTTTGAAAAGTAAAACCTAATTTTCGTTTACGTAACACCTTCATTACCTTCATTAATGTAAATGGAATACTTGATCATGGACGCTCTTATGATCAGAGCGGAAGTAGAATGCACTGACACTGCCAAGAAAAAAACGTTTTCCATCAGCTTCGTCGAAAAATACAATAGCGTGCTTAATTTAGAAGTATATGAAAATTACTTCAGGGGCATTGCGCAAGAAAAATACGGAGGTTGCCAGGTTACAGTTAAACAGATCTGTACCACACAGATTGATGACTGTGGTAAAACCATCACTGATTCCGACTCATCCATAGACGCGCCAGTATGGAAAACAATTCTATAGGCTAAGCCCTTAGAGAATTCGTTGAGGCCGGTTCAAGATCAATGACAGTAATAAAGTCTTCGGGCGTTAGTCCGCTTTGTGTCTTAAGAATCTGCAGAAGTAAGCGTAATCCTCAAAATTTAAACCCTCTGAGATCTCTCTGGCAGTTTGTTCTCGTGTGATCAAATTTTGCCGAAAAATATTAATCGAAACTCTGGCTGGTTGGCGATAAATTGTATCTTTGCGCTCCTTAAAACGTTTGGGCCCGGTATCGCGTGACGCTTTAAGGCGCCAAGGTCGCAGATTCGAATACTCAGTTTGTGAATATTAGTTGCTGCTGCCGCAACTGTAAAGGTCGGCACAGTTGAAGATAATTAGTTCGGGGCGTAGCGTAGCCCGGTATCGCGCCTGGTTTGGGACCAGGAGGTCGTCAGTTCGAATCTGGCCGCCCCGACATAAAACCACCTCATGGTGGTTTTTTTGTTGTGTACAATTATGTATTGGGTTTATATTTTATACAGCGAGGCTATTCAAAGATATTACACTGGTCAGTGTAAAGATATCGACCTTAGAACGGCGCGCCATAATTCCGGTGAAACACGTTCTATCAAGATCGGAATTCCGTGGCGAGTCATTTGGAGGCAGCAATGTTCGACTCGAGGCGATGCTATGCTTTTAGAGAAGAAGATAAAATCGAGAGGAGCAAGCCGTTTCCTCGTGTAATCGGTAAGCAACAATGCACAGTTTTTGGCAATTAGGAGTGCACAACAATTGGCAACAAGAGTGCACAGAAAATGGCAACAGGAATGCACAACTGGTGAGTAAATAAAACGGTAATTTTTAAGATTCAAAAATTGGCTTCCGATTTTTTAGACGGTAGCTTTTTCCGGAAAGATTAATTAGTTCGCAGTGGAATAAAATTCGATCCAGCAGCGCGGTTGCCAATACCTCATCGTCGAGTAATTTTGCCCAATCTGCTGGTGCTTTGTTTGTGGTGATGACGAACGAAGTATTTTCATACAATTGATTGACGAAGTTAAATAAACTTACCGCCTGATTTTTTTCAACTGGAAACAGCATGATGTCATCAATCACAATGAGATTGGCTTTGATTAGCCGTTTATATTCACTGTTGGCTGAACGTACAACATCTTTGAGTTTCAGGACATTTAAGATGTCCTCCATGGTTCGGAAGTACGCTTTATATCCCTTCTCGACAGCATCTGCGCATAGCCCTGATGCGATGAAGGTTTTTCCAGTGCCCGATGGTCCCATTAGCATAATGTTGAACCCCTGGTCTATCCAGTTTAGTTCTCTGAGCTGGTTTAAGCGCGTTTTGGGAAGCCCGTTTTCAACGGTGTGGTCATAGGTGTTGAGATTATGCGTTTTAGGCAACTGCGCACATTTAAGCCGTTTATGATATTCGTTCCGATGCCGGTGATCGGATTCAGTTTTGAACAGGCTCATGGTAAATTCCATGAAGCCCAGACCTTTCTGTTCAGCTTCAACAATAGTAGTCTCCAAGTTGGAACTGATGCCGGTGATTTTAAATCTTTGGCAGTACTGTTTGATTTGTTCTGTTCTATCCATTATAAATTTTAGTTGGTTACACTTTAGCAGCGCCATGGAGCAGGCGGAGTTTTGAAAAGCTTTCGGCAGTTGGCTTGCAGCATCCCTGGAAAAGCCAAAAAGCAACAACTCTTTTCAATGTTGGGTGAAGTAGGTGTTGCTTTTTGCCTTTTCCAGGGACGTTGACCTTTACTTTTTTATAAGCTGTTGATAATCCTGGATTGAGCTTTTTTGTGGCTGAATATTTTTATCCAGTTTGTCTCCTGACAATGGATTGAGGATGTGAAGACCGATATGTTCTTTGGGTTTTGAGTCCTTCAAATGCTGTTGAATGATGGCTTTAAAATCAACTGCACTGTGGATCTTGTTCTGATGGCAAAAGGTCATCACCTGATTAGCAACAGTAAATACTTCAGGCTCATCAAGAACCTGGAGAATGATTTGTAATTGATCTCGCATGTAACGGGCTTTTAACGTATAGATTTGACTCAGCCAGTCTTTGGCAGCTAAAGGATTATCGAAGCGATTGGCAACAATGAGCATCAATTCTTCAACCTGAAGTGATTTATCACGCTTGTGATCGGTGTTGATAACTTTAGTGCCTTTCTCCAATGATATCGTATGGCTGCATAGCTCCTGCCTGGATTGAGGAATCATCATAATTAACTTATCGGATTCTTCTCGTACCATCACAGAAGATCCACGTCCCTGGTAGGTGCCGTAGGGAAGAGAATAAAAGTTTCCTTTCCAGGATATGGTGTTATCCTTTCTCACCATGTAAGTCATGGAGGGAAACGCTATAGACTCTGGTATGAACGTAGTGAGCAGCGGCTTTTCAATTATCCATTCTTCCCGTGGCTCTTTCCTGGTAAAAGAATGCGGCAGCGCATTGGCTGTTCTGTTCAGCCAGGCAATAGCCTCTTCGTTTAGCGTCTCTTCATTGTAATAGGTTCTGTTATAAAGGAAGTTGTTCTTGATATACTTAATTGCATTTTCAATTTTCCCTTTGCTCTCAGGATCGGATTTTCTGCAGAAGCGTAATTTAAATCCTTTGCCGTGCACGTATTGTCTAAAAACAGTGGTAAGGATCAAATCACCTTTATTCTCACTGACAAGGAACACCTTGTCTTGATCGTAGACGATCTCTTCTGGAATTCCGTCAAAGAATTCAAAAGCCTTTTCATGAGCGATAACTGCCAGATCAGCAGTGAAATTTCGGATGGTGAACCATAAATATTTATACCTGGACCTGGACAACATCATGGAAAAGAAGAAAACCTTGATACGATTGTCCGTTGATGTGCGCATCGTATACTCTCCAAAGTCCACTTGAGCCTGCTTGCCGTATGCTGCTTCCGCAACAGTCTCGTATTCTCGGATTTGCTGTAGGATGGGAAGATTATGTTTACCGCGAACCCAGTGGACAAAATTGAAAACAGTCTTGGGGTTAACCTGAGGAAAATCAGCGTAGTGCTCTTTTAACCAATCATGCATCTGAGCCGCTGACGTATCGCGATACGCCTCCAGCCTTTCCTTTACAAACGACTCATAGGGAAGCAGCTGCTTTTTCCGGTCAGATTGATTGTTTTGGAAAACCTCAAACTGGCTCTCAGTCATGGCCAGATACTTTCTGACGGTTCTTCTGTTGATACCTACGAGAGAACTGATCTTAGATACCGAATATCCTTGTCGGTCTAGTTGATGGACTTGATGATACATGAGAATTTTGGCGATAAATACGTTCATAAAAGCTGGTTATTAAGCCAGCGAAAATAAAACTTACCCTGTGCACTCTTGTTGCCATTTATTGTGCACTCTTGTTGCCAAATTCTGTGTATTCTTATTTACCGAAAACTGAGCACTGCTAATTGCCAGTTACACCTCGCAGATATTCAATCGACATAACGGTATCGCGTGGCGCGCTTCGCGCCAAGGTCGTCAGTTCGAATCCGGACTCTTTCCTTTACCGGAAAACTTAGCGATAACAAAAAAACGTAATATGGTTTTCAGTTTCCTGATTATCTAATTCGATTCTGATCAGTCTTATTACCAAGTCTGTTGATAAAGTGCCAGGTCTTAAGGCGAACTTTACCGCTACTTAAGTAACTACCTCCGCTTGAAAATTTCCTTCCTGAACTTCTCAATCTCATCCAGGTTATTTTTCACCATTGAGTACACATTGGAGACATTGAGTACTTACGGCCTTGACCTTATTGATCAAAAGTCATGGTATTCAAGCATTAATGTTCAATTAAATTTGCCACCGCTGCCCATATGAGTTACACACTTGCTTGCAGAACAGTCAGAAGGCACATTAGTTATTAACAAGTTAAGCAGTGGTTGTTTGAAGAGTCTGTCATAATATTTACTGACGTCAACAATACCTTGCTCACTACACCACATTCTTCAAGACATTCTGCAAACAGTCATCCGGTGAATTCATTTCTAATGAGGTGTAATTCTCCGATTATATTCCAGGTCTCAGAACTGTTTTTAAAGAATCCCTAGAATGTTCCGCAAAAAGATGAATTGAATTGTCTCTCCTTCGTCAAACTTTTTGAGCAACCAATCTAAATTGTAAGTCATCCATTTTAATATTACAATGAATTTTTATGAATGCGCGGAATCCGATGTCGTTAACATCCAGACAAAATAGAAGTTAGTAATTTTTGAATATCGGTATCGCGAACGCGTAAACCAGATAGAAAGATAATCTCAGTGCCCGTAGTGTCAGTTGAGATGAACCCTAACAGTCAAAATGGTAGACAGTTTTTGGAAGCTTTTGAAATAGGACCTAAAAATCGGACAATCTCCGAACACACGAAGTACTATAGAAAAGATACCGGCTAGTTTTAATTAATGGTTTGTGTCTTGCCCAACATTTGCGCTTCTAACGTTCGGCTAGATTGTTGCCACTCTGGCATACTTCAAAGCTCGCCTTGAGACGTTTGTGAGACTTAAACTCTATCGTCATTTGTTCAATGGTCAATCCAAATAGGGATTTGACCTATTCCAACCTGCGTGTCGTCAAATTCATTTTATCACGGTGTATTAAGTAAGTAAGTTTGATGTCAAAAAAACAGCGTATGACCAAACTTGGAATCACCCTATTCATTTCAACGATCGCTACTTGCTACGCTATTAATGGAAATGCTCAAATTAAGAAGCAAGGCAGGGTAATTACGGAAAAGCTCGTATCTACTATTCTGAAGGAGAACAGAATAGGTATTAATGTCAATCGGACAATAAAAATTTATTTGCCGCCCGATTATGCCAGTTCAGGAAAAGCGTATCCAGTCGTCTACTATTTTCATTCGATGTTCTATAGCGCAGAAAAATTATTTAGCGATAATCCGATTGCATCTGTTTTTGATCGTGCTATTCAAAATCAAGTAGTTGGTGAATTCATTTTTGTAGCGGCCGATTTCAGCAGTCCTACTATTGGGAGCCTTTATGAAAATTCTCCCACCAGCGGCCGATGGCTCGACTTCATAGTAAATGAACTGGTACCTTTTGTTGACACTAAGTTTCGCACACTTCCGCACCGTGATAGTCGCGCATTGGCTGGCGATTTCATGGGTGGGCGAGGTGCGCTGAAGCTCGCTATGACGCACGCAGAAATGTTCAGTGTTGTGTATGCACTACACCCGGTTGCAACTGGCATGGGTCACAGACCTTGGTTAGATCTTCAGATGAATTGGAAGAACATCTATTCCGCTAAAATATTCGATGAAGTAGATAGCAAAATTTTTGTTGCCGTGAGCCAGGCCTTTTTACCCAACGCCAATCGCCCGCCATTCTATTGTGATTTTTTTAGAGATGAAGCCAATGGAGAATTTAAAGTCAATGTCGACAATATCAATAAAGCCAAAGCCGGGTTTCATTTGGAAGAGACATTGATCGAATCATCCGCAAATCTTCGGTCGATGCGTGGCATTGCATTTGATTGGGCGCGGTTTGACCCGAATGCTGATCATGTTTACGCCAACCAGGCATTTAGTAAAAAACTTCGTGACTTGGATGTGGTGCACGAAGGGGAGGAGTATAATGGTGATCCAGGGAGCCAAAACTGGACGGAGTATGGACGAGTATATTCACGCCTGCTTCCTTTCATGGCGCGGCATTTAGTCTTCGTGGCGATCAAATAAAACAAATCAGATTAAGAGCATGAGATCTCGTTGGTTCCGCTGCATCCTCCCTATTTTGATGTGCATGAGTGCGATCCTTTACGCTGCACAAATCAATAATACCAAGGCGGATGAAAGATAGTCGATTATTTACAGCAATTCCGATTGACGTATATTAAAAGTGTGCGGATAGTAAGCGTGAATTGCTGACGGCGTACTATGATCAAATTGTTCGGTTAATGGTTGAATTTAAAAAGACCATGATTGGTAGGGACAATGTATTGGCTTATCATAGGCATTCTATTCCTGCCTTTAGGGTAAATCGTATTCTTTAGACACGACAGAGAAGACACCAAATCCACCCATCGAATACCCCATATAAATAAAGCTGATTGATATCGATATGGTAAGCGAGAAAGTTTGCTGCCGGGTATTCTATCTGTGGTGGCAGCAAGACCACGGCTGGTCCAAAATTATTGCAAACTCCCTTGTTGATTTTTCATGAGGAGAAAGATGATATCGTTCCGGTTTCCCTCTCCAGGGATATGTATACTGAAATGATTAGATTGGGTGGTACAAAAGTGAAGTACACGGAATATCCGGGAGTGAAGCACAACAGTTGGAAGAATGTATCAGAGGAGAAGTCTCTTCCCGGCTGGCTCTTCCTACAACGAAAAGATCAAACGAAATGGGATCAGTTTCTTTGTCAGCATTAGATCAATCCAAGGTTCAATGGATTTTTAAATTCAAGCTCCATCATCTTCCATTTTGGTTTGGTTATCACTTCATGTGGTGGACACTGCGAATAGGAAGTCCTGCCATCGTTCTGGGTAGCCTGGCATTACCTCATGCTGCAGCCAAGTTCTTTTTTTATATCATCTTTCAGATGGTCGGCGTGTATTTTAATCTTTACTTTTTGATTCCGAAGTTTTTGGAAAAAGGAAAGTATCCTTCCTATGTTATTCTTTTACTTTTAACGATTATAGTAAGCGCGTGCCTGGTGACGACAGGCTATTATTTTGCGGACTTCATTTCCGATAAATCGCTGACAGAGCTTTTTGGACCTGGGGCCACTTTCTTTTCTTTACTTGAAGGTGGAGCTTTGCCGTCTACTGCTGCGGCCATGACGCTGGCCATGAGCATTAAGCTAACGAAGAACTGGACGCAAACGAGAAGGAGAGAAAAGATGCTGGAGAAAGAAAAGCTGGAAACGGAGTTGAAGTTTTTGAAGTCGCAGATGAATCCTAACTTTTTGTTCAATACCATTAATTCTATTTTTGTTTTGATCCACAAGAATCCCTTAATGGCTTCAGAATCACTGGCTAAATTTTCTGACCTGTTGCGTTATCAGTTATATGAATGCAATGAACAACAAATTCCTTTGAACCAGGAGCTGGCGTACGTGGAAAACTTTATTGAGTTGCAAGGTCTGCGGCAGGATCATGACTATATCGACCTTAAAATTCATATGACCCCATATCAAGCGAGCGACCTCACAATTGCTCCCTTCGTCATGATTCCTTTTATTGAAAATGCATTCAA
>JBDSKX010000157.1:0-39414 GCA_039916665.1 Chryseolinea sp. | reverse complement strand
TGCTGGATTAATAGCAGATGCATGGACATGAACACGAACTTCACCCCTCCGAGGTTCAGGAAGTGTTAACTCAATTGGAGCAAAACCCTCGAGTGAACCATATTGTTTTAGTCCGAGTGCACGCATTTTTTTGTTATTTTTCATAAACTGGCGTTTCTTCATTTTTACATTTTCAATAACTCTTTTGAGGATAACTACATTTTTCAATGGCCATTTAAAGTCTTTTTTGGACTCTAAACTCTAAGAAAAAAAAGCGGTTGGACTTCAACCACCTCTAATTTCTCATTTCATGGATTGAAGTGCAACTTTGTTTCCTTCAGTATCTGTGAACTGAGCAATAAAACCGTTTTGTCCGATTGAAGTTTTCGGCAGTAAAATTTCACCTCCCGCTTTTTCAACTTTTGAAAGCGGAACACTCAAGTCGTCTCCTCCATTGAGATAAATTAATGCGCCCTTACTTGAAGGTTCGCAACCTCCGCCTTCTGACAAAGCACCGCCTACTTGTCCATTCTGCATATCCGCTGGAAAAACCCCATACTTATTTGTTGGGTGAGGCACTGCATGTATCTGAATGCTTAATACAGTTTCATAAAATGATTTTGCTCTTTCGAAATTTTTAGCTGGAATTTCAAACCAGTTGATTGCATTTGCCATTTTTTTGATCTTTAATTATTATTGAATAGTTGATTATACTTCAATAATGATTGAGGATATTAAAATTGGACGCTGATTTGAAAATATTTTTAAAAGAAGTTTAAGACTTGCCTGTCCGTCGATATAAGCAAGGGTCCTAGTAGATAATCCGCTCGTCATTGTGCCACATGTTTCGCTCGCGTCCGTGCCACTTCCTATGAGATTTTGCAACTCGCGTCAAAAAACGCGATGGCTGGAAAGCATAGATATTATGGATCTGAGACAATTAATCACACTCAAAAAGCAGCGTGTCAGCAATCGGAAGGCAGCGCAGGTGCTTCACCTTAGTC
The DNA here is from genome assembly GCA_039916665.1 of Chryseolinea sp. Classification (GTDB taxonomy): domain Bacteria; phylum Bacteroidota; class Bacteroidia; order Cytophagales; family Cyclobacteriaceae; genus Chryseolinea. Next base: position 38,431 of record JBDSKX010000157.1, on the reverse strand, counting down.
GTAATACAGTCGATGAGTATACGTAAATTCTTGATGGGCTGCCGCGGAGTTATGACGGGCTTCTCGCACTGGAAGAATCTGTTTTAAGAGAACTCTTCGTTCCTCAATCAGAAGTATCACGTGAGCGGTACGAGCAGTTATCGGGCTACTTCGACTATTTTCTGACAGAGTTCAAAAAGCCTGGCTGCACGCTACTGACCTTGTGGCACTGGTACCGGAAAAAGCACAGCAATCGATATGCCTACACGCAGTTCACCAAGCACTATAATCTGTGGGCTAACAAATACAGATGCAGCGCAAAGCTCGATCATAAAGCCGGTAAGACAGTATTCATAGATTATACAGGAAAGAAACTTCTATCTTCGATAAAGCAACAAGAGAAATCAGTGCGGTAGAAGTTTTTGTGGGAATCCTAGAGGTATTATATCGCTCAGTCACAATTCACAACCGGCTCAGGGAAATAGGTCTTGATAACCTCTTCCAACATGGCCTTTGTTAACGGCTTTGTCTTAAAATCATTGGCAATGCCCTTTGAGGCTGGCTGATAAAATGGATTTTCTGAAGTCGTCAACATGACCACAATCGCTTTGCAGTGAAAATGTTTGTCGAGCTTATTGTATTCGTCGAGAAACTCCCATCCGTTCATGCCCGGCATATTGATGTCCAGAAAAATGAGATCCGGATATGGCTGTGTGTGTGACTTTAGATATGCCAGTGCATCTGTCCCGGAATTCATCACGATCACCGTTTCGATTAAATACGTTTTCCTGATCTCCCGCTCATGAAAAAAATTATCATCATGATTGTCGTCAATCAACATGATGTGCTTACATCCTATACTTTTATTCATCATTGTAACATTGGAATGGTAAAATAAAATGTCGTCCCCTCTCCCAATATAGACTCAAGCCAGATCTCGCCGTGGTGTAGCTGGGCTATTTTTTTGCAATTGGCCAGGCCAATTCCATTTCCTTCGTATTCTTCGTTGCTATGCAGACGCTGAAAGACGTCGAATACACGATCGTAATGGCTTTTCGCGATTCCTATTCCATTGTCACGCACTGAAAAAATCCACTGCTGGCCTACTTTTTTAACAGCGATTTTGATTTCAGGTTTTACACCTCTCTTCTTAAACTTTATAGCGTTTGTAATGAGATTCTGAAACATCTGACGGAGTTCAGTTTCATAAACGTAAAGTTCCGGCATTTCCGTGACTTCGATGATGGCACAGGATTGCGTGACCAACTTATCAAGATCGTCGAGCACTTCATCTATTAATTCTTTACAATTAACGAAGGTTAGTTCCTTGGGAAGACTTAATCGTGAAAAATCTAAAAGTGATCTGATGAGCATACTCATCCTTTTGGTGGCATTGTTTACGGACTGAAGATACTTATGCGCGTTGGCGTCCAGCAGTGCCAGATAATCCTCTTCAAAAACCTGCATGTAATTGCACACTGTGCGCAAGGGTTCCTGTAAATCATGCGAAGCGATGTAAGCAAATTGCTCAAGCTCCTTGTGTTGTTTTTTCAAAGTGGCTTCCTGCATTTTTCTTGCAGTAACGTCGACAATAGAAACTAGTATCATATGTCCGACGCCAGTTTCGATCGGGTTCCAGCCCACTTCTACCTGTATGGATGTGCCATCCTTTTTCTTGGCGAAAAAGTCCCGAATGGAATCCGTAATTCCGGATTGTAAGATTGGATTGGGATGATTAAAGTATTGATCTCCGAATTGCTCCGAAAGTAGTGACTCCAGAGATTCTGCCATGAGCTCCGAGCGATGGTATCCGAACAGCATTTCTGTCTGATGGTTCACCAGGGTAATGCGACCTTTATCGTCAGCCAGAATTAAAGCGTTGGGTGCGGCCTCGACCACAAGCCTGAATTGTTGCTCAGCCTTTTGGAGTTCAATATTTGCAATGCTAAGTTCAGCAGCCCGCTTTTCCTTCTCCACGTTTTGAAAGACAAGTTCATCGTTGGCGATAATCAACTCGGCAGCACGCTTTTCTTTCTCGCCATTCTGATAAAGCAGTTCGCGGTTGGCAATGATCAGTTCAGCCGCACGACTTTCTTTTTCTTTATTTTGATAAGCTAATTCATTGTTCGCTATGCTGAGCTCAGCAGCCCGCTTCTCCTTCTCTTCATTTTGAAAGACCAGTTCCCGGTTAGCAACGATCAACTCGGCCGCACGTTTTTCTTTCTCTCCGTTCTGATAAACGAGTTCTTTATTCGCAATGATCAGTTCGGCCGCGCGACTTTCTTTTTCTTTATTCTGATAAGCTAATTCATTGTTTGCGACGATGAGTTCAGCAGCCCGCTTTTCCTTCTCTTCATTTTGAAAGACCAGTTCCAGGTTCGCAACAAGCAACTCAGCTGCACGGCTCTTCTTCTCTTTTTTTTGATAGGCTAATTCCTTGTTGGCAACGGTGAGTTCTGCAGCGCGGTTTTTCTTCTCCTTCTTTTGAAATGCAAGTTCACGATTTGCTATCAATAACTCCGCAGCTCGTTCTTGCTTTTCTTCAACTTGAAAAGCAAGCTCCTTGTCCGCGATCAATAACTCGGCAGCACGCTTCTTTTTTTCCAGCGTTTGAAAAGCCAACTCAATGTTTGCAATAACCAATTCAGCCGCGCGCTTTCTCTTCTCCTCCTTTTGAAAGATCAACTCCTTATTAACGATGTTTAATTCGGTCGCGCTATTTTTCGTTTCCTCCGGAGGAAGCGAGGATTGTTTGTTAGAAGCGTCTTTTTCTAATTTTTCATCGTTCATACAAGCCTTGATTAACAGCCTAATACCAAAGAATTGAACCCACGCCCGCCACTTTAACGCGTCTATTTCGGAACTTGAATTCGACAGGGGTATGCTAGCAAGATTCTAATTGAACCTATTACGGAGGAGTTCTGATTAGAACTGTAGTGAAGACTGGAACCGGAATACCAAGTTACAACATTAATGCCCGACAATTGCTTAAACTGGGAAATGCTCGATAGGATGACCTTAAGGATGCTGTATAGGATTTTATAACCCGTCAGCTATCCATAAACTCGACTGATTTTTATCAAAGGTTGGGAGATTGATTGGCTTCGGCAATTCAAAATCAGAACGAATACGAGGTTGAATATTTGATGGTGGCAATATTGGCAAGGGCCGCCATCACGCTAAAGCCAAATAAGCTACCTAAAAAGCAAAATCACGATTATACATGTACTATAGGAAGTAAATCAGTTGCCAACTAAGGCATCTGGAAAAAAGCGATGACTAGCGCGCGCCGTTTTAGACGAATTGATATTTATGCGTTCGACTGTGATGTCATGAGACAGCCGATTTGAACTCCTGGACAACTCCCATGTATCCAACGAGCACGAGCGGTAGTACAATGAAATCCTCCATGCATCTCCAAGTGATCGGTTTCATATAAATTATGTTGTACAGTCAAAAGCGCTTATTGGTGAAAAATAAAGAGCGGTAATTATGTTGCACATGGCTAAAACATTGCCGTATGACGATATCTTTTTGTTGTGTAACCAATCTTGGGTCATAATGATGAGTGGGCTAACTGAATAATTAATTTACTTTGTCCGGTCGTCACTAAATCTAGCCGGAGCTCAATCACGTTTCACGCTTCTATGTGTGAACAATTGCTGTTGAGTTGAATTCTAATTATCCTCATCATTCTGTGCGTTATGAAGAAGTGTATTTGGTTGTTTGTGTGCCTTTCAATTGCGATTATTTCGTTCGGTCAGCAGAAGGATCTTGATAGTCTTAATTTACTATTGGAAAATCATCCTCAAGAGGACACGATTCACGCCGCGCTGCTGATTAATATGTGTCGTCTTGAGTACACTTCAGACCCTGAGCGGAACAAAGTTCACGCGCAACAGGCTTTAGATATTTCAAAAAAAATCAGATACACGAAGGGCATTGGCCAAGCTCAAAAGTATATGGCTGAATATTATTTTGGTACATCTGACTACGCCGAGGCAACAAAATATGGTATTGCGATGCTCAGGACCTTCGAGACAACCAACCACCACAGAGAATTGGGAATGGCCAATTTAACACTGGGTATGATTTATGAAAGAACGCGCGACTCAACTCAGGCGAAGGAATACTTGTTCAAAGCGCTCGATATTTTTCAAGCCAGAGGATTGAAGGCAGATCTTGCCATGACGTACAATACCCTCGGGGGTCTTTACATTAATCAACATAAAACTAAAGCGGCTATAGATTACCTTTTTAAATCCCTTGATATACGCAAAGAATTGAAAGATGAGAAAGGTATGGGGCAGAGTTATGGAAATCTGGCTTCCGTGTATATGAATCTGGGGGATCTCGCAAATTCCTCATTCTATTTTCAAAAGGCGTTGCCTCTAATTGAGAAATCAGGTAATAAATATAGACTGGCCATGAACTATGCTAATTTTGGTGAGCTACTAGTGGATCAAAAGCAATATGAGAAGGCTGAATCATATCTTCTGAAGGCAGTAGATCTTGAAAAGAGTTTGGGTGAAAAAGACTTGCTTGCGGAAACTTATCCAGTGCTCGTAGTCCTTGAGAAGAGAAGAGGGCGCTATGAAAAAGCAGTCTCTTACCTTGAATTAACTGCAGATTACAAAGACAGTATTTACTCGGAGGATAACTCGAGACAATTATCTGAAGTCCACACCCGCTTCGAAACCGAGAAAAAAGACCAAAGAATAGTCGCCTTACAGCAGCAGGCAGAACTACGTAGTTTGCAAGAGACCTATTTTGTCGCTGGTTTGATTTCATTGATCATTGTCTTCGCTGTTATTTATTATTTACAGAGATCGAACAGTAGAAAGATGAAGGCATTTCTTGAAATTCAACAGACATTGAACCAAAAGCTTCAGGAGAACGATGATATGAAGTCTCGATTTTTTTCAAATATCTCACATGAGTTTCGCACGCCACTTTCACTTATTATAGCTCCAATCGACGAAAAGCTTTCTACACCGACACTTTCGTCCCAGGATAAAGTAACCTTTCAATTGGTGAAGCGGAATGCTAACCGCGTGCTGGCTTTGGTGAATCAATTGTTGGATCTATCCAAGCTGGATGCAGGAAAGATGGAACTTCGGGTGAATAAGGGAAATCTCAGAAAATTCTTAGACGTCGTAGCTGCTTCTTTTGATTCGTTGGCCGAAAATAAAACAATTCGCTTCATTAAAAGTATTCGTCTCGATGGCAGCGAGAGATGGTACGACGCTGACAAGCTTGAGAAAATAGTCAACAACCTGTTATTTAATGCCTTTAAATTTACTTCGCAGAATGGTACAGTAACGCTATCCGCTTTGATATCGCCGTCATCGGGTGACTTGAATATTGAGGTCATTGATACGGGCAAGGGGATACCGGAGGAAGATCAGAAGTATGTGTTCTCACCTTTTTATCAATCACGTCACGTTGCCGATGATGGTACAGGGACCGGCCTTGGTTTGTCACTGGTGAAAGAGCTTGTAAAACTGTATGGAGGTATTGTAGAGTTAGTCAGCGTGGTAGGGAAGGGTACGACTATTTCTGTTAGCCTTCCTGTAAGGGAAGAAAAATTTGCTGCTGCGGTATTGATGGAGGATCGATTGTCTGATCTAGGCATTGACGTGCCCGACAATAGTGCAACCAACCTCGATACTAGTAAGGAGGAGAGTGAAAATGACGACCGGTACTTAAAAGGATCTCGTGGAAATTCTGTGTTGATCGTTGACGACAACGAAGACCTGAGAAACTATATTTCTTCTATTCTAAAAGCTCGATTCACCACACATATCGCCAGTGATGGTGAAGCGGGTTTTGCGTTGGCCACGGAATACATTCCAGACATCATCATTTCTGATGTGATGATGCCGAAACTGAATGGCATTGACCTCACAGAAAGAATAAAGAGGGATGAGCGCACAAGTCATATACCTGTAGTATTGCTAACGGCAAAGGCGGACTTGCAATCAAGACTAGAAGGCCTGAAGACAGGAGCAGATGATTATTTAACCAAGCCTTTCTCACCAGAAGAGTTGCAGGTGAGGATAGAGAACCTGATAGAACAGCGAAAGAAACTGGCAGCGAAGTATAGAGAATCAATTACCTCTGAAATTCCGCTGGTACCCAAATTGCTTTCGATGGATGAAAAATTTCTTCAGCGTGCAATGAATATTGTTGAGAATCATATCAGCGACGAGAACTTTGGTGTGGAACAAATGGCCGCCGATATCAATTTGAGCAGAACACAGCTTTTCAGAAAGTTAAAAGCTATTTCGGGGCTTTCTCCCAATGAATTTATTGGCGATGTAAGATTGCAGAAAGCGGCGGTACTCATTCTGTTAAAAGTAGATACCATTGCGCAGATTAGTTATTCGGTAGGATATAAAGAACAGTCCTATTTCTCGAAACGCTTCCGGAAGAAATTCGGAGTGTCACCCAGTGAGTATGGACTAAAAGCAAAGGAGCCTGCGCAGTTGAGTTGATAGGGTTAAACTGAAAATGTTTCGTCTGCTTTCGCGTCTATTATTGCTTTTCATGACAGAGTGTTTGGTGTTGAAACAACTGGCACTCCCTTTATCTGTTATCCAGAGGGGAAGTTATTGAATAAGAAAAAACCTTTGCTTGTAACTACGCAATAAATAGACAGTGTTACCCTACATCGCGAAGGATCTTTTTTATCTACTGTAGAAAATGTGATCGCGCTATATTTGCGGCGAAAGGTTCCTTCGCGGTTTCGGTCATGCTCATCACTTCAATTATCCTGCCGGGAGAGGTTCATTGGCTCGACTAGAGAGTTCGCGCTCTCGACGAACGGAGTGTGAGTGGGCCGAATGTTCAGCGTGGGTCGACTATGTGGCGAACACCTACAACATATCTACCTGTCAAATGTCGCGCGCGGGCATTCATAAGTTGTAAACAAAAGTGCTGGAACAAATCTACCTGCATTTGCAACATCCTGATAGCGCTCCTGTAGCCGATGAAAGTAACATTGCGAAAAGTTTAACATCAAAAATCCTTACGCATGAAAAAAGAACTACATCTGATTATTTTATTTTTGACATTCTTCTCCTGCAACGACTTATACGCTCAGTCTTCATCAGGTAAAGTTTCAGGAAGAGTCGTTTCTCAAAATGGTGCAAACCTCGCCGGAGTTTCGGTATCAGTGGCTTCCACAAGTCAGGGTACGATTACCGACGCTGATGGTAAGTATGAATTGAGTCTTTCACCGGGTAGATATTCCATCAATATCAGTTTTGTGGGCTATACTACTGTTGTCACGCAAGTTGTCGTTGTTGCCAATAATGCAACCGAAAATGGTGACGTTACATTGCATGAGTCATCCGCGGAATTAAGCGAGATCGTCATTCTTGGGTCGCGTTCATCTACTGCTCGCACGAATATTGACAAACCTGTTCCCGTCGACATCATTCAAATGAAGGATATTAAAACGTTCGCTCAAACCGATCTCACCCAGATCCTGAACTATGCTGCTCCTTCGTTTAATTCTAATCGTCAAACTGTTTCGGACGGAACCGATCACATTGATCCGGCATCACTCAGAGGATTAGGGCCAGATCAGGTGTTGGTTCTTGTAAACGGAAAAAGAAGGCATACTACCGCTTTAGTCAATATCAATGGAACGTTTGGCCGTGGCACGGTAGGAACGGATATGAATTCTATTCCTGTAGCGGCGATTGAACGCGTAGAAGTGTTAAGAGATGGCGCGGCGGCACAGTATGGTTCTGATGCGATCGCGGGAGTTATAAATGTTGTATTGAAAAGAAAGTCGCCACTACAAGTCTCTACTACTTATGGTCAGAGTTTATCAAATACATTGGGGCGTAATTTTTCTGATGGTAAAACATTTCAATTCGATATCAGTAAAGGATTTGCATTAGGAACGAAAGGAACCATAAATGTTTCTGGTCAGTATTTAGATCGAGGCTTTACCAATCGTGGTGGATTAGACACACGACCTTTACTCTACACAGGTTTGCCATCAAGAGGTGCTAATGAATCTGAACAGGATTTTGAAGCACGTTATGCGACACTTAAATCTGCAGATGACGCTAAAGCGCTATCAGCTGGACTGGATCGAAACAACATGCGCGTGGGGAATTCTGATTCAAGAAATCTTGGATTCTTTGTAAATGCAAACTACACACTAACGCCACATGCTAGCGCCTACGTTGCAGCTGGTCTGACTAACAAGACGGGAAAGGCTGCCGGATTTTATCGTCTTCCGTCTCAGGGAAGTCAAAGTGATGTTACAATATTTCCGAACGGATTTCTACCATTTATCAATACCAATATTAACGATGTTTCTGTCATCGCTGGTGTGAAAGGAGAAGTGGGCAGATGGAACTACGATATCAGTAACACTTTCGGACAAAATAATATTGCCTTTGACATCACCAATACGATCAATGCTTCTTTGCCTGCAGGTACGAGCCCTACTTCATTCAATGCCGGAAAATTAATCTTCTCACAGAACACCACAAATCTGGATGTCACACGGGAATTTAATTTCTCCGGTGTGCTGAGTTCATTGACTACGTCGTACGGGGCAGAATTCAGGGTGGATAAATTTCAAATTAAATCGGGCGAAGAATTGTCGTATTCATTCGGTCAGCCATCGGTGGGCACTGCCGGTCTTGCAGGAAAAGCAGCAGGGGCGCAAGTGTTTCCAGGATATCGGCCAAGTAATGAAGTGGACAAGTCGAGAAACAATACAGCGGTGTATGCCGATTTTGAAGGTGAGTTTGGATCGCGCATTCTATTAGGACTGGCAGGACGCTATGAAAATTACAGCGACTTCGGGTCCAACTTTTCGTACAAGGCGTCAGGTCGTTTTAAAGTATATAAAGATATAGCGCTTCGTGGAAGTGTCTCAACGGGCTTCCGCGCTCCTTCCCTCCACCAACGCTATTTCAATAATGAAAGTACTCAATTTGTGCAAGGACAACCCACGCAAGTTCTTACCGTCAACAATGACAATGATGTAGTGAGACAATTCGGAGTTGGATCATTGAAGCCCGAAATCTCAACTTCGTACACACTGGGGTTGACGGGCAAGCTCCTTAAGAATATTACTTTCTCTGTTGATGCGTATCAAATTAAAATCAATGATCGGATAGTTTTCTCCAGCCAATACACCCGCGAACGGGATGCTTCAGGAAACCAGATAGCAACTGGCGTAGTGAATGGGATTTTGAATACGGTAGATCCAGCTGGTGTTATCAATAGTGTGCAGTTTTTTACCAATGCTATTAAAACAAAAACGCAGGGTCTTGATATAGTTCTTACCGATAATTTCGACCTGGGAAATTCAAACAAGCTTATAATTTCTGCTGCTGCCAATTTCAATAAGACTCGTGTCGAGGACATTAAGGGATCGGATGTCATTGAAGACAATGCAGCCTTAAAAGCTAAGTTATTCGATCGGTTGGAACGCTCACGGTATGAATCAGCGATCCCCAAAAGCAAGATCAACCTGAGCGCCAATTTCACTACTTCCAAATGGAATTTTCTTTTGCGTGCAGTTCGCTTTGACGAGGTCGGTTTCTTAAATGCTGTAGACCCAACAATTCCTGCTAATAATCTGCCGGCGGAAATTGATCAGAAATTCTCAGCCAAATGGATCACAGATCTTTCAATCAGCTATCACGTGATCAAGCCTCTGATGTTGACCATTGGTGCCAACAATCTTTTTGACATCTACCCCGACAAGGTATTTGTCGATCCGCGTAACAATCAGAATAATTTAAGTGGAGTTCCAGGTAGCACATATCAGAATGCTGGAGATAATACTTCGAATGGTCGTTTTCTATACAGTCGTAATGTTTCACAATTTGGTTTTAATGGTCGCTTTGTTTTCGCTAAAATCAGCTTTGCATTGTAACATCTATGGCGTCAGTCTGGCGTGACTATGCATAGGGAATAAAATAATTACTAATTGAATTTTTAGATCGGAATGTTAGAGCATGCAACCTGGTTCATGAAGCGGTGGAGCGGATTGTACGAGGCATCATGAGTTGTCATAATGACTCACGCACATTTTTATTTATTGATTTATTGATTTATTGCGTGATTGGACTGTGATATATTTGTCTTTATTTATACCAAATGACCAGGCATATATTTGTAATAGCCGCTTTGATAGTGGGAGTCTCATTTGTCACCTTTGCTCAACATGTAAGTGAGCCTCAAAACCGTCCTGAGGTATGGACGAAACCTTACGAGCCATTCCGGATTATTGGCAACGTCTATTATGTAGGTACCTATGATCTTGCATGCTACCTGATCACGACTTCCAAGGGGAATATTCTGATAAACACAGGGCTTGCATCATCAGCGCAGATGATCAAATCGAACGTTGTGGCCTTGGGGTTTAATTTTTCAGACACTAAAATTCTCTTAACAACGCAGGCGCACTACGACCATATGGGGGCGATGGCTTCTATAAAGAAAATGACGAAGGCCCAAATGATGGTTGACGAAAAAGATGCTGGTGTGCTCGTCGATGGAGGTGCGTCTGATTATGCTCTGGGTGGAAATGGCAGCACATTTGCGCCTGTGAAGGCTGACCGACTATTGCGCGACCGGGATGTTGTTGAACTCGGAGACATGAAGATTGTGATGCTTCATCATCCTGGTCATACAAAAGGTTCGTGCAGCTTTCTTTTTGATGTGAAAGATGAAAAGAGGATTTACAAAGTATTGATCGCGAACTTTCCTACGATTGTCACAGAGAACAATCTTTCGGAGATACCGACCTACCCGGATATTGCTAAAGACTATGCATACACACTTGATGCAATGAGGACTCTTCAATTCGACATTTGGCTGTCTTCTCATGCGAGTCAGTTCGACCTTCATTCCAAGCATAAGCCTGGTGATGCCTACCATCCGGCGGCATTTCAGGATAGAAAGGGTTATGATGCAACACTAAATAGTCTGCAAGCCGAATTTACGAAGCGATTGGAACGGAAGTGAATTTTGCGCGCTCGCGAGATCTGATTGTTTCTACGGAGATTATTCACCTCAATATCATTTTAGTCCTTCAATATCGCAGATTTATCTGTGACGCGATGTGTTCTCCAACACAATCACCGACGGTCCCGCCGTCAGCCATTTCTTGCCTAGTCCTGTCGTATCTCCCTGTGGCGTGAAATAAACAAATGACCCCAGCGCAATGTCAACATCTCCATCAGCATCCATGTCTGCCGCATCCATAACGATCCATCTGCCATTCGTTGATTGAGGGAATGAATAATCGACGAATTTTAAGTTGCCTTTGTTCTCGAGGTAGACGAAGCTTTCTTCCGGATAATTATGATAGTCGGGGAAGAACGAGATGGCAGCTATATCAAGATCACCATCGAGGTCGTAATCACGCGCCATGGCTTTGTAAGCGCCATTGAGTTGATAGAACCACCGTTGCGTGAAATTGAACTCTCCATCGTTTAAGAAAATGTAGATCCCGTGATGCTGTTTAAGGATGGGTGTTAGATCGGCGTTGTCACCGCTAACATAAATAAGATCATCAAAGCCATCCTTGTTAAAGTCGGCAAGCTCGATGTATTGTGAACCGTTCAGTGGAGAGAATGAGAGAAGTCTCCTTTCAGTGAAAAAACCGTTCTTTTTATTTGTATAAAGAAAGACACCTTCATCGCCCTGCGCCATGAGTACAATGATGTCATTGAATCCATCTTTGTCTACGTCCTTTATCACGGCACCAATGGATCCGGGTGTGCCACGAAGAGATTTTTCTAGATATCGATCATGGCCCATGTTCTGAAACCATACGAGTTTCCCTGTAAGATCGCCATACTCACAAGCCACGATATCTTCATCGCCATCGTTATCCAGGTCACCATACGCCATATGCACCGGCCGTTGCATCTTCGTCAAAACAACCTTTGCCCTATCATACGTTTTGCTGTTTTTGCTTTTGGATATTTTCTGGAGTGAGCCGGCAGGTATATCGTTTGGGAACACGCCGTTCCCAGCCATGGTAAGGTAAAGCGTGTCGCTTTTTTCGTAGTAACTAATCGGTGTAGTAGGGAAAGGGATATCGTAATTCTTCTGCAGGTCACTGGTAAGGAAAGTAAGTATGCTTTTGTTTAGTTTGCCGTCACTATAAACGATTCCTCGATTACCGGGTAATATCTTAACAAGGGAGGTAAGGGCAGGTCGGTGAGAGTACATCACTTCCCGATACTTGAAATGTTTTAAGAAGTTCTTAGGTCGTTTGTCCTTTTTCGGCGGCAGGATGGTATCATATGCGTTGGAAAGATAATAAGACACGATTTTATTCCAGTCTTCTTTGGCCAGTACCGCTTGTTCTGGATAAATATTAGCCCGTCTCACAACGGTGCCGCTAATACCTTGATCGAACAAACTGTCGGGTTGGTGGTCGCCTTTGTAAATACCCATCCGGTGTCCCATGGAAGGAAGCACATCATTCTTCCAGCTTGATCGTGGCAATTCGGAGGGATCAACAAGCGAATGACATCTGCCACAGTGCACGGTCGCCAGTTCTTGTCCGCTAAGCATGGATTCCTTAATGGGTTGTTGGCTTCCAGTTTTCGTCTCTTTGTTTTCTTTGCAAGCCATGCAGGCGATCGCCAGGATACATATCAGACGAGCAGACTTCCAAAAACCAATGCTTGCACTTACTTGTTCACACGCCATAACTAAAGAATCGAATTCAGCGGGCATCCTCGCCTTTCCTTTTATCCTCAATGATACTCGATTCGCCTTCAACCTCCTATTCAACTATCTTAAGGTGTGGCGTTGACGATTTTTTACAAAACAAGAAAATCCTTGCCGTAAAATATTGCGCAATCGATCAATTGCATATATATTTGCAAGCGATCGATTGCGCATTTAATCTTTTGAAATATGAGAAGAGACGTTTTTCAGGCTATCGCCGACCCTAAACGTCGGGCGATATTAACACTCATTGCATTGCAGGCGATGACACCCAATGCTCTGGCGGATCATTTTGATTCGAGCAGACAGGCTGTTTCAAATCACCTCAAGATTCTGACCGAATGTCAGCTTCTAAAACAGGAGCAGTCGGGCAGGGAGATATTCTATCAACTTAATCCAAAAAAAATGAAAGAAGTAGGAGACTGGCTTGAGCCATTCAGGAATTTATGGGAAGACAAGTTCAACCGCCTGGATACTGTTCTGGAAAAATTAAAAAAGACTAAAAATGGAAAGTAATCACAAAACGAGAATTGTTGCCGACGCGGGCAAACAGGAACTGTTTATTATCAGAGAATTTAATGCACCACGAGATCTTGTGTTCAAAGCATTTTCAGATGAACACATCCTGGTCCAATGGGTTGGCCCAAAAGAGATGAACATTCGATATGAAAAGTTTGAACCCTGGGCCGGCGGTTCGTATCGCTATGTACAAAGTTTGCCAAATGGAATGGAGTTTGGATTCAGAGGGATATGTCACGAGCACACCGCGCCTGTTCGTATCATTCAAACATTTGAGTTTGAAGGCTTGCCTGAGAAAGGGCACGTGGTCCTCGAAACGACAAGATTTGAAGATCTGCCAGGCGAAAGAACAAAAGTTACTGTGCAGTCCGTCTTTCAATCTGTTGCTGATCGCGATGGCCTGGTGCAATCCGGAATGGAATCAGGCGTAGTTACCTCGCACCAACGACTGGACGCATTAATCGATAAGAAAATGATCAATTAAGATTCACCTGGGTATACGCTTCCATTTGTCTATCGATCATCATCGTATCATTTGGATAGGTATATTTTGTCAGCAGTGTCAGGATCTTTTCATCGAGGGCCGCAGTATTAGCAAACCAAGTGCAGTATCAAGTCAACCGGCCTGATGCTGCACCATCGTTTTCTTAGTGGTGCCTTCCCCTGTTCCAGTTTCCTTTTGCCCTGGTATCGAACTCATCAAGGCGCTTTTGTTGATCGGCAGTGACAATTGGCTTGAGTTGATTTTTCACTGAGTCCAGTACGCTGGCCATTTGGCCATTTGCATGTTGCTCAATGGAATCAATTCTTGTCGCAGCCCATTCTGTAATAGGTTTGATCCTTTTGGATTGCAAGCTATCGGGCCGGATCACATGATTGATCATACCCACAAACCATTCTTTCTTCTGCGGAGCGTCATGATCTCCGCGGCCGCGACCTCCATGGGCACCACGATCGCTAAGTTTAAAGACTGCTCCGGGGACTAAAAGTCCGAGGAGAACACCTAATACTAATGTGGAAGCTAATACAATGATGGACTTCCTTCTTTCACTGGTCATAAATCGTTATTTAAAGTTTCGTAAAAATCAAATGATATTATTTCTTCGTCCGTTGTTGTCGTCGGTGTTCGGTCAAGACCAAACACCGATTTCAAGTTAGCCTGGTCAGCGAACATCACATTCAGAATAAGTAACGCAACGGCTATACCCAGCGCAGCGAGCTGAAACCGTTTAAAGAATGAGAAGATCTGGCGGTCTATTACGACGCCAGTATTTTCAATCTTGTGAATAAGCTTTGAGGCGAAATACGGCCCAAAACTGGCAGGTGCTTTAGGGGTTACCAATTCCCTCACTTTGCTATGTAAGTTCAGTTCCTTCACAAATGTTGGATGAGCACGAAGTTCAGTCAGAAACCTTTCTCTTTCCTGGTTATTCATAGGAACATCAAGGGACCGTATGTATTGGTCTTCTAATTCTTGTTGCGTCATACTGCTGCGTGTTTAGCTAAGGCGTTCTTTAACTTTTTCTGGGCACGGGATAATCTTGATAAAACTGTTCCTAGTGCAATACCCAAAATCTCCGCAGTCTCTTCCGTTGAGTATCCTTCAATCATTCTCAAGGTAACAACGAGGCGAAACTCAGGATCCAATCGTGCGATTTCGTGATGAACCATTTCTCTAACATCCTCTCCGGTTGCTTCCGACGTCACCTGATGGCCATCTTCCAAAGGACGAAAGAAATTGTTTTTCCGTTTTTTTCGTTTGATCTCATTCAACGATAGGTTGATTGCAATCCGAATTAGATACGTTCCCAGAGTTGATGAACCGTTAAACTTATCCAATGACTCGTAGAAACGAATGAACACCTCCTGCCCCACATCAACCGACTCAGGAGTATCACCCAACATCGATTTTACAATACCGGCAATTTTTCCTTCATAACGTTCAACGAGAAGCTTAAACGCCGACATGTCACCGCTCCTGGCTTCGGCTATCAACTGCTCATCTTCAGTCTGATTGTTCATGATTTGTGATTAGCAGTTTTGATCGTTTGTGCATTAGACAGCGCCCACCTATCGTTTATTCCATGAGAAGGTAAAATATTTTAAATAGACATACGAGGTCCGTATTCAGTCTTTTTGTTCAACACCTGAAATAAATAGTCGAAGGAAGGAATAAAGGCGACACCGCAGTTGTCTAATCGGAAAATACACTAATTATGAAACTTTCGATCGTTATGCTGCTCCCCGCTATATTATTGACCTTAGGAGATGTTCAGGCTCAGACTACAGAAAGGGCATCCGCTCAGGCAGTGCGTAAAGGTGATCATGACAAAAATCGCAGGCATCGGGGATTCAGATTATTTCCTCACAGACACAGGCATCACCATAATGAACATCATGAACATCATGAACATGGTCGTGATCAGCAGCATGAGGGGGTAACCCGCTCGCATAATCGTTAAAAACGATCACTTCATGATCGACCTGGTGAATTGCCGGGGGTCAACATTAATAAATCAACAAAGCACAAATGTTTTGCTTTAAAAAATGCCGACATTAATGATTCGCTAATACAGAGAATCAATGTCGACATTTTTATAAGTAACCTGAACCTACCATCAACCCCATGAAGTATTTTAGAAACGCTACGTCATTTTGCATAGCGACCCTATTGTCATTTTGCCTCCCAATAAATTCGAATGCCCAGGACTTTAGTCCGATCGTAAAATCAGCCAGTTCTTTCTTGAAGAGCTTAAGCGCTGATCAAATAAAAAAGGCCCAGTACGATTTTAACGATAGCCTTCGATTCAAGTGGACCAACCTGCCTGTTGGAATGGTCCCCAGACCTGGTATTCAATATGGCGAGTTGTCAGATAACAGCAGGATTGCTTTTCAGGAGATGCTTGCAACGTTTTTAACGTCTCAGGGATATCTAAAGATATCCGGGATTATGATGCTTGATGATATTTTGAACGTGCTTTATCAAATGGCTTTTGATAAAGGTCAGATGAGTGCAGAGCAGCTGAATAACATCAAGAATCTCCAATGGAAGTATGAAAATTACTTCGTTTCCATGTGGGGCCAACCGGGCGAAAACGATCCATGGGGTTTCAGTTTCGGTGGCCATCACCTGGCTTTAAATCTAACCATGCGTGGCAAGAAAATTTCTTTTACGCCGTTATTTATTGGAACAGATCCATCGCAGGTTATGACATCAAAATACGCCGGTTGGCGCGTGCTGAGCAAAGAAGAAGATTATGGATTTGCGCTGCTGAATTTTCTTTCAACAAAACAAAAGGAAAAAGCAGTATTAAGCCAGGAGACTCCCAAAGATATCATTACAAATCCGAACAGCAGTCAACGGATCACTTCATTCTACGGCATACCGGCGAAAGACTTTACACCAGACCAAATGGCTGTGTTCAAGATGCTCATTCAGGAGTATCTCCACAATTTCGAGCACAGCGTAGCCCATGGGTTGTTCGATAAGATCGAGAAAACCGGTTACGACAAAATCTACTTTGCCTGGATTGGTGGAAAAGAAAGGCATACGCCGCACTACTACATCATCAATGGCCCCGATTTTCTGATTGAATATGATAATGTGGGTTTTCAAAACGATGGAAACCACATACACGCCATCCTTCGGCAAAAGGAAAATGACTTTGGCGCGGATATGTTGAAGGATCACTATTTAAACAGCGACCATCACAAGAAATGAATTTATTACCCGAAGTGCCCGCCTCTGATCTGTAGGATCTCGCGGAGCGTTTTTCACTAAACACTTTTCATCAGGTCGATCTCCCCGATAAGCTCTTCAAGCTTTCCGTTGGCATCGCTTTTTTTAGCTGTGCTTGTTAGAAACTGGCAAAACTCGTTTGGGATTGACGCAACGTATATGAGCCGACCATTTATTTTAATCACCCATATCCGCCACTCGCGAAGCGGATATAGAATATCAAATACCCATTTGCTGCAAACGACGCACAGACCATCAATACCCGCCGACTCATAACTCCTAACTCTAATTGGGGTATTTATTGGTGACCATCATCACTTTTCAACCTCGTTTCCGTTATATTCACCAATCCTTGCCAATCTCGCTATGTTAATGAACTACCTCACTACCGCTTTCCGCAGTTTCTTTAAAAATAAATCTTTCACGATCCTCAACGTACTCGGACTGACGATAGGCATGGTCGCGAGCGTTTTGATCCTTCAGTATGTGAAGTATGAAAAAAGCTTCGACAGTTTCCATACCAAAGCAAACGACATTTACCGGATTCAATACAATCAGTGGCAGGACGGCAAACTTCGTTTTGAATGTGCTGCGGCCGTGCCGGCAGTGGGACCTGCATTAAAGAATAATTTCCCTGAAGTAAAGCGGTTCACGCGGCTATATCCGGTGAGTGGCGTGATCAGCTACGAAAGTCCCACCGGATTGATTTCATTTCATGAAGAAAAGATGCAGGTAACTGACTCATCTGTATTTCAGGTCTTTGATTTTAAACTTTTGAAAGGGGCGGAGATGGAAGCGCTCAGCCGTCCAAATAAGGCTGTGATCTCTCAAAAGGCCGCGAAAAAATATTTTGGACAGGTTGATCCCATAGGGAAGACTATAGCATGGGATGGTAATAGAAGGTTTGAAGTCAGGGGCATTTTCGAAGACATCCCAGACAACTCGCACATCAAGTTTGATTTTATGTTGTCTTATCAAACGTTGAACAACGAATCGAATCGCGAGTCCGAAACCAACTGGGGATGGTATGATTTCAATACTTATGTTTTACTTGCGCCAGGCACTGATCCAAAGAATCTTCAGACGAATTGGGATCAGTATCTCCAGAAAAATTTTGGCGAGAAGTGGAGACAGCGGACTTCAAAGCAGGAGTTTATTTTGCAACCTTTATTGGATATCCATCTTGGTGCAAACTTGTTACAGGAATCTGAACCAGCCGAACGTGGCGACGGTGAATCCGTCTATGCCCTTACTTTTATAGCGTTTTTTATTCTGATAATTGCGTGGGTGAACTACATCAATCTAGCAACGGCCAAATCATTTGATCGCGCCAACGAGGTGGGTGTACGCAAGGCGATGGGCGCGCAGAAAAATCAGTTGATGTATCAATTCCTGGCGGAATCCCTGACGATAAATTTTGTCGCTGCGCTCATTGCACTGGCAGCTGTCTGGATAGCATGGCCTTACTTTTCAGAGCTCACAGGACGCAGGATACCCATGAGCTACATTCTGTCTCCTGACTTCTGGGCCTTCTTCGGTGGATTGTTTATTGTCGGCGCATTACTATCCGGATTCTATCCGTCGATTGTATTGTCGTCATTCAAGCCTGTGGCGGTATTGAAAGGAAAAGTGATGAGAAGTTCTCAAGGGAATATTCTCAGACAATCACTTGTTGTCTTTCAGTTTGCGGCGTCAGTGTTTCTCATCGTCGGAGCGATCGTCGTTTATCAACAACTTAAATTCATGAGCAATCAGAAACTCGGTGTGGACATCAATCAAACATTGGTGATCAAAGGCCCGGGTGTGACCGACTCATTATTTCTGCAGAAGATGCAGAGTTTCAAAGATGAGGCTTTGAGAATATCAGGCGTGAGGTCGGTGAGTTCATCATCAAATGTACCAGGCGATGAAATTTTCTGGTCTTCAGATATCAAAAGATTGGTAGGAGGGCCGGAGAATAGTATTTCTGGTTATAACGTGGGAATAGATGTTGATTACATAAAATCATTTGGCCTGGAAGTTATCGCAGGAAGAAGTTATGACCGTGAGCACACAAATGATCGCAAGAGTGTTATTTTGAATCGTGCTATGACTGAAGCGCTCGACTTCAAAGATCCGGCTGACGCGTTGGGAGAGAAAATCGTGCAAGGGGACACGCTTGAAGTGGTGGGCGTATTGGAGAATTATCATCAGATGTCATTGAAGGAAGCGGTCGTGCCTTTGGTTTTCAGATATACCCCTGATTTCTCACGATTCATTTCCTTCAAGATTGAAAGTGGCAATTACCAAAATGTGCTGTCGTCGATTGAAGGACCATGGAATCAGATATTTCCCGGTAATCCGATTGATCATTTCGTACTGGATCAGTTTTTCAACAAGCAATATGAGCGCGATCGTAAGTTTGGACAAGTGTTTACAATCTTTACCCTGTTGGCAATATTCATCGCTTGCCTTGGATTGTTTGGATTGTCGTCATTCATGACCAGCCAGCGCACCAAAGAAATAGGCATTCGCAAAGTTTTGGGTTCAAGCGCCGAAGGCGTCGTGCTGTTATTGTCCAAAGGATTCATCACGCTGGTACTAATCGCAAACCTGATAGCCTGGCCGTTGTCATGGCTCGTCATGGATTATTGGTTAACAGGCTTTCCGTACCGGATAAGCATGAGTCCAATGTTTCTGATTGCTGCCGGTTCCGGTGTAATTATCATTGCATTTATTTCTGTGAGTTTCCAAACCTTAAAAGCTGCGCGAATAAATCCGGCAAAGACGTTGAAGTACGAATAGTTCTGACCCAGCATTCCTCTATTTCGATGATCATTCTTTATTCAAATGGTTTAGTTTGCTCAGTAAGATAAAGGACACTTTGTCTAAATCCGTGTTGCCCGAAGTATAATTCCGCATCAGAATCACCCCAAATTTGCTCTTGGGTTCAAATGCAAACTGCGCAGTATAACCAAGCACCTCTCCATTGTGACCAACAACACTGACTTCGTTATTATGGAAGACCATAAAGCCAAACCCGTATCTATTCTGCTCTGGCCCCTTTTCTGTTTGCATGGTATTCAAACTCTCTTTACTCAGAATATGCGAAGGCTCTAAGTTATCAATCATAAATTTAGCCAGGTCGTTTGGGGTTGAATAGACGCCGCCATTTGGCACCTTATATCCACGTCCTTTGTGTTCTTCCAAAGGAGAGTTCGTGTCGATCACTTCAGAGGCACCGCCTTCCATTCCGACTGCAAGATTCTCTCTAAACTTTTCAGGTACTACGTAAAAGCTCCGATTCATTTTTAGCGGATTAAAAATCTTTTCTTGCATAAGCTGAATGAAGGGTTTGTTTGCAGCTCGCGATAGCGCCAAACCAAGAATTCCAAATCCGATATTTGAATAAATATATTTTGTACCAGGACTGCTGTCAAAACCGGTTGTCGGTATCGACGCAAGCAACTTGTGTTCCCAGTCACTAATGTGCCCCACGTTGGCGTTCTCTAATGCGGGTTCACGGCTCAAGCCTGACGTATGACTAGCAAGCTGCGAGAAGGTAATTCTTGTTGAGGTTGAATAACCTTTCAGATTTTTAACCTCTGGCAAATATCGTTCTACCGGATCCTCCAATTTGATTAACCCCTCATCTACCAATTTCATCATTAGAAATGCTGTGAATGATTTCGAAATCGAACCCGCTCTATAGATTGTTGAAGTATCAGCTAGTATTTTATTCGTCTTGTCGGAGTAGCCCAAGGCCTGCGACCATATGATTTTATCTCCGCTTACAATTGATGCGGAAATGCTACCGCCAACGCTGTCTTTGTCTACGTCATTCTGAAGTTCATTTTCGAATTCTTTTATGACGGAATCCACCGTCGCAGGATCAGGCGCAACGCTTGAGTCAACCGTTCTTTGGCAACTGATACAAGTGATGAATGTTATTATTAACAGTAAAGCTTTCATTTACCAAATCACTTCAAACTACCCGGATCATACTTTCCACCAGCCTCCACCTGAACCATCGTAATTCTCACTGTCGTCGGAAAGAATTTCTCATAGTCGGTGCGTTTATGAGCATGTCCTTGACCGCCACTGTTATCTTTTATCACCAGATCCATTTGTTTAATTCCGTCAGACCAGATAATCGATTCATTCTCCCAAAATGACGTCATCGGAACATCACTTTCATAAACACCTGTTTTAGTGTATAGCCCAGTCGTTGTGCATCCATACCCATTACCCTGGCCTTTGTTGGGGATGTAGCATAGTGTCCACGTTGTGGGCTCGTCACCTGGGGCTTTGTCCAGAACTTCAAGGCGGATATGAACTGTACCGTTGCGATAGTCTACCGGTGAAGTCCAGTTTGTTGGTCGGTTGGCGTTAATCCTATCACCTGTCACATAGTAGTGTGATTTGCTTGGGGTTGAATTGTCGGCGTCATTTTTCGTGTAAGTGAATTTGACGTCAAATAATACAAATTGTTTTGATTGGGAATAAGCAAGAGAGTTCATGAGCACAAAACTCATGATTAATATTTTCTTCATAGTCGAGTTGGCTTGATACAGTAACCAAGGTAATAAGCGAATGTGCGAGAAGCTAATATCAGGAATTCCGAATGGCAGGAAATTGTTATCGCTTTGCCGTGGGACTATCTTTGTAACAAGAGATGGGCATAAAGGGTTAACAGGGTAGGGGTATCCTTGGGGATAGTGATACAGCGCCATTCTCAGAACCAAGATTAAAGGGAAGGGCGAATTGATGCAGAGGATTGAATGCTGGACGACGACGCGTTGTCAGTGATAGTGCGTTCTTTTATGGAATATTTTTTTGTGCCGCAGTGCTTAATCAAGTATTGGAGGAAAGCCAGACGGGCATTAACCCATATGTGAGCTGGATAGCGGTAAATCGGCCAGTTCCTTGGATGCGATCGAGCTGAGTTGTATATGAAGGAGAATGCAAATACCGAGCGAGACGTTGATGCGCGCGTATCCCATCGTCTTGGGGGGCAGTGTATGCCCCATTGATAGGTGTAAGGTGGGCAAAGCTATACCAAGAAAGTTGCAGACTCAACAATCAAAGACTGGACGCCGCGTGCCTGTCAATGTACCATTCAATAGTTTGGGTTTATGGCCTAGGCTGCGGATATCATAAAATTGAAACTCAGCGTCCTAATTCATAAACAATAATTTATAATGGTCGTAGCGGGACGCTCGCATTTTATTATCGTGATGCCATCGGTGCACTAATCGTTGTTCCCCTACCAGTATCTTATACCGGACAAACCTGAATTGCACAATACTGCATGACAGCTACGATACCCAGCAACACTAGAATAGAAATGGCTTCCTTAATCTTGATTGACATAGCTACTTGTTTTAGATGAAGCACCAGGATATCCTGAATGCACCCTAAAGACAGGCTAATGAGAGGCTGCCACTATCTTGCGTGGAAAAAAATTAAGTTTAAAGGAAATGCTGGCTTCCCAGCCGATGCGGAAGTCGCTCATATGGAAGTCTTCATAAATCGGAGCCTTGCCTGTAGCGGTGGAGGTTCCTGTGGTATTTTCATAGTGAAATTTAACATCGTGACTATAGGGATCTCCACGAACCAGTTGAGTGATTATGATCGGCATTTCGTGGTACTCGTAGGTCGTTGACGTCTGGTTTAGTGTTGGACCCAATTTTACAAGAACGTTGGGAGTTATAGCGTACTGAAGCATCAACTTTAATTGATGATGCCGAACGTTGTGCTGAATCAAAATCTGAGAAGGGTAAGAATATTTGTTAATCCGGAAATAGCTTTCAGATCCGCTGATGGTACCAAAAAGATAAACAGGGTTAAAAGAAAAGTTGTGAGTCAGATAGAACGAGCTGCCCAATCCGTAAGCCGCGTGATAGTCACCGTTTTTGAGCCACCCAGGAGCAAAAACGACATAAATTTGTCTTATTCCGGCCTGGAGTTCGAGACCGGTGGAGAAATCATTAATCGTCGCTCCAGCCGAAATAAACAATCCGGAATGTACGCTTTGCGAGGTTATTTTCCTGATATAATGGGCCGATACCCTTTTCAAAAATATACTGTCAAAGTAGGGTTGAAGACGCTCAAATTCTCTTTTAAGGTTTGATTGGCGGCTCAATAAAGTTGAAGTGGGCGGCACCTGTGCAGCGTAATATTTGATCAATGATTCTGAAGCAGCGGGTAAACTCTGAGGAACGTCACTGACGTTGATTTTCCTGCTGGCCAGCGATATGGCAGAGTGGGAATTCAAGGTCTCGTCCCCTTTGATCGTCACATGATGACCTTCAATTCTGAAAACCATATCTACCTGTTTGCCGATTAGGCCCAACACTTCTGTGAGCGTCTTATCCCTGACAGATAGCGATACTCTTTTTGCGACATCGATTTTATTGCTGCTGTAGACGAAATTAATTCCTGACTGATTCGAGAGAAATGTGATTGCGGTTTCTAAAGGAGTTGATGAGAATGAACAGTTTATCTTCGTATTCCCTGCAGACTGGGAATACACAAAAGAAAAAATATGCAGCAGCCCTGCCATCGAAAATAATCTACGGACAGCCCTCACCTTCCAGTGTAAATGTCTTACCATTCTTCGTAACCGTAAGATTCAATATGTCGGCTACCAAATTTACGATTTTATCTACAGGTTCATTATCGAACGTGGCGGTGACGTTGCATTTCTCAATATTTTTATTGGACAGGCTAATCGCATTAGGGTAGGCTTTTTCAATGCTCGCGATTGCGTCGCGGAGCGGCGTATTATTAAAGACCAGTTTTCTGGTAGCATAACCCCAAACATTGACGTTTGCAACGCTTTTTACCATGATTTCAGTTTTTCCTGAGCTAACGACCGCCGAAAGGCCGGCTGTCAACATTACAGTATCGGCGGCGGTATACACGATCACTTTACCCTCCTTAACACTTACTTCTGTATTCGAATTTTCAATAGCAACATCAAATTCTGTCCCCACCACTTTTACTACGCCATTCGGAGTGTGGACGATAAACGGCTTCCGGATATCATGCGATATCTTAAAAAACGCCTCACCACGGGTAAGGTTAATTTCTCTGGTCTGCTCCGAAAAACTCTCGGGGTAATCGACCACGCTGTTGCGATACAACGTCATGAACGATTGATCAGAAAAAGTATGCGTTTTCGATTCCATTGTAGTGGCGACCGTCAAATTGCGTATAGCTGTCTCGTTAGTTATGATATAGACAAACCATGCAGTGAGACCGACCAGTAGAAATGATGCAGCGATCTTAAGAAATAGTCCAATGTTTGGGTTTGTAAGGGGTCTTATTTTGCCTTCAGAAGAACCATGGTTTATCCCTTTTGATAGAATACCCCATGCATCGGATTTATTGAAAGCAGGTTTGCTTGCCGGCAGTGCCTGCAGCCATGCTTTCTCCAGCTGATTAAATTGTCTTCGGTTCTCCTCGTCCGACAACCAATTCGAAAGTGCAAGTGCTTCATCCGGACTGGCGTCGCCGGTGATGTAACGGGTCATCAGTTCGTCCGTGATATCGATTTTCTTTTCGTGTTCCATGCTCTGTGTGGTTTCAAACAGTAATATCTCTCAGTTCTTCTCGCAATATTTTAAGCGCTTTGCAAACCTGATTCTGAATGGTGTTCACAGAGATATTAAGTTTGCTGGCGATCTCAGGGTATTTTAATCCGTCGTAACGGCTCATCATAAAAATGGTCCGGCATTGCGTGGGCAATGATTCAATAATACTTTTGATTTTTGTTTCCAGTTCTTCCGGAAAAGTGTCAGGTTGTGTTGAATGTGATATCACGTGGGCTAAATGCTCGCTATGTTTTTTTACGACAAGCCGGTGCTCAATCTGATTCAAACATTGATTGTAAACAGAGCGGTAAATATATGCCTGGATATCCGACAGGATATCCAGGGTTTCTCTCTTTTCCCAAAGCTTGAGGAACATCGACTGCACGGTATCTTCAGCTTCATCGGCATCTCTTAACAAAGTGAACGCGTAACGACAAAGCCCTTCATAACAACCATCAAATAGCTGTTGAAAAGCCGCTGAATTTCCTTCGCGGATTGATTGTAAGACGTCTTGCCGCGGTAGATTGCTCATCCCGGATAATAAAATACAGTCAATTTAGGCTTTGTCTTTTGACGAGAGACAGGCTGCTTACCAGCAACCACTATCGAGCACCGGGATTTTTTTTGATTCTTCGAAATGGATCAAATTACTGCGCTTTGAGTTGGTCGACAATAGCGCTGCGCTCGGTCAAGCCAACGCGGCTCCAGGTTTCATTCCCGTCCTTATATATTTTTACCACCGGAATTTCTGAGATCCCAAGCGATTTAATAAGCCGCTTGTTGTCATCGATGTTGATCCTCACGATATTGGCCTTTCCTCTATATTCGGTAGCAAGCGCTTCGAGCATCGGCTTCATCTTTTTACATGGGCCGCACCAGGGAGCATAGAAATCAATTACGACAATTTCCTCGGCGTTAGTAATGCCATCGTATTCTTTGTTTGAGATCTCATCATCAGTCGCCTCGCTTTTCTCTGTACCTGTAAGGGGGTAGGTCCACTTTAAAATACCGCCGTCCAATTCATAGGCGTGTTTAAAGCCCTTAGAGCGCATGAACTTGACTGCCGAATTACTACGGCCACCCGAAAGACAATAGACATAGTAGGGTACATTCTTATCTAGCGTCTTCAGCTTTTCTTTAAAATCAGGAGCATTGTAATCGATATTCATAGCATTGGCGATATATCCATCTCCAAACTCTTTAGGTGTACGAACATCCAGTAACACGACGCCAGGCGACGAAGTGATCGCATCGTGAAATTCTTGTGGCGACAATTTCTCCTTACTCTGTGAACTTACATCAGAAATTGAGAAGCATAGCAGCAAACAAATCAATTTCCACGAATCTGACTTCCACATGTTGGTATTGGGTTAAGTAACAACGACGTACGTCGAAACATACAAACCAAGGATAAAATTCGCCAAAATGAAGAAGGGTCAGAAACAGAATGTTTTATTATCAATCTTGTCATCACCTATTTTGCAGGCGTAATCGTGATGTTTCTGAAATCGATAGGGCCATGATCACCCTGGAATAGCAAAGGACCTGGTTCTCCTTCTTTGCTATCAAGCGCACCGCCTGTGATGCCTGGTATTTCCTGGTTATTAATAATGGTCTTACCGTTTGCAACGACAGTCACCATTCTGCCCACCAATGTAATATCATAAGTCTGCCATACGCCGGCATCTTTAGCTACCATTTCGTTCGGTGTGAGGAACCCATATACTGCGCCAAGGTATCCCTTCCATGGTTCCCTTCCCTTTGAATCTTCGATCTGAACTTCATACCGCCCCCTCAGATATACGCCGCTGTTGCTCCCCTTTTCATATTTAAATTCGATATGAAGTTTGAAATCGGTGAAAGTCTGATCGCTCACAAGATTAACACCAGACTTCAAGCTCCTGAGTACACCATTTTCAACGGTCCATTGATTTTCGCCAACTGCATGCCAGCCTTTCAGATCCTTGCCGTTAAATAATTTAATGGGAGTACCCCATATTGGCGCATTGCTTCTTTTAAGTAGCGGAGCGCGTACAGCCGTCCAGTTGTATGTTACGCCATCAACAAAAACCATCGTGCCTTTTAATTCGCTTCCTGAGAGTTCACCTTCAAAGTCCATGTTACGCGTACCTTTTTCCCATTGGGGAGGTATTGAGAAGTTGAATTTCCCATCGACGACATTAACAACAGAAATTGGTCTGGCGCTTCCGAACGCATAGACAAAACTGCCGACGAGCGTACTTGTTCCCGAGTGTTCTATTTCAAGCCACGAGGGTAACTTCTGGCCATCCTTTTCAATGACCATGTCCCATCTGCCTTCAAATGGCGAACCTTCAAGTACTCCTGCGCGAGTAGAAGTGCTAATGAACAGCAGCGTGATTATTGAAAGCACAACCAAAAGTTTTTGATGGCGGCGAGTTTTAAATGTTGGCATATTTTTCATATTGATGAATTCGAGTATTAATGTAGCATTTTTTAAATCAAAAGCTCAAAACGACCTGGCGGCAGAATTATTTGTCACCAGATGCCGTTCTCCAGACAAGAAATTTTAACCCTCACGTCCATGTGGAATAAAACACCGTTTACAGAGTTATTGAGGATCAAGTATCCAATTGTTCAAGGTCCTTTCGGAGGAGGCCTTTCTTCGATTACACTAGCCTCAACTGTTTCGAATCTTGGAGGAATGGGCTCATTTGGCGCACAGCCATTAACCCCGGAACAAATTCTCGAAACTAATCAGGAGATTAGAAAACTTACAAACAAACCTTATGCTATCAATTTGTGGGTCAATGATCGGGATAGCCGTTTACTCACGTATTCATCAAAAGAGTATGAAGAATTAATTAGCTTGTTCAAGCCATATTTTGATGAGTTCGGAATTGCGCCCCCCGAAATGCCGGCTGACCTTGGTCCAAAATATGAAGATCAAGTGCTGGCTATGCTCGACGCCAAGCCACCTGTGTTCAGTTTTGTTTTTGGAATTCCTTCACAAAAAATTCTTGAGGCATGTCGACGCAATCGGATAAAAACTATCGGTGCCGCGACAACACCTGACGAAGCGATAGCCCTTGAAGACGCGGGTGTCGATGCCGTTGTAGCCACAGGCCTGGAAGCCGGTGGTCATCGAGTATCATTCCTAAGACCTGCGGAAGATTCTTTGACTGGAACATTTTCATTGGTACCTCAAGTAGCCGACAATGTTAGTATTCCCGTCATTGCAGCTGGTGGGGTGAGCGACGTCAGAGGAATAAAGGCTGCACTGGCCTTGGGTGCTGATGCAGTTCAAATAGGCACGGCGTTTCTGGCCACTGATCAATCGAACGCAACACCTGCGCATCGTTCACAACTTTTCTCTAACGAATCCCGATACACCACATTAACCAAGATATTCTCTGGAAGACTTGCGCGTGGTATTAGAAGCAAATTGACCTCCGCCTTAAAGGATAAAGAACACTTGATGGCGCCTTATCCAATGCAAAGCAAATTCCTGAGTACCCTGCGATCAAAAGCGATTTCGAGTAGCCATGATGAATACATTACATTCTGGTCAGGGCAATCGGCTCCGTTGATCAGATTCCATGATGCGTCTCAGCTTTTTCATCATTTGGTTGCAGAGATGAATAACAGCGAGGTGAGATGACCGTTTGTTGCCACGGTGGTTATAACCGCGCTCTTCGTGTAAGTTATGCGCATCGCGTCGCCTTAGCTTACACCTTTAGCACGTAACTTTGTATAGAAGGTTTACTTGCTAACAACCTGATAAGCTTTTTCCCCATTTACGTCCGTTTCCTTGATTGTCCGAAGCGTTTTAAGTTCGGTCAACATCGCGGTCAAAGCTGGCTCATTTTCTACACCCAGATGGGCAACGATCTGTTTATGTGTTTTGATTTCGTTGGGGGATTTTCTGAAATCTGTGATGTAATTAAGGATGTCAATCTTTTTCATAAGGATAGGCTCAATTTCGAAAATAACGAAAATGGGTGGTTTCAGGTTACATTCAAATTTGATCGGAATATACTAACGTCAAGCTAACCACCGGATTTCCGTTCATCCAATTGACCAATTTAAACCAATATCCAATCTTTACGTTGTAATAATATCTAATTTAGTGAACCACAAATCAATGACGTTATGCTAAAAATAATTTCGCTTTTATTACTCTCGACGACGGTTGCCTACCCGCAAGCCTTACCAGCAAATAGTGCAGGAGCAGGAACCGGGCTTAATCTTCCTGATCAAATGCTGATCTTGGAGTCAAAGAAATCTATCAAGTCTGGTGATGTGGAACCGATAGATGGAACTCCTTATCTATCCGATGAATTTCAACCCGGAAATGTTGTGACGACTAAGGGTGTGTTTACGGCGATACCGATGCGATACAACATCGGTGAGGACTATATTGAGTTTAAACAAAAAGATATCACCTATATTCTTGATCCCTCGTCGAAAGTAAAAAAGGTATCAATCTCTGATAAGAATTTTATGGTCGACGATTATACCGTAAAAGGCAAAACGCGAAAAGGCTTTTATATTTTGCTGGACAGCGGCAAGATCACTGTGCTTGTAAAGAAGAAAGTTCTGCTGCATCCTGCTCAACCTCCCAAAGCCCTTGAGAGTGATGGTCATCATGCGAAATATGAAAAGCTTTCCGATGACTTTGCATATAAATTAAATGGAGGTCCGATTACTGACATTTCAAGTGTCAAGAAAATGATAGAAGTTCTTCCCGATCATCAGGAAGAACTTAAGAAGTTCGTCAGCAAAGAAAGAATTTCAAAAAATCAAACTGATCTTGCAAAACTGGCGCATTACTATAATCAGCTTCAGTAGCGCTTACGATTATTATCGACGTAGTGAAGCATGACCACATTCGACTTTAATCGTTCGCAGCGTTTTAATTCCAGATTCTTCTTTTGCGTTAAAACATTAAAGAATGATTTTCCGCCGGCGACGACAACCGGATTTAGTTCCAGTATATATTCATCGACGAGACCACTTTCAATCAATGTTGCTGCAAGTTTGGCGCCGCCAACAATTTGAATATCCTTGCCCGGTAATTTTTTCAAACGAGTGGCCTCGGCAACAACATCGCCGTCGAATACTACCGTGTTTGACCAGCCCGTATCTTTGATCGTCTTTGAAAAAACGATATGTTGGGCCTTCTCAGCAAATTCCGCGTATCGCTTTTCGTTCTCTGTTGCTTTTGGATTTGTTGCACTCATTTTCCAATAGTCTCGATAGTCCTTAAACATCCCACTACCGAGTAATAACAAGTCCGTATGTTCGAGCATAGCGAAGAGTTCGTCCCATTGTTCAGGATCGTTGGTTTGCAGCCAACTCATGTCAGCGGCGGGTCCTTCGATAAAACCGTCGAGCGTAACCTGCATTCTTAATATCAAACTTCTCATGGTGTGGATTGATTTTTTTTTCGGCGTAAATTGGACATTTGTGGTCTATCGGACTGCGACGAAGTGTAAGGTAATTTACGTCTGAAACAGCGGCAAGCTAGTGTGTGACCATCAAGTTTTGCCAACATAGAATGGGTTGGTTTTAGCCCTCGGCTGCAAATGCTAGCATCAAGAAATCGCTGGATTAAAGTTTCAACGCGTGTCTGGCCGCTTGAAGCTTCTACCTATCTTCGGCAACTAACCATTCAAGAATGAGTGCCACCGAAACCAATACGCCTTCCGTTAACTGGAAAGAAGTTATAGTCTATTATATAATCGCAGTTGCTGTCTCGGCACCATTCAGACTCGGCTGGGTTGATTTATCGGAATCGGTGCCGCTCCCGATGGGGTTCACTCTATTATATAGAGTGCTCGGCGCACTTGGCCCGGCTGTGGGGTACTTTGTATTGATATATGTGATGAAGACAGACATTCCGAGAAACGTTTCGCTCTTCGGTACAAGTAGAGTTTACAGCGTCATCGGACTTGCAATCATTCCTCTGGTTCTTGCTGTCGTCGGACGTGATGACGTGTCAGGACTTAACACGCACTGGAACGGATTTCTGATCGGAATCACCTTTGCCATTTATGCAGTCGGGGAAGAGCTGGGTTGGCGGGGATATCTTCAACAGGCACTTGCACCAATTCCATTGCCATTGCGTGTTTTGATAATCGCTGTGCTTTGGTATCTCTGGCACTTGAATTTTTTGAATCCCATGTCAACGATTCAAAGTCAGTTAATTCATTTTGCATCGCTGTTTGTGGGGAGTGGGGCACTTCTTACCATCACTGGCAGAACTCACTCTATTCTAATCGCTGCAGCCGTACATCTTTCGTTCAATATCATCGGTGAATTGGGCGGTGAAATGAACGAGCGACTTATAGTGCTGGCAGTTGCTATCTCTGTTTGGGCATTTGTTATTCGTCGGATGGCCAACCTGCCGTTTGTACCCAAAAGCGCCTCTGCGGGATAAGATTTTTTCCGATCCTGGCTGTGACTTAATCTAACTACCCACATTATCTGGGAAACAATCTTTTACTGAAGCGTATTGCCTGACGACGCAGGTAACAGGCCAGCCATTTCCATAAATGGATTGGAGCGGTATCCCTTTGTCTTTGGCAAAAGATTGTAGACATGTTTAATCCTAAACTTTCACAGCTATGAAAACAGATGAAGATTCCCAGAGGTCACTCGACGATGTGATCTTTGAAAACAGAAATCATGAGTATGGTGCTTATGTTATTCGACGAACGTATCCAGATAATGTTAACAAAGGAGCATTGATGGCAGTGGGTGTGGTAGCGATACTCACCATCATTTCTATTGTCCCTAAGGAAATAGTACCAGTGATCATGAGGCCCACAATCCCCGGCCCCACAACTACTCAGCCTCCAACTATAATTCCTATAATTCCGCCAAGCCATGCAACGCAGCCAGTACGAGGTAACTCGGCGCTTCCCCCAAGACCGGTTGTAGAGGAAGTGGTTGATAATACCATCTTACCAAACGAAGAAGTAATACCTGGTGAAAAACTTGGAGTTGAGACTGGAGATCTGAATGCAGTCGATGTATCAACAGTGATTCCTGAAGAGATTGGCCCATCATTTCCGGTTGAAGAAAAAATCTGGACTCAATCTGAAGTGATGCCCGAATATGTTGGTGGTCTTAGAGCTATGGTGCACTTTATCAGCCAGAATATAAAGTATCCTACCAAAGCAAGAAGGATGGGCCATGAAGGAACCGTGTTCGTAAGCTTCATCATTGGCAAAGACGGATCAGTGATTGATCCTAAGATTGTCAAAGGCTTTGACATTGATTGTGAGAACGAAGCTATCAAGGTGATGGCTAAAATGTCGCGATGGAAGCCAGGATTGCAGAGCGGTGTTCCTGTTTTGGTTCGCATGGTGATTCCAATAAAGTTTACGTTGGCGCAATAGCCGTTGCCGGGCCACGACCTGGTAGTCGTGGCCCTTCCATTATTGCCCTTCAATATGCTGTCAATCCTTATAAATCCGAATTGTCGGTCATCATCATCTCATTTATTATCTTTAGCGTTATCATCAAAGCTATCGACAAAGAATGAAAACAATTGTTGCCTCCTGCCTGATCATAAGCCTCCTTGTCACTTGTACAAAAAAGGAAAGCGTTGTAATCACTAAAGAAAATCTGAAAGACGTATTAACGGCATATGGGAAGGCGAATCCAGAGGATGAGGTACTAATTGAAACATCCTACGGGAAGATCCGTCTTAAGCTTTACCCCGAAACGCCTATGCATCGCGCCAACTTTGTAAGACTTATCAAAGAAGGCTATTACGATGACGCGGATTTTTACCGGATTGTCTATGAGTTTATGATCCAGGGAGGCGATCTGATGAAGAAACTTGATTATAGAATACCGTCAGAGTTCAATGCCAAGTATATACACAAGAAGGGGGCTTTATCTATGGCGAGGGTTGACGAGAACAATCCGGATAAGGAATCCTCGGCTGCTGAGTTTTTTATCGTGCATGGTCATGGCTACACGGGCGAGGATGTCGACTTCGAAACCCATAATCTCGGACTTTACCTTACTCCCGAGCAGAAAAATACTTATACGTCCATAGGAGGATATATAACACTCGACAATCAATACACAACCTTCGGGGAGGTGATAGAAGGTCTTGATGTCGTAGATAAGATTGCTACCGCAAAGGTCTTTAATGAAGATAAGCCCATTCAGAAGATACCTTTTAAGATATCATTGGTGAAGAAGTAGCCTTTGTCGGAACCTTGTTGAGGTGGTAACGAATGGATCCTAACCGTTCTAGTCATCAATGGGTGACTAAACACCAATTTTATAACGGATGAATAATCAAGCCATTACATCTTACAGCTTCAAGCTTGTGTTTCGTGTTTGCATCGCGACATTAAAGATCAAACTATCGCATGCTGGCGTTCAGTTACATTTTCATGGCTTGAATCATCGCTTAGAAAAAATAACAAACAACACGACGATATGTAAGTCGTTCGTCAACGCTTACGGCTTATTCATGTAATAACTATGTACCAATCATTCATCATTGATCGATGTTTTCACTTACGTTAGGTCTCAAATAGCATCATCATAAAAAAAGTTGACTTGATTTCTTAATTAATGCTTCTATTATTTGTAAAGAGTGAAAGTTATAGCGTAACTTTATATTGTTAATAATATAACATCGTATTGTTAATCCTTTAGCGCAATGTTGGAAGTGGAGCACTTTAAGTTAAAACCTCTAAGTTAACAATAGGCAAGAATGAAGAGTTGCTTGGGTCATCGCTCCTTTAAGAAGATCTCCGGAAATCACATCTCCTACCCACTCGTCACCCGCAACTTTAAAATATGAGCTATAACAGCAAGACCGCCCCGATTGCATTTGTCATTGTATCAGCTGAGATCGCTGAGATCAGGATCGATGCCAAGCAGAATCATCGCTCTCTTTACTCACGTAAATCGTTTACTGAAACCGATATCATCGCTGAGTTCTCTGCTAAAGAAGTATTCAGCACGCCAACTTATCTGACTGTTCAGGTGAGCGACACGGAACACATCGAACTGTTACCAGAATATCTCGAATGCATCAACCACAGCTGTACTCCGAATTGCTTCTTTAATACGAGCACTGGTAAGTTGATAGCTTTGAGATCTATCGAGGAAGGTGAGGAACTCACATTCTTCTATCCATCTACAGAATGGGATATGGACCAGGCCTTCAAATGTGGCTGTGGTACTAAAGCATGCATTGGAATGATCAAAGGCGCAAAACATTTGACGCCAGAATTGGTAAAAAATTACCGGTTCACTGATTTTATATCAAAAAAACTCGCATCCAGAGGCTAGACCTCTTTTAAATGAGTCTCGTGTCATTCGCTGATACTACCAACGCTCACACCAAAAGTGTTATGAAGTCTGTGGATTTCAGAAGCCAGAAAGATAATTATCTGGTATGGGTGATAGCGCCGTATCTCGAAACCGACGACCCCAATCTTCAATATTACTACGATTATACCCAGAGCATTGCTGAGTATACCAAAGTGTTCGACGAAATCGGATGCGAATGGCAGTGGATGAACATTACAATGCTGTCGATTGATGAGTCTATAAAGAAGATCCATGATCACCCAACTTCAAAGACACCGATCGTCATTAATCTCTGTGACGGAGATGAAATCAACGGTATCCCCGGAGTATCTGTAATCCATACTCTTGAAAAGTATGGTCTTATTTATACGGGTTCCAATGATCTCTTCTATCTGATTACAACTTCCAAGATTCCCATGAAGGAGGCGTTTGATGCCTATCAGGTGCCGACTGCGCCGTGGCGAGTCGTTGATCAGAATCCTCCGATACAAGAATTGTTTAATGATCTTGGTGAAGTGTTAATCGTGAAGCCAGCTATCTCGGCAGGTAGCATGGGGGTGTCTATTAAGAACGTCGTCAGCAATGAGTCTGAGTTTGCCAATATCATTAATGATATGCAGAATGGATATCACGGATGGAAACTCGATACTGGCGGCATCTTCGTCGAACGATTTATTGCCGGGCGGGAGTTTACTGTGCTTCTCGTTGGATCATCCTCATATCCCGAATCAATTCGTTTTTACCCTCCCGTTGAAAGAGTATTTCATTCCTCACTGCCGGATAAGGAACAAATCCTTTCATTCGACAGATTGTGGGAAACCTATGATGCAGAAACGCCATTCGAAGATAATGGAACGCTGTATGATTATAAAGAAGCAGAAAGTCAATTGGTGCCAATGCTAAAAGCAATAAGCTTACAGGCGTTTCATGCTGTAGGCGGTATGGGCTATGGCAGATTGGATATAAGAATGGATAAGGAAAGCGGCAACTTCTATGTGCTTGAGATCAATGCTCAATGCGGATTAAGCGAAGATGAGAACTATACTTCTATCGGCGCAATTTTGAGGTTTGCAAAAAAATCTTTTACTTATTTAATAATTGAAATTCTTGAAGATGGATTAACGCGTTACGGGGCAAAACATAACGCTTAACGATAAATGAAAATCTGCGTACTTCAGCCTGATTATTCAACAACCGATGTGGATTATAAACATTATGATCCACCGAGAGATTTAACCAAGCTGCTTCCCAACGATCAAGTCGATCATGTGTTCCTGAACAAGCTTACAACTTACAGGCAACTAAAAGACCTTAGCAAAAAAGGGTATGACATCTTTGTCAACCTTTGTGAAGGCTATCTTGAATGGGAAGTTCCATCCATTGACGTGATTCAGACGATGGATCTTCTCAATCTGCCATATACAGGGCCAAATGCACTTTTATACGATCCTCCAAAGCCATTGATGAAGTATGTAGCCTACTGCGCCGGCGTAAAAACACCTGCATCGGTTGAGCTTGATTCAGTATATGGTATCGAGGAAGTAATAGACAGACTTCGGTTCCCGATGTTTGTAAAACCTGCTAAAGCTGGCGATAGCCTTGGCATTGATGAAAGATCGTTGGTCTATAACCCCGAACAACTCGAGGTTAAGGTGAGATCGATCCTCGAACAGTATGAAGAAATTCTCGTTGAGGAATATATTGCCGGCCGTGAATTCACGGTGCTGGTCGCCGCCAGCAAAGATGGCAGGACCTGTAAGTCATATAAGCCGGTCGAATACATCTTCCCTGAAGGTCGCGAGTTTAAGACCTACGCGCTTAAAACATCCGAACTTCATCCTGATTGCAATGTTCCCGTTCATGCTTATAAGATTGAGCGTAAACTAAAGGCAGCTTCCGAACAGATTTTTGTCGCTTTTGGAGGAGTTGGTTACGCAAGACTTGATTTCAGAATGGATAAGAACGGTGACATTTACTTCCTTGAAATCAATTTTACCTGTTCCGCCTTCTACGAAAATGGATATGAGGGTTCTGCAGATTATATTCTGAACAATGACCCCGCCGGGAAGGCTGGGTTCCTGAAACATATCATCAACGAGGGCATTGCTCGACACAAGGCCAAACAGAAAAAGTATGCGCTTAAAGGTAGTCCGGTTTCGGGTTATGGAATATTTGCCAACCACCGTATCCGAAAGAACGAAGTAATCTTTTCTGGTGAAGGTCTTTCTCAGCGTATCGTATCCAAATCATTTGTGGATGAAAACTGGAACGATCGTCAGAAACTGGATTTCAAACACTACGCTTACCCAATCAGCCGCGACGTCTATATATTATGGGATGAGAACCCTGTAAACTGGGCACCTCAAAACCATAGCTGTACGCCCAACACTGCTTATGATGGTCTTAACGTGATCGCCATGCGTGATATTCGCGAAGGCGAAGAACTCACGGTCGACTATGCTTCCTTTATTGATGAAAGCATGGAGCCATTCCGATGCCAGTGTGGAAGTGTTAACTGCAGAGAAATGGTCTTTGGTAACAAAGAGAACGCCATCGCCCGCGTAAGGATTGAACGGTAACAATACTGAATGGATAGACTTTTACTTAAGCTATAGCACGGTCTGAATTTTTTAGTGGAGGAGTTTCAAGTGAGACAATCCAACGCATCCACCATATAAATTGGGAATTTTTAGCCTTGAAAATTCCCAAAACGGTTCGGTCACACTTTACTTCGTACTGTCTCCTGACCTCTTAACCACTCAGATTGCGGGCTATCAGTTCCTGTTTCAATGCTCCTGACTTTGGAGTTTAATTTGATCCAAATTGCCTTGCCCGTGAAAACCATCCTAGTTATTATATCAGTTATTTTCTGTTCCTGCCTAGCACTACGCGCACAGGATAAGAAGTCAGTGGTAATCGGAACATTGATAAATCGACCAAATGCTATACTGGTAATAAATCCTCCCAACGGCGATCAAGGTTTTCTGCTTCCTCAATTAACCTCTACACAACGTATCGACATCAAACCGAATTCTCCCGACGACGATGGGTTAATGGTTTATGATACTTCCGACAAGTCATTTTATTACTGGAACGGTGGCGTGTGGGTAAAAGGCTTTGGGGGTAGCTCAAATCAGACATTAAGCTTTGACGCCCTAACACAGAAGCTTACCCTCTCCTCCGGCAATACGATCGATCTTAATACTTTAAAAGAAATCCCCACCCAAACTGGCAACACCGGCAGGTATCTGACTACCAACGGGACTACATTAAGCTGGGCGACCATATCTTCAATCGGTGACATCACAGGAATAATTACGGGCACAACCTCAGGATTAAGCGGCGGTGCTACGAGTGGTGATGTTACGCTGTCTGTAAATACGGATGCCACCACGATCTCTGTCAATGGAGCCAATCAGCTTCAATTGTCTAATGGTGCAGTTTCAAGCGCCAAGATCGCCGTCGATGCAGTGAATTCATCGCACATTATTGATGGTTCGATTACGGGCGCAGATATTCAGGACAACTCGGTCGGAACTGCTGACCTTGTGAATGCGTCAATCACGAGCGCTAAGATCGGACCAGGTGAAGTAGCCACTGCAAACGTGGCATCAGGTGGTAATGACAAAGTATTAACGACGTCCAGCACGGGCGTTGTAAGCTGGGACAATAAATCAACTTTTGCCGGCACTGACAACCAAAACTTATCCCTTAACGTCAATAACTTAGGTATTTCGGGCGGATCAGGCGTCGACCTCAGTACCATTGAAACCACAGGTGATGTAGCGGGTCAGCTAAGTGTGCTCAAAATTCAGAGCGACGCCGTTAACTCTGCGAAAATCCTCGATGGTTCAATAACAACATTAGACCTTGCAAATGGCGCGGTAACGACCGGGAAAATCGGAGTAGGCGAAGTAGCTACTACCAATATTGCGTCGGGCGGTAACGACAAGATACTTTCTACTGATGCTTCAGGTGTAGTGAATTGGGTGAACAAACTTACGCTTGTAGATGATAATCAAAATCTCTCTCTCGCAGGCAATGCGCTTGGGATTGATGGAGCAACTGGCGTCGATCTTAACAATCTGAATACTAACGGCGATGTTACCGGCCCTTTGAATGCACAGGTCATTCAGATCAGCGCGGTGAACTCTTTAAAAATTCTTGATGGTACGATTTCGAATGTCGACCTGGCGAATGGTGCTGTTACCAGTGCAAAAATTGGAGCAGCTGAAGTAGCACCAACCAATATCCTCTCCGGGGGCAATGACAAAATCCTCACGACCAACGCAACGGGTACAGTAGTTTGGGACGACAAGTCAACGCTCGCGGGCACGGATGATCAAATGCTGACTTTAAACGCCAATCTACTTTCAATAGAAAATGGTAACAGCGCTGACTTGAACAATCTTCTTATTACAGGAGAAGTTCAGGGCAATCTGAATAACGCCATTATTCAACCCAATACAATTACGTCAGCTAAGATTGCCAACGGCACAATTTTGCCAGCAGACATGGCACCAGGTGCGACCAACCAGGTAATGACTACCAACGC
>JBDSKX010000156.1:0-14577 GCA_039916665.1 Chryseolinea sp. | reverse complement strand
GGCATTCGCACTACAAAACCCGATAACCATTCTTGCATAGCCAAATGCGCAAAAGGAATAGCAAGTATGCTTGCACCAATCACAAGTTTCGTATAATCCTGACAAAGCAGCTTTACAATTTGCGTGACCGAACCACCAAGAACTTTTCTGATTCCGATCTCTTTCGTGCGTTGAAGTACATTAAATGACGAGAGACCGAACAGACACATTGCTGCGATGAGTATTGTCAGAAGCGCGAACACACCGATAACTTTCCCAAACTGTTGGTCCGCTTTGTATTGTTGATTGTAAGTTTGATCAAGAAAGAAATAATCGAACGGACTATCGGGGTAAATCTTTGCCCAAAAGGTTTTGATTGTCGCAATTGTTGATTGAATATCTCCGGTATCTACTTGGAGAGAAAAATAATCGCAGTGTTTCCCGTACCAGTAAATCATGGGAATGTGATCTTCTTTAGGAGATCGCTGATGAAAATTCTTGAGCACACCGATGATGAAGACCTCAGTATTGTAAACGAAGATCTTGGATCCGACTGCTTCATCCGCATTTTTAAATCCTAAGGTGTGCATCGACTTCTCATTAATGATGATCTGGTCTTCGGGCGTGTCGCTTTCAAAGTTTCGGCCGGAGAGTAACTGCATTCCATAAGTCGATATAAAATTCTCGTCGAATGGATTGATAAAGTAAATCGTACCCCGATCAAGCTTTTCGTCTCCGGGCCGGTAAACATTTCCAGTGGTAGAAAAATCACCCTGACTTAATCCGGGTAATACGCCGGATTGTGAAACATTCGTTATCGCTGGTATCAATCCCAGACTTTGTTTAAGCGCGCTTGCACGTCGCATGAAAATCGAATCTGAATCAATCGTAGGCGCCTTCAATGCCAGTATCTTCCCGAGACTCATGCCCAGTTCCTGGTGCTGTAAGAAGTTCATTTGCAGGTAGACTGTAACTACACAGATAATCAATATACCAGTTGCGGTAAATTGAAAAACAACTAAACCCTTTCTCAACCATTGTCCGTGAGAAGACGATCTGAATTTTCCTTTCAGTACGGATACCGGGTTAAAAGACGACAGGACGAATGCCGGGTACAACCCTGAGACTATTGCTCCGGAAATCAAAATCCCAAAAAACAAATACCAGAAATCGCGATCTCCAAAGATATTCGAAGGTAATTCCCGACCTGAAAGGTTAGAGAAAGCCCGCAAGCCAATGTAAACAATAGCCAGCGAAAGGGCCGCTGCCATCGCAGTAACTAACAATGATTCAGAAAGAAACTGCCAAATTAATTGAGTCTTTACGGAGCCTAATACTTTTCTGATGCCCACTTCGCGTGCGCGGTCTATCGCTCTCGCGGTCGAGAGGTTTATATAGTTGATCCATGCGATGAAGATCACGAACACCGCCACTATCAAAAGAAAATAGACAGAACGTGAATCTCCATTGGCTTCCGGCTCATAAGCTTTGTTTGAGTATAAGTGAATGTCTTTCATTGATTCAGCGATCATTCTATCGTCACCAATATCATCCTTCATTTCTATGGAAACTGTTTTTAACTTGTTGTTAAACTCCGCCAGATCAGTGTCCGAGTGCATGAGCAAATAAGCAAACTCGCTATTTCCCTGGAACTCGTCTTCTTTGTAGTCCATATCTTTCCGTTTCGATAGCGTAGAATGTGACAACAGGAACTGAACTTTTAAATGGGTATTCAATGGCGAATCTGCGGTGACTCCGGTTATCTTGTAAGTATTCTTTCTAATTTCAATTGATTTGTTAATCACGTCAGTCGTTCCGAAATATTTCTTCGCCATAGATTCGCTGAGCACAACCTGGAATGGATTCGACAACGCAGAGGCTGGATCACCTGCCAACATATCAAATACAAAAATTTTGAATATCGAAGGCTCGGCAAAATAGATCTTGTCTTCGTAGAAAGACTTGTTATCAACCTTTACTTCCTGACTACCATGCAGCCATATCCTCGTAACGTCCTGTATCTCGGGTAACCGCGATTTAAGAATTGCCCCCATTGGAGAATACATTCCGCAGTCCGTCATGATGTACTCCCTCCCTTTGTAAATTTCAAGCGTCAGGCGATACACGTGGTTTGCCTGTTTATTAAAATCTTCATAACTGCGCTCAAATTTTACGTAATGAATAATCAGAAAGAAGGCGGACATTCCAATAGCAAGTCCGGAGATATTGATAATTGAAAATGCCTTGTTTCTCAACAGTGTCCGATAAGATATTTTGAAAAAGTTTTGAAACATGGAAAGTTGATTCCGTTGAAAAGAAAATTGATTTCTCATAAAGATACCTGGCCGGCAAAACCCAATCACAGAAACCGTCATTCGTATCTTGGCGCGTCGGATTCCATATGCGATCAGGTCTCTTCGATACCTTTGAATAAGGTCTCCAAGAATTTCTTCGTATAGGTGTTCGGGGCATATTAGTCTGAGGAAACTAAGCAACCATGAACGTGGTTCTTGCGAATTCATCTTTATGAAATTTAAGTTGAGGCACCATCTTCCATAGATCAATACGGTTTTCTCCCATCGCTTTAAGCATGGCCATTCCTGAAACAGTAATTATAAAAATCCGCTTCCTTCTTCCCCCTCTTTCGCTGGTTGCACCACCGGTTCTTGATTTGATCAAACCTTTGTCTTCGAGTCGGTAGAGTGTTACATGGACAGCGCTAAGGGTTACTTCGCGCATGAGTTTCGTCTCGATCTCATCGGAAATAGCTGCTCCGTAAGCGTGATCTTTTAGCGCAGCAACGAGTGTTAATTTGAGTTCTTCAAATTCTCCATGATAAATTTTACCAATTTGCTTATATTTTGTTAAGCATATTAGGGAAAAAGAACGAAATTTTTTGATGTCAAAAAAAAATCATTTGTCGAAAGGTCTTAATATGAACCTGGAAGGCTGCAATCAAATGACCAACTTGAACGGTTCGGCAACTCGAAAATTTAGCATGAGTACAAGGCCCTTATCACAAGCACTGCATTCATGTGCTATTGGTATGAGATAAGCTACTTAGTGACAACAAGTTTCCGCGGCAATTCACCATCGGGAGGTTGTGTGGATTATGCACTTTCGCCGGGGCGCTGAAAAACACTAACCACTTTGTGATATGTGCGGCTAAAGCCAATAATTTTGAGGGAGAATTCCGCGCAAAAGCACATTTTTTAGAAGCGGGGCAATTTTAACTGCGGGCGGTAATTTGGCAAAATGTCGGCCTTTGCCCCTTCCTTAAAGTGACTTTGTCACCTTTTTGCATCCTAACAACCAGCGTGTTCGCCGACTATCACCAGTTATTGGTTAGCGAATCGTTTAATTTATAAATTGTCGACAGATTAACAGTATTTGATATGAAAACCACACTTTTGTTCTTAAGCGGAGTAGGCATCCAGGAAATCCTCCTTATTGGCGTTTTTGTACTCGTATTCTTCGGCGCTAACAAAGTTCCCGAATTTATGAAAGGCCTTGGAAAAGGCGTCCGCGAGTTCAAAGACGTTATGACCGACGTGAAGAAAGAGGTTGAGAAAGTGAAGGACGATGTTCCTAAGATAGACCTCGAGTAACAGTAGTCAACGCGGCAAATCTTAGTAAATGTGGCCCTCCCGGCTACGCGCGAAAAATTTATTGCTGCAAATTCCGTACTAACGAAACCTGGTTTCGAACGTCATCAACGTGAAGGTCTGAGTTTTTGAAGAAAACTAACCGCTATTAACCCAAAACAATTTACGGTCGACGATTTGCGTTAACATTCACTCCAAGCTTCTTCAGCACCAATGGCGATATATCAAACTTGTTGTCAAAGAACAAAAGTATCTTTTCGCCATCTCCAGACTCAGAATTAATGATCACATTGTACTTGTTCTCTGCCGCTACTTCATTTATCGACCTTCCCACTTTGAGGTAGATGGGCGCCATCAATTCCGACTGCCGTTTTCTAAAAGACAATTCAGCATCATGCTCAAATTTCTCGATCGACTGTCTTAGCCTAATTAATTCAGCTTCACTGTTTGACCGCTCTTCCTCCGAAAGCGATTTTTCCCGATAGCCATTTACTTTCGCCGAGTACTCTTGGTACTTAGAATTCAATTGCTTCTCATATTGCCCTCCGATCGATTTTAGTTCCGCTTCAATCTGACTGATCTCTGGCAGATTGCGCACGATGTACCCTGTATCTGCATAACCTACTTTTTGACAATCCCCTATGTTCTGACTCCTGACTTCCAAGGCGACAAACAAAACTAATAATGAAAGTATCGTTTTCATCGGTAAGTGGATTTAGTTTTCCAGACAATTACATGGCTATAGGCGGATGCCCTGACCTAGTGATGAATATCAGATTGAATTAGTTCTAATAAGGGTTAAGCAAGCAAATATTGCCCTTCAATCCAGAAATTGATGGCTCTTATATTTTCGGGTGGCCTTACACAGCAATACTCAAAGGCTTTACTTCCTCTTGTGCTTCTTGTTATAAGCA
This sequence comes from Chryseolinea sp., assembly GCA_039916665.1. Classification (GTDB taxonomy): domain Bacteria; phylum Bacteroidota; class Bacteroidia; order Cytophagales; family Cyclobacteriaceae; genus Chryseolinea. Next base: position 10,079 of record JBDSKX010000156.1, on the reverse strand, counting down.
TGAGATTTCTTCTTGAACTTCTTTGGCTTGCGCGGGCTCTTCCTTTCGGACACCGTAGCATTTTGAGATTCATTCACGAGCATCTGTGATGAATTAGAATTAACGGCCATTGAAACTGCTGGCGCAAAGCTGGAGGTAACAGCGATCACCGCTACAAAAAGTAGAGAAGAATACTTCATCTGTTAGAGGGGGTTAAAAAATATGAACTCAAGTTATTGAATTTATTTGGATTGGTGATCTCTTCGATTTGACTTTCTTCACCTGGAGACACTTCTGAATCGCCACGAAAAATAAACGTAACTTATATCCATGATACAGATTGTAGTCACAACCTGAAGATAAATGTAGGCAAGAGTCTTGCTAACCAAATGAGAGAATATTGTTGCACGTAGTTTATTATGATTTTCCTTGACATTTGTTCATGCTTTATACCACTTTTAGTACCATCATTCCTACACGTATGAGCAAAGCATTCACAATCCTATCGTTCATCCTTCTCAACTGTCTTCCGCAGCATAGCAACGCACAAACCACCGCCTTACCACGAGCATTAACCAAATCGGATTATGCTAAGGCAGAAAGCAGGTTAAGCTACGCTACTGCGCCATTTGTAGACCGCGCCACTGTTCAAGCTAAATGGCTGTCGGATGGGAAATTCTGGTACAGCGTTCTTATTTCGAACGGCATTGAATATGTCTTGATCAATCCGGTAGACGGATCAAGAAAATCCGCTAAAGATCTTAAAACGCTTGGTGTCACACCTGAAGTACAAATGAAAGCGACATCCCCCCGGCCGAAAAAGGCCGTTTCACCCGATGGACATAAGACTGCCTTTATCCGCGAATGGAATTTATGGGTACGCGACTCCATCACGAAAAAGGAAACACAACTTACAACGGATGGTATAAAGGACTTTGGTTATGCAACAGACAATGCAGGCTGGACGCACAGTGATCGTCCAATATTGCTTTGGTCGCCTGATTCAAAAAAGATCGCCACGTTCCAACAAGATCAGCGACACGTGAACGATATGTATCTTGTAACAACGAATGTCGGACAGCCAAAGCTCGAAGCATGGAAGTATCCGCTGCCGGATGACGAAGAGATCATCAAGATAAGTCGGGTCATCATTGACATCGAAAAAGTAACCGTTGTACGACTAAATATCCCGGCTGATCCCAGACGTGGAACGCTTTGTGATGACATTAGCTGCTCCGGAAGTTTTGATGACAATGAATGGAATCCAGGAGGCACCAGACTTGCATTTGTTTCATCGTCACGAGATCACAAGACCGCGCGTCTGAGAATAGCAGATGCGGTCACCGGCGAGGTTACAGAAGTTATGGATGAAACCGTACCCACGCAATATGAGTCAGGCCAAGGCGCCGTCAACTGGCGGTTTCTTCCCAAATCAAAAGAATTCATTTGGTACAGTGAGCGTGATGACTGGGGACATCTTTACCTCTATGATCAAGCAGGAAAGTTGAAAAATCAAATCACGAAGGGCTCCTTTGTAATCACGCGAATGTTAAGGGTCGATGAACAAAGCCGGACGATTTATTTTGAAGCACAAGGAAAAGAAGCTGGCCGGGATCCTTACTTCAGCCATTTTTACAGCATTGATTTCAAGGGTAAAAATCTTAAGCTTCTCACGCCGGATGACGGTCATCATCAAATACAACTTTCAGCTGATGGAAAATATTTCATTGATAGCTGGTCGAAACCGAATTTGGCGCCAACGGTATCGCTACGCGACATGAAAGGAAAAAGTATTTCAATACTTGAGAAATGTGACATCAGTCGCTTAGAACAAACAGGCTGGAGGCCACCGACACCCGTTACTGTCAAATCTCGCGACAATCGATGGGATCTTTACGGGTTGATCTTTACTCCACCGAATACTTCAGCTTCAGCGAAATATCCAGTCATACTTTATATCTATCCCGGTCCGCAAGGCGGAAGTGTTGGCTCGAGATCATTTAATCCCTCGCGCGCCGATTGTCAGGCGCTCACTGAACTCGGATTTGTTGTCGTACAGATTGATGGTACTTGTAACCCGGGCCGATCAAAATCATTTCACGATTTGTGTTATGGAAATATGGGCGACAACACGTTAGAGGATCAAATCTCCGGATTAAAACAACTGACTGAAAAATACCCATACATGGATCTCGATCGCGTAGGCATCTGGGGGCATTCAGGCGGTGGATTTGCAACCGCGGCAGCGATGTTTCGATACCCTGAATTTTTTAAAGTCGGAATTTCAGAATCAGGAAATCACGACAACCGTAACTATGAAGATGATTGGGGTGAACGCTATATCGGACTTCAAAAGAAAGACGACGACGGCAACTCAAACTATCAAGCGCAGGCTAATCAATACCTCGCCAAAAACTTAAAAGGAAAGCTGATGCTGGCACATGGTGGCATGGATGACAATGTGCCACCCTATAACACCTATCTCGTTGTTGAAGCACTTGAACGCGCCAATAAAGACTTCGATCTCGTATTGATACCAAATGCACGGCATGGCTATGGGCGTGATACGTATTATATGATGCGGCGGCGCTGGGATTATTTTGTAAAGTATCTGCTGGGTGCTGAACCACCAAAGGAGTATGAGTTGAAACCTCAGACCGATAGCAGGAGGTAGCCTCAGGCGTCATCCCTCAAGCTTTGCGTCGGAACATCGCCTTACCGTTCTTGAAGTTCGCTCTTGCGGCCACAGGCTACACGAGCACAAGTTACGAAACTCAACTCGAGGTCCGAGGACATAGGCAGCTTGCAATTCGTTCGTCATCGCACAAGCCTCTTCATTATCGGATGAACAACAAAGTCTTAAAAACCGGACCGGAAAACGCAATATTTGATGAACAAGTGGTGGAATGGATTCGCTTAAAGTAACAACCTATTTAATTCCTGGAGTTGTACTCATCGTTATTGCATTGCTGGTAACTGTTACGCAAGCGATCAGGAAGTCGATGTCGGATCCGGTGAAGTCGTTGCGAAACGATTAGAGAATCAACAAGCGGAACCTGTCGTGAAAGTATATCGAAGGAAGCTGCACTGCAAGGCACTAAAGCGACAAGACGTTGTAGTTCCGATGCCCTAGCTTGTAACTTGAGGCTTGGCGCTATTTTCAATCGATTTCTAAATACTATTCAGCGCAATCGTTGCTTAACCGTGAGCTACCAAATACGTCGTTACTATACTACAATTGCTAGCCGGAACACTTTACCTTTGTATTGTTGAACAACCGTGTTTACCAAGACTTTGACTTTTTAATGTGTATCGCATTGTCGATACCTGAATAATAAATTTTTATGACTGCACACAAAACACTTCATCCCATTAATGCAACGCTGGAACGCAATGCCCTTTACGATGCCTCACTAAGACTTGTAAAAGACGGCAAATTCCAGGCAATGTCCGTCACCGAAATTGCCTATATGGCAAGGATCAGCGAAGGCGCAATCCCTTTCATCTTTGAAAGCAGAGAGCGTCTCGTAACAGACCTCATCGAACATGTCACTTCACAGATCACAAAGACGATTGAAGACGCCGTAAAAAAATCGACGTCATACAAGCGCCGCTTCTTTGATGTCTGGTATGCCTTGTATGAACACTACACAAAGAATCCGAATGTTATCGCTTTCATAGAGCAGTTTGATAACATCAACAAAAACAAAACAGGATCGACTCACCCGGCTTCAACTGAAGCACTGATTGAGCTCTTTAAGAAGGCTCAGGTGGGAGAAGTCATAAAGCCTGTCAACGCAGAAACACTGGCTTACATATTCCACGAGAATGTGGTCACTGCAGCGAAGATGCACGCCAGCAAACTTTTTGTAGATGTCAATTTTGCTCCGCAGCAGTTGCCGGAGATGTTATGGGCTTCTATTTCTGCAGGTAATAACAATTGATTCTGGTCTCTTTCGCGGTGTGATCTGAAATGAGCGATATATGACCCGGAAATGACCGTGTTTTTCTGGACTGTCGAGTTCAAATTTGCGTCTTAACAGTCGTAAAATTAAAATTCAACATCTATGAAATTCAGATCACGCATCATGTCCACCACACTTTTTTGTTTATCATTTATCTCCTCTCATGCTCAGACGTATGACGTCCAAAAGCTCCTTGAAGAGAAAAAATTCAAACTTAATCTTCCGCAGCCTTACGCCTTTGATGATAACGAGAGTGGCAAAAAAGTGATTGGTCTTTCTGGCATTGCATGGCTCAAAGGCGTAGAATTTTCGACGGGAACAATTGAGGTGGACTTGCGTGGTCAGAATGTTTTTCAACGAAGTTTCATAGGCCTTGCATTTCATGGTATAGACAGCGCAATTTATGATGCTGTTTATTTCCGTCCATTTAATTTCCGCGCTGAAGATCCGGAAAGAAAAATTCATGCGGTTCAATATATGGCGCTACCCGATAATGACTGGAGCAAACTCAGGGACGAACAAAACGGCGTCTATGAAAAAGGAATAACACCGGCACCAGCAGCAACAGACTGGTTTCACGCGAAGATCGAAGTGACAAAAGATGAAATCATTGTCTATGTGAATAACTCAACCACGGCTTCCCTAAAAGTGAAAAAACTAAACAGCCGGACTACGGGGCAGATTGCACTTTGGAATGAAGGTTTGGATGGGCAGTTTGCAAATTTGGTGATCAGTAAATAGCTGCAAGTGTCAAGCAGGACCTGTCCTGAGTCTCGCGAAAGGAAGAGACAAGCTTATCAAAAGCCGAAGTCATTAAAGGCGAGTCTCGATTGGTATCGTTCGTTGGCGCGTGACGAGAAGGATAACAGCGATTTATCCACAATTGATTTGCCGGGCCTATATTTGAGAGGATCCAAAGACTTCGACGACAAGACTACATTGAAGGTTTCACTGAAAAAGGAACAACTAACCTAACCACGCAAGTCATTGAGTCAAGTGGACATTACTCACCGGATGAAAATCCTATTGAAGTCCGCGGGCAATACGGGAGTGTACAGCAAACCTCAATCGCCAGGAGTTAGGAGTCGCCGAAAGCTATTACGACTCTACTTAGCACCTTCAGACTTCTATTGATTTTTCAAAAGCTTTCATTTTCTCCGGTAAATTCTAGTTCAGATGAATCCAAAAAATCACTTAATCCCGAAAATCGAAGTTCTAATTGTTGTTGTTCAACTGAACTGAATGTGGCGAATAGTCGATTGCATACCAGTGACTACCGTTCTCATCAATTTTACGTACGCTGTGAATTTTCCCTTTGTAGTATCCATATCTCCAGATCACGGTGTAGTTATAAGACAATGCTTCGATAGGACTGTCGATCTTGAGCTTTACCACTTGAGTTTTTCGATTGGGTACCAGCGTTCCGGGATGGAACGTCTCCACCATTTTGTCTGTAAAGAATCGTTGGTCATCACCAGCAAGCTTGCTCATATGAGGCGCTGGCGCTAATTCAACTTTTACGTCGTAGATGGGATACTCGCTCGGGTTCTCTATTATAACATAGAGAATATTATAGTTCGGTTCGTTGCTAAAGGCAGTTAGTATCGGTCGCGTTTTGCCTCCGGTCGTATGACTTAACAACTGACGGTTGGCATAACTCGCCTCTTTGGTCGCTTGCAAAGCTTCCTCTTTCGCGCGATTTGCATCGCGCCGTTCTTTATCGAGCGTTAATGTGAGCGTTTCGATACGGTCATTCGCTTTCCCGAGCGCGGTCCGCGTCGAATCAGAAGCTTCTTGTGCCCGTTGCTTCTCATTAAACTGATAAAAAGCAGTAGCAATTACTGCCACTGCTGCAGCCAGGGCTATATAGATTCCTGGATCTCTGAAAACACTCCACATACTGGATTTCAAAACTATGCTGTTTGGGGCTCGAAGGATGACCATGTTCAGCAGGTCCTCGGGATAGACCAACCGTATTCTGGCAACATTTCGTGTAACACTGTGACGTTGGTACGTTCAATATTACTTCACGATTCAATAAATGAATTTGATAATAACAAACCCAACATTTTGCCGAGAAAATTTATTTCATCGACATAAAGGACGGGTCAACGCCGGATTTGTCCGCTATATAGAAATTCCGGGACACAACTTCCCGATGAAGGACACTTTCCAAAAAAGGGTAACTTGACAAATCAGCAGGCAAAAATCTGTTCAAATTAATATGACGTCAACCTATTGATAGCGGGACTTGTTCATTATCAACGCAATAGATGCCTTAGATCGTTTAATATGGGACAAATAAACTGGTTCGACAGAGATTTTAGCTTCCAACAGAAGGAAAACATCATGCCGTCGGTAATTGAAAGACTTGAAGGTACGCCAATTCGCCTTCGTCAAAAACTGGAAAAATTTAAGGTCAGCAAGCTGACGTTTCAGCCACATGGCAAATGGTCGATACTTGAACACCTCGGACACCTCTCCGACCTGGAGCCACTTTGGCAAGCAAGATTGAACGATATCTTGCAAGGCGCGGATTTTTTGCGCCCTGCAGATCTTACCAACACCCAGACTACACAAGCGAACCACAACGGTCGGACCACTGACTATCTGCTGTCAAAATTTGAGTCATTAAGGCTAACCACGTTGCAAAGACTCAATGATTTAAGTGAAGCCGACATCTTCCGCTTCGCACTTCATCCACGACTGAAAACGCCGATGCGAACCCTCGACTTGTTCATCTTTGTTGCCGAACACGACGATCACCACCTTGCAAAAATAACGGCGTTGGGAAGACTTCACCAAGTCTGACTACCACAGGCAACTACCTTACAACGCAAAGGCCTTAGTGAATTTGATGATAATAGTTTGCTGGTCCACCATAAGTACTCGATCGCGATCCTCTATATTAAACTGCGTGTTGACTCTTGGGTTATAAACGACGTACAAATCCGTCCCTTCCTTCGGATTGAATCTCAATCTGAAATTACTGCCAATTGTTTTCGATATATCGTCGTATTGCAATAAACCCTTTATTGAAAAATGAATGGATTGAGTGTACGCAATTCCAACTGATACGAGATTGGACACAAATGCTGGTTGCTCCAAACCTGAAAATGTATTGGGCCAATGAAAAGAGTTGTATTCATATTTATAATTAACTCTGAAGTTTCTGTTAATGGCATAATAACCATTGAAAAGAATATTAAACCGATTTCCGTCATAAAACCCATTGTACTGACTCGTCACCGAATAATTCAACCGTCCAGTTTGCCTGCTATCGTAACGAACTCTTATGCCGGTGTATGAATAATATGCTGAAGGAATAACAATGTTGTCTGTAAAGTTCCAGGCATACGGGAGATATTCTCTACCTAGCAACGGTGTGACCAAGATCGTTGCACCACTTTTGTTCGACGACCCCAGTTCCAATTCCGCATAAAGAGATTCATGCGTTCGGTTTATAGTTCGATACTTATAATTTAAAGTTTGTGTGAACCAAAACAAGTACATATACTTCGAATTCTTCCACTTCCTGACGTAGCCATTGGAAGTACTGAACAAGAAATAAGCAGAGTCGGGCGCAAAACCGATTTGCGGCCTGAAGTGTGACCCGGAATACTCTATGCAGGATGTATGATTGTACCCTAACGTAGCAACTCTGAACAGATTGAAATTGCCCATGACCTTCCCTCCAACGTCTGATTTTCGCTGTTTATCATTGGACACACCCAAGTTCACGCTGGCAATCCACCTATTATCCTTAAATCTCTTCAGTGCATCGAAACCGATCACCTGATTATTCACGCTGTGACCTGAAGTTGAAAGTCTGTTGGTAATGATTCCTCCGATGTAGCTCCCGTTGCCCCAGATTTCTTTACGTAGTCGGAGCACGCTGAAATGTTGTGGATCGATATTCAACGCATGCATTCCGGAAGTTTGCAGATCAAGAAAACCAAGCTGCAGCCCATAAGACTTTCCCGAAACACGAACGCCACCAATAATGGGAATAACGTTGCCTCTTTCAATACCAATCGTTCGAGAATTGAAAAGAAGCACTCCTGAACCCGTTGTAAATCCGAGATAATCCTTAGACTCCAGGAAAAAATTCCTTTTCTCGGGGAGATTGATAGCAAAGCGTGTAAAGTTGAATATCCTGTTGTCTGTTTCAGCTTGGGCAAAGTCTGTATTTACCGTCGCATCAAGCGTAAAGTTCTTACTGATCCCATACTTGACGTCGAACCCAATATTACTGATGAACTTATCGGCTATACGATTCGTGGTAAAATGATTTCGCTTTATAAATTCTGATTCACGGACCACCTTTCCCAGGTCGCTACTCCACGACTTACTTTGCTGATAGTTTGCCTTTGCATACGGAATAAAGTACAGAGGGCGTTTGGTCCTGAGATTTTTAAATACAATTGGCTGAGCATTGTTAACACGCCATACAGCGTTGGCAACAGTTGGGTCGGTTGCCGGAAAAGCATCGTATTCATTTTGGCGCTTAATATATCTCAATACCTTGATGGCCATCACAACTTCGTCGGCCTGTTGAAAACGTAACGAAGAAAATGGAATTTGAAACTCCATAGAGTAACCTGCTTCATCGCGATGCGTGACCACATTCCAGAAAGTATTGTATGCAGAATTGAATCCATTACCGTTATCAAATACTTCTTCGTCAAAACGGGCCCCCAATACATTTGAGGAAATGAGAATGGCTTGTCGTTTGTCGTTGTAAGTATCAAGCGTGATGCAAATGTGATCGTCGCTGCTATAATACACATCGCGTTCCAACCCTGTGGCAATGATTCCGTCCGGAGTCGAGTCGTGCCCGACGATGCCAATATAAATCGCGAAGTCGTCATAGAGGATTCTGACTTCAGTTGGCTGTGATGGTCGTCCGCCGATTAATGGATAAAACTGAAGGAAGCTATTCAGGACTTCGGCATCGCTCCATGCAGTTTCCGAAAGTTTGCCATCAATAACTGGTCGATCTAAGACCCTGTCAGGACAAAAAGGTGCCAATACCTGGGCTCGCGATTCGAATAACAACAAAAATAGCATCAATGACGCCAAAACATACTTTACCATCTATAGTCCTTTTACCGGTAATATAAACTTTTACCAGTAAAGTATACTTAAACGGTACAGTTCATCGTGTAAATTCTTTAGTTGCGAATAAATCTTACCTTTGATCATGCCGAAAAATCCGAGAATTGATCAGATCAGGTTGGATGGTGGCATTCTATGTCTGGATTTTGTCAATACAATACCTGACCGCGTTGATGGCACCGATCGCGATAACCTTACCGGTATTGCAGACCTTATCTATTGGGCGAAGAAATCGGGAATACTTCAGCCATCTGAGATGACCCGTCTTGAAAAGGCTGCACACGCAAAGGGAAAAAAAGCAAAAGAGTTTTTCATCGATGCGTTATCGATCCGTTCACTCATCTACGCCATTTTTCAACCGATAAGTAAAGGACAGAAAGTAAAATCCTCCGACCTTGATGCACTAAATGTTCATATTTCCGCGTACAAAACATTTATTGAAATAACTCCGACCAAAGACAGTTTCACCGAAATCTGGAACTTCTCTGGCGATAACTTTTTGTCGATAACTGCGCCGATAGTAAAGTCGGCGCGTGCGCTATTACTCTCCGACAAACTGCAGCGAGTGAAGCAATGTCCTAACTGTGGATGGCTTTTTCTCGATACTACAAAGAATGGAAAAAGGAGGTGGTGCAGTATGGAAGATTGTGGAAGTAATGTAAAGGCGTTGGAGTACTATTATAGAAAGAAGAAAAAGGAGAATTAAAAAAAAACGCAAGGGCATACCCAACGTATGTTGATACCGTGTTTTGTCGCGTCAACAAATACCAAGAACATTGCAGTAACTTTGCATTAACTCAATACATGCGCAGTCTTCTGAATACATTATTCACCACGTCATTGCGCCTGGAAGGCATCTGTTATCATCGCTGACTACTCACCCATGCCCATGGTTCTCGCCGAAGATCGTGAATCAGCAGAATTACTGCGGAGCTCATTGATGCAGGCGAGGTGTTGCTGATAAGGATGATAAAGGTAAGGATGTAAAAGATAAACTTATTTTAACCTCCTCGTCTC